>NZ_JAFCMK010000009.1:0-165656 GCF_018129565.1 Bradyrhizobium sp. AUGA SZCCT0105 | reverse complement strand
TTCGGCGGTCTGCTCTTTCAGCGCCGCGATCAGCCCGGGACGATCAAACTTGGCGACATAGTCGTGGAAGCCGGCCTGCCGGCCGCGCTCGATCGCCGCCGGCGACACCATTGCCGACAGCGCGATGATCGGCAGCCCGGTGAGATTGTGGTCACTGCGGATGTTCTCGGCGAACTCAAAGCCGTTCATCTCGGGCATCTCGATGTCGGTCAGCACGACGTCGAAGGCCTGTCCCGAGCGCAGCGCGGCGAGCCCTTCCTGCGCGTTCGGCGCGGTCCGCACCTTGTAGCCGGCGGCTTTCAGCACCGGCGCCAGCATGTTGCGGAAGAACGCGCTATCGTCGACCAGCAGCACCGACTGCGCCGAGGCCGACGGGCGCATCTCCTTGCGCGAGAACCAGTCGGCGAACGCCATCGGCAGGAAGTGGCCGACGTCGATCACCTCGGTGGCCTGGCCCTTGATCACGGCCGAGCCCAAAATGCCGTCCTGGCTGCCCGCGACCTCGATGTTGAGCCGCTCCTCGACGATGTCGATGATCTCGTCGACCACGAGCCCCATCGAGCGGCCGTCGTCGGCGAACACCAGGATCGGCTGCGCGCCCTGGGTCTGCACCTCGACCCCTGCCATCTGCACCAGCGGCATCAGCTGCTCGCGGTACTGCACCATGTAGCGGCCGTTCGAGAGCTCGATCTTGTCGGTTGCGATCTCCTCCAGCCGGGTGACGAGGCCGAGCGGCACCGCCTTCGGCTGGCTGGAACCGGCGCGGAACACCAACAGCGAGGTCAGCTGCTCGCCGCTCGAGGCATGGGCCGCCGCATTGTCGTCGGCCATGTCATGGGCCGAGGAGCCGGACGCGCCCAAGGCCTTGGCAATGCCGTTGGGGTCGATGATCATGATCACAGCACCATCGCCCAAAATGGTGTTGCCGGAGAACATGTCGATGTGCCGCAGTTTCGTGGACATCGGCTTGACCACGATCTCCTCGGTGTGGAACACGCCGTCGACCACGATGCCAAAGGTCTGGCTGCCGACTTGCGTCACCACGATGAAGCTGTTCTCGGCATCCGAGGTGGCGCCATCGTCGATCTTGAGGAGCTTCTTCAGATGGATCAGCGGCAGCAGCTTGTTGCGCAGCCGCAAGACCGCGGTGTCCTTGATCCGCTCGATGCGGTGCTCGGAGTTGGCGCGGGCCCGCACCAGCTCGACCACAGACAATTGGGGAATCGCAAAGCGGTCGCCGCCGGCTTCCACGATCAGCGCGGAGACGATCGCAAGCGTCAGCGGGATCTTGATGGTGACCGAGGCGCCCTCACCGGCCACGCTCTTGATGTCGATGGTGCCGCCGATCTGGTCGATATTGGTGCGCACCACGTCCATGCCGACGCCGCGGCCGGACACCGAGGTGACTTGCGCCGCGGTCGAGAAGCCCGGCGCGAAGATGAACTTGTGGATCTGGGCTTCGGTCATCTTCTCCAGCTCAGCCTCGGTGACGAGACCGTTCTGGAGCGCCTTGGCCTTGATCCGCTCGGTGTTGAGCCCGCGGCCATTGTCGGCGATGCAGATGATGATATGGCCGCCTTCGTGATAGGCGCTGAGGCGGATGGTGCCCTGCTCGGGCTTGCCGCTAGCGACCCGCTCGGCGGTGGTCTCCAGGCCGTGATCGGCGGAGTTGCGCACCATGTGCGTCAACGGGTCCTTGATCAGGTCGAGCACCTGGCGGTCGAGCTCGGTGTCGGCGCCGTGCATCTCGAGCTCGATCTGCTTGCCGAGCTCGCCGGAGAGATCGCGGACGATGCGCGGCAGCTTCTGCCAGGCATTGCCGATCGGCTGCATGCGCGTCTTCATGACGCCTTCCTGCAGCTCGGCGGTGACGTTGGAGAGCCGCTGCAGCGGCACCTTGAACTCGGTGTCCTCGTTGCGGCGTGAGATCTCCAGCAGCTGGTTGCGGGTCAGCACCAGCTCGGAGACCATGGTCATGAGGTGTTCGAGGGTGTCGACGTTGACCCGGATCGACTGGTTGGCGATCTTGTCGCCTTCCTGGACATCCTCGGTGGCGGCCTTGCGCACCGGCTTCTTTGCGGCTTCAACCGGCTCGGCCGCGGGCGCAGCGGTGACGGCCTTCGCGACCGGCACAGGTGCGGGTGCTGCGACTTCAATCTCGGTCTCGCGGAAGGCGCGCTCGAGCTCGTCGAGCGAGACCTCGCCCGGGCGCAGCGGACGCTCCAGCGTCTGCACCACCAGCGTGCCTTCGGTCATCGCCGCCTGCACGGATGGAGATTCAACGACAGGCACAGCTTCTTCGGCGGCAGCTTCACCAGCAGCCATCGCCGCCATGCCGTGCTCGACCATCGCCTCGAGCTGATCGATCAGGTCGCGGTCGTTACCCTCCGGCTCGGCTTCGGTCGCCTCGAGCCCGCCGAGGATCTCCTTGATGCGGTCGATCGAGGACAGGATCAGCGTCACGGCTTCCGCCTTCACCGGCATGCCGTCGCGGAATTTGCCCATCAGGGTCTCGCCGGCATGCGCCAGCGCTTCCAGCCGCGGCAGCCCGAGGAAGCCGCAGGTCCCCTTGATCGTGTGCACAAGCCGGAAAATGTTATCCAGGATCTTCGCGTTGTTCGGATCCTGCTCGAACTGCACCAGCTGGTTGTCGACCGTGTCCAGGCTCTCGCTGCTCTCCGTCAGGAACTCGCGCAACAGATCGTCCATGAATCGGTCCCCTCAAGGTGCTACGGAACGCACGCCTCGCATCGATAACTTGGCCGGCTTCACGGCGACGTTAATTTCGTCGTCCGTGCAAATACGGACGATGAAGCCGTTCAAGGACGACGCATCACGACATCGCGGCCAGTTTCACAGCAACAAGCCCTTACCACCCGGACGGGAAAGAGCCCGTTCCACCTGTCGTCGCAATTTGAACGAAATGCGATCGAGGGACGGTCAAATCCCGCGAAATGCTGGCGGCCATGACATCCGCCTGCATCAGAGCGCGATCGCCCATGGGTTGAACATGGGTTGAAACCGGCGGGATGGTTAAGCGAACCCAAAAGCAAAGGCGGCGGAGTTTCCTCCGCCGCCTCGATAGTCGTTGTCTGTCGCGGCTACGCTTAGCGGAGCAGCTGCAGAACGCTCTGCTGCGACTGGTTGGCCAGCGCCAGCGCGGACACCGCGATCGACTGGCGGGTCGACAGCGCCTGGCTGTTCGCCGCTTCCTCGTTGGTGTCGGCCAGCGTCAGGTTGGACGAGCCGGTCTGCAACACGTTGATCAGGTTCTTCGAGAAGTCCTGGCGGATCTGCACGATCGACAGGTTCGAACCGAGGGTCGAAGCCTGGGTGCGCAGCAGGCCGCTCGCGCTGTTGAGCGTCTTCAGCGTGGCGTTGGCCGAAGCGTTGTCGATGAAGTCCGTGCCGGCGGTCAGCTTGGTGAGGTTGAGGCCGGAGGCATCGAAGGTGACGCCCTGGATCTTCAGCGTCGAGGAGCCCGTCTCGTTGAAGGTCAGCTTGAGCTGATCGCCATTGAGCAGGTTGATGCCGTTGTACGACGCGTCCTGGGCGGTCGTGGTGATCTGGTCCAGGATGTTGTTGTACTGGTTGACCAGGTTGGCGCGGTTCGCCAGTCCATTCGGATCCTGCACCGGGGCGCTGCCCACAAGGGCGTTGAACAGCTTGCCGGCGCCGGCTGCCGTGCCACCGATCGTGCCGATGGTCGCGGACGCAGCATCGTTGGTGGTGCTGATGGTGAGCGCTCCGCCCGCGCTGAGCGACGCCTGCAGGTTGTTCGCGGACAGTGCGTTGTTCAGGTCGTTGAGGGACTTCACCTGGCCCGCGCCGCTACCAAACGTAATGTTGGTGGCCTTGCCGTTGCCGGTCGCGCCGATCGTCAGCGTCAAGCCATCCAGCGGCGAAGGCGTTGCCACGGTGCGTGCCTTGGTTCCGGCGGTAAGGCCGAAAGCGGCGAGGCCCGAGCCGGAGATGTTGAGATCCTGGTTGGTGCCGGTGCTGATCTGGAGCGCACCAGCCGCCACGGTGGAGGCGGTGGCCGTGCCGGTGATGCCGTCGATCGCGGTGAGCAGGTCGCCGACCGTCAGCGTGCTGCCCGCGCCCGTGCCGAGGGTCACGTTGCCGGACGAATCGGTCGTCGACGTGGTCTGCGTGTTCGAGAACGTGATCGACTTGCCGTTGACGCTGATCGTACCGGTCGGGGTCGCTGCCAGGCTGTCGGAGTTGGCCGCAGTGACGAGCTTGGTGGCGGCCGTGATCGGCGCCGGCACCGTCAGATTGTTGTTGACGACCGTACCAGCGAGGGTCGCGTTGCTGTAGGTGGCGGTACCGCGGATATCGTCGGTGGTCGCGCCGGTGACCACGGCGGTCGTCACCTGTGACTTCTGGGAGTAGCCGACCGCGGCCTGCAGAGCCTGGTTGGCGACCGACTTGGCGCTGTCGACGAGCTTCTGCAGCGAAGTGATGCCGGTGTTGGCGGCCTGCAGCACCTGCACGCCGTTGCCGATTCCGTCCAGCAGGTTGTTGATGTCGCTGGCGCGGTTGTCGAGCGACTGCGCCGTGAAGAAGTTGGTCGGATTGTCGAGCGCGGTGTTGACCTTCTTGCCGGTGGACAAGCGGTTCTGCGTGGTGGCGAGCAGGTCGGCCGTCGACTGCAGCGAAAGCAGGTTCTGACGGACCGATGACGAAAGGACGATGCCGGACATACTGGTACCCTTCTGGATGAACACGAATGACGCGACGCCGTAAATTTCGCACGGCGACCGGTGCCACACTGGTCCGTCCGCGCTACCCGTTCGTTAAAGGGCTGCTCCGTACAAATACCCAGGATGGCTTTGCCGGTAATTCCACGGCCGCCGTGCAGACGCTCAGCTAAGCGACGCATGTTCGCCGCCGGATCAATCTCGTGACAGCGAATTTGTCCTCGCATTTGCGGGACTTGCCGCATGCTCGCGCTGCCGACGGGGGCCTTCGACATCCGTAATGGCCATCGCGACGGCACACGCTTGGGTAAACATCAGAGTTAATGGAAATCAATAAATGCGAGACAACGTCGCAACCGTCTCGTCCGGGATACGCGGCATTCGAATCGCCTCGAACGCCGCGCAGGCCGATGCGATTGCCGACCGTCTGCCCCCTAGAGGGTATAGAGTTCGCACCACAACCCTTGTGCTATTGGACAGGCAAGCTATGTTCGCTTTCCACACGCCAAGAGTAGGTGATGCGAGACCGTAGTGCTCCCGCCCTCGGCAGGAGCTCCAATGTCCGCGGTATCGCGTCCGCCCAATCGTCTGTTGCAAGCACTTCCCTCCACGGAATACGCGCAACTTCATCCCGTTCTGGAAACCGTCGACCTGACCAAGGAAACGGTGCTCGCCGATGCCGGCGCGCCGGTGCAGCGGGTCTATTTCCCGCACGGCGGTGTGGTCTCGATGATGGTCAATCTGTCCGACGGGCAATCCGTCGAGATTGCAACCATCGGTCGTGACGGCATCGTCGGCGCATCCGCCGCCCTGCATGAGCGGCCGCTGCTCGCCGACGCGATCGTCGTGGTGCCGGGCACGGCATCGATGGTGCGGGCGGAAGATTTCCGCGAGACCGCCAATCGCAGCGCGGAGTTCCGGACCCTGGTTGCTCTCTATGAGCAGGCGCTGATGGCGCAGACCCAGCAATCCGTCGCCTGCAACGTGTCGCATCCGGTGGAGGCACGGCTGTCGCGCTGGCTGCTGCGCGCGCGCGACCTGTGCGGCAGCGAAGCCTTGCCGTTGACCCAGGAGATGCTGGCGCAGATGATCGGTGTGCGGCGCAATGCGGTTTCGATCGTCGCGCATGGGTTTCAGCAGGCCGGTATCCTGCGCTACAGCCGCGGCCATATCGAAATCACCGATATCGACGGTCTGCGGAAGGCAGCGTGTGAATGCTATGCGACCGTCAAGGCGCACGCCGAACAATTGATCGGGCCCGAAGATTGATCGCGGCGACCCGCTGCAGCCGCGGATAACGTGACGCTCCGGCGATCGGCGTATTCCTAATGGAACCAAGATATGTTTCCATTGGAACCAAGACGTGCCAGAATAAGTTGCATAACGACCCAACTGCACGCATCAGCTTTGATGACCAGAGACAAGCTTTGCCGGAAGGCAGGAGGTTGCTTTGGATACGGTTCCGCGATCGCCCAACGGATTTCTGTCTTCGCTCTCGGAGAGCGATTTTGGGCTGATCCGGCCCTATTTGCGGACGATCGACCTCGCCGCCGATTCGGTCCTGATCGAGACCGACGAGATGCTCGAGCGGACATACATGCCGCACAAGGGGGTGATCTCGCTGGTGGTCAGGCTGGCAAGAGGCGTGTGCGTGCAGATCGCGATGGTCGGCCGCGGCAGCATCTACGGTGCGTTCGCGGGGCTTGGTGAAGCTCCCACGCTGAACAGCGCCGTGGTGCTGGTGCCGGGCGTCGCTTCGACGATCGAGGTCGAAGCCTTGCGGACGGCCGCCGGCCAGAGCCCGACTCTGCGAGCGATGCTGATCCGGCACGGTCTCGCCGTCTATGCCCAGATCCAGCAGACGGCCGGCTGCAACGCCGCGCACACCGTGGAGTCGCGGCTGGCGCGATGCCTGCTGCACACGCGCGATCTCTCCGGCAGCAACAAGATCGCCCTGACGCAGGAGGCGATGGCCCAGATGATCGGCGCACGCCGCAACAGCGTGTCGCTGGTCGCGCATACCTTGCAACAGGCGAATTTCATCCACTACAGCCGCGGCCACATCGAGATCACCAATGCGGATGGACTGATCAGGACCGCGTGCGAGTGCTACGCCACGGTCAAGGCGCAATATGCGGGGCTGCTGAGTTGCCAGGAAGCCGGCGGCTGAAGCTTGCTATTCTTGACGCGTCTTGTTCACGCGAATCGCTACCACTTCGTGCGAAAACGCCCCCGCCGGCGCACAAGCCGTACTTCTACGGCGTACGATTTTCACCGTCGGATAACGCTGCATCCGCAAAGTCGCGTCGACGCACGGGGGAGCCGATGTTCACGTACGAGACGACCGACCGGAAGGAAGCCCGGCGCTTCCGCATGGCCCAGTTCAACGGCCGGCCCGCCACCATCAGGTCCGCCGGCGCGACAGTGACGGGACGTGTGCGCGCGATCGTCGAAAGCAAGTCCGGCGCGACGGCGGCATGGGTGGTCACGATCGTTCCGGACGAGCCGAAGTCAGCCGCCTCCGCCGCGCGGCTCGCGCCGCGCCTGTGCTTCGCCGCGGAAGACGATTTCTGAGAACCGGGTTCTAGCGAACCGAATTCGCCGACTCAGAGCCCCGTTCCGTTGGAATCGGAACCGAACTCTGGACTTTGGTTTTGACGCGTTTCTTTGCGCGAACCGGTACCCACCCCGCATCAAGTGCGGGGCAGGCTTCGCTGAAAACGCTCTATGCGGAATGCAACAAGGCCTTGCGGACGAGATCTGCGGTGTTTCGCGCACCCAGTTTGCGCATGGCCTCGGCGCGATGGCTCTCGAACGTGCGCGGGCTGATGTTCATCCGCAGCGCGCCCTGCTTGTTGGAATAGCCGTCGCTGATCAGGCTGAGCACCTCACGCTCGCGCTTGGTCAGCGGCTTGCGGCCTGCCTCCGGCGTGAACATGACATCGGGCGACCGGGCGCCTGCCGGCTTGTCGTCAAGCGGCGGCCTGAGATCGGTGGCCGGAATCGCGTTCGGATAGAGATCGGAGATCTGCTTCAGCATCGCGGATACCCGCTCGGTCTGCTCGAGCGCGTTCTCGATCACCTGCCGCAGATAGACGCCGTTGCCGGGCGCATGCGCGAACTGCTGACTGTGCTGTTTGAGCTCGTTCATGTAGAGCAGCAGCGCCGTCACCGGCCCATTGAACTGCCGGACGATCGCCGCCCCGGCGTCCGCGGTCACCTGCGTTCGCGGCACAACAGCTCCCTGAATCTCGGGCGGCTGCGCCTCGAGCGTCGCGGTTCCGGCCATCCATGTCGGAAGGCGCGCCTCGGCTCGATTGTCATGTTGCGTCATAAGTATGGTTTACCGAAGGTGAACTTGTGGCCGCGTTAACACGGGACTCCGTAAAACTACGGGTGACGCAACTGTGACCTCGGGCCCCGACCTGCCAAGCAGGCGCAGATTACCGCTGATTTGGCAACGAATCTCGCTTGTTTGAGCCGAAGGACAGTAGTCTTACGGGGCATCAAGGCCACTTCATCCCGATGATGCCCGCAGGTTGGATTTTACCTTCCCGATGCGCTCCGGGGCGCATCGGCGCCCACATCCGCCCCCTGGCTTCAGGTTGAAATGGGCGGGGTGCGCGCCGCCCCTCAGACATCAAGGGCGCCGCCGCCGGAGGAATTTCTGCAGGAAGCGTCCCGAAAGGACAAACCTGAACCACCAATACGCCATTCGCCGGGTCGTCATCGATCAACCCTCCGGGCATCGGGATCGCATCGGCTTACCGCACGCCGGCCGACGCGCGTATGAGACGGATCACATCGGCCGAGGGGCGCGGCGGTGGGCGTCGGGTCAGGCGAATGTCGATTTACAGCCCCGGCATGCGCCGCGATGATCGCCGCCTCTCGACCAACAACAAAAGGGCGCGGCAATGAAGCGAGGGCGGAACGGGCGGAATGGATCCTGGATGACGATTGCGGCGCTGGCCGCAGCACTGCTGTCCGGCACCGGCGCGCAGGCCCAGACCACGCCGACCGGCAATGCAGCACCGACGTCAGACAACGCGATCATGGTCACCATCTTCTTCAAGCATGATCAGTCACGGCCGCTCAGCGAGTTGAATGCGCAACTCGAGCGGCAGGGCTTCTACAAGGCGTTTCCGCCCGAAGGTGTCGAGGTCGTGAGCTGGTACGTGATGATGGGGGTCGGCCAAGTGGTGACCCTGCGGCTGCCGGCCTCGCGGCTGCGCGAGGTCAACCGTGTTATCGAGAACAATGCCTGGGGCGCCTACCATACCGAGTTCTATCCGACCTACGACTACAAGCCGGTCGGGATCGGCAATCACGAGAAGGCGAAGCAATAGGTCGATCGCATGAGGACCGAACGGCATCGCGGCCGCGCGCCGCATTGCCGGCCCTGCGCGAACCGGCTCACGATTGGACGGCTCCGCTGCCTATGCGTGAGCCCGCGAACGCTGGCTCAGCCGCTTTGCCAGTATCCGCAAATCCTCGCGGCGCCCGCTGCAGAGCAGGCGGATGAATTCGTCGGGATCGATGCAGGCAGGCGGCAAATCGGCGGAGTTGCGTGGGACGCGGCGTAGCCAGGTCAATCGGAAGAGACGCTTGAGCATCTTCATGGTTCGTTGCCCCGATGAGCGTCTGTGTTAACTCGCGGCAATGAAGTTTGGTTCCGTTCCTTATGGTCGCCCGGCAGAAAATTTGGTTCAATGCCGTCAGGCGAGCAGTGCCTTGCGCCTTTGCACCCGCGCAATGGAGCGCCGCACCGCGGCCTGATCCAGCGATCCGTCCTGCAGCGCACCCGCGACCGCCGCGGCGATGCCGGCGATCGCCTGCTCCTGGTCGAGCAGATTGTTGCCGATGCAGATCATGTCCACGCCGGCGGCGATCGCCTGCAGGCTGGCCGCGCTGGTGCCGAGCGCCTTTTGTAGCCCCTGCATCTGCATGTCGTCGGTGATCAGCAGCGTCTCGGGCAGCCGGTGGCGAAGCCGGGCGATTCCAGCCGATGACAGTGTCATCGGATGCTGCGCGTCCCACTGGCGGACAATGGCGTGGCTGATCAGCACCGCATCGCCGAAGGTATCCGGGGCCAACGCGTAGAACAACTCCTCCTGCTCCGGCCGCAGCGCATCGGAAATGTCCATGAACTCCAGATGTGAATCGACGTGCGCGCCGCCGATGCCCGGATAATGCTTCAGGCAAAGGCCCACCCCTGCCTGCCGCGCCGCGGCGTCGACCAGACGGGCATTGGCCACGACCTCGCCGATCTCGGACGAATAGGATCGCTTGATCCTGCCGATATTGGGATTGTCGGGATTGTAATCGACGTCGATGACGGGCGCGAAATTGTAGCGGATGCCGAGCCGCCGCAGCTCGCCATAGCTTGCGGCCAGGATCGCCTGCTTGTCCGCAGGCGTGAGCCGATTGAAATCCTTTGCGCTCGGCAGCGGCTGAAAACCGAGGCCCTCCTTGAGCCGGCGCACCAGACCGCCCTCCTGGTCGATGAAGACCAGCGGCTGCGACGGCAACGCCGCGATCTCGGCGCAGAGCGACTGCAGCTGCGCAGGCGATACGATGTTGTTGTCGTATTGCCGGGTCTGGCACGAGTAATCGAACAGGATCACGCCGCCGAGCCCGAACTGTGCGGCAAACTCCTTCAGCCAGGGCGGAATGACCTTGCCGTGGAATCCCAGGATGAAGAGTTCGCCGACGGACATGGCCGCTCGCTATCGGATGGGCATGGAATCAGCCCCGCACCCGAAGCAATAGCACGCTGCGGCAGCGGTAAGAATATGACGCCAGTCGCGGCGCGACTGCGTTCCCCGTGCTCGCATCACTATGTTAAGACACGCCGGCACGCCTCGATCGCGGCTGCCACAACACAAGAAATTTCGGAAACGCCCATGACAGCACCTTACGTCCCGCAAATGGCCCTGTACCGCGACTGGCTGAAGGACACACGCGGCCTTGCGTTTGCGGATTTCGAGGCGATGCGGCGCTGGTCGGTCACCGATATCGACGCCTTCTGGCAGAGCGTCTGGGATTATTTTGACCTGCGCTCGCCGACGCCGCATTCGGCGGTGCTGGCCGAACGCAAGATGCCGGGCGCGGTGTGGTTTCCCGGCGCTTCGGTGAACTATGCGCGCCAGGTTTTCCGGCACGTCGCGCCGGCGCACGCCGCCGGCCTGCCGGCGCTGATCTCGAGCGGCGAGGAGGGCAAGCTTTCGGAGACGAGCTGGCCGGAGCTGCAGCGCAAATCGGCGGCGCTTGCGCTGCACCTGAAGGCCAACGGCGTCCGTGCCGGCGACCGCGTCGCGGCGTACTTGCCGAACATCCCCGAGACGATCATCGCGTTTCTGGCGACCGCGAGCCTGGGTGCGATCTGGAGTGTCTGCGCGCCCGACATGGCCGCACCCGCGGTGATCGACCGCTTCAAGCAGATCGAGCCGAAAGTGCTGATCGCCTGCGACGCCGTGACCTATGCCGGCAAGCGCCATGACCGGAAGCCGGTGATCGAGGAATTGCGGCGCGCGCTGCCGACGGTGCAGCATGTCATCCTGCACAGCGATGCCGCGCCGTCCGAAACACTGCTGTCGTCCATCCTTGCCGGCCAGAGCGCGGAGATCGACGCCTTCGAGCCGGAATGGCTGCCGTTCGACCACCCGCTCTGGATCGTCTATTCCTCGGGCACCACCGGATTGCCGAAGCCGATCCTGCACAGCCATGGCGGCATCATCGTCGTGGCGCTGCCGCTCTCGACCCTGCACAACGACATCGGCTGCAGCTATCAGCCGAACTCGTTCGGCGAGCGCTTCCACTGGTACTCTTCGACCGGCTGGATCATGTGGAACTGCCAGGCCAACGGTCTGCTCAACGGCACGACCTGCTGCATCTTCGACGGCAGTCCCGGCGGCACCAAGGACAAGCCGGACTGGACTACGCTGTGGCGCTTCGTCGCCGACGCCAAGGCGACCTTCTTCGGCGCCGGCGCAGCGTTCTTCGCCAATTGCACCAAAGCGGAGATCGATCTCGCTGGGGTAGGCGACCTCTCGGGCCTGCGCACGCTCGGCTCGACCGGCTCACCGCTCAGCGCCGACACGCAAGCCTGGTTCAACGAACGCTTCGCCGCGCTTTCGAAACGCAACGGCAACGCCGCGCAGGCCGACATGTGGTGGGCCAATATCTCCGGCGGCACCGATTTCGCCGGCGCCTTCATCGGCGGCAATCGCGAACTGCCGCAGACCCCCGGCATCATGCAATGCCGGCTGCTCGGCTGCGCGGTGGAGGCTTTCGACGAACAGGGCCGTGCCGTGATCGACGAGGTCGGTGAGCTCGTCTGCACCGAGCCGCTGCCCTCGATGCCGCTGCGCTTCTGGAACGATCCCGGCAATGCGCGCTACATGGCGAGCTATTTCGAGACCTATCCCGACAATTTCGACGGAAGTGGCCGCGGCCCGGTGTGGCGGCATGGCGACTGGCTCAAGATCAACCCCGACGGCTCCTGCGTGATCTACGGCCGCAGCGATGCCACCATCAACCGCCATGGCTTGCGGATGGGCACCAGCGAGCTCTATTCGGCGATCGAGGCGCTGCCGGAGGTGCTGGATTCGATGGTCGTCGACCTCGAATATCTCGGCCGCGACAGCTACATGCCGCTGTTCGTGGTGCTGCGCGAGGGCATTGTCCTCGATGCCGCGATGAAGGCGAAGATCAACAAGGCCGTGGAAGCCGGGCTGTCGCGCCGCTTCCTGCCCAACGACATCTTCGTCGTGGCGGAAATTCCGCGCACGCTGTCCGGCAAGAAGCAGGAGCTGCCGGTCAAGAAGCTGTTGCTCGGCCATTCCGTCGAGAAGGTCATCAACCGCGATGCGATGGCCAATCCCGGCTGTCTCGACTGGTATCTCGACTTTGCCAGGAGCTATCTGAGCAAGCAGGCCGGCGCGGCGTAAGCGATCGCGCCGTTTGTCAGCGCGGCCTGCTGCGCCAAGGCGGCGGTGAGAGGGCATCGCGCAGATGCTCGACAAAAGCCTGCGTGCGCCTGGCTCGCCCGCCGCGGCCCGGATTGAGCAGCGCGACGATGTCGGCCGGCGGCAGGCGGAAGCTCGGCAGCACCCGCACCAGCCGGCCACCGGCGAGATCCTCGGCGACATCCCATTCCGACCTGACGATCAGGCCATGATCCGCCAGCGCCCAGGCCTTCACCACCTCGCCGTCATTGCTCGACAGCATCGGCTCGATCCTGATGACATCAGGCTCCGCCGCCGCACGCCGGCGCGAGAAGCGCCAGAGCGTCACATCCTCTTCGTTCTCGCGGAGCGCGATGCATTGATGCCCGCGTAGCTCCTGCGGGCTCGCCGGGATTCCACGGCGCTTCAGATAGGCCGGCGTGGCGCAGAGAACGCGTTCATTGGGCGCAAGACGCAGCAAGCGAAGCGAGGAATCCTTCAACGCGCCGATATGGATCATGACATCCCACGCGCTCGCGGCGGCACGCGCCGGCCGATCGGACAGTTCGAGCTCGACCGACACGTCGGGATGCTGTGTTCGGAAGCCGGCAACGGCCAGCGCGATGTAGCGGCGTCCGAAGCCGAGCGGCGCAAGAATCTTCAGGTGGCCGGCGATGGTTCCGCGACGCGCCTGCAGCGCCTCCGTCAGCTCCGTCGCCTCGTCGAGCAGCGTGCCGCCGCGCAGCACCAGCAGCTCGCCTTCATCGGTCAGCGTCAGCCGCCGGGCCGAACGGCTGACCAGTTGAACGCCGAGGCGCTGCTCGAGGCTCTGCAACCGCTGCGACACCGCCGATGGCGTCACGTCGAGCGCCCGCGCCGCGGCGGCGAGCGATCGGGCCGCAGCGATGGCCACGAAGAAGCGGATGTCGTCGGTCGAGAGCATTAAGTCCAGACTTAATATAGGAATGACATTCGGTAAATTGTACTTAGCATGGAAACGGCTAGTCTCGCCGGATGTCATCAGCCCCTGTTTTGAACGCCTCGCATCCGCTTGCCGATATCGAGACGCCCTGCCTCGTGCTCGACGAAGACAGGATGCTGCACAACATCACCCGTTTGAAGACGCGGCTGACGCGGCTCGGCGTACCGCTGCGCCCGCATCTGAAGACCGCGAAATCAATTCCGGCGGCGCGCGCCGTGATGGACGGCCCAGGCGGCCCGGCGGCGGTCTCGACCCTGCAGGAGGCCGAGGTGTTCGCCGCGGCAGGCGTCAAGGACATCCTCTATGCCGTCGGCATCGCGCCGCAAAAGCTCGATCGCGTCGCCGCGCTGCGGCGACAGGGCGTGGACCTGTCGGTGGTGCTCGACAGTATGGAGCAGGCGGCGGCCGTCGCCACGATGGCGCGCATGACGAACGACCGCATTCCGGTGCTGATCGAGATCGATTGCGACGGCCATCGCGCGGGTGTCGGCGCGCACGACCCGCAACTGGTCGAGATCGGCCGCGCGTTGCATCAAGGCGGCGCCGAGTTGCGTGGTGTCATGGCGCATGCCGGCGAATCCTATTCCTGCCGCAGCGTGGCGGCGCTCGAGCAGGCGGCCGAGCAGGAGCGCGCCGCCGCCGTTGCCTGCGCCGAAACGCTGCGCGGAGCCGGACTGCCATGCCCCGTGGTCAGCGTCGGCTCGACGCCGACGGCGCATTTCGCGCGCCGGCTCGACGGCGTCACCGAGGTGCGCGCCGGCGTCTTCGTGATGTTCGACCTGGTGATGGCCGGGATCGGGGTCTGCGCGGTCGACGACATTGCGCTGTCGGTGCTCGCGACGGTGATCGGCCATCGCGCCGACCGCGGCTGGACCTTCATCGACGCCGGCTGGATGGCGCTGTCGCGCGATCGCGGCACCGCGAAGCAGCCGATCGACCAGGGCTACGGCATCGTGTGCGACATCGATGGACGGCCCTATCGCGACCTGATCGTGACCGAAACCAATCAGGAGCACGGCATCATCGCGCTCCGTCCCGGCAGCACCGCGCCGCAGGTGGCGCCGCCGGTCGGCGCGAAGGTGCGGATCCTGCCGAATCATGCCTGCGCGACCGGAGCCCAGCACGACCGCTATCATGCCGTCGCCGCCGGCTCCAACTCGGTCAGGCAATGGGAGCGGTTTCGCGGATGGTAGGAAATGGAGCGCAGCCCATGACCCGAGCCTATGACGCCGTTCTGTTCGATCTGCTGACCGCGCTGCTCGACAGCTGGACACTCTGGAACAAGGTCGCGGGCTCCGATGAAGCCGGGCTACGCTGGCGGGCCGAGTATCTCAGGAACACCTACGCCACCGGACGCTATCGTCCCTATGAGGATCTGGTGGGCGAGGCGGCACGCAATGTCGGGCTGCCGTTCGAATTGGCCGAGGAGCTCGGCGCACGCTATGCGGAGCTCGATCCCTGGCCCGAGGTTTTCGATGTCCTGCAAGCGCTGCACGAGGCCGGCGTCGCGCTCGGCGTCGTGACCAACTGCTCGGAACGGCTCGGCCGCATCGCCGCCGATCGCATCGACGTTCCCTTCACCGTGTTCGTGACGGCCGAGCGCGCCGGCTATTACAAGCCGCAGCCGCAACCCTATCAGCTCGCGCTCGACGAACTGCCGGTCCCGGCCGATCGATGCCTGTTCGTCGCGGGATCGGGCTATGATCTGTTCGGTACGGCACGTGTGCGCTTGCCGACTTGGTGGCATAATCGGGCCGGAATGAACCCGCCGGAAGGGGCGCCCGCCCCGATCATGGTTCGTGACAACCTTGCGACCTTGCCGGCTTTCGTGCTGGGTCGCGAGATGTCCGGCCGGCACGCTCCTTGAGGACTGAACCGAGATGCCATCACCCAGCTACATCGACCCGCTCAACGGCAAGCTCTATCCGCTGGATGTCCCGCGCTGGTGCTCCGACGAAGGCAAGCCGTTGCTCGTCACGCCGCTGCCTGGCATCTCCCGCGACGAGGTCGATCACGGGACGCGCTCGCTGTGGCGCTACCGCGCGGCGCTGCCGGTCGAGATCAGGCAGCCGATCACGATGGGCGAAGGCTTCACACCCGCGGTCGAGAAGGCGTGGGGCGACCTGCGGCCGCATTTCAAGCTCGAATGGTTCAATCCGACCGCGAGCTTCAAGGATCGCGGCACCACGGTGATGCTGTCTTTCCTGCGCCAGCTCGGCGTCGATGCGGTGCTGGAGGACTCTTCCGGCAATGGCGGCGCATCCGTCTCGGCCTATGGCGCGGCGGGCGGCATGCGGGTCAGGATCCTTGCGCCGGCGACGACATCGCCGATGAAGGTGGCGCAGATGCACGCCTTCGGCGCCGAGGTGCAGCTGGTCGAAGGCCCGCGCGAGGAATCCGAGGCGGAAGCGATCCGCCAGTCGAAGCAGATCTTCTACTCCAGCCACAACTGGCAGCCCTTCTTCCTGCAAGGCACCAAGTCGCTGGCCTACGAGATCTGGGAAGATTTTGGCTTCACCGCGCCCGACAATGTCATCATGCCGGTCGGTGCCGGCAGCAGCCTGCTCGGCTGCTATATCGGCTTCACGGAGCTGCTCGCGGCCGGGCAGATCACGCGGCTGCCGCGGCTGTTCGCGGCCCAGCCGCTCAACTGCTCGCCGGTTGATGCCAGCTTCGTCTCCGGCGTCGACACGCCGGTCGATCGCGAGGTCCGCAAGACCATCGCCGAAGGTACCGCGATCAAGCATCCGCTGCGCCTGAAGCAGATGATCGCGGCGCTGAGGGAGAGCGGCGGCGGCACTGTCGCGATTCCCGAAGACGGCATCGTCGCCGCATTGAAGCGGCTGGCGCGTAGCGGCCTGTTCGTCGAGCCGACCTCGGCCTCGGCCGCCGCCGCGCTCGATGTCCTCAAGGAGCGCGGCGCGATCCGGCCGGCAGAGCGCACCGTCGTCATCATCAGCGGGACCGGGATCAAGGCAGCCGGGCTGATCACGGAGCTGCTCGGCAGCTAGAGCGTTTTCGAGCGAAGTGAGCACCGGTTCGCGTGAAGAAAACGCGTCACAACAAGAAGCTAGAGCTTCGGTTCTGATTCAATCAGAACCGAAGCTCTAGTCAGCCCGCTCCCGCGACGGCTGCGCGCGCCGGCGAGGCGTGGGCCCGCCCGATATTGTCGAGGAACTGCCGCACGCTTTCCTGCCAGGTGAAGGTCAGGGCGTGGGCGCGGCATTTCTCGCGCGGCACCAGCAGCGCGCCGAGCGCCGCGCGACGCAGGTCGTGATCGAGACAACCGCAGCCTGACTTGCCGATCACGTCGAGCGGTCCCATCACCGGAAAGGCCGCAACCGGCAGGCCGCTGGCCAGCGCCTCGAGGATCACCATCCCGAACGTATCGGTCAGGCTTGGAAACACCATGACGTCGGCGGACGCATAGACGTCGGCGAGCGCCCGGCCCGTCCGCGTGCCGAGGAAATGCACGTGCGGAAACCGGACCCGCAAACTGCTGCGCAGCGGCCCGTCCCCGACCACGACTTTCGAGCCCGGCAGGTCGAGACCGAGAAAGGCGTCGAGATTCTTCTCGACCGCGACGCGGCCGACATAGAGGAACACCGGCGCCGGGAAGGCGATCGGCCGCTCTGTACGCGGACAAAACAGCTCGGCATCGACGCCGCGCGACCACGGCATCAATTTGCGGAAGCCATGCGCCTTCAGCGCCCGCTCGAGCGACGCCGAGCCGACCATGATGCCGTCCCCGCTATTATGGAAACGGCGCAACGCCGCGTAGCTCCACCGCAGCGGGACCGGCAGCCGCGCGGCGAGATATTCGGGAAAGCGGGTGTGATAGCTGGTCGTGAACGGATAGCCGCGGGTCTGGCAGACGTGCCGGCTGATCCAACCGATCGGGCCTTCGGTCGCGATGTGCACCGAGTCCGGGCGCGCAGCCGCGATGGCGCGCGCGATCCGCCCGATCGTCGGCAACGCGAGGCGGATCTCCGGATAGCCGGGCAACGGCACGGTGCGGAAATCGGCCGGCGTCAAGAAGCTGATTTCCGCGCCGAGCGACGGCGCTTCACTGGCGAGATATTCGAGCGAGCGGACCACACCATTGATCTGCGGCCGCCAGGCGTCGGTTGCCACCAGCACGCGCATCAGGCGACCGCCTGCGCGAGCGGCGCGACGTCTGCAGTACCTAACGCCCTCCGCGCCTCCGTCCATCGGACGATTTCAAACTGCCCGTTATGGCGCTCGACCACGCCCGTGCAGGACTCTACCCAATCCCCGGTGTTGATGTAGCGGACGCCGAAATCGTCGTGCAGTGCCGCGTGGTGGATGTGGCCGCAGATCACGCCTTGAACGTTGCTGCGCCCGGCCTCCGATGCCAACACCTCCTCGAACCGGCCGATGTGGTTGACCGCATTCTTGACCCGCAATTTCGCCCAGGACGAGAACGACCAATAGCCGAAGCCAAATCGGCGCCTGATCCAGTTGAGCCAGACGTTGCAGGCCAGCGCGGCCCGATAGCCGACATCGCCGATCAGCGCGAGCCAGCGCGCATGCCGCACCACGAGATCAAAATGATCGCCGTGAACGACGAGGTAGTCGCGGCCGTCGAGGCCACGATGGATCGCCCGTTCGACAATCTCGACGCCGCCGAACGCCGCACCGGCATAGTCACGCAGGAACTCGTCGTGATTTCCGGGAATGTAGACCAGGCGACAGCCCCGTTGCGCGAGCTCGATCAGCTCCCGCACAACCGCATTATGCGCCCTGGGCCAGTACCAGCTCGACCGCAGACACCAGCCGTCGACGATGTCGCCGACCAGGAATACGGTTTCGGCATCATGGTGACGAAGGAAGTCGATCAACCGCTCGGCCTGGCATCCCCTGGTCCCGAGATGGACGTCGGAGACGAACAGGCTCCTGACCTTGACGACATCCCGCGGCGTGTGATCGCCAGCCCCATGCATCGTAAGTTGGGAGTCGACCTTGCCGTCCGGCCGAAACGCCGCCGCCATGGCCTCGGCCAATCCCGCGAGAACTTTCGTGACATCGCGGCTGGCGCATCGCCTGAAGATCGAGCGGTGCCAATAGATGCCTGCGATAAGCACCAGCAGCGCGAACTCGGCCGCCCGATATCGCCCGCCGGAAGCCGCGTGACCGAACTGATAGCTCGCGGCCAGGACCAGCAGGGTTGCGGCAGCGCGCTCGAGCGTATCCGAGCCCGGCCGCAGGCGGGCCAACAGGGTTCTCATACGCCTTCCTCCACTGGCAAGCGTGAGGGCAGCGCGCGCGGCTTCCCGAGAGGACGCGGCGCGAGCGAACGTTTGTAGAAGCGAAATCCCAGGAGCAGCGCGACCTCCACGGCGACCAGGATGACCACCACCCAGAAGCCGAGGCTGACCGGATCGTGGCTGCTGCCGCGCAGGGCATAGCCCAGGGTGAGGAACGGCATGTTCCAGATCACGGTGCCGATCGCCGTCGCCATCACGAAGGCGCGCGGCTCCAAGTGCAACACACCGGCCGGGAGAGCGAGGTAAATCCGCACGGTGGGCAGCGTCTGACCGATCAGCGTCACCCAGAAATGATTGCCGCGATAGGCGTCGGTGAGCTGTCGGTAGAGCGAGGGCCGCAGCAACACGAACTTGCCATAGCGCGCCACCAGCCCCTCGATGCGCCGCGAGCCGAGCGCGCGCCCGAGCCCGTACCAGCCGATGGCACCGACGACAGACCCGACGCTGGTCGCGAGGATGGTCATCGCGAGCATCGAGCCGTCGGAGACAGTCAAGCCGAGCAGCATCAGCAGCACGTAGGACGGCAGCAGCGGAATGAACTTCTCGGCGACGGCGAGGCAGCCGATACCCAGCAGGCCGAAGTGCAAAAACATCGCGATCGTGCTCGACGTGTCCATGGCGTCTCGATCAAGCGTGGGAGTGGCGGCGGCTGATCCGGTACACGGAAGCCGGCGGCAGGTTGAGAAACGTCTGCCCGATGCAGCTCGCCTGCAGATCGAGGCGATCCAGGATCGCGTCTGCGACAGGACAACGCGGACCATAGGTGATCTGGTAGAACGCCCCGCCGGCGCGGAGATAGCCGAAGGCGCCGTGGAGGATGGTTATGACTTTCTCCGGCGGCATCATGAGGAGCCCGAGGCCGCTCACGACTGCACCGACCGGCGCCCCGTCGAACAGCCTCTCCCTCCGCAGCCAGGCCGCATCCATCCACAGCACCCGCGCGCCCGGGAAGCGCCGCTGCAGCAGCGGGATGAATTCGGAGCCGTACTCCACCAGCGTCAGATCCTGCTGCCTGACGCCGCGCTTCAGCAACGCGCGGGTGAAGACGCCCGTGCCAGGGCCAAGCTCGAGCACGGGGCCGGTGTCCGCGGTGATCTCCCGCGCCATGAGCGACGAGACAGCGGGCCCGGACGGCGCGACCGCGGCGACACGCAACGGATTACGCACCCAGGCGCGGACGAACGGCAGGATGTCAGCGGCCGACATGCCGGAGCTCCCGCACGATGAGCGCGCAATCGGTCTGGCGCCACGGATTTATTAACAAGGCCATTCGCGTGTCTTTCGCATTGCGGGTCCTCCCCATCATGTGTGGTAGGCTCCCGCCGGTTGAGCAGTGCCGGTCGGTGTCGGGACGATTCGATCGCCCCGATGCACGCTTCTGTCTCATGCGAAGCTTGCGCGAGCCTGTCGCGAATCCACGCGCGTGCGAAATTTTGGCGTGCGACGCAATCACGCGGAGCAAACCGCAAGGTTGCCGCAATGAATGAGACATAAAGTCGGCAGATCGATGCGGAGGTAGAGACAACGAAATGCGGGTGCTGTTGGTGGAGGACCAGCCGGACATGGTCGCGGCGCTGCGTGCGGCACTCGCGCGCCACGACATGCTGGTCGATCACGCGCCGGATCTCTTGGAAGCCGAGGCGATTGCCGCTGCGGGAAGTTACGATGCGATCGTGCTGGATCGCCAGTTGCCTGACGGCGACGGGCTGTCGCTGATTCCGAAATTGCGCGCGAGCGGCAACACCGTCCCGGTGTTGGTGCTGACCGCGCGCGGTGAGCTGGCAGACCGGATCTCGGGTCTCGACAGCGGCGCGGACGACTATCTCGGCAAGCCGTTTGCGTTCGAGGAGCTGCTGGCGCGGTTGCGCGCGCTGCTGCGCCGGCCCGCCAACGTGCAGCAGCATGTCGCGCGGATCGGCCGCCTGGCGTTCGACTTTACCCATCGCGAGGCCAGCGTCGACGGACGCCCGCTGGAGATGCCGCGTCGCGAACGGCTGGTGCTCGAAACACTGATGCATCGGATGGGACGCATGGTGCAGCGCTCTGCGCTGATGGAGGCGGTCTACGGCCTCGACGACGACGTGCAGCCCAATGCGCTGGACAGTCATGTGTCGCGCTTGCGCCGCAGGCTCACCGAGGCCGACGCCGGCGTCACCATCAACGGCGTTCGTGGCCTCGGCTATATGCTGCGAGAGACACCGTGAGCGTGCTGCGCCCGCGATCCCTCACCTGGCGCCTGGTCGGACGCCTCGCGGGTCTGCAGGCCGTTGCGTTGACCCTCCTGATTCTGCTGATCGGGGCCGCCGCGATCGGGCTGCTGTGGGCAGGGCTGCTGATCGGCGAGTACCAAGGCAGCACCCTCGATACGCTGAGGGACGCCATCACACGCGATGAAGCGGGCGGACTGACGCTGCGCCAGACACCGGAATTGGCCGCCCTGCGCGCCGAGCACGCCGATCTCTGGTACATCATCCGCGACGCTGACGGTCACCAGATCTCCGAAGGCACCGTGCCCTCGCAATTCGCACCGATCGCATCGGCCCTCGAGCATGTCAGCGAGGCGGTGCTCAAGTGGAACGACGCCGTGGCCGCGCGTCCCGCTGGACTCGTCAAATCGGTCGACACGTCGGCTGGATCAGTCCAGATCCTGACCGGAACGT
Source organism: Bradyrhizobium sp. AUGA SZCCT0105 (assembly GCF_018129565.1). Lineage (NCBI taxonomy): Bacteria > Pseudomonadati > Pseudomonadota > Alphaproteobacteria > Hyphomicrobiales > Nitrobacteraceae > Bradyrhizobium > Bradyrhizobium sp. AUGA SZCCT0105. Next base: position 144,077 of record NZ_JAFCMK010000009.1, on the reverse strand, counting down.
ACGGCGAGCTCTCGATGTGGCGAGCGCTGCAGATCACACCGCAGCTGTTCCTCAACATGATCCTGCCGATCGTCGTGCTGATGACGCTGGCGACGCTGGTCGCGACCCCATTCGTGGTGCGCCGGGCCATGAAGGGCCTCGCACTGGTCGCGGCGCAGGCCGAACGCATCGACATCGACCAGCGCGGCGCGCAATTGCCGCTCGACGAGGTGCCGGTCGAGATCACCCCGCTGGTCAAGGCCATTAATGCCGCGCTCGACCGCCTGGACAAGGGTTACGAACGCCATCGCCGCTTTCTCGCCGATGCCGCACACGAGCTGCGCACGCCGATCGCTATACTCTCGACTCGAGTCGCTTCGCTGGAGGCCGGACCGGAGAAGACCCATCTGCTCGAGGACGCGACCCGCCTCAGCGTCATGGCGGGCCAGCTGCTGGACCTGCAGCGGCTCGATCAGCGCGCCGACACGTTCGGCCCCGTCAATCTCGTCGGCATCGCGCGGCAGGTCGTGCTCGACCTCGCGCCGCTGGCTTTCGCCGCGGGATATGAAATGTCGTTCGAGCACGATGGCGAGACGGTCATGGTGACCGGCGACCAGACCTCGCTCGAACGGGCCCTCACCAATCTCGTGCAGAACGCCGTCGATCACGGCCAGCGGCGCGGCACGATCCTGGTTCGGGTGACGACAGCCGGCCAGATCGAGGTCAGCGACGACGGCGACGGCATTCCGCCCGACGAACGCGAGCAGATCTTCGAACCGTTCCGCCGGCTGCATCCGGGCGGGCGCGGCGCCGGCCTCGGCCTCGATCTGGTGCAGAGCATCATGCGTCTGCACGGCGGCCGGATCGAGGTCGATCAAGCCCCGTCCGGCGGCGCCTGCATGCGCATGGTGTTCCCGAAGGTTTAGCCCGCCTTGCGCAGTTTCAGGGCCTCGTAGAATGAGGTCTCGAAATTGATGTAGCCGACGAAGGATGTCGGATCACCAAACGGCAGGATCTGCGTCGCCCAGAATCCGCCGAAGCCGTTCTGGCGATCGATCCAGTAGAACAAGTTGGCGAGGCCGGCCCAGCCGAGCGCGCCGGCGGGACGGCCGGTCGGAGCCTGCTCATCATTGATCATGAAGCTGAGCGCCCATGATTTCGACTGGCCGGGGAAGAACTCGGCGTCGTTGGCGAGCGAGGTGATCACGCCGGTAATGGCGGTGACCTTGTTGTTGCCGAGATGGTTCTTCTCCGCCATCCGCACGGTTTCGGCTTTCAGGACCCGGCCATGCTCGCCGGCGCCGTCGTTCAGCCACATCCGGATGAAGCGCATATAGTCGCCGATGGTGCCGTAGAGTCCGTGGCCGCCCATATGGATCTCCGGGTTAGGCGGCAACTCAAAATCCATCGGCGTGAGCGAGCCGTCGGCGTTGCGGGCGTGAATGCCGGCGAGGCGGCGGCGCATCGCGTCGGTGAGCTCGAATGCCGTGTCCTGGATTCCGAGCGGCTCGAAGATCCGTGTCTTGAAGACCTCGCCGAGCCGGCGGCCGGCGATCGACTCGACGATCTGGCCGCACCAATCCAGGTTGGTGCCGTATTCCCATCGCTCGCCGGGATCGAACAGCAGCGGCGTCATCAACGACGCCTTGGACGCCGTGATCACGCTGGGCTGCCCCTTCTCCTGCGCGAGGCGATTGTAGGTGTGATTGATGAAGTCGTAGCCCAGGCCTGCGCTGTGGACCATCAGCATGCGTGTGGTGATGTCGCGCTTCGGTGCACGCAGCCGCGGCTCGCCGCTGTCGTCAAAACCCTCGATGACCATGAGCTTGCCGAGGTCGGGTGCGTAGGTCCTGGCCGGCGCATCGAGATCGAGCTTGCCCTCCTCGACGAGTTGCAGGACGGCCGTCCCGGTGATCGCCTTGGTGGTCGAGAAGATGGCGAACACGCTGTCGGTGGCCATGTCCGCTGCCTGATCGAGGCGGCGCTTGCCCGCGGCGCCTTCGTAGATGTTGCGATGGCGGTCGGTCACCATGGCAACGACGCCGGGAACGCGCGGGTTGGATGTCACGACGCCGTCGAGAATCGCATCTGCCGCCGCACCAAAATTCATGCTCATTGTCGTCCTCCCATATACTGCTTTGTGATGTGATCAATCCTGAGCGGCCGCGCGGTCAGCGAAGACCGCGGCGCCACGTCACGATCAGGTGCTACTGCATGGCAAAGCCCTGATAGCCGCTCGCGGCGACCTCGTCGCATTTCTGGCGATAGGTACCGACGCCGCCGCAATAGGACAGCACCCGGCGCGGCTTGCCCTCGACATTCGAGCCGAGGTACCAGGAGTTGGTCTTGGCGATCAGCGTTGCGTTGGCGGTCTCGTCGTGATGCGCCACCCACTGATCCTCGGCGTCCCTGGTCGGCTCGATGACATTGAGGTTCTTGCCGCGCAGATAGTTGATGCAATCGGCGATCCACTCGACCTGCTGCTGCAGGCAGGTGGTCATGTTGCAAAGCGCGGCCGAGGGCGCGAGCGGCACCGCTGTCGTGAACAGGTTCGGATAGCCGTGGACCTGCAAGCCCATCGTGGTGCGGATGTCCCTGCCCCAATCGTCCTTCAGCGATCGCCCCTCGCGACCGCGGATGTCGATGCGCGTCAACGCCCCCGTTCCGGCGTCGAAGCCGGTGGCCAGGATGATGACGTCGAACGCGTGCACCGTGCCGTCGGCGGTCTGGATACCCTCCGGCGTGATGCGGGCGATCGGATTGTCCTTGACGCTGACGATCTCGACATTGGGCCGGTGGAAGGCCTCGAGGAAATTGCTCTCCAGCGGCACCCGGTGCGTGCCGAAACCGTAATCGGACGGAATCAGCTGCTCGCACAGCTTGGGGTCCTTGATCCGCTCGCGCATCTTTTCGCGCACGAACTCGGTGATCTCGGCGTTGATGGCTTCGTCGAAGAACAGTTCGGCGAAGGACGAAACCCACAGTTTGAGCGATCCGTCATTCCAGCAGTCCCCGATCACCTGGCGGCGCTGCTGCGGCGTCAGGTCAGCCCAGACGTGCTCGAAGTCGAACTCGAATCCGGTGAACGTCTTCGGCAGCCGTTCGGTGAGGAACTTGAATTTCGACTTGTAGGCCTCGGCATCCGCCGCGTCCCATTTCGGGTTCTTCATCGGAATGATGTATTGCGGGGTGCGGATGAAGACCTTGAGGTGGCCGACCTCGCCGGCAATCGACTGTATCACCTGGATTCCGGTCGCGCCGTTGCCGACCACGCCGACGCGCTTTCCCGCAAGTTCGATCGGCCCCTTGGGCCAGCGCGCGGTGTGGAACAGCTCGCCCTTGAATGTCTCCTGTCCCGGAAAGGATACGTGCGGCGCCGAGAGCATGCCACAGCAGGTGACCAGGAATTGGGTATCGATCACGTCGCCCTGGTCGGTCGTCACGAGCCAGCGTTGCGTTGCCTCATTGAAATGCGCGCTCTTGACCGTGGTGCCGAACTGGATGTCCTTCCTGAGGTCGAGGCGGTCGGCGACGTAGTTCAGCCAGCGCTCGATCTCCGGCTGGCCCGGGAACCGCTCGCTCCAGCTCCAACCCTTGTAGAGTTCTTCGGAGAACAGGTACTGATAGGTGTGGCCTTCGGAATCGAAGCGTGCGCCGGGGTAGCGGTTCCAGTACCAGGTGCCGCCGACGCTTGAACCGGCATCGATCGCCTTCACGCTCAGCCCCTGCTCGCGCAGACGGAACAGTTGGTAAAGACCGGCGACGCCGGCCCCGACGACCACGGCGTCGAGCTTGGTCGTTGCACGCGCACCATTGCTTCCATTCGACCTTGTAACGGTCTCGGTCATCGTTTCCTCCTGTTGTCTTGCTTCGCACGCGCTCATACCCGCCGTGTCGCCGGGTGATGGTGCGTTGCGTCAATTGGATCTCGGCCGCTGGTGCTGTCGCCGAGACGCAGAGCAGGCTACGTGCCGCGCGACCGAGCGGCTTGGATGAAACCGACAATCTCTGGAACGCGGCCGTGCAATCGAGCCATCGGCCGTTGGTCGCCTTGGCAAACGGCGAAAGCGGCCTATCCTGCGCTCAGACGTTCGGCCAAGAAGAAGCGGTCAACCGCGCCACAGATTCCACGGAGGAGGCTCGCGCGATGGGCCAATTGATCACGGTCGAGGAGCTGCCGCGCTATGCGCCCGGTGAACTGAAGCTGGACAGCGCCTCAGTCGGGAGGAGCGACTTCCGGCTGCGGATTTTCCGCTATGAGCCATCGGATATCTGGGTTCCCCCGTCGGAAAACTTCCTGCTCGTGCTGTATCGCGACGGCGTGACGTCGATGAACCGCCGCGTCACCGGCGCGTGGAAGCAAGATCACGTCGGTCGTGGCGTCACGTCATTGCTGACCCGTGCCGAGCCATCAAGCTGGCACTGGAAGAACGACATCGAAGTTACCCATTTCTATATCGCTCCAGCGCTCATGATGAAGACCGCGAGCGATGCCTTCGACCGCGACGCCGAGGCGATCGAGCTTCACGACCTGCTCAAGGCCGAAGACCCGATGCTGACCTGGATCAACGACCAGATGGTCCAGGAGGTTGCCGCAGGCGGTCCGGGCGGACGCCTCTGCTATGACGCGCTGGCGCTGCAGGCGAGTGTGCACATCCTGCGGAAGTATGCGGCGATCGAATTCAAAATGCCGTGCGCGCAAGGACGCTTTCGCCCGGCGCACGCCCGGCTGATCGAGGACTATATCGAGCAGAACATCTTCCGGAACATCACGCTGGAAGAGCTCGCGAACATCTGCAATTGCACGCCGATCCAGTTCGCCCGCAAGTTCCGCGTGCATTACGGCACGCGGCCGCACGCCTATGTCCTGCGGCGCAAGGTGGAGCACGCGTGCCAGCATCTGCGCAAGGACCGCGTTGCGCTGAAGGAGATCGCGCTGCTGAGCGGCTTTGCCGATCAAAGCCACCTCAATCGCGTGTTCCGGCAGCACATGAACATCACGCCGGCGGAATACCGCCGGCAAGTCTGCGAACATTCCACACAAGCGTGAGACTGTGACGCCGGTAGGCCCACGGCCGGCTCACACCGGCGGCAGGTTCAGCAGCGCGAAGCCTTCTTGAATACGGTAAGGGTAGTACGGATAAGGCGGCATCACCGCGCTCGCTCTGTCGAGACGCGCGATCTGGTCCGCCGAGAGCGACCACCCGACTGCGCCGAGATTGTCGCGAAGCTGCGTCTCGTCGCGCGCGCCTGTTATCACGGACGAGACGCTCGGCCGCGTGAGCAGCCAGGCAATCGCAACCTGCGGCACGCTGCGGCCGGTCTCGGTGGCGACGACGTCCAGCGCGTCGACGATCGCATAAAGCTTCTCGTCGTCGACCGGCGGCCCGAACTGCGCGGTCTCATGCAGTCGGCTGCTCGCCGGCAAGGGTTGCCCGCGCCTGATCCTGCCGGTGAGGCGGCCCCATCCGAGCGGACTCCAGACCAGCGCGCCGACGCCCTGGTCGAGCGCGAGCGGCATCAGCTCGGATTCATAGTCGCGGCCGACCAGCGAATAATAGACCTGGTGCGCCACATAGCGCGGCCAGCCGTGCCGATCGGCAATGGCGAGCGATTTCATCAGGTGCCAGCCGGAGAAATTCGAGGCACCGACGTAGCGCAGCTTGCCGGCGCGCACGAGCGCATCGAGCGTCGACAGCACCTCGTCAATCGGCGTGAAGGCGTCGAAGGCATGAAGCTGCAGAAGGTCGATATAGTCGGTATTGAGCCGCTTCAGCGCCGCGTCGACCGAAGCGACGAGGCGATATCGCGACGTGCCGGCATCGAGCGGGCCGTCACCCATCGGCAGGCCGGTCTTGGTCGAGATCAAGACTCTGTCGCGGCGGCCCTTGATCGCGGCGCCGAGGATCTCCTCCGACGCACCGTTCGAATAGACATCGGCGGTGTCGAACAAATTGACGCCGGCATCGAGACAGATGTCGATCAGCCGTCGCGCCTCGCTAGCGTCGCTGCGCCCCCAGGCCGAGAACAAAGGTCCCTGGCCGCCGAAGGTGCCGGTGCCGAAGCTAAGCGCTGGGACCTTCAAGCCGGACGCACCGAGATTGCGATATTCCATGGTCAGACTCCTTTGATCCGGTTCATTCCGCTGGGCACTGCGTGGCGAGGACGGCCGGCCGGTCGAGGCGCAGGCTCCACAGCGCGAGCAGCAGCCCGACCGCGGTGATGACGGCAGCCACCAGCGGCAGCGCGCCGAGACCGAGGCCCCGATCGATGGTGACGCCGCCGGCCCAGGCGCCGAGCGCGTTGCCGAGATTGAAGGCCGCGATGTTCAGGCTGGAAGCCAGCGTCCGCCCTTCCACACCGGCAGCTTCGAGCACGCGAAGCTGCAGCGGCGCGACGGTTGCGAACGCGGCGATGCCGAGCACGAACAACAGTACGACCGCCAACGCCTTGATCGAGATCACCGCCGCCAGCGCGACGAGCACGACAGCGAGACCGCCGAGCGACACCAGCAGCGCGCGCCCTACTCCCTTGTCGGCGAGCCGTCCGCCAGCGACATTGCCGATCGCAAGCCCGGCGCCGAACACCAGCAGGATCGGCGACACCGCGGCGTCGGAAAATCCGGTGAGGCGCGTCAGGATCGGCTGCACATAGGTGAAGACCGCGAACAGCCCGCCGAAGCCGAACACCGTCATGGCAAGCCCGAGCAGGACCTGCGGGCGGCCGAGCACGGCAAGCTCCTCGCGCAATTGCGCGGGCTTGTCGTTGGCTCCGACATGCCCGGGGACCAGCACGGCCAGCACGATGAAGGCGATCACGCCGATCACCGCCACCGCCCAGAACGCCGCGCGCCAGCCGAGCATCAGGCCGAACCAGGCGCCGAAGGGAACGCCGAGCAAGGTCGCGACGGTCAGGCCGATGAACATCGTCGCGATCGCCGACGCGCGCTTGTCCTCCGGCACGAGGCTTGTCGCGACCACCGAGCCGACGCCGAAGAAGGTGCCGTGCGCGAGCGACGTCAGAATGCGCGCCGCCATCAGCAACTCGTAGTTCGGCGCCAGCGCGCAGGCCGCGTTGCCGAGCGTGAAGATCGCCATCAGCGCCAGCAGCACCGCCTTTCGCGGCATCCGCCGTGTGGCCAGCGTCAGGATCGGCGCACCGACGAACACGCCGAGCGCGTAGCCGGAAATCAACAGGCCCGCCGCGGAGACCGATACGTGCATGTCGGCGGCGACCTGCAGCAACAGCCCCATGATGAGGAATTCGGTGGTGCCGATGCCAAAGGCACCGGCGGTCAAGGCAAGGACTGCGAGAGGCATGTGTCGCTCCGGATGGAAGGATTCCGCAATGCGACATAGCGGTCCGGACCAATAAGGATTAGAATGACCGCAATCCAATCATTTGTGACGTGAATTCAAGATGTCCCGAACTGACACCAACCGCTCCGGCGAGATGGACGTGTTCGTCCGCGTCGTCGACCTCGGCGGCTTCACGGCTGCGGCAAACAGCCTGCGCCTGACGCCGTCGGGCGTCAGCAAGCTGGTCTCCCGGCTCGAGACGCGGCTCGGCACGCGGCTGGTCAACCGCACCACCCGCAAGCTGCAACTCACCGAGGAAGGACAGGCCTTCTATCAGCGCGCCCAGCGCATCCTCGCCGACATCGATGAGGCCGAACGCGAGGCCGCCTCATGCGTGCCGCGCGGCCATCTCACCGTGAACAGCAACATCCCGTTCGGCATGCTGCATGTGATGCCGCTGCTGCCGCGCTTCATGCGCGAGCATCCCGACATCACGCTCGACATCGTGCTGACCGACACGCTGGTCGATCTGATGCAGGCGCGCGCCGACGTCGCGATCCGGGTCGGCCCGCTCGGCGCCTCGCGGCTGATCGCACGCAAGCTCGGCACCAGCCGCATGGTGGTGGTCGCCGCGCCCTCCTATCTCGCGCGCTACGGCACGCCGAAGACCCCGGCCGACCTCGCCACCCATCGCGGCATCGGCTGGACCTTTCCGCGCAGCATCCGCGGCTGGCCGTTCCGCCGCGCTGAAAAAATCGAAGAGGCGCTGCCGCCGCCGGTCGCCCGCGTCAGCGACGGCGAAGCCGCGCGCCAGCTCACGCTCGGCGGCATCGGGCTCGGACGGCTGGCGCTATTCCATATCGGTCCCGACATCGAGGCCGGACGCCTGGTGCCGGTGCTGCAAAATCTCAATCCCGGCGATCGCGAGGACATCCACGCGGTCTATGTCGGCCATGCCGGCCCGCTGCCGGCGCGGGTCCGCGCCTTCATCGACTTTCTCGCGCAACACATCCGCATCGGCGATCCGGCGCTGCGGCGTGGTGGGGACGGGAAATGGAAAGTCGTAAGTGACAAGTGAGCATTTGATGACGAACGAAACCTCGGTTTTGCAGACTGTCACCGAATCGATCCGGATCGCGGCGCAGCCAATGCAGGTGTGGGACGCGATCATCGATCCCAAAGCGGGCGAGATATGGCGCAACGCGCATTTCAACACCGATTGGCAGATCGGCGCATCGATCGAGATCGAGGCGGAGATCGGCGCGAAGCGCTATCGCGACAAGGGCCGCGTCCTCCGTGTCGAGGCGCCGTCACGGCTCGAATATTCCTATTGGTCGCAGGTCTCCGGCCTGCCGGATGTTCCGCAATCCTATGCAACGATCACGATGACGCTCGCAGCTGACGGCAGCGAGACAACGCTGACCGTCACCCAGCAGGTGCCGCCGTCGCCGATTCGGCGCGGGGACGGTTGGGAAATCGGCGCCGACTCCGGCGCGAAGCATGTCGCGTTCTACTGGCGCATGGCGCTGCCGCGCCTGAAGCAGGCCGTCGAGCAAGGACGCGCCGCACAATAGCGAAGGCTAGGTCCGTTTCAGCAAAAGGAGCTGCGTAACATAAGGAAACACCACCTCGTCGGAATCACCGAGGCCGGCCTCACGCAGGATGGCGTCGGTCTTGTCGCGAAGGACCGCCTTTTCGGCGTCGGGAAGATTGGCGACATAGCTCGTCGACACGACGCGTTCATAGACGCCATGACGCGGCATCCGATGCGGATGGTCCTGCACGATTTCCTTCTCGAGCGCGAAGCGGGGATCCTGCAAGATCCAGCGCCAGTGCCCGGAGCGTTGCCGCGGTGTGTCTCCCGCGTATTGCTCAATCATGACCGACAACGTGTCGACCCATGGTGCGCGGCCATCCCTGTTGTTCCAGACCAGCGCCAGCGTACCGCCGGGACGCAACAGTCGTGCGATCTCGGCGACGGACGGCTCGTTGTCGAACCAGTGGAAGGCCTGCGCGCAGGTCACGAGATCGACGCTGCCGGTTTCGAGGCCGATCGCATCGGCGCGGGTGTTGATGACCTCGATCCCGGCTTCGTTCGCGAGTTTCGCCGACATCTCGGCGACGGGCTCGATCGCGACCAGACGCGCCGTCTCGGACAAATGCGGGAGCAGCAGGCGAGTGAACTTGCCGGTTCCTGCTCCGAGATCGACGACACAGCGCGCGTCCCTTAGCGGCAGCGCCGCGACGATCTCCGCCGGATAGCTGGGCCGGCCCGCCTCGTAGGCTGCGACCGCGACACGATAATTCCTGGCCGTGGGGTTCAATGTCATTGTTGCTTCTCCTGCGAGCCGGGCATCTGCGATGAGATCTGCGGAACGGTATAAAGCAGCGCTGGCGCAGAACCGGAAGAGCGCGTCGATTCAAAATTCGCTGAGAACCCATCACCTCTGCGGCAGTGCCAGGCGCCTGGCGTTGCTCCTTGTCGAACAAAGTGCGCGCAGTTTGAATGATCTTGCTTCGGCAAGAATTGATATCGCAACTTTGCGCGCTTGTGTTGCACCAACGTCGCAGTTCCCGGTTGCAAGTTACGGTTGATTGAACCACAGTTCTTGAAAGCGGACGCGGTCTGTTGCGCTTGCGCAGGACAAGCCCGGTGCCTCTTCCGCACTGGTGCAGCCATGCAGCGATCCAGGGCCGTCTTTGTCACGGGTATCGTCTACGCCTTGATCGGTTTGATCCTTGCGGGCGGCGGTATCTGGCTCGCCGCGCTCGGTGGATCCATCTCCTACATTGTCATCGGCGTCGGCATTCTTGCTACGGCTGCGCTCTTGCTGGCGCAGCGCCATCAGGCACTCTGGCTGTTTGCGATCGTGCTGGTCGGCACGCTGGCATGGGCCGTCTATGAGGTGAAATTCGACTGGTGGCCGCTTGCGGCGCGTGGCGACATCATCTTCCCGATGGCGCTCTGGCTGCTGACCCCGGTGATCGTTCGCGGACTGCAGCGAAGCGAGCCGGTGTCATACGCACGCGCCACGGCGCCGCTCTGGGTCGGCGTCGTGGCAGCAGCAGTCGTCCTCGTGACCGGGCTGCTGTCGAGCTATCACGACATCAATGGCACGATTGCGGAAGCCGGTCCTGCCGTGCAGCAAAGCGAAGCCGACCCCCAACCGGATGGCGATTGGCGCGCCTATGGACGCACGCAATTCGGACAGCGCTATTCGCCGCTGAAGCAGATCACGCCCGACAATGTCGGCAAGCTCAAGGTCGCCTGGACCTTCCGCACCGGCGACGTGCCGACGCCGGAGGATTCCGGCGAGACCACCTTCGAGGTCACCCCGATCAAGGTGCGCGACACGCTCTATCTCTGCTCGCAGCACCAGGTGCTGTTTGCGCTCGACGCCAGGACCGGCACCGAGCGCTGGCGATACGACCCCAGGCTTGTGCACAACAAGACGTTCCAGCACATGACCTGCCGCGGCGTCTCCTATCACGAGACCGCGGCAGGTGCCGTCGACAGCAGCGGCAGTCCCGCGCCGGCCGAATGCCCGCGTCGGATCTTCCTGCCCGTCAACGACGGCCGCATGATCGCGCTCGATGCCGACAGCGGCAAACTCTGCGATGGCTTTGCCGATCGCGGCATCCTCGACCTGCAGCAGGGAATGGGGATCAAGACCGCCGGGTTCTTCGAGCCGACCTCGCCGCCGGTCGTCAGCGACAGGATCCTGGTCGTCGCTGCCGCGGTGATCGACAATTACGCGGTCGAAGTGCCTTCGGGCGTGATCCGCGGCTTCGATGTCTACACCGGCAAACTGGTCTGGGCCTGGGACTCCGCCGCGGCCGACGAGAACGCGCTGCCGTCGCCGACGCGTCATTACACCAACGGCTCACCGAATTCCTGGATCACGGCCTCGTTCGATCCGAAACTGAATCTGGTCTACATCCCGACCGGCAACAACGGACCCGACATCTGGGGCGGCAATCGCGATGCGTTGGTCGAGCGCTATTCCAGCTCCATCGTCGCGCTGGACGTCGACACCGGCAAGCGCGTCTGGTCGTACCAGACCGTGCATCATGATCTCTGGGACATGGACGTTCCCTCGCAACCGAGCCTCGTCGATGTGGCGACGGCCAAGGGCGTCGTTCCCGCGATCATCCAGCCGACCAAGGTGGGCAACATCTTCGTGCTCGACCGCAGGACCGGCGAATTGATCGTGCCGGCGCCGGAACGTGCGGTGCCGCAGGGCCCCGCGCCCGGCGACCGCTCCGCACCGACCCAGCCGTTTTCCGAACTGACGTTCCGGCCGGAGGCAAAGCTGACCGGCGCCGACATGTGGGGCGGCACGATCTTCGACCAGCTGCTGTGCCGGATCATGTTCCACCGCTTGCGCTACGAGGGCACGTTCACGCCGCCGTCGTTGCAGGGCACGCTGGTCTTCCCGGGCAATCTCGGCATGTTCGAATGGGGCGGCATCGCGGTCGATCCTGTGCGGCAGATCGCCATCGCCAATCCGATGTCGCTGCCGTTCGCCTCGAGGCTGATTCCGCGCGGCCCGCAAAATCCTCCCGCGCCGACGGCCGAGAAGCCGGTCGGCAGCGAGGTCGGGACGCAGCCGATGTACGGCACGCCGTTCGGGGTGGATATCTCGAGCTTCCTGTCGCCGCTCTCCGTGCCGTGCTACCGGCCGCCATGGGGCTCGATGGCCGCGATCGATCTCAGGACGATGAAGATCGTCTGGCAGCATCCGAACGGCACGATCAGGGACACCACGCCGCTGCCGCTTCCGTTCAAGATGGGCGTGCCGATGCTCGGCGGGCCGATCACCACCGCCGGCGGCGTCGCGTTCTACACGGGGACCTATGAGTACACGATCCGCGCCTATGACGTGCGCGACGGCAAGGTGCTCTGGGAAGATCGCTTGCCTGCCGGCGCCCAATCGACGCCGATGAGCTACGAGGCCGGCGGCAAACAATACGTCGTCACCGCGGCCGGCGGCCACGGCTCGTTCGGCACCAAGCGCGGCGACTATGTCATCGCCTACGCGTTGAAGGATTGAAGTCGTTGAAGCATTGAATCCGGGAGCGTCGTCATGCCTGCGTCATCCGGCGACCGAACGAAGCATCCGACAGCGTTCTGTCTCTGGCTGGGTCTCGTGGCGATGTCGGTCTGTGCAGCCGGCCACGTCACGCACGCTGCCGATCTGACGGTTGCCGGGGCGACGACCAATCCAACGCCCGCGCCGGTCCCTGCTCCAGTTCCTTGGCTGCTCGGCGACTGGAACGGCGCACGCACCCGGCTGTTGAATGCCGGCATCGATTTTCAGTTCGGCTACACCAGCGAGCTCGCCGGCAATGCAACGGGTGGACAGCGGCAGCAGGTCGCCTACACCGATCAATGGACCTTCGGCACCACGTTCGATCTTGCGAAGCTGGGTGTCGTGCCCGGCGGCACGGTTCAGGTCACATGGACCGACCGCAACGGCAGTAATCTCAGCGATGACGCGCGCCTCGGCACGCTGCAGCAGGTACAAGAGTTGTTCGGACGCGGCCAGACGCTGCGGCTCACGCAATTCTGGTACGACCAGAAGTTCATCGACGGCCTGGTCGACTGGAAGATCGGGCGCATCACCTTCGGCGAGGACTTCGCATCGTTCGCGTGCGACTTCCAGAACCTGACCTTCTGCGGCGCGCAGCCCGGCAACCTCGTCGGCAACTACATCTACAATTGGCCGGTCAGCCAATGGGCAACGAGACTGAAGTTCAACCTGCAGGGCTTCGGCTATTTTCAGTTCGGCGTCTATGACGCCAATCCCAATTACCTGAAGGTCTCGCAGTCGGCGCTTCCGGTGTTCTACTCGGGATCCACCGGCCTGCTCATCCCAGCCGAGGTCGCCTGGCTGCCGAAATTCGGCAATCTGCAGGGCAGCTACAAGTTCGGCGGCTGGTACGACACCTCGACCGCCCCCGACGTGGTCACCGACGTCAACGGCAATCCGGCCGTGCTCACCGGACAGCCGCTGCTGCAAAGCCGCGGACGTTACGGTGCCTATGTCAGCTTCGTTCAGCAGGTGATCCGCCCATCGCAAGCCAGCTCCGCCGGCATGCTGAGCCTGTTCTTCAATGCGACCATGGCCGACCGCCGGACCGCCACCACCGATTATCAAATCGCGGGCGGCCTGACCTATACCGGACCCTTCCAGTTGCGACCCGAGGACGACATCGGATTTGCGGTCGGCACCACCCATGTCAACAGCCGCATCGCCTGGTCGGAAGAGCTGCAGAATCTGGCCGGCCTCGGTCCCGTGGCCGTCCAGGGCAATGAATACGTCATGGAACTCTACTACACTTATCGGCCGCTCGCCGGCCTGCAGGTGCGACCGAACATCCAGTACGTGATCGACCCCGGCGGCACCAGCAGGAACGCGAACGCACTCGTGTTCGGTCTGAAGACGGTGGCGAACTTCTGACACCGCGCATGACGCCGTTGTCGTTCGCCGGATCGTGAACTTTGCGGCGTCCGGAAGGGTTGGCAAATCCGGCCAAAGCCGCTAAAGGTCCGCCCCCTTTCACAGACAATCCGAGCATGACATGACGAGCGCCCCGCCCGCCGTCTCGATTGGCGTCGATTTTGGCACCAGCAACACTGTGGTCGCGCTCTCCGATGCCGACGGCCGCGTCGAGGCGATCCGTTTCGACCATGGCGGCCGCACGCATAGCGTCTATGTCTCCGCGCTGTGCTTCTGGGAGGACCGGCCGGGCGCCGGCCTGCATCCGCGTGCCGAGGGCGGCCCGTGGGCGATCGAGCAGTTCCTCGAGGGACGGACGATCCATCGCTTCATCCAGTCGTTCAAGACCTTCGCGGCGAGCTCGGCGTTCAACACCACCCAGATCTTCCGGCAGCGCTACAAGTTCGAGGATTTGCTCGCCGCGTTCCTGCGCACGCTGACCCGCCATGCCGGCGAAGGCTTCGACTTGGGCGCACCGACCATCATGGTCGGCCGCCCGGTGAAGTTTGCCGGCGGCAATCCCAATGACGAGCTCGCGATGCAGCGCTACCGCGCCGCGTTCGAGCGGCTCGGCGCCGGCCACGCGCGCTATGTCTACGAGCCGGTCGGCGCGGCGTTCTCCTTCGCGCGCAGCCTCGATCACGATGCGACGGTGCTGGTCGCCGATTTCGGCGGCGGCACCAGCGACTTTTCCGTGATGCGCTTCTCGCGCAAGGGCGGCGTGCTGCGCGCCGAGCCGCTCGGGCATTCCGGCATCGGTATCGCCGGCGACACCTTCGACTACCGCATCGTCGACCACATCGTCTCGCCGCGGCTCGGCAAGGGCACCAACTACCGCTCGTTCGACAAGGTGCTGCCGATCCCCAATCACTATTATTCGAGCCTCGCGCGCTGGCATCAGCTCGCGATGATGCGAGGCAATGGCGATTTGCGCGAATTGCAGCAGCTCGCGCGCACCGCGATCGATCCGGCGCCGCTGCACGATTTCATCACCATCGTCGACCACGATCTCGGCTTCGCGCTGTACCGCGCCGTATCCGACACCAAGGTCGCGCTGTCGAGCCGCGACCGCGTCGAGTTCCGCTTTGCCCGGCAAGGCATCGATATCGGAGCGACCGTGACGCGCGACGATTTCGAATCCTGGATCGCCGACGACATCGAGCGGCTCGGCGCAACGGTGGACGAGGCGCTGGCGAAATCCGGCATCACCGCGCGCGACGTGGAGAAGGTGTTCCTGACGGGCGGCACCTCGTTCGTGCCGGCGGTGCAGCGCCTGTTTGCCGAGCGTTTCGGCGAAGCGCGGCTGACCTCGGCGGACCAGTTCGAATCGATCGCCTATGGTCTCGCCTTGATCGGCCATACGCCTGATCCGGACCGTTGGACCTTCGCCGAAGCTGCGTGACGTTCGCGTCGCGCCTTGATCCCGGCCAAATACGCGGCTAAATCAGTTCAACATCAATTCGAGAGGATGCCGACAGCCATGGATTTCATCCGGACCGCAACGCCCATCAGCCTTGCCCACCGGGATATCCATCGCCATGCCTGCATCGATCACGCTCTCAAATCTGACCCTGTCCGCGCCTGACGGCCGGGTTCTCCTTTCCAACATCGATCTGAACTTCGGACCCGAACGGACCGGCCTTGTCGGCCGTAACGGCGTCGGCAAGACGACGCTGCTCGGCCTGATCGCAGGCGCGCACGCGCCGCAATCCGGCACGGTCTCGGTTCAGGGACGCGTCGCGACGCTGCATCAGACGGTTCAGCTGAAGCCGGACGAAGGCGTCGTCGACCTGTTCGGCGCGCGCGGTGCGCTGGCTGCGTTGCGCCGGGCCGAACAGGGCCTTGCCAGCGCTGAAGAGCTTGCGGATATCGACTGGACGCTCGACACCCGCATCGCATCCGCGCTCGAGCGCGTCGGACTGAGCGATGTGCTCGACGCCCCGCTGGCGACGCTGTCGGGCGGACAGGCCACCAGGGCGCGCCTCGCCGCACTGACCTTCGCGCAGCCTGACTTTCTGCTGCTGGATGAGCCCACCAACAATCTCGACCGCGCGGGACGCCAGGCGGTGATCGACCTGCTCGCGGACTGGCGGCATGGCGCCATCATCGTCAGCCACGACCGCGAGCTGCTCGAGACCATGGATGCGATCGTCGAACTGACCTCGCTGGAGGCCCGACGCTACGGCGGCAATTGGAGCCAGTACCGTGCGCGCAAGGCCATCGAGCTGTCGGCAGCACGACACGATCTGGCCGATGCCGAAAGGCGCGTCGCCGAGATCGACCGCAAGGCAAGGGAGACGTTTGAACGGCAGGCGCGCAAGGACGGCGCCGGCGCGAGGAAGCGCGCCAAGGGCGATCTGCCGCGCATCGCCGCCGGGCTGCGCAAGGATCGCAGCGAGGACACCGGCGGCGAGAATGCCCGCCTCGCCGAGCGGCGGCGGACGCAAGCGCTCGACTTGGCCACCGCAGCGCGCCAGCGCATCGAGGTGCTGCAACCGTTCTCAGTGCAACTGCCGTCGACCAATCTGCCTGCGAGCCGGATGGTGCTGCGGATCGAAGGTGCCGATGCCGGCTACACTGCGGAGGCGCCGATCCTGCGCGATCTCACCTTCTCCATGTCGGGCCCGGAACGCGTCGCGATCACAGGCCCCAACGGCGCCGGCAAGACGACGCTGCTCAAGCTCGTCAGCGGCGATCTGATCGCGGCGCGCGGCACCGTCGAGGTGATGACTCGCTTTGCGATGTTCGATCAGGCGGTCAGCCTGCTCGATGCGAATGCTTCGATCCTGGATAATTTCCGGCGCATCAATCCGGATGCGAGCGAGAACGCCTGTCGTGCCGCGCTGGCGCGTTTCATGTTTCGCGCCGATGCCGCGCTACAGACCGTCTCCAGCCTCAGCGGCGGCCAGCTGCTCCGCGTCGGCCTCGCCAGCGTGCTGGGCGGCCCAACGCCGCCGCCGCTCCTGATCCTGGACGAACCGACCAATCACCTCGACATCGAATCGATGGAAGCGGTCGAGGCCGGACTGCGCGCCTATGACGGCGCGCTGCTGGTGGTCAGCCACGATGAAGCCTTCCTCGAGGCCATCGCGATCACCCGCAGATTGGATCTCGCTGAGTGGAGATGATGGTGCAGAAAGTGAACAGCCGAGCACGCGTCGCCTTGGGGTAGGTCGTAAGGCGCGGTGCTCGGCTGTCAGGCCGCGCGGCGGTGCGGCCATTCCGCCAGCTTCGCTCGTCCCCACGAGCGAGGCCGTCGGAGCTGAATCTCGCCGGTAGCTAAATCCGAGCCATCGAATGGAGTGCGTTTCTCCAAAGGGCAAATGCGACGAAGCCTGCCAGCAACAAAAAGCCGCCACCGGCCGCGATCAAAAAGTGCGCGAACGTCATCTTGGAAATCCCAATTGAGGAGCATCCTGCGGCGCGACACGCACCGCAGCCTGGCAATCAATGCACTTCACAAATTGATTTGCCCCGCCGGCCGCCGCCGGACAGCCCGAAAGGTGGCTGGCACTGCGCTCTGCCCACCCTTCGATTCCAGAGAGGTCGTCAAGCCACTCGGCTGTTGCCTCTCATCGTGCGGTTCGTCACGCCGCTCAACTGTCACGAGGATAATCGATAAAACTTTATCGACAATCGAAACGAAGAATTAAGGTTACCGACGCGGGCCGGCGCGCCGGCGAGGGTCGATCGCGTCCGGCGGACCCGGCTCCCAGCAAAATATCGAAAACAACCCCATGCACAGTAGCCGGTGGCCACCGCTCCAGCCCGAGTGGCGGTCAATTGCCGCAATATCCTCCGGACGAAAGTCCGGAGAACATGTCACGTTTCGACGTGCTGCCTTGTCCTAGCTTCTGCAATGCCAGCAGCAGAGGACACCATGCATACTATCGGAACCGGAGGCGGTCGCACCCTGATCGCGATCGTCTATCATAGCGCTTACGGCCACACCCGGCGTCAGGCGGAGGCCGTGAGGTCCGGCGTTGGGGATATCGATGGCGCGGAGGCGCTTCTGGTGCCCGTCGAGAGCGTGGAGCAGAACTGGGATCGACTGATGGCGGCGGAAGCGTTGATCTTCGGCACACCGACCTACATGGGCGCCGCCTCCGCAGCCTTCAAAGCCTTTCAGGAAGCAACTTCAAGTGCAGTGATGTCCAAAGGCTATCGGTGGAGGGACAAGCTTGCGGCCGGCTTCACCAATTCGGGGGCCCATGCCGGCGACAAGCTCTCCACATTGATCCAGCTTGCATTGTTCGCCGCCCAGCACGGGATGCATTGGGTCAATCTCGACCTGCCGCCGGGTAACAACTCCGCATCGGGATCGGAGGCCGATCCGAACAGGCTGGGGTTCTGGCTGGGGGCCGGCGCGCAATCGAACACCGACGAGGGGCCGGATACCGCGCCGCCGGAATCCGATCTCGCAACCGCCCGTCACCTGGGACGGCGGGTGGCGAAGGCAGCACTGCAGTTTGCACGCGGCCGCGACGCAGCAGCGGTCGCCGTTCGGGCCGCGTCATGACAAATGCAGCCGAAACATCGGCGGCCGGCATCTTCGCCGAGCTGCGGCCGCGCCTGATCCGGCTGGCCTATCGGATGCTGGGCTCGGTCGCCGACGCGGAGGATGTCGTGCACGACGCCTGGCTGCGCTGGCTCGCTGCCGATCGCGATCAGGTGCGCGATCCCAAGGCGCTCCTGCACACCATCGTCACCCGATTATCCCTCAACGAATTGAAGTCCGCGCGGCGCCGGCGGGTGACCTATGTCGGACCGTGGCTCCCCGAACCGTTCTTCGACCCCGAGGACGAGGAGGCGGCCGACGATCTGACCCTGCCGTTGATGATCGCGCTGGAACGCCTGTCGCCATTGGAACGGGCGGCTTTTCTGCTGCATGACGTGTTCGGATTGGGGTTCGATGCCGTATCCGAGACGATCGGGCGCGAGGCTGCGACCTGCCGCAAGCTTGCCAGCCGCGCACGCGCGCATATCCACGATGCCAGGCCGCGATTCGCCGTTGGGAATGAAGAAGGCTTGCGGCTCGCGAATGCCTTCTTCACGGCGACGCGGACGGGCGATCTTGCCGCGCTCCGCGCCATGCTCGCCGAAGATGTCGTGGTGTATGCGGATGGCGGTGGCCGGGTCCCGGCACCGACAGAGCCTCTGGTCGGGTGTGATGCCGCGATGGAGCGCTTCGCGGGGCTCGCCCGCCTGTTCGCCGTACATCCCTCACGATTGATCCGCTACGCCATCATCAACGGATTGCCGGGCTTCATCACGATCGAGAACGGTATTGTTCAAACGACCGCGTTGCAAATCGAGAACGAACGGGTCGTTGCGATCTATGTGACCCGCAATCCCGACAAGCTGCAAAACGTGCCTGATGTGACGAGATGGCGGAATTGATGATGCTTCATCCGTCTCCGCTCAGCGCGCCCGATAGCGGTAGACGAGATCGTGCGGATCTTCTCGCGGCGCCGACGGATCGAGCACACCGCCCAACCGTCTTGCCACCGCAGCAGACATCGCATTGCCAGGTGCCATGTAGCTGACCAACGTGGGCAGCTTCAGCGCTGCAAAAGCCCAGTCGCGCAACGCGAGCGCGGCTTCGGTGGCGTAGCCGTGTCCCTCATGTCCGTCATAGAGCAGCCAGCCGAGTTCCTTCTCCGGAAACAGCGGCCCATGGTTGATGCCGACCTGGCCGACGCACTGCTTGGTCGCGGCGAGTTCGATCATCAGCGCGCCATGGCCGAACAAACGCCAGCACGCGAGGTCGTGGCAGAACATCCCCCACACAGCGCGCACATCGAACGGACCGCCCACGCCGGTGGACCGGGACGAAGCCAGGAACGCCAGATAGGCGGGGAAGTCGTCGAACGCTTGCGGACGGAGTGTCAGGCGATCGGTTCTGATTGTTGGAATGTCAGGGGTCATTGGCTGGTCTCTCGGAGGCGGCGCGGACCGGCTTTGCGGCCAGCCGCGCTCTCCTGGCCTGGCGTAGCCGGATGCGAACGTATGCCTCGTTGCTGCTTGATACGTGAATCAAAAGACTGGCTGCTGCGCCGCGGCGCCCGCTAGCCTGACTTTCCAAGAAAGCGCTTCTTTGCAAGCGCCTTTCCGGAGCCGGACTTGAAATAGCGCTCGAGCTCACGAGCCGTTCGCCCATCCGTTACCGCATGTCAACGCCGAGCGAGACCCAAAGACTCGCTCGGCGGCTCAAGACCAGTCTCGGCCCAGAATGTCGGCCATCCGATGACCGGAGGCCGACATGGACCCGTCCCATCAGCGCAAGCCGCCACCGGCCGAGATCCTTTCGCCGGTCACCCAGCGCGCGTCATCCGAGGCCACGAAGGCCACGACGTCGGCGATGTCCTGGGGCTGGCCAAGGCGCCCGAGCGGCGTCTGGGCGATGATGCCGGCTTCGAACTCGGACGCGAGCATTCCGGCACTGTGGGTGCCTTCGGTCTCGGTGAGGCTAGGGCTCACGGTGTTGACCCGGATTTTTCGAGGCCCGAGTTCGTTGGCCAACACGCCGGTGACGACGTCTACCGCCCCCTTGGTGGCGGTGTAGACCGCCGTCTGTGGAGGGGTGATGGCAGTAACGCCGGAGCCGATGTTGATGATGCTGGCGCCTTCGCCGAGATGGGGGGCCGCGGCCTGGGTCATCAGCAGCAAACCCAGCACGTTGACGTCGAACATCTTTCGGAACTGCGGCTCGGTGATCGATTCAAGGGGGCCGAATTCGTAGACGCCCGAGTTGTTGACCAGGATGTCGAGGCGACCGTAGGCAGAAATGGCTGCGTCCACCAGAGCCTTGGCTTCCGCAGCCTTGGAGACATCGCCCTTGACGGCGATTGCCTTGCCGTCCGAGCCGGTGATCGAATTGACCACCGCCTCGGCGCCGGCTTTGCTCGACGCATAATTGACAACGACCGCGGCGCCACGTGCGGCCAGGGTCTTGGCGACGGCGGCACCGATGCCTTTCGACGCGCCGGTGACGATGGCGACTTTGCCGGTGAGATCAGACATGACGTACTCCTTGAAGATGCCGCTCAGGCGGCCTGATCCTCGATCGCGTCGACGCGGTCGAGGTAGAAAGCGAGGTGATTCTTGATCTCGGCCACGGCCTCATAGGGCGCTTCATAGGTCCAGATCGCATCGGTCGAGCGCTCGCCGCCGGCCGGGATGCTGAAATAGGCGGCGTCCCCCTTGTACGGGCAGAAGGTTTGCGTGGCCGATCGTGCGAGGGCGGCCATGTCCACGTCTTGGCGCGGAATGTACTGGACCGGTGGATACTTGGACTCGCGCAAGGTGAGCGCGTTGCGCGTATCCGCGATCACGCGTCCACCGACGGTGACGATGACCCGCTTTTCGTTCCGCTCGATGGTGATCGGGTGATCCGGGCCGGGTATCTTGATCATGCGTTCCGTCATGACGTTGTCCTTTCATTGCTTCTTGTCGCTCAAAGCTTCGAGCCGCCGTCCACCCGCAGCGTGTCGCCGGACACCCAGCGCGCGGCGTCGGAGGCCAGGAAGGCGATGGCGCCGGCGATGTCGTCGGGCTGCGCCACCCGCTTTAGCGCCTGCATGGAGAGGGTGAACTCGCGGCCGGACTCGGTCCTTGCGAAGCTGGACATGTCGGTCTCGACGACGCCGGGCGCCACGGCGTTAACCCGCACGCCCCTGGCTCCGAGGATCAGGGCGAAGTGCTTGACCAGGGTGTCGACGGCGCCCTTGGTGGCGGCGTAGGCGGAAAGATTCCCGACCGCCGCGTGCGCTGCGAGCGAGGACGTGAAGATGACGCTGGACCCAGCTTTCAGGATCGGCAGCAACTGCTGGACCAGAAAATATGGAGCGCGGACATTGACGGCGAACAGCGCGTCGAAGTCCTCGACCGTGGTCTCCTCGATCGTTGCGGCCTTCGACACGCCGGCATTGGCGACCAGAATGTCGAGCCGTTCGCCGACGATTTCGCGCACCTTGAAGGCGAGCTTATGCGCGCCTTGAGCATCGGAGAGATCGAAGCCGATCGCCTCGGCCTTGCCTCCAGCAGTCTTGATTTCGTCGACCACCGAACGCGCGTCCGCGGCGCCGCGTCCGTAGTGGACCAGGACCTGGGCTCCAGCCTTGGAGAGCGCCAGGGCGGCGGCGCGCCCGATGCCGCGCGAGGCGCCGGTGACGAGCGCGGTCTTTCCACAGCACGGTTTCATGATGATCTTCCTTCGAGGGAATCAAGGGCACCGATTGGACGTGCTGGAAGCGCGACCGACCGGCTCGACGACTCGCGCTTGGTCATGCATCCAGGAACAGGGCGGCGTGGGCCACGAAGAGTTCCGGGTACTGGTTCTGAGGCCCGTGGCTGGAGTCGGGATAGATGATGAGATGCGCGTTCGGCAGATGCTGCTGCAGCGTGAATCCGTTGACCGTGGGGATGATCAGGTCGTTGCTGCCGTCGACCACCAGAGCCGGATGATGGATGTCGGCCAGGTAATCCCACACGCCATCGGTCTTCTCATTCGACTTGACGATCGCCGCATACTGCGCCGCGGCGGACGCCTCGCTCACTTCCGGGCTGCGATCCTTGCGGCGGAACTTGCGTTCGAGGTACTTCAGGCCGGCCGCGCGGCCGGCAGCATTGGGCAGGAAATGCGCGGCGATCCAGAGATGTTCGGGCGGATCGTAGGTAGCAGAGAAGATCTCTGCTGATTTGCTGGCGGCGGTGTCGGCGCCACGCGGTCCGGTGCCCACCAGGACCAGCTTGCGCACCAGGTCGGGCGCCTGCACGGCGATCTCCTGAGCGACCTTGCCGCCGAGCGAAT
Source organism: Bradyrhizobium sp. AUGA SZCCT0105 (assembly GCF_018129565.1). NCBI lineage: Bacteria > Pseudomonadati > Pseudomonadota > Alphaproteobacteria > Hyphomicrobiales > Nitrobacteraceae > Bradyrhizobium > Bradyrhizobium sp. AUGA SZCCT0105. Next base: position 121,485 of record NZ_JAFCMK010000009.1, on the reverse strand, counting down.
AGCCGAGGATGTCGGCCTTGCCGATCCCGAGCGCCCTGATGAAGGCGATGGCATCTGTCGCCATGCCGGGGATGGTCGCCGGCGTCTGGCCCGAGCTGGCGCCGATGCCCGCATTGTCGAACAGGATGACTTCGCGTTGCTGTGCCAGCCCATCGGTCACGGCCGGATCCCAATGGTCCATGGTGCCGCGGAAATGGATGTTCATGACGATCGGCACGCCGCCTGTCTTGCCGAAGCGCCGATAGGCGAAGCGGGTGCCGTTGGCTTCGACGAATTGGGTGGGCGCAGTTTGGTGTGTGTGCGTGGTCATGGCAGAACTCCTTTATGTCTGAGATGATGTGACCGAATGGATTCAGCTTGCGGTCTTGCCGCCGTTGACCCGTACGATCTGGCCTGTGATGAAAGAGGCCTTCTCCGAAGCCACGAAAGCGACGGCCTCTGCGATTTCCTCTGGTCTCGCGCCGCGCTTGAGCGGTACGGCGGCGTAGAAGGCAGCCTTCTTATCCGGCGAGCCGGTCAGACGATCGAGCATCGCGGTCTCTGTCGGCCCCGGCGCCACTGCGTTGACGCGGACGCCGAAAGCGGCCGCTTCGAGTGCTGCGGATTTGGTGAGGCCTTCCACGGCGTGCTTACTCGCGACGTAGAGCGACAGGTTGGCAGCGCCGCGCTCGCCCATGGTTGACGAGATGTTGACGATGCTGCCCGCGCCCTGCCGCTGCATGACCCTGAGTTCGTGCTTCAGGCTGAGCAAGGTGCCGAGCACGTTGGTGTCGAACATCGCGGCATAGCTTTCCAGCGTCGTCGAGGTCACTGGCCCCGGCGTGCCCTCGGTGCCGGCATTGTTGACGGCAACATCCAGCCGGCCGAAGCGCGCGACCGTCTGGTCGACCAGGCGACGGATGTCGTCTTCATGACGCACGTCGGCCGGAAGGAACGCGGCCTCCGCGCCGAGGCTCCGGAGCTCGGCCTCGAGCGACCGGCCTTCGGCCTCTCGGCGGCCGGAGACGACCACGGTCGAGCCCTGTTTGGCGAAGGCGATGGCGGTGGCGCGGCCGATGCCGGTCAGCGCGCCGGTGATGAGGACTACGGGAGTGGACATACGAAGCTCCTCGATTTCGGCAAAAACTTGCCATTCCCTGCCACGTAGGCATGGTCCCAAGGCACTTTGCCGTTCAGCGTTGGAAGCTATTTGGGGCGTCCTAGCGCTTTTGAAAAAGACTTTGTAAGCTCCCTCTCCATACCTGGAGAGCATGGAATGGAGCTTCGTCATCTCCGCTATTTCGTCGCCGTCGCCGAAGAAGGCAGTCTCACCGTGGCGGCCGAGAAGCGACTGCACACCGCGCAGCCTTCACTGAGCCGGCAAATCCGGGACCTGGAATACGAAGTCGGCGTGCCGCTCCTGACCCGCAGCGTGCACGGCGTGCAGCTGACGGAGGCTGGCCGGGTCTTCCTCGATCACGCGCGATTGGCACTGATGCAAGCCGAAGCGGCCACCGAAGGCGCTCGGCGCGCGGCGCAGCCGAGCAAGCAGGTGTTTGCGATCGGCTTCACCACCGGGCAGGAGGTCGATTGGCTACCACGTGCCACCAGATTGCTACGCAACGAACTGGCCGACATCGAAATTCGGGTATCCAGCGATCATTCGGCGACGCTGGCGGAAGAGCTCACACATGGCAGGCTGGACGTCGCATTCCTGCGCGGCGAAAAGATACCGGATATTGAATTCAAGGTCGTGGCGCAGGAGCCGCTGGTCGCGGTTCTGCCCAGCGATCACAGGCTCGCGCAGCGAGAGACTTTCGATCCGAAGGATTTGGTCGGCGAAACCTATATCGGCATCTCGAAAGTGCCGCGTGTGCTGCGCGCGCTCATCGCCGGTTATCTCGATCGCTGCGGCATCGAGATCACACCAGCGTTCGAGATCGACAACTACGCTATGGCGATCTCGCTCGTCGCATCCAACCGCGGCGTTGCGATTTTGCCAGCATCGGCGAAGAATTTTCTGCCTTGGTCGGTCGTAAGTCGCCCCCTCGAAGGTGATGCGCCGACGATTGCTGTGACGGTCGGCTTCCGTCGAGACAACGCCTCGCCCATCTTGAAGACTTTTCTATCAAGAATCGATGGCCTGAATGTTGCCTAACCTTCCGGCCGCGCCGACAACGGAGGGCCTGAAAGCGAAATATCCAGTGGCGTTTTCCGGTCGAGTTGGCGTGATCCGGCTCGCAAAGGCCGCTTGTCGCGACTGCCGCCGGACGTGTTAGCCAGGGGCTACCTCGGGGGCTACACCAGAAGTTCCTGGCGTGCAGTAAGACCCGATTTTGCGGGGCTTTCTCGAAGCCGTTTTATTATGGCGGAGAGGGAGGGATTCGAACCCCCGATAGGCTTGCACCTATGCCGCATTTCGAGTGCGGTGCATTCAACCACTCTGCCACCTCTCCGATGGCCCGGGTGATTTGCGCCACCCGCGGTCGGGGCGTGTTCTAGGCGAGGATGGCGGGCCAGACAAGGCGCTGCAATAATATTTCCGTCACCGGCGCCTCGTCCCATCGAACCACCGGGATGACGCAAGAAAGTGCGCGGAAACAAGGCGCTAGCGGGACGGTTGTGGTCCGGTCGGCGCGCGGGCGAAGCAAAGGCAGCAGGAGGGCCCATGGAGCATGTGACGATTCGAGCCAATGGCGCGGCGTTCCACGTCGCGCGGACCGGGAGCGGCCCGCCGCTGCTGCTGTTGCATGGCTGGCCGGAATTCTGGCTGACCTGGAAGCCGGTGATGGCGCGCCTCGCCGACCGCTACACCCTGATCGCGCCCGACCTGCGCGGCTTCGGCGACAGCGACAAGCCGCAGGGCCCGTTTGGCCCCGATCAGCATACCGACGACATGCTGGCGCTGCTGGACGCACTCGGGATCGACAAGGCCGGCGTGGTCGGCCACGACGTCGGCGGCGCGGTGATGCAGCCGCTCGCCCGCAAGGCGTCCGAGCGCATCGCCGGGCTGTTTTTCTTCGACTTCGTCTATCCCGGCATCGGGGCGCGAATGGCCGCGCCGGACCGGCTGAACCACATCTGGTACCAGTCGTTCCACCAGATGGAGATGGCGCCCGCGCTGGTCGGCACGAACAGAGAGACCTGCCGCACTTACATCGGCCATTTCCTGCACAGCTGGACCCACCGCAAGGCCGCGTTCGACGACGTGATCGAGGACTTCGCCGACAACTTCTACAAGCCGGGCAACCTCGCCGGCGGCTTTGCGCATTATCGCGCGTCGCATGCGGGCCGCGTGAAGATGATGCAGGGCGAAGCGCCTGCGCTGCCGCCGATTGCGGTGCCGACCTGCATCCGCTGGGCCGAGCACGACCCGCTGTTTCCCTACGCCTGGACCGACCGGCTGGGCGAGACCTTCTCGAACCTGGACCTGAAGATGTTTCCCGATGTCGGGCACTTCCCGCATCGCGAGGATCCCGACTGCGCCGCGGCCGAGATCGCCAGCTTCTTCGCGCGGATCAATTGGAAGTAGAAGGTGGTGGGACCGCCAGGACGCGACAAAAACTGGCGGTCCCGTGCCGCTTCTCAATATTGCTGGCCGGGAAGTGCGGCTTCGCCGGTCGGCGGGAGCGACACGGTCCACGGTAGCGGCCGGCGCCCAAACAGCAACGCGAACCCCATCTTAACCTAACCGATCAACCTTACCGGGCGATCGGCCGGCCCGAGCGGCTCAGGCGTCGGCCTTCTTGGCTTTCTTGGCCTTTTTCTCGCTCTTTTCGTCCTCGTCGTCCTTGTCCCTTTTCTCGGCCTTCTTCTCGTCCTTGCCGTTGTCTTTCTTGCGATTGGTGTAGCGGGCATTGCCGAGCCCGGTTCCGATCGTCAGCACGCCCCAGCGCGCGACATCCTGCATGAACGGCACCTCGGCCAGCCCCTGCGCCACGCCGTCATTGTGCATCACGATCGCGGTGTCATGATCGCCGATCTGCGGGATCGCCTCGACCAGGCTCGCCGGCAGGTTGAATTTGCTGCTCTCCCAATTGCCCGGCAAATTCTGGGCGCCCTTCTCGATCGAGCCGTCCTCGTTGATGACGCCGGGACAGGCGATGCCGATGAACGGCGCGAGTCTGAGGTTCTCCTTCTCGGCGGCAGCAATCAGATCCTTCAGCATCTTCACCAACCGCTTCACCGCGCCTTCGCGCGTCGGCTCGTCATCGGCGTGGCGCCACAGCTCGGATTTCCAGACCGTTGCCTTGGAAAGATCGGGCGCCTTCTTCCAGCGCGTCTCGACGATGCCGCAGCGGATGTTGGTGCCGCCGATATCGACCGCGAGCACGCCGTCATGCGCCTCGAAAATCCACGACGGCGCCAGATGCAGCGTGCCGATCAGCCCGGCATCATCGGGATGAAAGCGGATCGGCACCAGGTCGACCTTGAAATCCTCCGACTTCAGGATGATGTCGGTGCGCGCGATGGCGAGCTCGCCGAGCCTGGAGTCGCGAAAGCCGCCGCCGACCACGATACGCTCGGTCTTGGCCCAGGCCTTGGTGCCGAGGAAGCGCCGCGTCACATAAGCAAGCTCCTGCGCAAACTCCTCGATCGCGCTGTGCACGACCGCGGAGGCCTCGGTGTCGTCGCCGACCAGCAATTCGTCGAGCTTCTTCTTGCTGATCTGGTCCGAGGGCTCCTCGCCGAACGGATCCTCGTCGGATTTGCGCAGCGGCTTGCGCCAGCGGTCGAGGATCTTGCGGAAAGCGCCCTTGGAAGCGCGATCGCCGAGAAAACCCTCGTCGTCCTTCAGCTCGATGTTGAAGCTGTCGATGTCGACGGATGGCAGCCGCGAGGCACCGTGGTGCGCGATTCCTGTGGTCAGTCCGGTGTCTTCGGCCATTCGCCCTGCCCGCTTGAGATTCCCTGCATTAACGACGGGGAACTCAAATGGTTGCGTCCCGCGCTCGGGCGCTCGGCCTGCGCGGGACGCAATCTTCGCTGCGGCGTCAGGCCGCGTTCACCCCGTAACGCGCCGCGGGCGTGCTGCGCGACAGGTTCGGCATCAGCTTCTGGCGGGCCGCCTCATAGGCCTGCCAATCGGCAGCATCCGGCAGCGACGGTACGGTGAAGACCTCGCCCTGGTCGAACCCGGCCAGCGCAGCGTTCACCATGTCCTCGGCCTTCATCACGATCTCGCCGGGCAGATGCGCGACAGGCGTGCCGGCGATGTCCCAGAACTCGGTGGCGGTGGCCCCCGGCAGCACGGCCTGGACGCGAATGTTCTTGTCCTTCAGCTCGTGCTGCAGCGAGTGGGTCAGCGCCAGCACGAAGGCCTTGCTGCCGCCGTAGACGCCGTTGAGCAGCTCCGGCTGGACGCCGACGACCGAGGCGATGTTGATGATGGTGCCGCCGCCGCGCGCGACGAATCCCGGCACCGCCGCATAGGTCAGGCGCATCAACGCGTCGACATTGAGCGCGATCATGTCGCTCATCTTGTCGACATCGGATGCGAGCAGCGGTGCGGTGGCGCCGACGCCGGCGTTGTTCACCAGCACGCTGATGCCTTCGTTGCTGCGCAGAATGGATTCGATCCGTGCAACATCGCCGCGCTTGGCGAGGTCGGCGGCGACGATCTCGATCGATCGGCCTGTCTCCGTCGCGAGACGCTTGGCGAGCCCGTCGAGGCGCTCACGGTTGCGGGCAACGAGGATCAGATCGTAGCCACGCCGTGCGAGCCGGTCCGCGTAGATGGCACCGATTCCGGACGACGCACCGGTAACGAGCGCCGTGCCTTTGGCTGACTTGGTCATGTTGGTCTCCTGTTTGACCTGAACGGCCGGACTTGGCCGTTACTCAGGTTCTACAGGCCCCCTTGCATGTCTCAAATGTCATATATACACCTTTTTAGGACACGGATTGTGGTTGGAGAGTTCCATGCAGGAGATCGGCTTCGTCGTCTTCCCGGAGTTCCAGGTGATGGGCTTCACCGCCATCACCGCCTTCGAGGTCGCCAATTTGATCGCGGGCGTGCCGTTCTATGAGGTCACGCTGCTGTCGGAGAATGGCGGCCCGGTGCGGTCATCCGCCGGCTTCAATGTCGAAACCGAAGCCTTCGGCGATCGCAACTTCGACACGGTCTTCATCGGCGCCGGCCACGAGCTTCATCCGGCATCGGCGAAGTTGATCGACTACATGCGACGCGCCATGACGACATCGCAGCGCATCGCCGCGCCCTGCATCGGCGCCTTCTCGCTGGCTGAAGCCGGCCTGCTCGACGGCCGGCGCGTCTCGACGCACTGGCAATTCGCCCCGGAATTGCAGGCCCGATTTCCCGGGCTGAAGGTCGAGCAGGACCGCATCTATATCGTCGACGGGCCGATCTGGACCTCGGCCGGCATGACCGCGACGATCGATCTGGCGCTGGCGATGATCGAGCATGATTTGGGCGTCGAGGTCGCCCGTTCGGTGGCCCGCAAGCTCGTCGTCTATCACCGCCGCACCGGCGGACAGTCGCAGTTTTCAGCGCTGCTCGAGCTCGACCCGAAATCCGATCGCATCCAGAACGCCCTCAACTACGCCAAGGCGCATCTGCGCAACGAGCTCTCGGTCGAGGAATTGGCCGAGGTGGCACGGCTCAGTCCGCGCCAGTTCAGCCGCGCCTTCCGCGCCGAAACCGGCCAGTCACCGGCCAAGGCGATCGAGCAGCTCCGGGTCGAGGCTGCCAGAGAATTGATCGGCGATGGCCGCCATTCGATGGACGAAATTGCCGGTGGGACCGGCTTTGCCGATCGGGAACGGATGCGGCGGGCGTTCCTGCGGGTGCTGGGCCAGCCGCCCCAGACCATCCGCCGGCACGCGCGGGCCGCGGCAAAGACCGCGGCCTGAGGGGCAATCCAGGTCAAAATCACGCCAAACCCTTCATTTTTGGCCGGTTTTTGCCCTGCTTTACCTTGACTCCGCCTCGTCAGCAGCTATAAGTCCGCCCATCCGGCGCGGAGTTTTCTCGCGCCGATTGTTTTTGTGCGATCCAGTTTGGGAATTCATTCCCTTCGCGCGAAACACATAACCCATAGCGACTGAACAAAAAGCCGACCCGGGCTAACCGTCCGAGGCCGGAACCGAACACGAAGGAATCAAACGATGTTCGCAGTCATCAAAACCGGCGGCCGGCAGTACCGTGTCGTTCCGAATGATGTACTCGAGATTGGCAAGATCGCCGGCGATGTCGGCACGATCGTGCAGCTAGGCGAAGTTCTGGTGCTCGGCGGTGACACGCCGGTGCTGGGAACGCCCACCGTGGCAGGCGCCACCGTTGCGGCCGAAGTGCTGCAGCACAAGCGCGGCGCCAAGGTGATCGCGTTCAAGAAGCGTCGCCGCAAGAATTCACGCCGCAAGCGCGGCTATCGCGACGAGCTCACGGTGCTTCGCATCACCGAGATCCTCGCCGATAACGCCAAGCCGACCGTCGGCCCGCGGCCGAAGAAGGAAAAGGTCGCAGCGCCCGCCGATGATGGCGAGGACGCAGCACCGAAGGCGGCCAAGAAGAAGGCGCCGGCCGCGAAAAAGGCTCCGGCCAAGAAGGCCGCGGCCAAGAGCTAGGAAGAAGTGATCGTCGCGCTTTCAGATTTGAAGCGTGACAAAACGTGAAATGATTCCGTCAAGGAATTGATCTAGAGATCAAAGCGAAGTCGGAGACGAGCTATGGCTCATAAAAAAGCAGGCGGTTCATCGCGCAACGGACGTGATTCCAAGGGCAAGCGCCTTGGCATCAAGGCGTTCGGTGGCGAGCGCGTGATCCCCGGAAACATCATCGCGCGTCAGCGCGGCACCACCTGGCATCCTGGCCTTAATGTCGGCATGGGCACCGATCATACTCTCTTCGCCAAGGTCGAGGGTCATGTCGAGTTCCGTGCCAAAGCCAATGGCCGCACATTCATATCGGTTATTCCGATGGCAGAGGCGGCCGAGTAGACGGTGGACACACATGAGTCCGCCGGGTCCTGTTGAACCGGCGGAGTCGCAAAGGGCTCCAAGGGGAGGCGGGATGACCGGCCTCCCCTTTTTGTTGCGCGCGATCCGGTTCGACCGCGCGCAACGTTCCAAGCGTTGCGTACCGATTGTCGCATCACAGGAGCTCGACATGTTGCAGGACATCCCGACGCCGACCTTGCGCGAGGCAAGAGCTTGCGTCCTCGAGACCGAACGGCTGACATTGCGCAAGCCGACGCTCGCGGACGTAAAAGCAATTGCACGCCTCGCCAATGACCGCCGCATCGCGGAGAACACCCGCCGCCTTCCGCATCCCTATACCCAGGACGACGCCATCGACTTCGTGCGCGCGCTCGGCGCCGGCGGACGCGAAACCGTCTTCCTGATCGAGAACAATCACACGCCGATCGGCATGGTCGGCATCGACTGGCGCGACGAGACCGCGGCCGAACTCGGCTACTGGCTCGGTGTCGACCATTGGGGCCAGGGTTTCGGCACCGAGTCCGCGCGCGCGGTGATCGACTACTTCTTCGAGGAATTCGATCTCGACCAGCTGATCGCGGGCGCCCGCGTCGTCAACCCGTTGTCGCGCAACATCCTCGAGAAGTGCGGCTTCCAGTGGATCGGCGTCGAGCTGTACCGCTTCGAGGCGCTGGGCTCATCGAGCCCGGTCGATGCCTTCCGGCTGTCGCGCGGCGTCTGGGCGTCGCTGAAGAGCTGGAACAACTCGACCCGGCGGGAGAGCTGAGGGCTCTGGCCTTCACCCTCCCCTAGAGGGGGAGGGTCGGATCACATTGAGCGCAGCGAAATGTAAGACGGGGTGGGGTGATCTCTCAACTCGGGCAGCGTCCGAGTGGAGAGACCGTCACCCCACCCCGCCGCGCATTCCGCTCCGCTGCATGCCCAGCGACCCAAGAGCGAGCTTCGCTCGTCTCGCCCCCTCCAGGGGAGGGTAAGAGTCACGCCGGCGGATTGATCGCGGAATCCGTGCGTCCGAGCTGCTGTTCGCGCACGAAGATGTAGAGGCCGGCCGCGATGATGATGGCGGCGCCGACGATCGTGGCCCAGGACGGCACGTCGCCGAACACCACGAAGCCGAAGATCACCGCCCAGACGATCATCGAATACTGGTACGGCACCACCACGCTTGCCGGCGCGAGCTTCAGCGAGCGGTTCACGCACAGCAGCGCCGCGACCGAGATGATGCCGGCGGTGAAGAACAGCACGAGGCTGCCGGCCGATGGCGTCACCCAGCCGATCGGCGAGAGCACGAGGCCGAGGATGAAGGTGCCGCCGAATTGCGTGGTCGCCAACACGATGTCGGGCGTCGCGCGCAATGAGCGCGTAATCAGCATCAGCACCGCAAACGACAGGCTGCCGCCAAGCGCGATCATCGCCGGCCAGCTGATGGTCTGCGCCGATGGCCGCAGCGCAATCAACACGCCGCAAAAGCCGACCAGGATCGCGGTCCAGCGCCGCCAGCCGATATGCTCGCCGAGCACGAGGCCCGACATCGCGGTGACGAAGATCGGACCGGCCAAATAGTAGGTGATGACGTCGGCGAGCGGCAGATAGACGGTCGCGAGGAAGAACGCCGCGACCTCCAGCGTCGACAGCGTGACGCGCAGCAATTGCAGCCACGGCCGCTCCAGATGCAGGAAATCCGCGCGCCGCTTCCACACGATCGGCAGCAGCACCAGCAGTGCCGCGCAGGCGCGCAGCCACAGCAATTGCCCGACCGAATAGGTGGCGACGAGGAATTTGCCCATCGCGTCGCCGAACGAGAACATGAAGATCGACAGCAGCATCAGGCCAATGCCGGCAAGCCGCGCCGATCGATCGTCGTAGGAGGACAGTTTTGCGAACAGGCTCATTGTTCTCTTGTTGTCGCCGCCTCTGAGTCGGGCGGTCCTGTCGCCGGTTTTACCGACGTCGTTGCGCAGGACAACCCCGGCGGCTGCAGATCGAACCAATTGTCGCAGTGCGGCGCCTGCGCTACCGGTAGAGCGTTTTCGAGCGAAGTGGATACCGGTTCGCGTGAAGAAAACGCGTCAAAACAAGAATCTAGATCCCCGTTCCGATTCAATCGGAACGGGATAGGCTCTAGGTCAGCCATTCAAGAAACAGAGCAGGAAACGCCGCATGAGCGAATTCGACCCCACCCAGCATCGCATGGTCCCCGCGCAGCGGTGGTTCGAGGATTTCGTGCTCGGCGAGCGCTTCGTGATTCCGAGCCGGACCCAGACCTCGGCGGTATTCGCGGCGTTCCAGACCGCCAGCGGCGACACCCATCCGATCCATTACGACGTCGAATATTGCCGCACGCGGGGCATGCCGGACCTGCTTGCGCATGGCTTCCAGACCCTGGTGCACACCGCGCCCGGCGCCGGGCTGTTTCCCTATGTCGTGGAGGAGTCGCTGATCGGCTTCCTGGAACAGTCGAGCAAGTTCCTGAAACCGGTCTATGCCGGCGATACCATCTACCCCGCGCTGGAGGTGATCGAGCTCGCGCCCGGCCGGACCACGGGCGTCGTGACGCTGCGCTCGACCGTGCACAACCAGCGCCGCGAGCTGGTGCTGGAGGGGATGCAGAAATTCCTTGTGCGGCGGCGGCCCGCAGCATGATCCGGAAAAGTGTGAAGCGGTTTTCCGAAAAGATCATGCTCAAAGGACAGGCCAAAGCGCGATAGCCGCGCTTTGGCGCTAAGGGCCGCAAAAAGGCCCGAAAATTAAGGCTTTTCGCCGAAGTCAGGGCCTTTCCGGGTTGCCGCCGCGGCCCCCCTGCCCTAACTAGTACGGATCATGAAATTCCTCGATGAAGCCAAGGTCTATATTCGCTCCGGCGACGGCGGCAACGGCTGCGTCGCGTTCCGGCGCGAGAAGTTCATCGAGTTCGGCGGCCCCTCCGGCGGCAATGGCGGCCGCGGCGGCGACGTCATCATCGAGTCCGTCGACGGACTGAACACGCTGATCGACTACCGCTACCAGCAGCACTTCAAGGCGCAAAAAGGCACCAATGGCATGGGCAAGGACCGCCATGGCGCCAACGGCAAGCCGATCGTGCTGAAAGTGCCGGTCGGCACCCAGGTGTTCGACGAGGACCGCGAGACGCTGCTGCACGATTTCACCGAACTCGGCGAGAAATTCGTGCTGGCTGAAGGCGGCAATGGCGGCTTCGGCAACGCGCATTTCAAGTCTTCCACCAACCGCACGCCGCGCAACGCAAATCCCGGTGCGCCGGGTGAAGAACGATGGATCTGGCTGCGGCTGAAGCTGATCGCCGACGCCGGCCTTGTCGGCCTGCCGAATGCCGGCAAGTCGACCTTCCTGTCGGTGGTCAGCGCGGCGCGACCGAAGATCGCCGACTATCCCTTCACCACGCTGCATCCGCAGCTCGGGGTGGTGAATTACGGCGGCCGCGAATTCGTGCTCGCCGACATCCCCGGCCTGATCGAAGGCGCGCATGAAGGTGCCGGCCTCGGCGATCGCTTCCTCGGCCATGTCGAGCGCTGCCGCGTGCTGCTGCATCTGGTCGATGCGACCTGTGAGCACGCCGGCAAGGCCTACAAGACCGTGCGCACCGAGCTCGAAGCCTATGAAGGCCATCTCGCCGACAAGATCGAGATCGTCGCGCTGAACAAGATCGACGCGGTGGAGCCGGACGAGTTGAAGAAGCAGAAGGACCGCCTCAAGCGGGCGGCGAAGAAGACGCCGCTGCTGGTCTCAGGCGTGACGGGCGACGGCGTGCAGGACGCGCTGCGCGCGCTGGTCGAGGTGATCGGCGAAGCGCCGGTGTCCAACAAGGCCAAGAGCCAGGCGGAGCCGTGGGCGACGCCGGTGCCGCAGGGTTGAGCGGCACTTCGACTTCTTAAGCCACATCGTGGCGCCTCTTGCTTCCACTTTCCTGCCAGACCAAACCCATGAAACGCCCCGCGCTCAAGAACTTTCGCCGCATCGTCGTCAAGGTCGGCTCGTCGCTATTGGTCGACTCGCAGGCCGGCGAAGTCCGCGCATCCTGGCTCGCCGCGCTGGTCGACGATATTGCGAAGCTGCACAAGCGAGGCTGCGAGGTCATGGTGGTGTCGTCGGGCTCGATCGCGCTCGGCCGCAGCCGCCTGAAGCTGCCGCGCGGCCCGCTGAAGCTCGAGGAGAGCCAGGCTGCCGCCGCAGTCGGCCAGATCGCGCTGGCGCGGATCTGGTCGGAGGTGCTCGGCCATCACGGCATCGGCGCCGGGCAGATCCTCGTGACGCTGCAGGACACCGAAGAGCGCCGCCGCTATCTCAATGCGCGCTCGACCATCGCCAAGCTGCTGGAATGGCGCGCGGTGCCCGTGATCAACGAGAACGATACGGTCGCCACCACCGAGATCCGCTACGGCGACAATGATCGCCTCGCCGCCCGCGTCGCCACCATGGCGAGCGCGGATCTGCTGATCCTGCTGTCCGATATCGACGGCCTCTACACCGCGCCGCCCGCGATCGATCCCGATGCCAAGCTGATCCCGGTGGTCGAAAGCATCACCTCGGAGATCGAAGGGATGGCCGGCTCGGCCGGCTCCGAACTGTCGCGCGGCGGCATGACCACCAAGATCGAGGCCGCGAAGATCGCGACCACCGCCGGCACCCACATGCTGATCGCCTCCGGCAAGATCGAGCATCCCTTGCAGGCGATCGCCGACGGCGGCCGCTGCACCTGGTTCCTGACCCCGGCCAATCCCGTCACCGCGCGCAAGCGCTGGATCGCGGGCTCGCTCGAGCCGAAGGGCACGCTGACCATCGATGCCGGTGCGGTGGCCGCTTTGCGCGCCGGCAAGAGCCTGCTGCCGGCCGGCGTGATCCGGGTCGACGGCCAGTTCGCCCGCGGCGATGCCGTGGTAGTGCGCGGCCCCGACACCCATGAGATCGGCCGGGGCCTGGTCGCCTACGACGCCGAGAATGCCGAGAAGATCAAGGGCCGCTCCTCGCCGGACGTGATGGCCATCCTGGGCATCAGCGGCCGCTCCGAGATGATCCACCGCGACGACCTCGTGATCGGCCCGGCCGGGGCGATCCCGGCCAAGTAGGCCCAGATAGCCTACCCGGCCGACAGGCTGGGCCTGCCGCCCACCTGCCATGCCGGTTCCGCGCCTCGCCACCCCTCAATTGCCATGCTAGAACATAGCCTTAATCGAAAGCCGGGACTTCCATGAGCGCCCCCCTGAAGGCGATCGACGGCAACGCCGATCTCGCCGCCCTGATGACCGACCTTGCCGCCAAGGCGCGCGCCGCCGCGCGCGTGCTGGCGCTGGCGCCGCCGGAGCAGAAGAACCGGGCGCTCGCCGCGATCGAGCGCGCGATCCGGGCCAACGCACCGGCCATTCTTGCAGCCAATGCCGAGGATGTCGCCGAGGCGCGCGCGGGCGGCATGACGTCAGCCTTCGTCGACCGTCTGACACTGACGCCGGCGCGCGTCGCCGCCATGGCCGATGGCGTGGCAACCGTGCGCGAGATTGTCGATCCGGTCGGCGCCGTCACCGAAAGCTGGCAGCGTCCAAACGGCATGACCATCGAGCGCGTCCGCGTGCCGCTCGGCGTAATCGGCGTGATCTTCGAGAGCCGCCCCAATGTCGCCGCCGACGCCGGCGTGCTGTGCCTGAAATCCGGCAACGCCGTGATCCTGCGCGGTGGCTCCGACAGCTTCCGATCGTGCCGCGCGATCCATGATTGCCTGGTGCAGGGCCTGCGTGAAGCCGGCCTGCCTGAGGCCGCGATCACCCTGGTGCCGACCCGTGACCGCGCGGCCGTCGGCCTGATGCTGACGGGATTGAACGGCGGCATCGACGTGATCGTGCCGCGCGGCGGCAAGAGCCTGGTCGCGCGCGTCGAGGCGGAGGCGCGCGTTCCGGTGTTCGCGCATCTGGAGGGCGTCAACCACATCTATGTCGATGCCAGCGCCAGGCTAGATATGGCCAAGGAGGTCGTGCTGAACGCCAAGATGCGCCGTCCCGGTGTCTGTGGCGCCGTCGAGACCCTGCTGATCGATCGCAACGCTGCCGCGACGAAGCTGAAACCGCTGGTCGAGTTGTTGATCGATGCCGGTTGCGAGGTGCGCGGCGACGAAATCGTGCAAGGCGCCGACGCCAGGGTGAAGCCCGCATCCGACGAGGACTGGAACACCGAATATGAGGACGCGATCATCTCGGCGAAGATCGTCGGCAGTCTCGATGAAGCGATCGCGCATATTCAGAATCACGGCTCGCATCACACCGATGCGATCGTGACGGAGGATGCCGCTGCCGCGCAGAGATTTCTCAACGAGGTCGATTCGGCGATCGTGCTGCACAACGCCTCGACCCAGTTCGCCGATGGCGGCGAGTTCGGCTTCGGCGCCGAGATCGGAATTGCCACCGGCAAATTCCACGCCCGCGGGCCGGTCGGCGCCGAGCAGCTGACGAGCTTCAAGTATCGCGTCCACGGCACCGGGCAGACCCGGCCGTGATCATTGTCGCACGCGCACGGTAAACCATTGCAACAAGCTTCCACCGTGCCGTTATCCCCAGCCCAGGCGCTTCCGTTCTATACCAACGGCATGCGCATCGGGCTGCTCGGCGGCTCGTTCAATCCACCGCACGCCGCGCATCGCGCCATCAGCCAGTTCGCGCTCAAGCGTTTGCAACTCGACCGCGTGTGGTGGCTGCTGACGCCGGGCAATCCGCTGAAGAACCATGATGGCCTGCATGCGCTCAACGAGCGTGCCGCGGCCGCGCGTCGCGTTGCCGACGATCCGCGCATCGACATCAGCTGTCTCGAAGCTGTCATCGGTGTCCGCTACACTGTCGACACGATCATCCACTTGCGCCGCCGTGTCTCCGGCGTGCACTTCGTCTGGATCATGGGCGCTGACAATCTCGCGCAATTTCATCGCTGGAAAGATTGGCGGCGCATCGCGTCCGATGTGCCGATTGCCGTGATCGACCGTCCGCCCCAGAGTTTCCGCGCCCTTGCCGCACCGGCGGCGCAGGCGCTCATGCGCTATCGCTTGCCTGAAAATCAGGCGACACGGCTGGCCGATCAGCAGGCGCCGGCCTGGGTGTTCCTGACAGGAATGAAATCCAATTTGTCTTCGACCGGACTGCGGAACCCGGACGGGAGCTGGAGGACGGCGTGAGGCGCAAAAGGGTTACTGGATATTGAAACCATTAACCCCACATGCGTAGAATGGTGCGTGGGGCCGAGGATTCGGCACCCGCGATACAGTGAAAGGAATGGTCCCTGGCCACATCTGTATTGTCAAAGTCTGTTTTACCGAAAGTTCCCAAGACTTCAGGTCCCAAGACTGCGCGTAAAACATCGACGAAAACCGCGGCCTTGCAGGCGCAACCGGATGCCGACAAACCGGATGCCAACAAGACGCTGAGCCTGATCCTCTCCCGCCTCGACGACATGAAAGCGGAAGAGACGGTCACCATCGACCTTCGCGGCAAATCCGCATATTCCGACTACATGATCGTCACCACCGGCCGGGTTAACCGGCACGTTGGCGCGATCGCGGAAAATGTGACGAAGAGCCTCAAGGAAAACGGGGTCAAGAACATCCATGTCGAGGGCTTGCCCAATTGCGACTGGGTGCTGATCGATTCCGGCGAGGTGATCGTGCACGTGTTCAGGCCTGAGGTGCGCGAGTTCTACAATCTCGAGCGGTTGTGGACTCAGAACCCGGCCGTCGCGGCGGTCTAAGGCGTATCGAAGCCGATGCGAATCGGTTGCAGCGCAGCTAGTCTGCGTTGATGCGTCTCGTCGTGATCTGCATCGGCCGTCTGAAACAGGGCCCTGAACGGGAGCTCGCCGAGCGCTACCGCGAGCGCTTCGAAGATATCGGCCGCAAGCTCGGCTTTCGCGGCCTCGAGATCCATGAGATTGCGGAGAGCCGCGCGCGCGATACGTCTGCGCGCATCACTGAGGAGGCCGCGGCGATCGCGGCGCTGCTGCCGGAAAAGCACATGCTGGTCGCGCTCGACGAACGCGGCAAGAGCATCGACAGCGCGAGCTTTGCGCAGCAGCTCGGCCGCTGGCGCGACGAGGGGGCAGCACATACTGTCTTCATGATCGGCGGTGCGGACGGACTTTCGCCTGAATTGCAGCGCAAGGCTTCGTTGCGTATTGCATTCGGCTCCGCGACCTGGCCGCACCAAATGGTCCGCGTCATGCTTCTGGAACAGATTTATCGGGCCGCGACCATTTTGGCCGGCCACCCCTACCATCGCGCCTGAGGCGCGGTGACGGACAGTCGAAAGCGCTGAACGCACGCGAATGCAGCACAAGCGGGACACAGCTTCGGATTCGCATCGCGGCACCGCGCGCCGCCGCTGGCTGCCGGCATCCCTGCCTCTGTCGATCGCTATGCTCGGCGCGTATCCGCTGACCGCGGCGCATGCGCAGGCGACACCACCCGCGCAACAGTCCGCCCCGCCGGCACAGCAGGCCACGACGGCAGAAACATCGCCCGACGCCATCAAGCAGCGCGAGCAGGAGCTCGAGGCCGCGCGCGAACAGCAGCGCAAGGCCACCGAGTTGCAGGAGAAGTTGAAGGCCGACATCGCCGCGATCGGCCAGGACCGCAGCAAGCTCAATCAGCAGCTGATCGACATTGCCGGCCAGGTGCGCGGCGTCGAGACGCGGATCGCCGACGCCGAGGCACGCTTGCAGCCGCTCGATGGCCGCGAGCGCGAAATCCGCGGCTCGCTCGATTCACGCCGCTCCGAAGTGATCGAGGTGCTTGCCGCGCTGCAGCGCGCCGGGCGGCGCACGCCGCCGGCGCTGCTGGTGCGGCCCGAGGATGCGCTGCAATCGCTGCGCACCGCGATGCTGCTCGGCGCGGTGGTGCCGGAATTGCGCGTCCGCGCCGAGAAGCTTGCGTCCGATCTCGGCGAACTGGTGGCGCTGCGCAAGACCATCTCGACCGAGCGCGATGCGCTGGCGGGCGACCGCGACAAACTCAGGGAAGACCAGACCCGCCTCGCCGCATTGGTCGACGAACGGCAGCGCCAGCAAAGCGCGGCCGAAAAGGACATGGAGGCCGAAGGCGCCCGCGCCATCGCGCTGTCGAAGCAGTCCGCCGACCTGCAGAGCCTGATCGCCAAGATGGAGCAGGATCTCAAGAGCGCGGCCAAGGCCGCCGCCACGGCCAGCCTCCAGGGGGCCCCGGCGACCGTCAACGGCAAGCCCAATCTGGGGGCGCTCAAGGACCCGGCCCGCATGAGCCCGGCGGTCGCCTTCGCCTCGGCCAAAGGCCTGTTCTCCTATCCCGTGAATGGCACCAAGATTCGCGAATTTGGCGGTTCCGACGGCGCGGGGGGCGTACAAAAGGGCATTTCTTTGGCCGCCAAACCGGGCGCGCAGGTCACAACCCCGTGTGACGGCTGGGTTGTTTACGCTGGTCCTTTCCGCAGCTACGGACAACTCTTGATCCTCAATGCCGGGGGCGGGTATCATGTCCTGATCGCCGGGATGGAGCGTATTTCGGTAAACATCGGCCAGTTTGTGCTAACGGGGGAGCCGGTTGCGACCATGGGGTCGACGTCCCAGGTTGCATCCATTCTCGCGACCAATGCGAGCCAGCCAGTGCTCTATGTCGAGTTCCGGAAAGACGGCACTCCAATCGATCCAGGTCCATGGTGGGCCGCAAATGAAGGCGAAAAGGTTCGCGGATGATGCGCAAGACTTCGGTAATTCTCCTTAGCGCCGCCACCGGCGCGGCCCTGACGCTTTTCGTCACGCAGCCCCGCGCTGTGCTGATGGGATCGAGCGCGCGCGCCGCGACGTCGGACACCTACCGCCAGCTCAATCTGTTCGGCGACGTGTTCGAACGGGTGCGCAGCGACTATGTCGAGAAGCCGGATGACAGCAAGCTCGTCGAGTCCGCGATCTCGGGCATGCTGTCCGGCCTCGACCCGCACTCGAGCTACATGGACGCCAAGAGCTTCCGCGACATGCAGGTGCAGACCCGCGGCGAGTTCGGCGGCCTCGGCATCGAGGTCACGATGGAAGACGGCCTGATCAAGGTCGTCTCGCCGATCGACGACACCCCGGCCTCGAAGGCCGGCATCATGGCCAACGACATCATCACCAATCTCGACGATGAGGCCGTGCAGGGCCTGACGCTGAACCAGGCCGTCGAGAAGATGCGCGGTCCGGTCAACACCAAGATCAAGCTCAAGATCATCCGCAAGGGCCAGGACAATCCGATCGACGTCACGCTGGTGCGCGACAACATCCGCGTTCGGTCGGTGCGGGCGCGCGTCGAGGCCGACGACATCGCCTACATCCGCATCACCACCTTCAACGAGCAGACCACCGAAGGCCTGAAGAAGGAAGTCGCCAATCTGCAGAGCCAGATCGGCGACAAGCTGAAGGGCTACATCATCGATCTCCGAAACAACCCCGGCGGCCTGCTCGAAGAGGCCGTCACCGTGTCCGACTCCTTCCTGGAGCGCGGCGAGATCGTCTCGACCCGCGGACGCAATGCCGAGGAAACCCAGCGCCGCGCCGCGCACCCCGGCGACCTGACCAAGGGCAAGCCGGTCATCGTGCTGATCAACGGCGGCTCGGCATCGGCCTCCGAAATCGTCGCCGGCGCGCTGCAGGACCACAAGCGTGCGACGCTGGTCGGCACCCGCTCGTTCGGCAAGGGTTCGGTGCAGACCATCATCCCGCTCGGCTCGGGCAACGGCGCGCTGCGTCTGACCACCGCGCGCTACTACACGCCGTCGGGCAAGTCGATCCAGGCCAAGGGCATCGTGCCCGACATCGAGGTGCTGCAGGACGTGCCGGAAGAGCTGAAGGCGCGCACCGACACCAAGGGCGAGGCCTCGCTGCGTGGCCATCTGAAGAACGACGGCGACGAGAAGACCGGCTCGCAGTCCTACGTCCCGCCGGACGCCAAGGACGACAAGGCGCTGAAGATGGCCGACGACCTGCTGCACGGCATCAAGTCGACCTCGAGCGCGACGCCGGCACCGGCTGCGCCCGGCGACAAGGCCGCGGTCGACAAGCCCGGCAACAAGGCTGCGAACTGATCCAATCCAATTGTTGAGGCGAACAGGGCGGCCCTCGGGCCGCCCTTTCTGCTTTCGCCGTCCACCCCCAACCGTGCTTTGACGGGGGAGGCCGGCGCGCGGAAATGCACCGCATCGTGCTATCGTTCGCGCTGTTGATTCGGGGAGGGGCATGGCAGAAGCGGCCGACGAACTGAGCACGCCGCTTGGGCAGCAGACCGTGGGCAGGACGCGCCGTTTCCGCCTGCCATTCACGGCGATGCAGGCGCTCGCCGTGCTGTTGGGCCTCGTGCTGGTCGGCTTCGCCGGCGTCGCATTGTTCAACGACAATCCGCTCGGCGGCGAACCGATTGCCCGCATCGCGCTTCACAATCCCCCGCCCGCAGCCGCCGACGATAAACACGCCCCGGCCGAACCGGCGGTCAAATCCGCCGCCAAAGCCCCGGCCGCAGCCGTCGACGCCAAGAACGACGCCAAGACCGTCACCATCATCGACGGCTCCAGCGGCAAGCGCCAGGACGTGGTGATCGGCGCCGGCGATCCGGCCGAAAAGACCACGGATGGCGACGCGCCGCCGCTCGCGATGACCGGGATCGACCCGCGCCTGCTGGAAAAATCGCGCTACGGCATGATCCCTGTTGTCGCCGACGGCCTGAAGCCGTTCACGGTCTATGCGGCCGAAGCCGACCGCGCCAAGGCGGCCCGGATGCCCGTGGTCGCCATCGTGGTCGCCGGCCTCGGGGTCGGCGCCGCCAAGACCGCGGACGCCATCATGAAGCTGCCGCCGGCCGTGACGCTGGCCTTCACGCCCTACG
This sequence comes from Bradyrhizobium sp. AUGA SZCCT0105, assembly GCF_018129565.1. NCBI lineage: Bacteria > Pseudomonadati > Pseudomonadota > Alphaproteobacteria > Hyphomicrobiales > Nitrobacteraceae > Bradyrhizobium > Bradyrhizobium sp. AUGA SZCCT0105. Next base: position 101,681 of record NZ_JAFCMK010000009.1, on the reverse strand, counting down.
GCGCCGATCCCGGCAAGCTCGCGGAACGAGCCCGGACCCAGCGCCACGAGATCCTGCTGCAGATCCCGATGGAGCCGTTCGACTATCCCGACAACGATCCGGGCCCGCAGACCCTGCTGACCACCTTGAGCAGCGAGCAGAACCTCGACCGTCTCTATTGGCACCTCAGCCGCCTGCAGGGATATGCCGGGATCGCCAATTTCATGGGAGCCCGGTTCGTCGCGACCGATCCGGTGATGCAGCCCATCGTGCGCGAGGCGGCCAAGCGCGGCCTGAGCTTTTTCGACGACGGTTCCACCCCGCGCAGCGTCGCGCAGAGCCTCGCGGCCGGCCAATCGTTGCCGTTCGCCAAGGCGGATTTCGCCATCGACGTGGTGCCGACATCGGCGGAAATCGACCGCGCGCTGGTCAAGCTGGAAACGATCGCCAAGGAACGCGGCACGGCCGTGGGCGTCGCCTCGGCGCTGCCGGTCTCGATCGAGCGGCTCGGCGCCTGGCTCAAGACACTGGACTCCAAGGGCATCATGCTTGTGCCATTGACAACGGCGATGCTGAAATCAAAATCAGGCTAAAGATCAATCCGTTGGTGCAGCTTGAGACCTTGCCGGGGGGCCGGGTCGGCGGCGCCAGGAACTGTACGAGGTAGCGGCGGCATGGCACGTTACGAAGACCTGCCCTATCGAACCTGCGTCGGCATCATGCTGCTCAACACGGCTGGGCTGGTCTTCATCGGACGCCGCGCCGGCGGCATTGAGCATGTCGACGACGCGCATGTCTGGCAGATGCCGCAAGGCGGCGTCGATCCCGGCGAGGATACGTTTCAGGCCGCACGGCGCGAGCTCTATGAAGAGACCAGCGTCAAGTCGGTGGAGAAGCTCGGCGAGGTCTCGGACTGGCTGATCTATGATATCCCGCGCACCGTCGCCGGCCGCGCTTGGAAGGGCCGCTACCGCGGCCAGCGGCAGAAGTGGTTCGCATTGCGCTTCACCGGCGACGAGAACGAGATCAACGTCGCCCACCCCGGCGGCGGCCACAAGGCCGAGTTCATCACCTGGCGCTGGGAGCCGATGAAGAATCTTCCGGAGCTGATTGTGCCGTTCAAGCGTCCGGTCTATGAGCGCGTCGTGAAGGAATTCGCCGGTCTGGCGGCCAAATAGACGGCCATATGATCGGCCAGACAAACGCGCGGCGCACCGGTCGAGATGTCATCAGATAAGCCCTATCGCCCCAATGTGGGCATCGCGCTGTTCAACGGCGACGGACGCGTGCTGATCGGCCACCGGATCAAGGACGACGGTCCGGAAATCGTACTGCCCGGCCTCGAATGGCAGATGCCACAAGGCGGCATCGACGCTGGCGAGGACCCGCGCCAGGCCGTGATGCGCGAATTGTGGGAAGAGACCGGGGCGGTCAACGCCGACTATCTCGGTGAGACCGACTGGATGACCTACGAATTCCCGGACTATGACGGGCCGGCATCGCATCGGCTGGCCAAATTCCGCGGCCAGCGGCAGAAATGGTTTGCGCTGCGCTTCACCGGGCGCGACGAGGAGATCGATCCATTGACGCCGCGCAACGGCCAGCCCGCCGAGTTCGATCAATGGCGCTGGGAGCGTCTCGATCGCGTCGCCGATCTCGTGGTGCCGTTCCGCCGCGACGTCTATCGCGCGGTCGCGATCCGGTTCGCGGAATTCGCTAAAGCGCGATGAGATTAGGTTGAATCGTCATCGCGCCTTAGATTCTTGTTCGAGCATGATCTTTTCGGAAAACCGCTTCACACTTTTCCGGATCATGCTCTAGCTGATCCTGCGGCGGAAGACGCCGCGCATCGCCCGGCGTCATGCGGTAGGTCGCGCGGAACACGCGATAGAAGGTCGCGATGCTGTCGAAGCCGCATGAGAACGCGATCTCGTCGATGCCGCGCTCCTGCATCGATGAAAGAAGCCGCCTCGCCTCCCTCAACCTCTTGGCCGTCAGCGTTCGCGCAAATGAGAGACCGGTCGGCTCGAACAGCGCATGCAATTGCCGAAGCGAAATACCGAGCTCGGTGGCGACCGCGGCCGGCGTGAGCGAGGCGCGATGCAGATCGCGCAGCAGGATTTCGCGCGCGGCATGAAGGTAGCCGGCATGCAGCGCGGCACGGATCTCATCCTGGCGCGGCCGCAAGCGCCCGCGCGCAAGCAGCGCCAGGCGCACCATATGCGTGACCTCGCCGGCGAACTGCCCGGCTTGCGCCGGATCGCGCGTCATGGCGCGGAACATGGCGCCGACAAGCCGGGTCAGGCTCGCATCACGCGCCAGCGCGACCAGCGGCACGTCCTCGATCCGCGCACCGAGCACGAGTTCGTCGGTGGCGGGAATCTTGAGGCTGAAGAAGCGAAAACCGTCGGTCCGTTCGGGCGTCGACGCAAACGGAAGATTGGAATGGCCGAACACCATATCTCCGTTGCCGACCCATTGGATGCGATCGCGGCCGATATTCATGTGGCCGGGGCCGCGCACCTGCCAGCCGAGATGCAGGCTGTTGCTCGGAACACGTCCGATGTCGGATGACGTCCGGCTGACGCGGTAGGACGACGCCGACATTTCCGCCAGCACGGCATCGCCGACCGGCGTCGCGGAAAACCGTCCATGGAATTCGGGCCGTCTGTCGCGCTCGAGCTCGATCGTGACCCCGAACAGGTTTTTGCCGCGAACATCGCACCAATGCTCAAAGCGGTCCTGCGGGCGGAGAGCGTCAGTCGAGAAAGTCAGCACAGTACCTTGTCCGTTATTCCGGGGATAAAATCGCGATGCAATCGCGTCAACTCGTCATCGCGCCGCAGCTTGTCATTGGTGCACGATCCCGGCTGTAAGCTGCTTCACATTTCCCGGATCATGCTCTAGTTCGGGCCGACCGTGAACGGACCGACCGCGATGACATGGCAATCGCTGTCGCGCCTGGCGCAGTCGCCGAGCGCGGCGTTGACCGCGCTCTGCTCGTTCTCCGCCTTCAATCCCAGTCCCGGCCGTCCCTGCGTCCCGACCGCAACCGCATTCCAGCCTGCCGTCGCCTCGGTAAGCTTCCGCGCCACGTCGCTCCGCTCGCCCGGCGTGATGACCGAGCTGTCCGCTGGCTTGAAGAAACCGGTCACGCGCAATGTGGCCGGTATCGGCACCACGAAAGCATCGTCGACCACGACGATCGTGCAGGGTACGCCCGCCACCGCACCGCAGGCCTGCAGATTGCGCCGCGCCGATTCCTCGAGCGAATCGATGCCCGAATTGAAGAAGTAGTGACCGCCCGGACCGAGCGCGATGGTTCGCGTCTTGCGCCCCGGCACAAACAGGCTGTCGAGCCGGGTCCTGGCCGCCTCGCGCAGCAGCGGAACGTCCTTGGTCGCGTACGGCTTCTCGACCAGCGCATCACGCTTGACCCACGGCAAGGGCGGCACTGGAGGCTGGCCATGGGCATACACGATGGCATTGCCGACCGCGTACAGCTCGCACTTGCGCGGCGAGCCTGCATTATCGGCGCGCTTCTGGCACAGATCGAGTGCTGCCGTCTTCGCCGCGTCCTCGCTCGGCTGCGCCACGCTCCAGCCGACGAAGCCGTTGATGTTGAGGGCAATCGCCTTGGAGTTGCCCGCCGGCAAATACTCGGTCGCGAGCGCGATGCGGGTGCGGTCGCTGACGAACGGAACAATGTCGGTGGCGAGCTTGTCGCCTGATGCGATCGGAGGCGGCAGCGAGGATGCCGGTGCAGCCGGCACAGGCGGTGCGGGCTTCGCAGACGGCACGCTCGATGCCGGCGGCGACGACGCGACCAACGGTGCCGGTGAAGCTGATACCAAGGGTGTGGGTGCCGGAGGAGAACTGGCCACGGCTGCAGGCTTCGTCGCCGACGTTTCCAGCTTGGTGTAGTAGAGGAAGCCGCCGACGCCGATCGCGGCCAGCAGCACCACGGTGATGGCAGTGGGCCACATCCAGGCCGGTGCGCCCGCAGCTGCGGCCTTGATCGGCTTCTTGAGCTGCGGCGTCGCGTAGGTGCCGTCCTCGCGCCGCATCGCCACCATGTAGGCGTGCACGGGGGTCGGAATGTTCTTTACTTCCTGCGCGCCGATATCGGCGAATTGCACCGACAGCTTGTTGGCGACCTGCTCATGCACGGCGCGCGACACGCAGATGCCGCCGACCTCGGCGAGGCCCTCGAGCCTTGCCGCGATATTGACGCCATCACCCAGCAGATCGCCGTCGCGCTCGACCACGTCGCCGATGGTGATGCCGATCCGGAACGACATCTGCCGGCTCGGCGGATAGGCCATGTTGCGCGTGCGCAGGCTTTCCTGGATGTCGATCGCGCAACGCACGGCTTCGACGGCGCTGGGAAATTCCGCGAGCACCGCATCGCCTGCGGTGTTGAAGATGCGGCCGCCGCATTTGGCAATGAAATCGTCGGTGACCTGACGATAGGAGGCGAGCCGCCGCAGCGTCTCTTCCTCATCCTCGGCAACCAATCGACTATAGCCTGCAATATCGGCCGCAAAGATCGCTGCGATCTTGCGCTTCATGAGTGCCAGCCCCGGAACCCAAATATGCCGGGCAGAATGCCGCCAGACGCTTCCGGGCGCAACAAGCATTCACCGCCCGCCGGGGTACGGCGAGCGTTGAATGCTTCAAGTCCTGGCAGACGATGACTGGAAGAGTGTGAGCGATTTCACAAAGGAGCCGGCTCACTCGACGCTATGGCGCGATCGCTGGTCAGCAATCGCGCCTTAGTGCATAGCCGTCGCGTTGAGCTCGTGCTGGATGCTCTTGAAGTGGTCGAGCCGCTCGATCGCGTGGTCGAGTTCGGAGCCCTCCTTCTCGGAGAGCTTCTCCTGCATCTCGTTGATCGTCTCGGCGAACTTCGCCCGATCGAGCTCCGCAATCGCGGTCGCAACATCGGCGAGCACGGTGAGGCCCTTGTCCGACACCTCGGCAAGGCCGCCGAGCACGATCACCTTCTCGCGCTTGCCGGCGGTCGTGATCGTCAGGATACCCGGACGAATAGTGGCGACGACCGGCGCGTGTCCGGCGAGCACACCGAAATCACCCTCCACACCGGGGACGTCAACCTGATCCACCTCGCCGGAGAAGGCGAGCTTTTCGGGAGAGACGAGATCGAAGTGGAAGGTGGCCATGGTCTTTCCGTTCTTTGCGCTGTCACCCGCGGGCTCGGCCCGCGGGTCCATCAGTCAAAATACTTCTCGTTCGATGGATCGCCGGAACATGTCCGGCGATGACGACATTCCACTTAGGCCGCTTCGGCGGCGAGCTTCTTGCCCTTCTCGACGGCTTCTTCGATCGTGCCGACCATGTAGAACGCCGCTTCCGGCAGATGATCGTACTTGCCCTGGCAGAGATCGCGGAAGCCCTTGATGGTGTCGGCGAGGTCGACGAACTTGCCCGGCGAGCCGGTGAAGACTTCGGCGACGTGGAACGGCTGCGACAGGAAGCGCTCGACCTTGCGGGCGCGGGCGACCGTCAGCTTGTCCTCTTCCGACAGTTCGTCCATGCCGAGAATGGCGATGATGTCCTGCAGCGACTTGTAGCGCTGCAGGATCTGCTGGACCATACGCGCGGTGTTGTAGTGCTCTTCACCGACGACCAGCGCCGACAGCATGCGCGAGGTCGAGTCGAGCGGGTCCACCGCCGGATAGATGCCCTTTTCCGAGATCGCGCGCGACAGCACCGTGGTGGCGTCCAAATGCGCGAACGAGGTCGCGGGCGCCGGGTCGGTCAAGTCGTCGGCCGGCACGTAGATCGCCTGCACCGAGGTGATCGAGCCCTTCTGGGTGGTGGTGATGCGCTCCTGCAGCGCGCCCATGTCGGTCGCGAGCGTCGGCTGATAACCCACCGCCGAAGGAATACGGCCGAGCAGCGCCGACACTTCCGAACCCGCCTGGGTGAAGCGGAAGATGTTGTCGACGAAGAACAGCACGTCCTGGCCCTGGTCGCGGAAGTGCTCGGCGACCGTCAGACCGGTCAGACCGACGCGGGCGCGGGCGCCCGGCGGTTCGTTCATCTGGCCGAACACCAGCGCGCACTTCGACTTGACGCTCGGATCCGGATTGTGCGGATCGGCGTTGACCTTCGATTCGATGAACTCGTGATAGAGGTCGTTGCCTTCACGGGTCCGCTCGCCGACGCCGGCGAACACGGAGTAACCACCGTGCGCCTTCGCGACGTTGTTGATCAGTTCCTGAATCAGCACCGTCTTGCCGACGCCGGCGCCGCCGAACAGGCCGATCTTGCCGCCCTTGGCGTACGGAGCGAGAAGGTCGACGACCTTGATGCCGGTGACGAGGATTTCCGCCTCGGTCGACTGGTCGGTGTAGCTCGGCGCTTCCTGGTGGATGGCGCGCAGGCCTTCGGACTTGATCGGACCGGCTTCGTCGATCGGCTCGCCGATGACGTTGATGATGCGGCCGAGCGTGCCTTCGCCGACCGGCACCCGGATCGGCTCGCCGGTGTCGGTGACTTCCTGGCCGCGCACCAGACCTTCAGTGATATCCATCGCGATGGTGCGAACGGTCGATTCGCCGAGATGCTGCGCGACTTCGAGCACCAGGCGGTTGCCGCCGTTCTTGGTCTCGAGCGCATTCAGAATCGCCGGAAGGTGGCCTTCGAACTGCACGTCGACCACGGCGCCCGTGACCTGGGTAACGCGACCGATCTGGTTGGCTGCTGTAGCCATGGACTGTTCTCCTTCGAAATCTGTCTTAGACCGCCTCAGCGCCGGAGATGATTTCAATCAGCTCCTTCGTGATCTGGGCCTGACGGGTCCGGTTGTAAATCAGGGTTTGCTTGCGGATCATCTCGCCGGCGTTGCGCGTCGCGCTGTCCATCGCGCTCATCTGCGCGCCGTAGAACGAGGCGTTGTTCTCCAGCAGCGCACGGAAGACCTGCACCGCGAGGTTGCGCGGCAGCAGGCTGCCGAGAATCTGGTCCTCTTCCGGCTCGTATTCGTACGAGGTCGCGGGAGCCACGCTGGCCGCGGGTGCAGCCACTTCCAGCGGGATGATCTGCTGCGCGGTCGGGATCTGCGCGATCACCGACTGGAAGCGCGAATAGAACAGCGTGCAGACATCGAACTCGCCGGCCTCGAACCGCGCCAGCACCTTGTTGGCGATGTCCTCGGCGTTGACGAAGCCGATCTGCCGCACCGAACGCAGGTCGAGGTGCTCGACAATCCGCTTCTCGAACGTCCGCCGCAGTTGCTCGTAGCCCTTGCGGCCGACGCAGAAGAATTTGACTTCCTTGCCTTGCGCGAGCAGCGCGTTCGCCCGCTCGCGCGCCAGACGCACGATGGCTGAGTTGAAAGCGCCGGACAGGCCGCGCTCGCCGGTGCAGACCAGAAGCAGGTGCACCTGGTCGTTGCCGGTGCCCGCCAGCAGCGCCGGCGCACCGGGTGAGCCGTTGGTCGCGGCGGCGATGTTGGAAATCACCGCGTCCATCTTGGTGGCATAGGGCCGCGCCGCCTCGGCGGCGTTCTGCGCGCGGCGCAGCTTCGAGGCTGCGACCATCTGCATGGCCTTGGTGATCTTCTGCGTCGCCTTGGTCGAGGCGATGCGGACCCGCATGTCTTTCAGTGACGCCATTCTTCGTCCACCCCGGCAATCCGACCGCAACGGTCAGATCGCAAGCCTCTCTGTTCCTATCGCCTGGCCAACGGCCAGGCGATGCCCTTATGCGAAGGTCTTCTTACGCAAACGTCTTGTTACGCAAAAGTCTTGGCGAAGCCCTCGACCACCGTCTTGAGCTTGGCTGCGGTGTCGTCGGACAGATCGCGGCTGGTGCGGATCGCGTCGAGAATCTCGACGTTCTTGCCGCGCAGCAGCGAGAGCAGGCCGTCCTCGAACGCCTTCACCTTGTTGAGCGGCAACGGATCGAGATAGCCGTTGGTGCCGGCCCAGATCACGCAAACCTGCTCTTCCATCTTCAGCGGCGAGAACTGCGGCTGCTTCAGGAGTTCGGTCAGGCGGGAGCCGCGGTTGAGCAGGCGCTGGGTCGAGGCGTCGAGGTCGGAGCCGAACTGCGCGAACGCCGCCATTTCGCGGTACTGCGCGAGCTCGCCCTTGATCTTGCCGGCGACCTTCTTGGTTGCCTTGGTCTGCGCCGACGAACCGACGCGCGACACCGACAGACCGACGTTCACCGCAGGACGGATGCCCTGGAAGAACAGGTCGGTTTCCAGGAAGATCTGGCCGTCGGTGATCGAAATCACGTTGGTCGGAATGTAGGCCGACACGTCGTTGGCCTGGGTTTCGATGACCGGCAGCGCGGTCAGCGAGCCCAGACCATGCTCCTTGTTGAGCTTGGCGGCGCGCTCGAGCAGGCGGGAATGCAGGTAGAACACGTCGCCCGGATAGGCCTCGCGGCCCGGCGGGCGGCGCAGCAGCAGCGACATCTGGCGATAGGCGACGGCCTGCTTGGACAGATCGTCATAGATGATCACGGCGTGCATGCCGTTGTCGCGGAAGTACTCGCCCATGGTGCAGGCGGTGAACGGCGCGATGTACTGCATCGGGGCCGGATCGGACGCGGTGGCCGCGACGATGATCGAGTATTCCAGCGCGCCCTGTTCTTCGAGCACCTTGACGAACTGCGCGACGGTGGAGCGCTTCTGGCCGATCGCGACGTAGACGCAATACAGCTTGAGGTTTTCGTCCGGCTGGGCGTTCAGCGGCTTCTGGTTCAGGATGGTGTCGAGCGCGATCGCGGTCTTGCCGGTCTGACGGTCACCGATGATCAGCTCGCGCTGGCCGCGACCGATCGGAATCAGCGCATCGATCGCCTTCAGGCCGGTGGCCATCGGCTCGTTCACCGACTTGCGCGGAATGATGCCGGGCGCCTTGACGTCGACGCGCTTGCGTTCGGTGGCCTGGATCGGACCCTTGCCGTCGATCGGATTGCCGAGCGCGTCGACGACGCGGCCGAGCAGGCCCTTGCCGATCGGGGCGTCCACGATCGCGCGGGTGCGCTTGACGGTCTGGCCTTCCTTGATCTCGCGGTCGGCGCCGAAAATCACGATACCGACGTTGTCGGTTTCGAGGTTGAGCGCCATGCCGCGCGTGCCGTTCTCGAACTCGACCATTTCACCGGCCTGGACGTTGTCGAGACCGTAGACGCGAGCGATACCGTCGCCGACCGACAGCACCTGGCCAACTTCGGTGACTTCGGCTTCCTGGCCGAAATTCTTGATCTGGTCCTTGAGGATCGCAGAAATTTCTGCGGCGCGGATGTCCATCAGCCTGCCTCTTTCATCGCGTTCTTGATCGAATTGAGTTTGGTGCGAAGCGAACTATCCACCATGCGGCTGCCGAGCTTGACCACCAGGCCACCAATAATGGAGGGATCGACCTTCACGTTGAGCGCGACGTCCTTGCCCGTCACTGATTTCAGTGCGGCCTTCAGCCCGTCGAGATTCTTGTCACTGAGCTGCTCGGCGACGGTGACTTCCGCAGTCGCCTCGCCCTTGAACTTGGCCACCAGGGCGCGATAGGCGCGGATCACATCGGCCACGGCAAACAGCCGGCGATTGGCGGTGAGCACCTTGAGGAATTTTGCCGACGTGCCGGCGATGCCGGCCTTGTCGAGCACCGCGGCCAGCGCCTTCAGCTGGGCGTCGGCGGCAAACACCGGGCTGCGGACGAGGCGCTTGAGATCGGCGCTCTCGTTGAGCATAGCCTCGAATTTGTCGAGGTCGGCCCGGACTTGATCGACGGACTGCTCGTCGCGCGCCAACTCGAACAGGGCCGTTGCGTAACGACCGGACACTCCCGAAACGGACGGATCTTCAGCAGCCACGAGCTCGCTCTTTTTTGCTGTCAAATTCGCAAGGGAAAAACCGTCGCCACCAAAGCAGCGCCTAGCGATCCAAGCCCTTGGAATTCAAGCGGGACTTCGATTTTCGACCGGCACAGGACATGCCGGGATCGTTAAAATCGCGGCTTTGCTAACATAGCAATCGCGCAGGTGCAACATGACGGCATCGTGCGAGCCGCCTTGTCGCATGCGGTTTTTGGCGACCGCATCCGGCGCTCGAATCAGAAAAATTCGGCGCGCGGAAATTCAGCGCGCAGCCCCCGATTCGCGCCACCGCGGATTTGTTCCATCGAAATTTGCATGGGCCTATGGCCGAGCGTGCAAGGAACCCGAAACGGGCCGCCGCTTCATTTGGCGATTACTTACTGAAAACTTACCGCTGGACCATTAATCAGTATTCGTAAGTATATTAATGGTTAAAAATTAGTTAAAGGCCAAGATTACGGAACCTCGATTGAGTACCCCAAAGCGGTAACAAGATATTTCAGCCCGAGACAATCGGGATTTACTGCCCAATTCGTGCCTCATTGCGAAACCAAACGGCTTTGGTCAACGAAGGGACGGGGGTTCCACTTGCCGCGTTAGTGGCAATACTGTCTGAGGGTCTTATCAATGCTGAATATCAAGAAGGTGGCGGGCAATGTAACCCGCTCGCGTACGGCGCTTGCATTTGTAGCCGCAACTATCCTGGTCGGGGGCAGCGTGACGGAGGCGTCCGCGAAGTCCAGGCACCATCATCATCGCCACCACCATCATCACCAGGCCCGCGCCGAAGGTTCGTCCTGGCGCGACGCCAATGCATCGATCCAGCCGTCCGGCGGCCACACGTTCTCGGGGATGGCCTCCTTCTACGGCAATGAGTCGGGCAGCCGCACCGCTTCCGGCCAGCGCTTCAACCAGAACGCCATGACCGCCGCCCACCGCTCGCTGCCGTTCGGCACCAAGCTCCGCGTCACCCATGGCGGCCGCAGCGTCGTCGTCACCATCAACGATCGTGGCCCGTTCATCCGCGGCCGCGTGCTCGACCTCTCCACCGGCGCAGCCCGCGCCATCGGCCTGACCGGTGCCGGCGTCGGCCGCGTCACCGCCGAGGTCGTCTCGTAAGCGCTTCAGTAAGCGTTGCGTTGCGTAACGGCCACGAGGCCTGCCTCGCGCCAAAAGGCCTGCCGTCGCGAATGACGGCAGGCTTTTTCTTTGCCAGCTCGCCTACAGGAAACTCTGCGGATCGACGTCGACCTCGAGCTTCAGATTGCCCTTGGTCTTCGGACCGGCTTCCAGCCATTCGCGCAGATATTGCGACAGGTCGACATTGCGCAGCGACTTCACCAGCAGGCGGAAGCGATAGCGGCCCTTGATGACAGCAAGCGGGGCCTCGGCGGGGCCGAGCACCTGGATCCGCTCGTCGAGCGGCGCGACCGCAGCGAGCTTGCGGGCAAACCCCTCCGCTGTCGGACGGTCGCCGGCGGAAATGATCAGGCTCGCCAGCCGGCCGAACGGCGGATAGCCGGTGCGCTCGCGGATATCGATCTCGCTGGCGTAGAACGCCTCGCGGTCGTTCGCGATCAAGGCCTTGATGACCGGATGTTCCGGCTGATGGGTCTGCAGATAGCCGACGCCACGGCCCTGCTCGCGGCCGGCACGGCCGACCACCTGGTTCAGCAGCTGGAACGTCCGCTCGGCGGCGCGCGGATCGCCGTTGCTCAAGCCGAGATCGGCATCGATGACGCCGACCAGATTGAGCCGCGGGAAATTGTGTCCCTTGGCCACCAGCTGGGTACCGATGATGATGTCGACGCGGCCCTCGGCGATCTCGTTGAGCTCGCTGCGCATGGTCTCGATCGAGGTGATGAGATCGCTCGACAGTACCATGGTGCGGGCCTCTGGGAAAATGTGAGCTGCCTCCTCCTGCAGGCGCTCGACGCCGGGACCGACGGCGACCAGCGATTCCTCGGCCGCGCAATGCGGGCAGATGTTCGGACGCGGCATCGAGAAGCCGCAGTGATGGCAAACCAGCCGCTGCCGGAACCGGTGATCGACCAGCCATGCATCACAAATCGTGCAGGCGAAGCGGTGGCCGCAGGCGCGGCACAGCGTCAGCGGCGCATAGCCGCGACGATTGAGGAACAACAGCGCCTGCTCGCGGCGCTCGATCGCATGGCGAATCTGCTCGGCCAGCACAGGCGAGATGAAGCGCCCGCGCGGCGGCGGCGCGCGGCGCATGTCGATCGCCTCGATATGCGGCATGTGCTGGCCGCCGAACCGCGACGGCAGCGCGACGCGCTGGTAGCGCCCCTTGCGCGCGTTGACCTCGCTCTCGACCGAGGGCGTCGCCGACGCCAGCACGATCGGGATCTTGGCGATATGGGCGCGGACCACCGCCATGTCGCGCGCGTGATAATGCGCGCCCTCGTCCTGCTTGTAGGCCTGGTCGTGCTCCTCATCGACGATGATGAGACCGAGATCGGCGTAAGGCAGGAACAGCGCCGAGCGGGCGCCGACCACGACCGGCGCCTTGCCCTCGGAGATCGCGGCCCAGTTTCGTGCCCGCGTGCGCGGCGTGAGCTCCGAATGCCATTCCAACGGCCGCACGCCGAAGCGCTGCGCGAAACGGTCGAGGAACTGGCCGGTCAGCGCGATTTCCGGCATCAGGATCAGGGTCTGCTTGCCGCGGCGGATATTCTCGGCGATCGCCTCGAAGTAGACCTCGGTCTTGCCAGAACCGGTGACGCCGTCGAGCAGCGCGACGTGAAAGCTGCCGCTTGCCGCCAGCGTCCGCATCATATCGACCGCACTGCGCTGCTCGCGCGAAAAATCCGGCTGCGCATAGGAGGGATCAGGAACGGGTGGCGGTGCGGGCGGCGGCATCGCCTCGACCGTCAGCGTGCCCTCGTCGACCAGACCGTCGACCACGCCGGAGCTGACGCCGGCCTCCCGCGCCGCCTCGGACTTGCCGTGCAGCAAGCCATCCGACAGCACCTCGATCAGCCGCCGGCGCGCCGGTGTCAGGCGTCGTGGCGGCTCGCCCACGAGGCGCACCCCGAGCCGCATCCGCTCCGGCCCAAGGTTCTCGCCCATCCGCAGCGTCATCCGCAGCACCATGCCGCGCGCCGATAAAGTGTAAGTGGAGACCCAGTCGACGAGCTGGCGCAGCTCCGCCCTGAGCGGCGGAACATCAAGCTTCTCGCTGACGTCCTTGAGCCGGTTGTGCAGCCGCGGATCCGGCCTGGCATTCTCGGCCCACACCACCGCGACGACCTCGCGCGGCCCGAGCGGAACACAGATCACGTCGCCGGGCGCAAGCTCCATGCCGCGCGGCACGCGGTAGGAATAGGTCTGGTTCAGCGCGACAGGCACCAGCACGTCGACGACGCGGGTCGTCGATGCGGAGGCTGGGCTGGGGCGTGTGGTGTGGTCCATTGAATCAGAGCTTTGAGCCGGGCTAGCACCGCTGCGCGGTCTTAGCGAACGGTAAACGAAGGCAGTGCGATATAATCAGGAGATCAGCAGCGCCAATAGCCCCTAAGGACATGCCCGCTCAAGACATGACCGCTCAAGACATGGCCCGGACCGATCAGCCCATGCAACCGCTCGAGCTCGACTGCGCCGACGTGTCGGTCACGCAGGAGATGACGCGCTGGCTGTCGCATCTGCGCGCCGAGCGGCGGCTGTCGCCGAAGACGCTCGAGGCCTACGCCCGCGATGTGCGTCAATGCCTGACTTTCCTGGCCGAGCACTGGGGCGCGCGCGTCACGCTTGCGGCATTTTCCGCGCTCGAGGCCAGCGATGTCCGCGCCTTCATGGCGATGCGCCGCGCTGAGGAGATCGGCGGGCGATCGCTGATGCGGGCGCTGGCCGGCCTGCGCTCGTTCGGACGTTTCCTGGAGCGCGAGGGCAAGGGCAAGGTCGGCGCGCTCTCGGCGATCCGCGCCCCCAAGGTGGCGAAGAGCCTGCCGAAGCCGATCCATATGGAAGCGGCGAAACGCTTTGCCGATGCCGACGAGCGCGCCGGCGAAACCCGCGAGACCTGGATCCTGGTGCGTGACGCCGCCGTGATGGCGCTGCTCTATGGCTCCGGTCTGCGCATCTCCGAGGCGCTGGGGCTGAAGCGGCGGGACGTGCCGAAGCCGGGCGAAGGCGACGTGCTTGTCGTCACCGGCAAGGGCAACAAAACCCGCATGGTGCCGGTGCTGCACAATGTGCTGCAATTGATCGCGGACTATGCAGCGATCTGTCCGCATCAGCTCAGCCCGACCGGGCCGATGTTCGTCGGTGCGCGCGGTGGACCCTTAAGCCCACGCATCATCCAGCTCACCATGGAGCGGCTGCGCGGCGCGCTCGGCCTGCCGGACAGCGCGACACCGCATGCGTTGCGGCACTCCTTCGCCACGCATCTGCTCAGCCGCGGCGGCGATTTGCGCGCGATCCAGGAATTGCTCGGCCACGCATCGCTGTCGACGACGCAGATCTACACCGGCATCGACAGCGAGCGCCTGCTGGAAGTCTATCGCTCCGCGCACCCGCGCGGCTGAGCACCCGGGTTCAAAATACGGCGCGCGGCCGGCATCAATGCGCCGTTCATCTTGCGCCGTTCATATTCATACGGCTGCCACAAACCGCTCGGCACTTGCCTTGTGCGCCGCATTCAGCAATCGTGGCGCGGTCTCATCCGGAGGGGGAATCATGAGCGCACAAGAAAGTATGGAGCACGCGGAGCATGCCGAGCATGCGTCGGGCGAAAACAAGAAGATCGCCCTCCTGATCGCCGTGATCGCGCTCTGCCTGGCGCTGTCGGAAACGCTCGGCAAGGGCGCCCAGACCGAATCGATCAGCAAGAACGTCGAAGCCTCCAACCTCTGGGCCTTCTTCCAGGCCAAAAGCATCCGCCGCACCGCGGTGCAGACCGCTGCCGAACAGGGCAAGCTGAACCTCGCGACCACCACCGACGAGGCAGCCAAGGCCGCGCTGCAGAAGCAGATCGACGACTGGCAGAAGACCGCGGCACGCTACCGCTCGGAGCCGGAGACCGGCGAAGGTTCAGAGCAACTCTCCGAACGCGCCAAGCATTCCGAGCACGAGCGCGACGAGGCCACCGCGAAATATCATCACTTCGAGCTTGCCTCTGCCGCCTTCCAGATCGCCATCGTGCTGGCGTCCGCGACCATCATCACCGGCATCGCCGCGCTGGCCTGGGTGTCCGGTCTGGTGACGCTCGCCGGCGTCGTGATGACCTTGCTCGGCCTGTTCCAGCCGCATCTGCTGCATTTGCATTAGCTGCATCTGCATGAGTTGGCATAGCTCCGCTTTTGACCGTCATCCTGAGGCGCGAGCCTTGCGGCGCAATTGCGCCGCTGGGCGAGCCTCGAAGGATGCACGGCCACCGGCCGGGCCGTTCATCCTGCGAGGCTCGCCCAAGAGGCTCGCACCTCAGGATGACGGAAAAAGGCTTAATCAGAGAACCTTGCTGGTCTGGTGGACGCTTTTGCGGAAGCGCGCGATCAGGCGCAGCGTGCGCGCGGTCCAGCCGTCGCCGTCGCCACTGATCATCTCGAGGATACGCCGCTTGACCGGCTCGACCAGCTCGGTGGCCTTGGCGCGCAGCGCCATCACGAAATTATAGAGCGCCTCGAACCAGGGCATCTCCAGCAGTTTCGATCGCGTCACGTCGAACAGGAAAGCGGTGACGCCGACGCCGACGATCTTGGCGAACAGGATCAGCGAGACCGCGCTGAACCAGTATTGGTTCGCCAGGAGCCAGAGTCCGACCAGCTTGAGCGGAAACAGCGGGATCAGCGGCACGACGAAGACGATCAGCGTCATCGCCGGCGACAGCGAATCGACCCGGTCGGCAAGCCATTGCTTGAGCGCACGCAGCGGAATCCACGCCACCACCCGGGCCACGATCGGCTCGACGTGATCCCATAGCCAGGCCTCGATCAGGAAGATGATCGCAAGCAGGACCCAGAACGGCTGAAGCAGACGGCGCAACATCACTATGATCTCTACCCGGCTCGCGCGCGGGATGTTCGATCACATATGGATGGCGCGCTTGCCCACCGCAAGCGCGGCTTCCTTGATCGCTTCGGAGCGGGTCGGATGCGCGTGGCAGGTGCGCGCCAGATCCTCCGCCGAACCGCCGAATTCCATCAGGACGCAGGCTTCGTGGATCATTTCGCCGGCTTCCCGGCCGACAATGTGCACGCCGAGCACCCGATCGGTCTTCGCATCTGCGAGAACCTTCACGAAACCGTCGGTGGTCTGATTGACCTTGGAGCGGCCGTTCGCGGTGAACGGGAATTTGCCGACGGTATAAGCGACGCCGGCCTGCTTGAGATCTTCCTCGGTCTTGCCGACCGACGACACTTCCGGCGTGGTATACACAACGCCTGGAATGACGTCGTAGTTCACATGGCCGGCCTGGCCCGCGATGATCTCCGCGCAGGCAACACCCTCGTCTTCCGCCTTGTGCGCCAGCATCGGCCCGGCCACGACGTCGCCGATCGCGTAGATGCCCTTCACATTGGTCGAGAAGTGCGCGTCGATCTCGACGCGGCCGCGATTGTCGAGCGCAACGCCGGCTTCCTTCAGCCCGAGGCCCTCGGTGTAAGGCACGCGGCCGATGCACACGAGCACGACGTCGGCTTCGATGGTTTCCGCAGCGCCGCCCGCGGCCGGCTCGATCTTGGCCTGAAGCGTCTTGCCCGAGCTGTCGACCGCGGTGACCTTGGCACCGAGCCTGAAGGCAAAACCCTGCTTTTCCAGGATGCGCTGGAATTGCTTCGCCACTTCGCCGTCCATGCCGGGCAGGATGCGGTCGAGGAATTCCACCACGGTGACCTTGGCACCGAGACGGTGCCAGACCGAGCCGAGCTCGAGCCCGATGACGCCGGCGCCGACGATCAGCAGGCTCGACGGCACCTTCTCCAGCGACAGCGCGCCGGTCGACGACACGATGCGCTTCTCGTCGATGTCGATGCCCTTCAACCGCGCGATGTCGGAGCCGGTGGCGATCACGATGTTCTTGGTCTCGACGATCTCGGACTTGCCGTCGCCGGAGACCTCGACCTTGCCGGCACCGAGGATCTTGCCGGTGCCCTTGAGGACGTCGATCTTGTTCTTCTTCATCAGGAACTCGACGCCCTTGACGTTGCCGTCGATGCCCTGCTGCTTGAAGTCCATCATCGCGGGTAGATCGAGCTTCGGCGTGGGGACGCTGACGCCCATCTTGGCGAAGGAGTGCGCGGCTTCCTCGAACATCTCGGAGGCATGCAGCAGCGCCTTCGACGGCATACAGCCGACATTGAGGCAGGTGCCGCCCAGCGTCGCGTTCTTCTCGACGACGGCAACCTTCATGCCGAGTTGCGCCGCGCGGATCGCGCAGACATATCCGCCGGGCCCGGTGCCGATGACGACGAGATCGTAAGAAGCCATGATAGAGGTCCTGTAGCTAAACTCTGTGACAGTTGGGCGGGCGCGATCCGATCGGAAGGCCGCTTCCCGCTTGATCGTGTTCTAGCGACCGCCCGAGACGTCGAGGATCGCGCTGGTGACGTAGGAGGCTTCGTCGGAGATCAGCCAGACGATGGCGTTGGCGATCTCGTCCGCGGTGCCGACGCGCTTCATCGGCACCATATGGGCCAGCCGATGCGCACGATCGGGCTCGCCGCCCGCGGCGTGGATGTCGGTGTCGATCAGGCCGGGACGGATGCCGGCGACGCGGATGCCTTCACCCGCGACTTCGTAACCGAGGCCGACCGTGAATGAATCGATCGCCCCCTTGGAGGCGGCATAGTCGACATAGGTGTTGGGCGCGCCGAGCCTTGCCGCGACCGACGAGAGGTTGACGATGACGCCGCCCTGGCCGCCGTGCTTGGTCGACATGCGCTTCACCGCCTCGCGCGCGCACAGGATGCTGCCGGTGACGTTGACCGCCATCATCTGCTGGATGCGCTCGGCCGACATCTCGTCGACACGCACACCACTTTTGCCGACGATGCCGGCATTGTTGACGAGCGCGCCGAGCGTGCCGAATCCATCGGCCGCCTTGAACAGCGCCAGGATATCCTGCTCGCTGCCGACGTCGCACTTCACCGCGATCGCTTTGCCATTCCTGGCCTCGATCGCGGCGACGACCTCGTTGGCCGCAGCCTGGTTGGAGGCATATCCGACCACAACGCGATGGCCGCGCGCGGCAGCCGCAAGTGCGGTAGCGCGGCCGATGCCGCGGCTGCCGCCGGTGATGACAACGACCTTGTCCGTCACATTGATCCCCAAACGTAAGCACCCAACGAATCGCGACGCCCGAACCGATCGGGCGCCGCGCGCGACATGACCTCAGAGATCCAGCACCAGGCGGGCCGGATCTTCCAGGCTCTCCTTGACGCGAACCAGGAAGGTGACCGCTTCCTTGCCGTCGATGACGCGGTGATCGTAGGACAGCGCCAGATACATCATCGGGCGAACCTCGATCTTGCCGCCGACCACCATCGGCCGCTCCTGGATCTTGTGCATGCCGAGAATACCGGACTGCGGCGCGTTGAGGATCGGCGTCGACATCAGCGAGCCGTAGATGCCGCCATTGGTGATGGTGAAGGTGCCGCCCTGCATCTCGTCGATCTTAAGCTGGCCGTCGCGGGCGCGGCGGCCGTAATCGGCGATCGACTTCTCGATCTCGGCGATCGACTTGTGGTCGCAGTCGCGCACCACCGGCACCACCAGGCCGCGGTCGGTGCCGACCGCAACGCCGATGTGGTAGTAGTTCTTGTAGATCAGGTCGGAGCCGTCGATCTCGGCGTTGACGGCCGGAATGTCCTTCAGTCCCTGCACGACCGCCTTGGTGAAGAAGCCCATGAAGCCAAGCTTCGAGCCGTGCTTCTTCTCGAACGTATCCTTGTAGAGGGCCCGCAGCTTCATCACCTCGGTCATGTCGACCTCGTTGAAGGTCGTCAGCATCGCGGCGGTGTTCTGCACGTCCTTGAGGCGGCGCGCGATGGTCTGGCGCAGCCGGGTCATCTTCACGCGCTCCTCGCGCGCGGCATCGTCCGCCGGCGACGGCGCGCGAACCTGCACGGCGGCGGCCGGCTGGTTGACCGGGGTCGGCGCCGAGGCGGCCTTCTCGATCGCAGCCAGCATGTCGCCCTTGGTGACGCGGCCATCCTTGCCCGAGCCCGGAACGGTGGAAGCGTCGACGCCGCTTTCGGCGGACAGCTTGCGCACCGAAGGCGCCAGCGGCGCATCCGCCGGCGGCACCTTCTGCGCAGCGGCAGGAGCCGGTGCGGGAGCAGCGGCCGGTGCAGGCGCGGCGGCCTTGGCGGGGGCTGCGGCAGCCGCGGACTTGGCCGGGGCAGCGCCGTCATTGATCTGACCGAGCAGCGCGCCGACGGCGACGGTCTCGCCATCCTTGGCGATGATCTCGCCGAGCGTGCCGGCGACCGGCGCGGGCACCTCGATGGTGACCTTGTCGGTCTCCAGCTCCACCAACGGCTCGTCCACCGCGACGGCCTCACCGGCCTTCTTGAACCAGCGGCCGATCGTGGCCTCAGTTACGGATTCACCGAGCGTTGGAACGCGAATTTCAGTCATGATCTTTTCCTCGATAACCTTGCGGTCGCAAATTTGGCAGTCGCAAACCTTGTCCGCCACCGTCCGCCAAAGCGAACGACCCGGTACTCCGTGACGACAGCGGTGAGGCTGGATGACGCGGGATACCGGATGCCCCGCTCCAGTGCGCAATTGCGCACAAGGCGGGGCATGGCTTCAGTGAAGGTCGTTAGTTCAGTGCGTCGTCGAGCAGCGCCTTGAGCTGCGCCAGATGTTTCGACATCAGACCGGTGGCAGTCGCCGCCGATGCCGGACGGCCGGCATAGCGCGGACGCTTGTTGGCTGCGTTGGTCTGGTTCAGCACCCATTCCAGATAGGGCTCGATGAAGTGCCAGGAGCCCATGTTGCGGGGCTCTTCCTGGCACCAGACCACCTCGGCACCCTTGAAGCGGCCGAGCTCCTGCACCAACGCCTTCAGCGGCACCGGATACAGCTGCTCGATGCGCATCAGATATATGTCGTCGACGCCGCGCTTCTCGCGCTCCTCATACAGGTCGTAGTAGACCTTGCCGGAGCACAGCACGACGCGACGGATCTTGTCGTCCGGTACCAGCTTGATCTTCTCGTCCGGCAGCATCTGCGCGTCATCGTACAGGATGCGGTGGAAGGTGGCGTTCTTGCCGAGCTCGTCGAGCCGCGACACCGCGCGCTTGTGACGCAGCAGCGACTTCGGCGTCATCAGGATCAGCGGCTTGCGGATTTCGCGATGCAGCTGGCGCCGCAGCACGTGGAAGTAGTTTGCCGGCGTGGTCGGATTGACCACCTGCATGTTGTCCTCCGCACACATCTGCAGATAACGCTCGAGGCGCGCGGAGGAATGCTCCGGTCCCTGCCCCTCGTAGCCATGCGGCAGCAGGCAGACGAGGCCCGACATGCGCAGCCATTTGCGTTCACCCGAGGAGATGAACTGGTCGAACACCACTTGCGCACCGTTGGCGAAGTCGCCGAACTGGGCTTCCCAGAGCGCCAGCGCATTCGGCTCGGCCAGCGAGTAGCCGTACTCGAAGCCGAGCACCGCCTCTTCCGACAGCAGCGAGTTGATGACCTCGTAATGGCCGGTGTCCTCGCCGCCGAGATGGTTGAACGGGGTGTAGCGGCTCTCGTCCTCCTGGTCGATCAGGACCGAATGGCGCTGCGAGAAGGTGCCGCGCTCGGAATCCTGGCCGGACAGGCGCACATGATGGCCCTCCTGCAGCAGCGTGCAGAACGCCAGCGCCTCGCCGGTCGCCCAGTCGATACCGACGCCGGTGTCGATCGCCTTGGCGCGATTGTCGAGGAAGCGCTGAATGGTGCGGTGAGCGCGGAAGCCGTCCGGCACCTTGGTGATCTTGCGGCCGATCTCCTTGAGCACGGCGACATCGACACCGGTGACGCCACGGCGGGCGTCTTCTTCCTGATCGGCCGACTTGAAGCCGGCCCATTTGCCGTCGAGCCAGTCGGCCTTGTTCGGCTTGTAGCCCGAGCCGGCTTCGAGCTCGGCATCGAGCCGTGCGCGCCAATCGGCCTTGGCCTTCTCGACCTCGCCCTCGGTCAATACGCCGTCGGCGACCAGCCGCTTGGCGTAGATCTCCAGCGTCGACGGGTGCGAGGCGATCTTCTTGTACATCACCGGCTGGGTGAACGCCGGCTCATCGCCCTCGTTGTGGCCGTGACGCCGGTAGCAGAACATGTCGATCACGACCGGCTTGTGGAATTTCTGCCGGAACTCGATCGCGACCTTGGCCGCGAACACCACGGCCTCCGGATCGTCGCCATTGACGTGGAAGATCGGCGCGTCGATCATCTTCGCGACGTCGGACGGATAGGGCGACGAGCGCGAGTAGCGCGGATAGGTGGTGAAACCGATCTGGTTGTTGACGATGAAGTGCAGCGAGCCGCCGGTGCGGTAGCCCTTCAGGTCGGACAGGCTGAAGCATTCCGCCACCACGCCCTGGCCCGCGAACGCCGCGTCGCCGTGCATCAGGAGCGGCAGCACCGAGATGCGCATGTCGGGCGGATCGCCGTGCTGATCCTGCTTGGCGCGCACCTTGCCCATCACGACCGGATCGACGATCTCGAGATGCGACGGATTTGCGGTCAGCGACAGATGGATGTTGTTGCCGTCGAACTCGCGGTCCGATGACGCGCCGAGGTGATACTTGACGTCGCCGGAGCCTTCGACCGAGTCCGGATTGGCCGAACCACCCTTGAATTCATGGAACAGCGCGCGGTGCGGCTTGCCCATCACCTGGGTCAGCACGTTGAGGCGGCCGCGATGCGGCATGCCGACCACGATCTCCTTCACGCCGAGATTGCCGCCGCGCTTGATGATCTGTTCGAGCGCCGGGATCAGCGATTCGCCGCCGTCGAGGCCGAAGCGCTTGGTGCCGGTGAACTTGGTGTCGCAGAACTTCTCGAAGCCGTCGGCCTCGATCAGCTTGTTGAGGATCGCGCGGCGTCCCTCGGGCGTGAAGCTGATCTCCTTGTCCGGACCTTCGATGCGCTCCTGGATCCACGCCTTCTGCGCGGCATTGGAGATGTGCATGAACTCGACGCCGAGCGTCTGGCAGTAGGTACGCTCGCAGATCTGGACGATCTCGCGCAGCGTGCCGTATTCGAGGCCGAGCACGTGGTCCAGGAAGATCTTGCGGTCGAAGTCGGCCTCGGTGAAGCCGTAGGAACGCGGATCGAGCTCCTCGCGGTCGCGCGGCGCCTCGATGCCGAGCGGATCGAGCTTGGCGTGGAAATGCCCACGCATGCGATAGGCGCGGATCAGCATCAGTGCGCGAACCGAATCGCGGGTGGCCTGATGCACGTCGGCGTCGGACAGTTCGGCGCCCTTGGCCTGTGCCTTGGCGGCGAGCTTGGTGCCGACCGCCTTCTCGACCTGGGCCCAGTTGCCGTCGAGCGCCGAGGTCAGCTCGTCACGCGGCGTCACCGGCCAGTTGGCGCGGCCCCACGAGGCACCGTCGGCGTTCTTCTGGACGTCGGCCGGGGCGTCCTTCAGGCTCTTGAAGAAATCCTGCCATTCTGCGTCGACCGACGATGGGTCCTGCTCGTAGCGGGCATAGAGATCGTCGATGTAGGTGGCGTTGGTGCCTTGCAGGAATGATGAGAGAGCAAAAGCAGCATTCGCGTCTTGGCGAGACATGGGGCAGTCCTGGTGATTTTTTTCGGTTCGCGCGTAGGAGACGGCGCTGGTGCCGGTCTGGAAGTGCGCCGGCTGGATTGATACCCTTTACCCTATCTGGGCGCGATATTCCTGCCTAAAAGAACCAAGAAATGAATTTATTTTCATATTTTATTGATCAGCGTTCTGGTGGCAAAACGCAATAAAAAGGCGGGTTCCCTCATGAGAACCCGCCCAAAACCACGTCAAACCTCGAAGGGAACTTCGCCTGACGGAGGTTACTTGAGCATCTCCGCGAGCGTATGCCCGAGCCGCGCCGGCGACGGCGACACCCTGATGCCGGCGGCTTCCATCGCCGCGGTCTTGGAACCGGCATCGCCCTTGCCGCCGGAGATGATCGCGCCGGCATGACCCATGCGGCGGCCGGGAGGTGCCGTGACACCGGCAATGAAGCCGACCATCGGCTTCTTACGGCCGCGCTTGGCCTCGTCCTTGAGGAACTGGGCGGCGTCTTCCTCGGCGGAACCGCCGATCTCGCCGATCATGACGATCGACTTGGTCTTCTCATCGGCCAGGAACATCTCCAGTACGTCGATGAACTCGGTGCCCTTGACCGGATCGCCGCCGATGCCGACCGCAGTGGTCTGGCCGAGGCCCTCCTGGGTGGTCTGGAACACCGCTTCATAGGTCAGGGTGCCGGAGCGGGAGACGATGCCGACCGAGCCGGGCTTGAAGATGTTGGCCGGCATGATGCCGATCTTGCATTCGCCCGCGGTCATCACGCCGGGGCAGTTCGGCCCGATCAGCCGCGACTTCGAACCCGACAGCGAGCGTTTGACGCGCACCATGTCGAGCACCGGAATGCCCTCGGTGATGCAGACGATCAGCGGGATCTCCGCATCGATCGCCTCGCAGATCGCGTCCGCGGCGCCCGGCGGCGGGACATAGACCACGCTGGCGTCGGCGCCGGTCTTCGCACGCGCGTCCGCGACGGTGTCGAACACCGGCAGGTTGAGATGGGTCGAGCCGCCTTTGCCCGGCGCCACGCCGCCGACCATCTTGGTGCCGTAAGCGATCGCCGCTTCCGAATGGAACGTACCGTTCTTGCCGGTGAAGCCCTGGCAGATGACCTTGGTGTTCTTGTCGATCAGAATGGACATGGTTCGAGATGCTTTCGCGAGACGAGCGGTGAAGGGTTCAGTGGATACGCCGGTACACGCCGGTGAGCACGTCGGCCCACCCTTCCGCGTCAGGCGAGAATTGGATCTTCATGTTGTAGGTATTGTCGTCGACGACCTCGTAGACGTGACGCGCATTGCCGCGCAGCGAGCCGCGCACCAGGATCAGCGACTTGCCCGCCCAGCCGCCGGACGCCGGCGACGGCGGGTAGTAGCCGAGTGAATCGTGCCAGAACAATCGGTAGGCGCGATCCTCGCGGTCGTAGGTGAAGACGCCGTGAGTGGCGAAGCTCTCCTTGCCGTCGCGGGTCTGCACGCAGTCCTGGATCAGGTAGAAACCGTTGAGCGCGATGCGCGCGACGACATGGGAAGTGGCCGGACCGCCTGCGGTCCAGCGCGACGGATAGACCATCTCGTCGCCCTTCCACTCGCCCGCGAAAACCGCGAGCTTGCGGTGTTCGTCCAGCGGGGTCGGAGCGTCGAGATGATCGGCCATCGTTAGCCTCCCTTGACGGCTTTCACGATCTTCTGTGCGGCATCATCGAGATTGTCGGCGGGCACCACGTTGAGACCGCTGTCGCGGATGATCTTCTTGCCCTGCTCGACATTGGTGCCTTCGAGGCGCACCACCAGCGGCACCTTGAGGCCGACCTGCTTCACCGCGGCGACCACGCCCTCGGCAATCACGTCGCACTTCATGATGCCGCCGAAGATGTTGACCAGGATGCCCCTCACGTTCGGATCGGCGGTGATGATCTTGAACGCAGCCGCAACCTTCTCCGCGCTGGCGCCGCCGCCGACGTCGAGGAAGTTCGCCGGCTCCATGCCGTAGAGCTTGATGATGTCCATCGTCGCCATGGCGAGGCCGGCGCCATTGACCATGCAACCGATCGTGCCATCGAGCGCGACATAGTTGAGGTCGTATTTCGACGCCTCGATCTCCTTGGCGTCCTCCTCGGACTCGTCGCGCAGCGCGACCACGTCCGGGTGACGGTAGAGCGCGTTGCTGTCGAACGACACCTTGGCATCGAGCACACGAAGCTGGCCCTGCTTGGTGACGACGAGCGGATTGATCTCGAGCATCGCCATGTCCTTGGCGGCGAAAGCTGCATAGAGCTGACTGGTCAGCTTCTCGGCCTGCTTGGCGAGATCGCCCTTCAGCTTCAGCGCCTCGGCAACCGTGCGGCCGTGATGAGGCATGATACCGGTGGCGGGATCGACCGAGAACGAGACGATCTTTTCCGGGGTCGAATGCGCAACGTCCTCGATGTTGACGCCGCCTTCGGTCGACACCACAAACGAAATCTCGGAGGTCTCGCGATTGACCAGGATCGAGAGGTAGAACTCCTTGTCGATGTCGGAGCCTTCCTCGATGTAGAGGCGGTTGACCTGCTTGCCGTGCGGGCCGGTCTGCACCGTGACCAGCGTCGCACCGAGCATCTGCTTGGCGAATTCGTCGACCTCGGCAACCGACTTGGCGATGCGGACACCGCCCTTGTCGCCGGCGGATGCCTCCTTGAACTTGCCCTTGCCGCGACCGCCGGCATGGATCTGGCTCTTCACCACCCAGATCGGGCCGGGGAGCTGCTTTGCCGCCGCATCGGCATCTTCCGGCTTCAGCACCGGCACGCCGCGCGAGATCGGCACGCCGAATTCGTGCAGCAGAGCCTTGGCCTGGTATTCGTGGATATTCATGGAAAGACGCTCCCAAACCCTCGTGCGGCGAACTTCAAGTCAGCCTTGACGCTGGTATACCATATACCAAAGCTCGCGCAACTACAAAATCCGCCGGAATTTCATCACCTTGTACCCGACAGGCGATTGAAATCGCCTATCGGGTCATTGTCGATTGAGATTACTTGCCGAGCAGATCGGGCGCGATCTTCTTGCAGGCGTCGACCAGGCCCTGCACCGCGCCGACCGACTTGTCGAAGGCTTCACGGTCCTTGCCGGCGAGTTCGATCTCGACGATGCGCTCGACACCCTTGGAGCCGATCACGGTGGGCACGCCGACATACATGTCCTTCACGCCGTACTCGCCGTTGAGATAGGCGGCGCAGGGCAGCACGCGCTTCTTGTCCCTCAGATAGCTCTCGGCCATCTGGATCGCGGACGCCGCCGGCGCATAGAAGGCCGAGCCGGTCTTGAGCAGGTTGACGATCTCGGCGCCGCCATTGCGGGTGCGGTCGACGATCTCGTCGATGCGGGCCTGCGAGGTCCAGCCCATCTTGACGAGGTCGGGCAGCGGAATGCCGGCGACGGTCGAGTAACGGGTCAGCGGCACCATGGTGTCGCCGTGGCCGCCGAGCACGAAGGCGGTGACGTCTTCGACCGAGACGTTGAATTCGTCGGCCAGGAAATAGCGGAAGCGCGCGGAGTCGAGCACGCCGGCCATGCCGACCACCTTCTTGTGCGGCAGACCCGAGGCCTTCTGCAGCGCCCAGACCATCGCATCCAGCGGGTTGGTGATGCAGATGACGAAGGCGTCGGGCGCGTACTTCTTGATGCCGGCGCCGACCTGCTCCATGACCTTGAGGTTGATCGACAGCAGATCGTCGCGGCTCATGCCGGGCTTGCGCGGCACGCCTGCGGTGACGATGCAGACCTTGGCGCCGTCGAGCGCTTCATAGGAGTTGGCGCCGACCAGATTGGAGTCGAAGCCGTCGACCGGCGACGACTGCGCGATGTCGAGCGCTTTGCCCTGCGGCACGCCCTCGGCGATATCGAACAGCACGACGTCTCCGAGTTCCTTGAGGCCAACGAGGTGCGCCAGCGTTCCGCCGATCTGTCCGGAGCCAATCAGTGCAATCTTGTCGCGTGCCATGGGAAATCAGTCCTTTGAACTGGTGCAGGAGGGAGGGAAGTCGGTTGCAAGGGTGGTTATCCCTTTCGAATGATCCATTCAAGTCGCGGCCTGCCCGATTGGAGGCCTTGCCTGGAATTCGATCAGGCATGCCAGCAACATCCGTCCCGGAGACACGAAAGTTGCTCCGAACCGGACCGCGCGCAAGACCGAATTTGGAGGCCGAATTTCAAGGCTGAATTTCAGGTCTCGACCAGGCCGGTCGACGAGCCGCTGGCCGAGGAATCCTTGCGGCCGTGCGGCAGCGCCAGATAGGATTCCGAGCTCATCTCGATCAGGCGCGAGGACGTGCGCTTGAACTCCATCGCCTCGATGCCGTCGGTCGCAAGGTACAACGACACCGGATCGGCCTCAGCCGAGGCCATCAGCTTCACGGCATTGTCATAGAGCGTGTCGATCAGCGAGATGAAGCGCTTGGCGGCGTTGCGCTCGGCGTAGTCCATCACCGGAATATGGTCGATCAGGATCGTGTGGTAGTCGTGCGCAAGCCTGAGGTAATCGGACGCGGCAAGCGGCTTCTCGCAGAGATCGGCGAAGCTGAAGCGCGCGACGCCATGCGACGAGCACGGCACAGTCAGCAAACGCTTTTTGATCTCGATAAGGCGCGCCTTGCACGGCGCGTTGCCGGTCATCTTGCGCCACGCCGCATTGAGCACATCGCGAGCCGCGTCATCCGCGGGCACCAGCCACATCTTCACGCCGACGAGCTTCTCGAGCCGGAAGTCGGTACGTGCATCGAGCCGCAGCACATCCATGTGGTCGGAAATCTGCGCGATGAACGGCAGGAACAGCGCGCGATTGAGACCGCCCTTGTAGAGATCGTCAGGCGCGACGTTCGAGGTCGCGACCACGACGGTGCCGAGATCGAACAGCTTTGCGAACAGCCGCCCGAGAATCATCGCGTCGGCGATGTCGGTGACGTGGAATTCGTCGAAGCAGAGCAGCCAGGCTTCGTCGAAGATCGCTTGCGCGGTGAGCGCGATCACGTCGCCGTCTGCGATCTCGCCACGCGCGATCTGCTGGCGGTAGCCGTAGATGCGCTCATGCGCCTCGGCCATGAATTCGTGGAAATGCGCACGGCGCTTGTGCTCGACCGGGCTCTGCTGGAAGAACAGGTCCATCAGCATGGTCTTGCCGCGGCCGACCTCGCCATGGACGTAGAGCCCGCGCGGCGGCTTGTCGTCCTTGTCGCCGCCGAACAGCCGTCCGAGCAGGCTTTGCTTGCGCTGCGGCTTGTAGCTCGCGAGCCGCTCCTCCAGCGCGCCGAACGCCTCGGCAGCTTGCGCCTGCGCCGGATCGGCCTCGATCGCGCCGGAGGCGACCAGGTCGTTGTAGTGTTCGAGAAAGGAACTCGGCGAGGTGGACAGCATGGGCCCACCTTACGGCCCTAGTGCGCGGAAAATTGCAAGCCGTGAATTGTGCCAATGGGGTATGCAAGCGCAAGCCCTTGCATACCACGGCCGACCGCACCGGCCGCTGCCTGACACCTCAAGCCGCGATCTGCGATCCCTCACGCGCAGAGCGCGTAGGAATCCTCGACCACATAGGGGCCGCCGCCCGTCGACGCGCGCGACGAGAACAGCACGAAGCGGTCCGCCATGAAGCTGCGGCTCGGGAAGTAGCCGCGCACCGACAGATAATCCGCGACGTCCTGGCTCGATGCGTCATGTAGACGCGCGAGCGTGACATGGGGCGTGAATTTCCTGCCCTCGGGATCGAGCCCCATCCGCTGCATCATCCGCTCGAGCTCAGCCTGCAGTTCGATCAGCGGCCGACTGGGCTCGACGGCGGCAACCACCGCGCGCGGCTTGCGTCCACCGAAGCTCGACAGGCCCTGCAGTTTGACCTCGAACGGTTTTCGGTTCACCCGAAACAGCATCGTTGCGATCTCGTTGGCCCAGAGGCCATCGATATCGCCGATGAAGCGCAGCGTGACATGATAATTTTCGGGATCGATCCAGCGTGCGCCGGGAAGGCCGCCACGCAAATTGGAAAGTGTCTGGCCGATCTCGGCCGGAATTTCCAGTCCAGTGAAGAGACGCGGCATCGCATTAATCCTCGATGCTTGGCGCGGGTTTTGGGAGCCCGCCCCTGTAACAAGCCCGGCGACGAATCACCGATGCCTATTTGTACCCGAGATATGTGACTCTGCGAAGCACGACCCGTTAACAGCTCGTAAACCTACGGGCACAACTCGGCGCGCTGCCTGCATTTCAACTGCGTTGCCCTGATAATGCGCCGAGAAATGCCTCCACCGTGGGCAGCATATTCTTGACGACGATGTCCACACCTTCCGCCGTCGGATGCATGCCGTCGGCCTGATTGAGCTTGGCATCGGCAGCCACGCCATCGAGGAAGAACGGATAGAGCGGCACGCCAAGGGACTTCGAGAGATCCGGATAGATCGCGTTGAACTTCGCTGCATACTCACTGCCATAGTTCGGTGGCGCGAGCATGCCGCACAAGAGTACGGCGATCTTGCGCCCCTGCAACTTTGTGATGATGTCGGTGAGCGCGGCACGCGTGACCGCGGGATCGATGCCGCGCAGCGCATCGTTGGCGCCGAGCTCGACGATCACGGCGTCAGTTCCGTTAGCCACCGACCAGTCGAGCCGCTCGCGGCCCCCCGAGGCGGTGTCGCCGGATACCCCGGCGTTGGTCACGCTGACCTTTATCCCCTTGGTTTCCAAGGCTTTTTGCAGCCGGACCGGAAATGCCGCCGCGGCCGGAAGGCCGTACCCGGCGCTCAGGGAATCGCCCAGAACCACCATCTGGATCGGTTTCGCCGAACCTTGCGCCGGGGCATTCTCCGGTGCTGGCGTCTGCGCACTTGCCGCCGTCATCAAGCCCATAAGCAACACGAGTATGTGCACGAAGATTCTCAACCGGCTCTCGACCGCAGCAGCGGAAGTGCCATATGACCGAACCATGGACAGTCTCATCGAATCCTCTTCACTGACCGACGTCGAGCCGGACACCATTGCCGTCAGGAACGTCAATCTCTCGCTCGGCACCGGCGCGGCACGGGTCCATATCCTCAAAGATATCAGCCTTCGTGTGGCAGCGGGTGAGGCCATCGGCCTGATCGGCCCGTCGGGTTCGGGCAAGTCGACCTTGCTGATGGTGATGGCGGGGCTTGAACGTCCTGACAGCGGAGAAGTGGTCGTCAACGGCACGTCGTTCAATGCCCTCGATGAAGATGCGCTGGCGCGCTTCCGCGGCCGCCAGGTCGGCATCGTGTTCCAGTCGTTCCATCTGATCCCGACCATGACGGCGCTGGAGAACGTCGCCGTGCCGCTCGAGCTCGCCGGTAATCCCGATGCCGCCGCGCGCGCCGCGCAGGAGCTGCAATCGGTCGGACTCGGCGAACGGCTGCATCACTACCCGACGCAGCTGTCCGGCGGCGAGCAGCAGCGCGTCGCGATCGCACGTGCGCTCGCGCCCGATCCCGCGATCCTGGTTGCCGACGAGCCGACCGGAAATCTCGACGAGACGACAGGAAAGCAGATCATCGACCTGCTCTTCACCAAGCACACCGAGCGCGGCATGACGCTGGTGCTGGTGACGCACGACCTTTCGCTGGCACAGCGCTGCGATCGTGTGGTGCGGCTGCGCTCCGGCCGCATCGACGGACAATCCACGACATGAGCATCGCGTCCGAAGTCGCGGTGCAGGGCCGCGCGTCGTCGCTTGCCTTCCGCTATGCGCTGCGCGAACTGCGCGGCGGCCTGCGCGGATTCTACGTGTTCATCGCCTGCATCGCGCTCGGCGTGATGGCGATTGCCGGCGTCGGCTCGGTCGCCGCGAGCCTCGGCGACGGCCTGTCGCGCGAGGGCCGCACGCTGCTCGGCGGCGACGTCGCATTCTCGTTGATCTCGCGCGAAGCCAAGCCTGAGGAGGTCGCGTATCTGCGCACCCGCGGCGAGGTTTCGGTGGCAGCCACGCTCCGCGCGATGGCCCGCAGCGGCGACGGCAAGCTGGCGCTGGTCGAGCTCAAGGCGGTCGACGGCAAATATCCGATGCTCGGCGAGCTGACGCTCGAGCCGAACATACCGGTTGCCGATCTGCTCGCCGAACGCGATGGCGTCTATGGCGCGGCCGCCGATTCAACGCTGTTGGCGCGGCTCGACCTGAAGCTCGGCGACCGCGTCAGCATCGGCAGCGCGACCTACCAGATCCGCAGCGTGGTGGCGGCCGAGCCCGACAAGCTTGCCGGCGGCGTCGGCCTCGGCCCGCGCTTCCTGATCAGTGAAGCCAGCCTGCGCGCTACTGATCTCTTGCAGCCGGGCAGCCTGGTGCGCTGGATCTACCGGGTAAAGCTGCCTGACGGCGCCAACGACGATCGCGCCACCACCGCGTTGATCGACGGCGCACGGGCTGCCGCACCGGAGGCCGGCTGGGAAGTCCGCAGCCGCAACAACGCCTCGCCGCAGCTTGAACGCACCATCAACCGCTTCACCCAGTTCCTGACCCTGGTCGGCCTCGCCGCACTGCTGGTCGGCGGCGTCGGCGTCGCCAACGCGGTGAAGAGCCATATCGACCGGCGCCGCGACGTCATCGCCTCGTTCAAGGCGCTCGGCGCCACCGGCCGCGACGTCTTCACGATCTACTGTACGCAGGTGGTGGTGCTGGCCGGGATCGGTTCGGTGATTGGGCTCGTGCTCGGCGCCGCGCTGCCGTTCGTCATCGTCGGCCTGTTCGGCAAGGTGCTGCCGCTGCCGGTGGTGCCGGCGCTGCATCCCGACGAACTCGCGCTCTCCTTCCTCTACGGCCAGCTCACCGCGCTGGCATTCGGACTGTGGCCGCTCGGCCGGGTCCACGACGTGCCCGTCGCCGCGCTGTTCCGCGAGACCGTCGCCAGCGAATGGCACCGTCCGCGCTGGAGCTATCTCGCGCTGATGACGGTGGTGGTCGCACTCCTGATCGCCGTTGCGATCGGGCTTGCCTATGACAAGCGAGTGGCCGCGGTGTTCGTCGCCTCGTCGATCTCGGTGTTCCTGCTGCTGCGCGGGATCGCCGAGATCCTGATGGCGGTGGCGCGGCGGCTGCCACGCAGCCGCATGACCATGCTGCGGCTGGCAATCGCCAACATCCACCGGCCGGGCGCGCTGACGCCGTCGGTCGTGCTGTCGCTGGGGCTCGGGCTCGCGGTGCTCGTCACCATCACCCAGATCGACGGCAATCTGCGCCGGCAATTCCTGGCCGCATTGCCGGAGCGGGCGCCGTCGTTCTTTTTCATCGACATCCCCTCCACCGAAGCCGACCGCTTTGCCGCCTTCCTGGCGCAGATCGCGCCCGGCTCGACCGTCGAGGACGTGCCGATGCTGCGCGGGCGCATCGTCGCCGCGCGCGGCGTCAAGGCCGACCAGCTCAAGCCGTCGGTCGATTCAGAGTGGGTGCTGCAAAGCGACCGCGGCCTGACCTACACCGGCGAAGTTCCCAAGGGTTCGAAGATTGTCGAGGGCGAATGGTGGGGGCCGGACTACAGCGGACCTCCGCTGGTCTCGATGGAGAAGAAGATCGCCGACGGCCTGTCCCTGAAGATCGGCGACGAGATCGTGGTCAACGTGCTTGGCCGCGATGTTCCGGCCAAGATCGCCAATCTGCGCAACATCGACTGGCAGGGCCTCGGCATCAACTTCGTGCTGGTGTTCTCGCCGAATGCCTTCAAGGGCGCTCCGCATAGCCACGTCGCGACCCTGACGGAACCCCATGCCGGCACCACCGACGATGCGCGCATCATCAAGCAGGTCGCCGACGCGTTCCCGATGGTGACCAGCGTCCGGGTCCGCGAGGCGCTTGAGACGGTCGGCACCGTCGTCAGCAATCTGGTGCTGGCGATCCGCGGCGCCAGCGCCGTGACGCTGATCTCGGCGATCCTGGTGCTGGGCGGCGCGCTCGCCGCCGGGCACCGCCACCGCGTCTATGACGCCGTGATCCTCAAGACGCTCGGCGCCACGCGGGTGCGATTGCTCGGCGCCTACGCGCTGGAGTATCTGATGATCGGTTTTGCAACCGCAATCTTCGGGGTGATCGCCGGTTCGGTCGCGGCCTGGCTGATCGTGACGCGGCTGATGACGCTGAGTTTCATCTGGCAGGCCGGCAGCGCCGCGCTGGTCGTGGTCGCCGCGCTGGTCGTCACCGTCGGATTGGGGCTGGCCGGAACGCTGCTCGCGCTGAACCAGAAGCCGGCCTCGGTGTTGCGGAATTTGTGACAATTTGTAGCGGCGGCAGCGCCGTTTTGCCTATAAATGCTAGGCTAGAGCGACATTCGGCCGCGCGTGGAAGCTTGCGTCGGATGTGTTAATTTCCCACATACCACTCGGGTCGGATAGTCGGTTTGAATGACACGCAATTAATGTTCCGCAAACCGAGCCATCTGAGATAGATTTAGAACCGGCGCCGCAAATCCCTTGCGCTCCACCGGGACCAACCACGGGAATTCGACCATGTCGGACCTAGACCGCAACTACGCTTCTCCTTTCGGCCGGGCCGCCGGGCGCATTGACGCTGCGGCCGTCGACGCCGGTCTGCGCGCCTACATGCTGCGCATCTACAACTACATGAGCATCGGCCTCGCCATCACAGGCTTGGCCGCGCTCGGTGTC
This sequence comes from Bradyrhizobium sp. AUGA SZCCT0105, assembly GCF_018129565.1. Lineage (NCBI taxonomy): Bacteria > Pseudomonadati > Pseudomonadota > Alphaproteobacteria > Hyphomicrobiales > Nitrobacteraceae > Bradyrhizobium > Bradyrhizobium sp. AUGA SZCCT0105. The sequence continues at coordinate 68,477 of NZ_JAFCMK010000009.1, read as the reverse complement.
TACATGGGTGCGGTGACCAGCGACCAGTCCGCCGCCGTTGCCAAGTTCGGCAACGCCTATCTGACGCAGTTCGGCTACGCGATGTTCGTGAGCCCGCTGAAGTGGCTGTTCATCCTCGCCCCTCTGGCGATGGTGTTCGTCATCTCGGCCGGCATCAACCGCCTGCAGCCTGCGACCGCCCAGCTGCTGTTCTGGGTGTTCTCGGCGCTGATGGGCCTGTCGCTGTCGTCGATCTTCCTGGTGTACACGCACACCTCGATCGTGCGCGTGTTCTTCATCACCGCGGCGACGTTCGGTGCGCTGAGCCTCTATGGCTACACCACCAAGCGTGACATGAGCGGCATGGGCTCGTTCCTGTTCATGGGCTTGATCGGCATCATCATCGCGAGCCTGGTCAACCTGTTCCTGGCGAGCTCGGCGCTGCAGTTCATCGTCTCGGTGGTCGGCGTGCTGGTGTTCGCGGGCCTCACCGCCTGGGATACCCAGCGGCTGAAGAACGACTACATCTACGGCTACGCCTCGCAGGGTGGTGTCATGGCAGAGCGTGCGGCGATCACTGGTGCGCTGTCGCTCTACCTGAACTTCATCAACCTGTTCACGCTGCTCCTGCAGCTGCTCGGCCAGCGCGACTAAGCGCATCGAGCCAAGCGATCGATCCAATCCAAGCCCCGGCCTTGCGGCCGGGGCTTTTCTTTTGCGCGGGGCAAAATACTGTCGTGCCCATGTCCAATTCCGCGGGATCCAATCCGGAAATCAGGCCGACCGCCGAGGCGGACCTGCCCTCGATCACCGCGATCTACGAGCACGCGGTGCGCTTCGGCACCGCGACCTTCGAGCTGATCCCGCCCGACCTTGCCGAAATGACCCGCCGCTACAGGGCGGTGGTCGATGGCGGCTTCCCCTATTTCGTCGCCGTGCTCGATGGCCGCGTCGCCGGCTATGCCTATGCCGGTCCCTACCGGCCGCGGCCGGCCTATCGCTTCACCGTCGAGAACTCGGTCTATCTGGACCCTGCGGTGCATCGCCGCGGCATCGGCCTCCGGCTGATGGAGCGCCTGATCGCCGAATGCGACGCGCGCGGCTTCCGGCAGATGATCGCGGTGATCGGGGACTCGGCCAATGCCGGCTCGATCGGGCTGCACCGCCGCTGCGGATTTCAGATGATCGGGACGCACCCGAATGTCGGCCTGAAATTCGGCCGCTGGCTCGACACCGTGATGATGCAGCGCGCGCTCGGCGAAGGCGCGGCGACGGTGCCGGCGGATTAGGTGGGATACGTAGCCCGGATGGAGCGCAGCGCAATCCGCGGCAAGTTCATCCGCGCTCTCGGCGGCCCCGGATTTCGCTGCGCTTTATCCGGGCTACGGCAGTGAATTTGCCGCGCCTACACCAGCGATAGCTTGCGATCGATCACGAACAGCACCCGTTCGAGTTCGTGGCCGCGGCGCAGGATCAGACCGGTCGCCGAAATTACGCTGTACATGCCCTGCTTGCGCGCCAGCCGGGGATCCTTCTCGATCCGGTAGATCGGTATTTCGGATGCGCGCCGGAACACCGAGAACACAGCGCGGTCCTTCAGGAAGTCGATCGCATAATCGCGCCACTCGCCATCGGCGACCATGCGGCCGTAGAGATTGAGAATGCGATTGAGCTCAAGTCGATTGAATGTCACGCGGTTGGGCTGAGGGGTCGCGGCGGCGGGACGCGCCGCGGCACGATTCCCACTCGGATCACTATCCTCCGAGATCAAACTCATCGAGCGCCTCCTGTCATCCCGGTGACGATCGGGTTCCGAAGGCCGGTGCCCCCACTTCGGGATCGTCACGAGAGTGACATGATTGCGCTAAGCGACGGAGCCTGCAAGGGGCCATTCGCAATGCAACCAGCCCTTAACCAAGGCCAGGCGCGACCGATTGTCCGGAAAACCGAAGAGTCACGGGAACGTTAGAGGAATCATATTGCTGCCCCACTTCCGCCCATCGCCCGCCCCGCTGCCCTGCGAAAAGAAAATCCTGCGTTGGCCCGGTCCTTTCGGTTCCGGATTCCTCAGCCCCCAGCCCCCCGGGGCCGTCGGGATCGGGCCTGTTCGCAGGGGAATCAAATCCCAACACACTGGGCCAACGAAAGTTGGTCCTTTTTGTTTTTGGGGCCCTGCTCGATTACGCGCGATCAAGACGCGCAACGCCCCGGCGCTTCCCTCTCAGCAGATCACTGGATGCACGCTGCCGCCGCACGGAGCCGCACGACTACATGCGTGCGGCCAATGACGCGACTAGCAGAAGCCAGCGCCGCCCAGCGTTAGAGCGTTTTCGAGTGAAGTGGACACCGGTTCGCGCGAAGAAAACGCGTCAAACAAGAATCTAGAGCTTCGGTTCTGATCAGTCAGAACCGAAAGGCTCTAGTGAAGCGAGGTGAATGCGGCGCCCAGCATCGGGCCCGGCTTGTCGCGATTGCCGTCCTGGACGTAGACGGCCGCAGCATCGACGCCATCGCGCGTGATGTTCTCAAGCGGCACGGTCCAGCTCCCGGACGAGCCGTTCCAGTCGCCGACCTTCAGGAGATTGCGCACCACGTTATGATAGGTGATCTCGCGGCCGCGGTTCTCGCCGCGCGCGATCGAGATCGGCACCGACTTCGAGATCGAGCAGATCCAGACTTCGCCGCGCGACACCGCGGGCGATTTCGATGCGGCCACCGACACGTTGATCTGTTTGCCGGTCAGCGTCATCGTCACCGGCACCGACATCACGCTGCCGCTCTTCTCGGTGTCCTTGATGGCGTCCTCGATGCTGGCGCGGTCGCTGCCGATCACATGAGCGGAGCCGTTGATCACGGCCTGCGGCGTGTAGACGTCGCGGTCGCCGCGCATATGCGAATAGGCTTTCTGGCGCGCGCTGAAACGTGAATCGGCCAGCGTGTCCTTCCAGCCGAGATAATCCCAATAGTCGATCGGCATGCTCAGCGCGATGACGTTGGGGTCCTTGGCGAGGTCACCGATGATCTTGTCCGCGGGCGGACAGGACGAGCATCCCTGCGAGGTGAAGAGTTCGACGACAGCACGCGGATCGGCGTGAGCGGGGCGGATGATTGCGACGATCGCGCAGAAACCGAGGGCGCTGGACCATCGCGAGATAGAATTATAGGCCATCATCGCTGTCATACTGCGAACCAGTCGTGATGATTTCTATCCGTAATTGTACGGAGCATGAAGCTGTCCCTTGAACTTGCGTGCCCCAGAACGCCAGAAGGCGGCCTTGTCATAGGCCGCCTTCTTTTTAGCCGCTACTCACTAAGCAGTGAGGCACCGATCACAAATCCTCGCTAGGCCGCGAGTTTGCGCAGCACGTAATGCAGGATGCCGCCGTTGCGATAGTAGTCGAGCTCGTCCAGCGTATCGATGCGGCAGAGCAGCGGGACATCCCGCTTGCCGCCGTCGGCGGAGACGATTTCGGCCGTCAGCGTCTGGCGCGGCTTCAAATCGCCCTGCAGCCCGCGGATCGTGACCTTCTCGTCGCCCTTGAGGCCGAGCGAGGACCACGACGTGCCGTCCTGGAAGGTGAGCGGAAGCACGCCCATGCCGACCAGGTTGGAGCGATGGATGCGCTCGAAGCTCTGGCAGATCACCGCGCGCACGCCGAGCAGGCGGGTGCCCTTCGCGGCCCAGTCGCGCGACGAGCCGTTGCCGTATTCGGCGCCGGCGAACACCACCAGCGGCACGTTCTCCTGCTGGTACTTCATCGCGGCGTCGTAGATCGACATCTGCGCGCCGTCGGGCCAGTGCTTGGTCAGACCGCCTTCCGGAATATTGCCGTCGGCGCCCTTCAGCATGAAGTTCTTGATGCGGATGTTGGCGAAGGTGCCGCGCATCATCACTTCATGGTTGCCGCGCCGCGTGCCGTACTGGTTGAAGTCGGCGGGGCGCACCTGGTGCTCGCTGAGGAACTTGCCGGCGGGCGAGGTCAGCTTGATCGAGCCGGCCGGCGAGATGTGGTCGGTGGTGATCTTGTCGCCGAACATCGCAAGGATGCGCGCGTCGACCACGTCGACGATCGGCTCCGGCTGCTTCTTCATGCCTTCGAAGTAGGGCGGGTTCTGCACATAGGTCGAGCTCATGTTCCAGCGATAGGTCTCGCTTTCCGTGGTCTTGATCTTGCGCCAGTTGGTGTCGCCCTTGAACACGTCGGCGTACTTCTTCTTGAAGATCGTCGCGGTGACGTACTTCTTCATGAAGGCATTGATCTCCTTCGTGGTCGGCCAGATGTCCTTGAGGAACACCGGCTTGCCGTCCTTGCCGATGCCGATCGGCTCGACCGCGAGATCCTTGGTCACGGTGCCGGCAAGCGCATGCGCAACCACCAGCGGGGGCGAAGCGAGGTAGTTCGCCTGCACGTCGGGCGAGACGCGGCCTTCGAAGTTGCGGTTGCCCGACAGCACGGCGGCGGCGACGATGCCGTTGTCATTGATCGACTTCGAGATGTCTTCCGGCAGCGGGCCGGAATTGCCGATGCAGGTGGTGCAGCCGAAGCCGACCAGGTTGAAACCGACTTTGTCGAGATCGGCCTGCAGGCCGGAATTGGCGAGATATTCAGCCACCACCTGGCTGCCCGGCGCGAGCGAGGTCTTCACCCACGGCTTGGCCTTCAGGCCCTTGGCGGCCGCCTTGCGCGCCAGCAGGCCGGCGCCGATCAGCACGCTCGGGTTCGAGGTGTTGGTGCAGGAGGTGATCGCGGCGATCACGACGTCGCCATGGCCGAGATCGAAATTGCGGCCCTCGACCGCGAAGCGCTTCTGCTCGCCATCGGGCTTCTTGTACTCGTTGACCAGCGCGGTGGCGAAACCGGTCGAGACCGCCGGCAGCGCGATGCGGCCTTCGGGGCGCTTCGGTCCGGCCATCGACGGCACGACGTCGGCGAGATCGAGCGTCAGCGTGGTGGTGAACACCGGATCGGCCGACTTGGCGGTACGGAACAGGCCCTGCGCCTTGGCATAGGCCTGAACCAGCTTGACGCGATCGGCCTTGCGGCCCGAGGTCTTCAGGTAATCGATGGTCGCGGCATCGACCGGGAAGAAGCCGCAGGTCGCGCCGTATTCGGGCGCCATGTTGCCGATGGTCGCCTTGTCCGCGACCGACAGGAAATCGAGGCCCGGGCCGAAGAACTCGACGAATTTGCCGACCACGCCGAGCTTGCGCAGCATCTGGGTGACGGTCAGCACGAGGTCGGTCGCGGTGACGCCTTCCTTGAGCTGGCCCTTGAGCTTGAAGCCGACCACTTCCGGCAGCAGCATCGACAGCGGCTGGCCGAGCATGCAGGCTTCCGCCTCGATGCCGCCGACGCCCCAGCCGAGCACGGCGAGGCCGTTGACCATCGTGGTGTGCGAGTCGGTGCCGACGAGCGAGTCCGGATAGGCGACCTCGAAGGTGCCGGTCTTCTTGCCGACCGTCATCTTCTCCTTCTTGGTCCACACCGTCTGCGCGAGGTATTCGAGATTGACCTGGTGGCAGATGCCGGTACCGGGCGGCACCACCGAGAAGTTCGAGAACGCCTTCTGGCCCCACTTCAGGAACTCGTAGCGCTCCTGGTTCTGCTTGTATTCCTCGGTGACGTTCTTCGCGAACGCCTTGTTGTCACCGAAGAAGTTGACGATCACCGAGTGGTCGATGACGAGATCGACCGGCACCAGCGGGTTGATCTTCTCGGCGTCGCCGCCGAGGTTCTGCATCGCGTTGCGCATCGCTGCGAGGTCGACCACGGCCGGAACGCCGGTGAAATCCTGCATCAGAACGCGCGCCGGGCGGAACGCGATTTCGTGCTCGAGCTGGCGCTTCTTCAGCCACTTCGACACCGCAACGATGTCTTCCTTCTTGACGGTGCGGCCGTCCTCGTTGCGCAGCAGGTTCTCGAGCAGAACCTTCATCGAATACGGCAGCTTCGAAATACCCTTCAGTCCGTTCTTCTCTGCCTGGGGCAGGCTGTAATAGACGTAGGACTTGCCGCCGACCTTCATGGTCTTGCGGCATTTGAAGCTGTCGAGTGAGGTCATGCGGAGGATCCCAATTCTCAGTTATACCCGGCAAGGGTAACTAAACACCGGCGATCGACACGGGCCGAGGGGATGGCCTGGATGGCTTGCGGCCGCCGATTGTGTGTGCTGCATCAAGTTCCGGGCTTATAGAACCTTTCTAGAAGCACCGCCACACCGACAAGCGTGCGACAGCGTTGCGCGACCCAAAAATTCTCACGCGGTAGCGAAAGATTTCAGAGGGCTGTGACAAGACGAACCATGCGGCTCTCGGGACGAAATCTGAAATGCGTGCGCGGCGGACGCGAGGTGTTTTCTGCCCTCGATCTGTCGGCCACGGCCGGTGAGGCGCTTGCCGTCACGGGACCCAATGGCGCGGGCAAGACGTCGCTGCTGCGCGTCCTCGCCGGGCTCCTGGTTCCCGCCGAGGGCTCGATTGCGCTCGAAGGCGGCGACGCCGAGCTCAGCCTGCCCGAACAGGCCCACTATCTTGGCCACCGCGACGCGCTGAAGCCGGCGCTGAGTGTCGCGGAAAATCTTTCCTTCTGGCGGGAATTCCTCGGCGGCGAGACCTTGGACGCCGGCCGCTGCCTTGCCGCCGTGGCGCTCGACCACGCCGCGCATCTGCCGGCCGCCTACCTCTCCGCCGGCCAGCGCCGCCGCCTGTCGATCGCGCGCCTGCTCTCGGTGCGGCGGCCGGTGTGGCTGCTGGACGAGCCGACATCGGCGCTCGATGCGGCCGGACAGGCGCTGTTCGTCGGCCTGATGCGCGATCATCTCGCAAGCGGCGGCCTGATCGTCGCCGCGACGCACCTTCCGCTCGGCATCGATGCGCGCGATTTGCGGATGGGAGGCGCGGCATGAGCGCGCTGGCCGCATTGATCCGCCGCGACATCCGCATTGCGCTGCGCGTCGGCGGCGGGGCGCTGATCGGCGTGCTGTTCTTCCTCACCGTCACGGTGCTGATGCCGTTCGCGGTCGGGCCCGATCTGGCGCTGCTGTCGCGACTTGGCCCCGCCATCCTCTGGCTCGGCGCGCTGCTGGCAAGCCTGCTCACCCTCGACCGGCTGTTCACGGCCGATCACGAGGACGGCTCGCTCGACCTGATCGTGATGAGCCGGACGCCGCTGGAACTCGCCTGCGCGGCCAAGGCTCTGGCGCATTGGATCGCCGCGGGGCTGCCGCTGATCATCGCGACGCCGGTCCTCGGCCTGCTGCTCAATCTCGACGGCACCGCGACACTGGCGGTCGCCGCGACCCTGCTGGCGGGAACACCGGCGCTGACCTTCACCGGCATGATCGGCGCCGCCCTGGCGGTGACGCTGCATCGCGGCGGGCTGCTGCTGGCGGTGCTGGTACTGCCGCTGTCGATCCCGGTGCTGATCTTCGGCGTCGCGGCCTCGCAGGCGGCGATATCGGGGTCCCTGCCCTTCGGAACACCGTTCTCGATCCTCTGCGCGCTGTCGCTTGCCAGCCTCGTGATCGGCCCGTTTGCCGCCGCCGCGAGCCTGCGGCACGGGCTGGACTGAAATTGACCGGCAATATGAGCCCGATCAAATCTCGCCGAGAGAAATTCGGCCAATTGCTTGCGACACATTGGGCGACTATCAGGGTGCCATGAAGCTGACTGAGACGCTGACCGACCTCGCCAATCCGACCAGGTTTCTGGCGCTGACCGCGCGCATCCTGCCGTGGCTTGCCGGCGTGACCGCGGTCCTGCTCGCGATCGGGATCTACCAGTCGGCCATGGCGCCCGACGACTACCAGCAGGGCGCCACGGTGAAGATCATGTTCATCCACGTGCCGAATGCATGGCTGTCGATGTTCGTCTGGGGCGTCATGAGCGTGGCCGCGCTCGGCACCCTGGTGTGGCGGCATCCGCTCGCCGACGTCGCCGCCAAAGCCGCAGCGCCGATCGGCGCCGCCTTCACGTTTCTCGCGCTGGTCACCGGCTCGCTGTGGGGCCGGCCGATGTGGGGCACCTATTGGGAGTGGGATGCGCGCCTGACCTCGGTCTTGATCCTGTTCCTGATGTATCTCGGCCTGATGGCGCTGTGGCGCGCGGTGGAGGACCCTTCGCGCGCGGCGCGGGCGGCGGCGGTCCTGACCCTGGTCGGCGCGATCAACATCCCGATTATCAAATTCTCGGTCGACTGGTGGAATACGCTGCATCAGCCGGCCTCGGTGCTCCGCATGGGCGGATCGACCCTCGACAAGGCATTCCTGTGGCCGCTGCTGGTGATGGCGATCGCGTTTTCGCTGCTCTTCATCACCTTGCACCTCGCGGCAATGCGCAACGAGATCCTGCGCCGGCGCGTGCGCAGCTTGCAGATGATGCAAGCTAACCGCATCGCGTTTTCGAGCGACGTGGGCACCGGTTCGCGTGAAGAAAGCGCGTCAAAACCGATTGGGGCGGCGTGACACGATGTCGCTTGGTCCCTACGCCTCCTTCATCGTGACGTCCTATGCGCTGGTCGCGGCTGTCGTGCTGCTGTTGATCGTCTGGATCATCGCCGACTATCGCCGCCAACAGGCGCGCCTGAAGGAGATCGAGGCCAGCGGCATCACGCGCCGCTCCGGCCGCAGCCCGGCGGATATCAGATGAGCGATCAGGCGACCAACAGTCCGCCGCAAGGCCGCCGCCTGCTGGTGGTGCTGCCGCTGGTGGTTTTCCTCGGGCTTGCCGGGCTGTTCCTGCTGCGGCTCTATGGCGGCGATCCCTCGAAAATTCCGTCGGCCCTGATCGGCCGGCCGGCGCCGCAGACCGCGCTGCCCGCGCTCGACGGCCTCGTGAAGGACGGCGCGCCCATCCCCGGCCTCGATCCCGCAGCCTTCAAAGGCAAGGTCTCAATCGTCAACGTCTGGGCGTCCTGGTGCGTGCCCTGCCATGACGAGGCGCCGCTGCTGACCGAACTCGGCAAGGACAAGCGCTTCCAGATCATCGGCATCAACTACAAGGACTCGCCCGAGAACGCGCGCCGCTTCCTCGGCCGCTACGGCAATCCGTTCGGCATCGTCGGCGTCGACGGCAACGGCCGCGCCTCCATCGAGTGGGGTGTCTATGGCGTGCCCGAGACCTTCCTGGTCGGACGCGAAGGCACGATCGTCTACAAGCTGGTCGGCCCGGTGACGCCTGATAACGTCAACACCGTGCTCAAGGCCGAGATCGAGAAGGCGCTGCGCGCGAGACCGTAGCCGCATCGGCACGCCGCGACTCGCGAACATGAATCGAGCATGAACGACGCGGGAAAACACCTGCGGCATAATACTTCGACGGGTTTATCTGCGGTTCATTTCACGGCCACGGCGACGCCACGAACGCAACCCTAACTCCATGGCGTGACTTCACTCATTCCTCGGAGAGGACATATGCGCAAGACCACGCTCGCTTCACTTCTTGCAACCGCACTCACGCTCGGCCTGATGACGGCCACGCCGTCGATGGCCCAGTCGCCGCAGCCGGCCGCGCCCGCCGCCAAATCCGAGAGCCACATGGCGCCAGCGCCGAAAGCGGCGGCCCCTGATCTGAAGACAACGGGAATGGCGAAGGACGACCTGCTCGACATCAACAGCGCCAGCTCCGACCAGCTCGACGCGCTGCCGGGTGTCGGCAAGGCCTATTCGGCCGCGATCATCAAGGGCCGCCCCTACAAGGGCAAGGATGAACTGGTGCAGAAGAACATCCTGCCGCAGGCGACCTACGACAAGATCAAGGACAAGATCGTCGCCAAGCAGAAGAGCTGAGCTCTGAAGAGTTGATCTCCGAAGTGTCGGACGCAGCGCGGCACAATCACCCGCGCTGCGTTCGGATTTACTTTCTGAGGTCGCCGGCGTCCGCCTCGCTGGTTTCCAGCGAGACCGGCTCCAGATGATAGCGCTTGGTCAGCGGCATCTGGGCGATGGCGAAGACCATGGTCAGCGGCGTCACGCCGAACACCTTGAAGTTCACCCAGAAATCCGTGGTCTGCGTCCGCCAGACGATCTCGTTGAGAATAGCCATGCCGGCGAAGAACAGCGCCCAGCGCATGGTGAGGATGCGCCAGCCCTGCGGCGTCAGATTGAACATCTGGTCGAACATGACGGCGATGAAGGAACGGCCGAACAGCAGCCCGCCGCCGAGCACGGCCGCGAACAGGCCGTAGATGATGGTCGGCTTGACCTTGATGAAGGTCTCGTCGTGCAACACCAGGGTCAGGGTGCCGAACACCAGCACGACCGCGCCGGTCACCAGCGCCATGATCGGTACGTGCCTGGTCACGACATAGGATGCGATCATGGCAGCTACGATCGCGACCATGAACGCGCCGGTCGCGAAGAACAGATGGTATTTGGCGTTCGCGATGAAGAACACGAGCAGCGGCCCGAGCTCGGTTGCGAGCTTGAACAGCGGATGTGGCTGGGTCTTGTCCATCAATTCAGTCCATTGAACTCGTGTCTTGGCCATCCTTCGAGACGGCGCTCCGCGCCTCCTCAGGATGACGACCTTTCGTATCCCACCGTCATCCCTGCACAACGGCTTTGCCGTTGTTGCTGGAGGAGCGCGCACCAGCGCGCGTCTCGAAGGATGAATTATTCGATCCCGGCAATCGCCTTGGCAAAATCCTTCGCCGTGAAGGGCGCGAGGTCCTCGACGCCTTCGCCGACGCCGATGAAATGCACCGGCAGCTTGTGCTTCTCCGACAGCGCGACAAGGATGCCGCCGCGCGCGGTGCCGTCAAGCTTGGTCATCACGAGGCCGGTGACGCCTGCCGTACGATGAAACGCCTCGACCTGCGACAGCGCATTCTGTCCCACCGTGGCGTCGAGCACGAGCAGCACAGCATGCGGCGCCGACGCATCGACCTTCTTGATGACGCGCACGACCTTTTCGAGCTCGTTCATCAGTTCGGACTTGTTCTGCAGCCGGCCGGCGGTGTCGATCAGCAGCACGTCGCGCGCCTGCTCCTTTGCCGCGGTCAGCGCGTTAAAGGCGAGGCTCGCCGAATCCGAGCCCTGGGTCCCGGCGATGACAGGAGATTTGGTGCGCTCGCCCCAGACCTTGAGCTGCTCGATCGCCGCGGCGCGGAAGGTGTCGCCGGCGGCCAGCATGACCTTGCGGCCCTCGGCGGAGAGTTTCGCGGCCAGCTTGCCGATCGTCGTGGTCTTGCCGGAGCCGTTGACGCCGACCACCAGGATCACGAACGGCTTCAGCGTCGCATCGATCTCGAGCGGCTTGGCCACCTGCGCCAGCACCTTCTCGACCTCGGTCGCAACGACGTCCTTGACCTCGTCGGCGGAGATCGCCTTGTCGTAGCGGCCCTTGCCGACCGCCTCCGCAATCCGGACCGCGACATCGGTGCCGAGGTCGGCGCGCAGCAGCACATCCTCGATGTCATCGAGCATGGCAGAATCGAGCTTGCGCTTGGTGACAAGGTCGGCGACCGCGGTCCCGATCGAACTCGAGGTTCGCTTCAGGCCGCCTTTCAGCCGCTGCCACCAGCTCTGTTTGGGAGTTCCCGCAGTGGTATCGTTCATGGCGGGGGTGTGTTAGCCGTTTCGCCTCACAAACGAAAGTCTCGACGAATTGATCGATGTTCCCCAATTGACCGCGGAGGAAATCCTGGGCCGCGTGCTCCACCGCGACGGGCTGATGCTGGTCATTGACAAGCCGGCGGGCCTGCCGGTGCATCGCGGCCCCAAGGGCGGCCCCAATCTGGAGGCCTCCTTCGACGCGTTGCGGTTCGGCCTGCCGCGGCCGCCGGTGCTGGCGCATCGGCTGGACAAGGACACCTCCGGCTGCCTCGTCCTGGGACGCCACCGCAAGGCGACCGCCTCGCTCGGGCTGTTGTTCAAGCACAGCAAGATCGCAAAGACCTACTGGACCGTGGTCGAGGGCGGCCCCATCGAGGACGAAGGCACCATCGACATGCCGCTCGGCCGGCTCAACGCCGAGCGCGGCTGGTGGCAGAAGCCGGACCCGGATGGCCAGAAGGCCATCACCAACTGGAAGGTGCTGGGACGGGGCGACGGCCTTGCCTGGCTCGCGATGGAGCCGGTCACCGGCCGCACCCATCAGCTCCGGGTGCATTCGGCGGCGATGGGCTGGCCGATCGTCGGCGACAATATCTACGGCAACGGCCCGCGCTTCGGCGAGCCGACCCTGCATCTGCATTCCCGCGAAATCGGCATCCCGATTTCCCGCAACAAGGACCCGGTGCATGTCGTCGCGCCGGCGCCGGCGCACATGCAGGAGCGGCTCAAGGCCTGCGGCTGGAACGGCGAATAGAGCGTTTTCCAGCGAAAGCCTGTCCCGGACTTGATCCGGGATGGATACCGGTTCGCGTAACGAAAACGTGTCAAAATGTAGAGCTTCCTCCGGGATTCTACTGATCATTATCCTTACGAAACGTTCAGGTCCGCCCGATAAAGCTGCAAGCCGGCTTAGAACAAGCAATCGGGACGGGCTCAGGACGAGCAATGCTGACTGCCGGGCAGGCAATTGTCGACGAGGTCGAGGCTGCGATACGCGCCGGCTCCGCCGAAAAATGCATAGCGACGGCGAAGCGCGTCACTGATCTCTTCCTCCACTCCGCCGGCAGCTTCAACAGCGAGCAGATCGAACTGTTCGACAATGTGCTCGAACGGCTGGTCAAGACCATCGAGCTGCGCGCACTCGCCGAGATCAGCGCCCGGATGGCGCTTGCCGAGATCAGCGAGCAGCTCGCCCCGGTCGCGCAGGCACCGCCCGCGATCGTTCGCCGCCTCGCCAGCAACGACGAGATCCGGATCGCGCGGCCGATGCTGCAGGAATCCTCACGCCTCAGTGCCGAGGATCTGGTCGAGATCGCGCAGACCAAGAGCGAACAGCACCTGCTCGCCGTCGCCGGCCGCTGGTGGCTGAAGGACGTCGTCACCGATGCGCTGTTGGCCCGTCGCTTTGCGAGCGTGAGCCACCGCCTCGTCACCAATCCCGGCGCCAAAGTATCGCCGGGCGGATTTGCCGTCATCCTGGCGCAGGCCGAGCACGATCCGACCCTCGCAGTCGAGACCGGCATCCGCGCGGACCTGCCGGCGGAGCTCCGTCTTCAGCTGCTGCGCCGGGCAACGGAAGAGGTTCGCGGCCGTTTGCTGGAACGCGCCCCGCCGTATCTATACGAGGAAATCCGCCACGCGATCGCCGCGGTCGCCGCCGGCGTCGAGCGCGACATGTCGCAGGTCCGCGATTTCACCGCAGCCAAGCGGCACGTCGCGCAGCTGAAGGACAGCGGCGAGCTCGACGAGGCCGCCCTGCTCGGCTTCGCCAGGCAGCGAAGATATGAAGAGACTGTTGTTGCGCTGGCGGATCTCGCGCAGTCGAACATCGAGGTGATCCGCTCCCTGATGCAAAGCCTGCGCAGTGAAGGCCTTTTGGTGCCGTGCCGGGCGGCAGGGCTGAGCTGGGCGACCACCGCCGCGGTGATGGAATGCCGCTATGCGACCGGGTCCATGGGACCCGTTGAGCTCGCCCATGCGAAGAGCCAGTTCACGAAAATGACACGCGGCGATGCCGATCGCCTGCTGCGGTTCTGGCAGGTTCGCGCGTCGCAGTCTCCCAAGCCCGGCGGCCGCGCGCACTGAGTGCATCATGCGCGAGGACGCCACGGATTTCGATTTCAACCTGTCAAACAGCTGGTTCAGCGTCATCACCCGCGCATGCGGTGATGCAGTATACAGGGACGTCGGTGCTTGAGCCGAGAGGCCGCGACTGCTTCTCCCGGCGTCGTCCCTGCGAAAGCAGGGACCCATACTCTGCAGCGGGTATTGTGAACGGGACTCGTCGTTCCGGTACCGACCATCAACAACCATTCGTGGTTATGGGTCCCTGCTTTCGCAGGGACGACATCGAGATTGTTGACGCGCTCGGGGGCAGGACCACGTTAAGACAGCCACACCTCCTGTGTCAATCGATAGAGAGCTTGCCGCCGCAACGCGTCGTTTTCCGGCATGCGAGGGTGGTCAAAGTCCTCTGCGCTATCGTGAGACATCCCAAGCTTCGCCATCACGCGCCTGGATCGCACGTTGCGGATGCTTGCATGCGCCACGATCACCGTAAGACGAATCTCTTCGAAGCCGAATTGAAGAGATACTCGCGCCGCCTCAACCGCAAAGCCCTGCCCCCAGAACTGACTTGCTAGCCGCCAACCGACTTCGATAGCTGGTGTGAAGGGGGCGACGAAGCCGATGCGCAATAGCCCGACAGCGCCCATGAATACCCCAGACTCCTTCGATTCAACGGCCCAAAGGCAGAAGCCGTGAGAGGATTGATGGCTGATTTGAAGGTCGATCCACGCGTCGGATGCATCCTGCGTTGGAAGCGGGCGAAGATATTCCATGACTTGAGCGTCTTGAGACATCTCTGCAAAGGGCAGCCTGTCCGACTCCATCCATGATCGGAGGATGAGCCGCGGCGTCGATAGCTGCATACGACTTCCCCTGGGCTGTGCGATGGCCACTCAGTGGCCGATCATACGCTGGCGGTCTCCATTGTGCGACCTTGTGAATACGCCACCCTAGATAGCCTCGCCGCGCACCCCAACGAGACGCGCACCGTCATGGCCAGTCACGACGAGCCGCCGCACCATGCCCGGCACATCGTCATCGATCGCAACCGGCAGGAAATGCTCGGTGCGGCCCTGCCTGTCGCTCTCGATCAGCACCTCGCGCGTCGCGCCGACTTCCGCAGCCAGCCGCCGCACCAGCGCAGCCTCGCCGGCCGCGCGCAGCCGCCTGGCGCGCTCCCTGATCGCACCGCCCTCGACCTGCGGCATCCGCGCCGCCGGCGTGCCCGGACGCTTCGAATAGGGAAACACGTGCAGAAAGGTGAGATCGCATTCCGCGACCAGATCGAGCGAGCGCGCAAACATCTCCTCAGTTTCGGTCGGGAAGCCCGCGATGATGTCGGCGCCGAGCGCGATGTCCGGCCGCAGCCGGCGCACCTGCGCGCAGAAATCGATCGCGTCCCGGCGTGAATGCCTGCGCTTCATCCGCTTCAGGATCATGTCGTCGCCGGACTGCAGCGACAGATGCAGATGCGGCATCAGCCGCGGATCGTCGGCGATGACGTCAAGCAGGTCGCGATCGGCCTCGATCGAATCGATCGATGAGATGCGCAGCCGCTTCAGCTCGGGCACATGGCGCAGGATCTGCCGGGTCAGCTGGCCGAGCTTCGGCGCGCCCGGCAGGTCGGCGCCATAGCTCGTGAGATCGACACCGGTCAGCACGATCTCGGCGTGGCCGCGCTCGACCAATGTGCGGACCTGATCGACCACCGCGCCCATCGGCACCGAGCGCGAATTGCCGCGGCCGTAGGGGATGATGCAGAAGGTGCAGCGATGATCGCAGCCGTTCTGCACCTGCACGAACACCCGCGGCAGCCCGCGCTCGAAGCCGTCGAGCAGATGCGGCGCCATCTCGGTCACCGCCATGATGTCGGCAACCGCGACCTTCTCGCTCGCATCGATGCCAAACGGCGCATCGAAAGCCGCACGCGTCGCCTGCCAGGCGTCGCCGCGCATCTTCTCGTCATTACCGACGACGCGATCGACCTCGGCCATCTCTGCAAACATGTCGGCTTGCGTCTGCGCCGCGCAGCCGGTGACGACGATGCGCGCCGCGGGGCGTTCGCGTTTCAACTTGCGGATCGACTGCCGGGCCTGCGCCACCGCCTCATTGGTGACGGCGCAGCTGTTGATGACGATGGTGTCGGTGAGCCCCGCCTGTTCCGCCTCGCGGCGGATCACTTCGGATTCGAAAGCGTTGAGGCGGCAGCCAAAGGTGACGACATCGACGCTCATGACGTTAAGCGACGCTGGCGAACAGCGCCGGATCGAAGCGGCCCTCATACTCGAAATCGGCGGTGCCGGTCATCAGCACGTGATCGTCGCGCTCGCGCCACTCGATGCCGAGCTTGCCGCCCGGCAGCGTGATCTCGACAGTCCGGTTGGCACGCTTCAGCCGCGCCGCGGCAACCGCGGTCGCGCAGGCCGCCGAACCGCAGGCCCTGGTGAGACCGGCGCCACGCTCCCAGGTGCGGATCGTGATGTGGTCGCGATCGACGATATGGGCGAGCGTGATGTTGGCGCGCTCCGGGAAGATCGGATGGTTTTCCAGCAGCGGCCCGAAACGTTCGAGGTCGTAGGCATTGACGTCGTCGACCCAGAAGACGGCGTGCGGATTGCCCATCGAGACCACCGACGGCGAATGCAGCACCGGATTGTCGATCGGCCCGACCTGCAACTCGATGTAGCGGGTGTCGCGAAATTCCTCAGCCAGCGGAATATCCTGCCAGCCGAACTTCGGCGCGCCCATGTCGACGGTGTAGAGATCGGGCGCCGGCCCCTGCCAGCAATTGAGCAGGCCGGCGCGGGTCTGGAACGTCGCGGATGTCTGGCCGGTCTTCTCGAAGATGCGCCGCACCACGCAGCGCATGCCGTTGCCGCAGGCCCCGGCCTCCGAGCCGTCATTGTTGTAGATCGAGATGAACGCTTCGGTGCCGTCGAGCCGCGGCGGCTGCAGCACCATCAGCTGGTCATAGGGCACGCCACCGGCCGCCGATGCCACGGCGCGCGCTTCCGCCGCCGACACCTGTGCTTTGGAATCGCGCAGGTCGACGACGACGATCTCGTTGCCGATGCCGTTCATCTTGGCGAATGCGTGATTGGCGAGCGCGCTCATCGATTTTCCTAAATTCTGCCCGGTTATATGGCGAGTGGTGGCTGATTGGCCAGTCAGAATGGCCCTATGACACATCTGTCATGGGACGAATGCAGAACTCGCGTGTTAGGAATATCGCACCTCAAGGACCGCGCGCGCCGGGACAGATCGAGCGGCCGTTTGAGGAAGGGGATGGAGAAATACCGAATGAACCGTATCAACACGCTCCGCGCGGCCCTGCTCGCGCTGCTCCCTTTGGCCGCGATCACCCTGGCAAGCCCGGCGCCTGCCCAGTCGCCGTCAGCCTCGCCCGCTCCGGCGGCAAGCCCGAGCCCAACGCCCGCGCCTGCGCCATCGGCAACGCCGGTGCCCCCGCCAGCCGAGACCAAGTCGCCGGCCGACAGCCCGGCCGCATCGCAGACCCCGGCACCGCCGCCGGCCGCCCCGGTGCAGACCGCCGACCCGTTCGGCGAGCCGTTCACGCTGGAACCGAAGAAGGTCGTGATGCTGAAGGGCACGGCCAATTGGGATTCGGCCTTCGACGCGCTGATCGAGGCGTTCAAGCAGCTCACCGCGCTGCTCGACAAGGACGGCGTCAAGGCATCGGGCAATCCGATGATCGTCTACACCTCGACCGACGACACCGGCTTCACCTTCATCGCCGAAATCCCGGTCGACCAGGACGTCAAGAACCTCGGCAAGAACATGAGCATGGGCAATTCGCCCGACGGCAAGGCGCTGAAATTCGTCCATCGCGGGTCCTACGACAACATGGACAACACCTATGAGGCGATCACCAATCACCTCGACGACAAGAAGCTCGAAGCCAAGGACACCTTTATCGAGGAATACATCACCGATCCGCTGAAGACCGCCGAAGACAAGCTTGTGATCAACGTCTACGTACCCCTGAAGTGAGCCAGATGACCTATCGCCTCCCCGTCGGCCTCCCCCTGGGCCTCCCCATCGCTGCCACCCTCATCGCGACCACGCTGCTGGCTGCGCCCGCACTCGCCGACAGCGACTTTCCGCCGGCGATCTCGGTCACCGGCGAGGCGACCGTGTCGGCGGCGCCCGACGAGGCGCAGCTCGACGCCGGCGTCACGACCGACGGCAAGACCGCACGCGAGGCCACCGACGCCAACAATACGACGATGGGCAAGGTGCTGGCCGCGCTGAAGGGCGCCGGCATCGCGGAGAAGGACTATCAGACCTCGCGGCTGTCGCTGCAGCCGCAATTCGCCAACCGTCCGCCGTCGTCGCCGAACGCCCCGCCCAGCATCGTCGGCTATCACGCGAGCAATCGCGTCACGATCAAGCTGCACGATGTGAGCAAGGTCGCTGGTGTCATCGATGTGCTGGTGGGCGCCGGTGCCAATGATATCGGCGGGCTCAATTTCTCGGTGTCGCAGGCCTCGAAGCTGCTCGATGACGCCCGCGAGCGGGCGATTGCCGACGCCCGGCGCAAGGCGGAGATCTACGCCAAGGCCGCCGGCGTCACGCTCGGCGCGCCCGTGAACATCGCGGAAGTCGGCTCGGCGCCGGTCCCGATGTTCCGCGCCAAGATGGCCACGGCAGGCTTCGCCGCACCGACGCCGGTCGCGCAAGGCGAGGAAACGCTGACGGTCAATGTCAGCGTCTCCTGGGCGATCAAGGAGAAGTAGCGATTGTCGTCCCGGCGCAGACCGGGACCCATAACCACCGAGTTTGGTGGTGAACGGGATCGTGGCCCCAGCGTCGCGCAACAATCAATATTTGGGGTAATGGGTCCCGGCCTTCGCCGGGACGACAACTCATCTCCAACACTTTTTAAATCTCGAACACCTGTCCCGGCTTCAACGCCACAAATTTCTCGCGCGGCACTCTCGCCGCATCGAGCGCGTCACCGAGTGCGGTCGCCGGCGCATCGATCGCCTCGTCGGTCAGCTGGAACGTGCCGTGGTGATGCGCCAGGGCCTGGGCGGCGCCGCAATCGGCCAGCGCCTTCACGGCGTCCTCGGGGTTCATGTGCTGGTCTTGCATGAGCCAGCGCGGCTCATAGGCGCCGATCGGCAGGATCGCGAGCCGCAGCGGGCCATGCACCTCGGCAACCCGGCGGAAATGCCGGCCGTCGCCGTAGCCGGAATCGCAGACGATGTAGAGCTTGCCGGCCGGCGTCTCTAACACGAAGCTCGCCCACAGCGCCTTGTTGCGGTCGAACAGGCCGCGCGCCGACCAGTGCCGCGTCGGCACCAGCGTCACGGCAAGGCCGCCGCCGAGCTCGACGCGCTGATGCCAGTCGAACGCCTCGGCCTTGATCGCGGCATCGGAGGCGCGCATCGTGACGTCGTTGCCGAGCGGCGTGATCACGCGCGGCGCAAATGCCGCCGTCAGCCTCGACAGCGTCGCGACATCGAGATGATCGTAATGGCCGTGCGACACCAGCACGACGTCGATGTCAGGCAGCTTTTCGAAAGTGACACCGGGATCATTGTGTCGCTTGGGTCCCGCGAAGCTGAACGGCGAGGCGCGCATCGACCACACCGGATCGACCAGGATGTTGAGGCCGCCGGCCTGGATCAGCCAGCTGGCGTGGCCGACAAAGCAGAGCCGCACCTTGTCGCCGTCGACGCGGGCTGGCGGCGTATCGGCATAGGGGCTCGGCGCCCATTCCGGCCAGACCGCGCGCTGCCGCCTGTCCCCGAACTGCCAGCGCAGCAACTCGCCGAGCGATTTCGGCGGCGCGCCGTCCGGATCGAAGAAGTGCAGGCCGTCGAAGTGATCGGAGACGGGGCCTTCATAGGTTTTCATCAGGGACATCCAGATCGAGGGCACGCCGATCGCGGCAGCGGCTCCGGTCAAGGTTGCGAGAAGGCGGCGGCGGGTGATGGGCTCGCGGGTTCCCAAACAGGAGGCTGGCTCCGCTTATATGGGCGGTGACGACGAATTCGGAACCAACACGGCAAATTGACGCAATTTCAATGGTTTAGGATCTAAGCCGAGCGAATTGCGGCGAAACTTTCCTTGACTTTGCCGCCCCGGCAGCGTTTAACGCCGCGACTTTCTCGGAAAGATCCGTCTTTTCGACCCGCCGACTGGTCCTTGAGGCCAGAGGCCAACGCCCGACAGCGCGATGCGCCCTCGGGCGCGAAAGTGTTTGGACCATCGTCTCGGGCACGCCGTCTTGGCACGGTGCAGAGGCAGACTATCTGGTCATCACCCGCGAAAGCGGGTGATCCAGTATCCCAGAGCCAGCTCGGATTGAACCGGGAGGCCGCGGCGAACTGGATACCTCGCTTTCGCGGGGCATGACGAGAAGCGAGTGAAGCGCGCTTACGGGCGCAACGAAGGACAACGGCATTGTTCGACAATCTGTCGGAACGGCTTGGTGGCATTCTCGATCGTCTGACGGGGCGCGGTGCGCTGACCGAAAAGGACGTCGATGCCGCGATGCGCGAGGTGCGCCGCGCGCTGCTCGAAGCCGACGTCGCGCTCGAGGTCGTCCGCAGCTTCATCGACCGGGTCCGCGAGCAGGCGATCGGCGCCACCGTCGTCAAGTCGGTGACCCCGGGCCAGATGGTGGTGAAGATCGTCCATGACGAGCTGGTCGCCACGCTCGGCTCCGACGGCCAGACCATCGATATCAACTCCGTGCCGCCGGTGCCGATCATGATGGTCGGCCTGCAAGGCTCCGGCAAGACCACCACCACCGCCAAGCTCGCGCGCCGCATGGTCCAGCGCGACAAGCGCAAGGTGCTGATGGCCTCGCTCGACGTCTACCGCCCGGCGGCGATGGAGCAGCTCGCGGTGCTCGGCCGCGACCTCGACATTCCGACACTGCCGATCGTCGCCGGCCAGATGCCGCCGCAGATCGCACGGCGCGCGTTAGAGGCCGGCAAGCTGGGCGGCTATGACGTCGTGCTGCTCGACACCGCCGGCCGCACCACGCTCGACGAAGACATGATGAAGGAGGCGGCCGAGATCAAAGCCGCCGCCAATCCGCATGAAGTGCTGCTGGTCGCGGACTCTCTCACCGGCCAGGACGCGGTCAACCTCGCACGCGCGTTCGACGAGCGCGTCGGCCTCACCGGCATCGTGCTGACGCGCGTCGACGGCGATGGCCGCGGCGGCGCCGCGCTGTCGATGCGCGCGGTCACCGGCAAGCCGATCAAGCTGCTCGGTACCGGTGAAAAGACCGACGCGCTGGAAGACTTCCATCCGAACCGCATCGCCGGCCGCATCCTCGGCATGGGCGACGTCGTCTCGCTGGTCGAGAAGGCCGCGGCGAACATCGACGCCGAGAAGGCCGCGCGCACCGCCGAGCGGATGCGCAAGGGTCAGTTCGACCTCAACGACATGCGCGAACAGCTGCAGCAGATGGCGAATATGGGCGGCATCGGCGGCCTGATGGGCATGATGCCCGGCATCGCCAAGATGAAGAACCAGATCGCGGCGGCCGGCATCGACGACAAGATCATCAAGCGCCAAGTCGCGGTGATCGACTCGATGACGCGGCAGGAGCGCAAGAATCCGGACATCCTGAAGGCGAGCCGCAAGAAGCGCATCGCGGCAGGCGCCGGCCAGAGCGTCGAGCAGGTCAACAAGCTCTTGAAGATGCACCGGAACATGGCCGACATGATGAAGGCCATGGGAAGCGGCAAGCGCGGCCCGCTCGCTGGCATCGCGCAGGCGATGGGCTTTGGCGGCGGCATGAAACCGCCCTCGGCCGAGGAGATGAAGGCGCTCGCCGAGAAGATGCAGGGCGGCGCCGGCGGCGGTCTGCCGAGCCTGCCGAAGGATTTGCCCGTTGGCCTGCGCGGCGGCCTGCCGAATGTGCCGGGCCTGACCGGCCTTTCCGGCAAGCCGATGCTGCCGGGCCTCGGCGGCTTCCCGGGCAAGAAGAAATGAGGAATTCGTCGCGACGGCTCGCATGCAGCCGGCGCGACGCGGAATGCCAATCAATCGAACACATCGACCTTTGAAGGAGAACTAAATGTCCGTTGTTATCCGCCTCGCTCGCGCGGGCACCAAGAAGCGTCCGGTCTATCACGTCGTCGTCGCCGACTCGCGCTTCCCGCGCGATGGCCGCTTCATCGAGCGTCTCGGCCACTTCAATCCGCTGCTGCCGAAGGACAACGAGGCCCGCCTGAAGCTCGACATGGACAAGGTGAAGGCCTGGCTCGCCAAGGGCGCGCAGCCGTCGGATCGTGTGACCCGCTTCCTCGACGCCGCCGGCGTCGTCAAGCGCGCCGCGCGCAACAACCCGGAAAAGGCCGTGCCGCGCAAGGAGCGCAAGGCGCAGGCCGAAGCCGCCGCCAAGGCTTAAGCTGAACGGCGACCACGGTGACTGCACCGGTCTGTGTCGCCCGTATCGGCGCTGCGCATGGTGTGCGCGGCGCCGTCCGGCTATGGACCTTCACCGAAGATCCGCTGGCCGTGAAGGACTACGGCCCGCTGATGACCAAGGACGGCACGCGCCAGTTCGAGGTCACGCATGCGCGCGAGGCCAAGGACCATCTGGTGGTGACGCTGAAGGGCGTCGCCAGCCGCGATGACGCCGAACGACTCAACGGGCTCGAGCTCTACGTTCCGCGCGACCGGCTGCCGGAAACCGACGACGGCGAATATTACCACACCGACCTGATCGGGCTCGCCGCGGTGACGACGACAGGGCAGCCGCTCGGCAAGGTGATCGCGATCCATAATTTCGGCGCCGGCGACATCATCGAGATCGCCCCGCCGCAGGGCGCGACGATGCTGCTCCCTTTCACCAATGCCGTGGTGCCGACAGTCGATCTCGCTGGCGGCCGCGTCGTGATCGAGCTGCCGCAGGAAATCGACGGCGACGATCCGTCGGTAGCTTGATCAAAACATTTTCCCTCAGCCCGTCATCCGGCCCTGCTGCTCGAGCCAGTCGCAGAACACCGCGCTGTGCGGATCGTTGCTGCGACCTGCCGGAAAATACGCGAAGTAACTTCGCGCCGGCAGGCTAACGTTCGGAAAAGGCGTCACCAGACGCCCGACCGCGAGATCGTCCGAGATCAGCGCGGTCGGACCCATCGCAACGCCGAGGCCATCGAGCGCAGCCTGGATGGTCAGATAGAAATGATCGAAGGTCAGCGAAGCTGCCGGCTCCAGCGCGGAGTGCCCGGCCTCGGTCAGCCAGTCGCGCCAAAGCCTCGGCATCGACGTGACGTGCAGCAGCGTGTGCCTGGAGAGATTCGCAATCTCATGCAGCGGCAGTCGTTCGAGCAGCGACGGACTGCACACCGGCAATCTCCGCTCCGACACCAGGAAGCGCGACGAGAAGCCATGAAACGTATCCGGACCACCGCGGATCACGACGTCGAATGATTCCGGCAACGCGTCCACCGGATCGTTCGACGTGCTCAAGCGCACCTCGATGTCCGGATGCTCGGCGCGAAACCGGCTCATCCGCGGCAGTAGCCAGCGCAGGCTGAAGGTCGCGAGCGCATTGACCCGCAACACCGCCACCGCGGCATCGCCGCGCCGCTCGCGGTGCTGTTGCACGGCGGCCGAGATCCGGTCGAGCGCCGGAGCGAATTCCGCAAGCAGCGCCGCGCCCGCCGGCGTCAGCACCACGCGCCGCACCGATCGCCGGAACAGCGCCGGCGCGCCGAGCCATTCCTCGAGCAGCCGGATCTGCTGGCTGACGGCGCCATGGGTCACGCTGAGCTCGGCGGCGGCTTCCTTGAAGCTGCCGAGCCGCGCGGCGGCCTCGAAGGCGCGAACCGCATTGAGCGGCGGCAGGCTGCGGCGGGGGACGAACATGATGCCTCAATACCAGATTTTCTAACGCATGATCCGATTATTACTGATTTGTGACAGCACCGGTTCGAGCGCATATTGCGCAGCAAGCCACTTACTTATCTTCACTTTTTGAAAGTCTCGTCCGATGCACCGTCGCCCTATCTATAGATTTTCTTGCTCGGGATGGCGCCGATGAGCGTGTCCACGGAAGCCGGCACATCCCGTCCCGCCCAGACCCAGGCAACGCGCACACTCACGGTGACCGGGCTCAACCACGCCCTCCATGACGGCTACACCGACCTGATCTACGTGCTGCTGCCGGTCTGGCAGGCGGAGTTCGCGCTGAGCTACGGGCTGCTGGCGCTGCTGCGCGGGCTCTATGCCGGCGCCATGGCCGGGCTGCAGATTCCGGTCGGACGCATCGCGGAGCGGATCGACGGCAAGATCATCCTGATCGCGGGCACGGCGCTGTCGGCGCTCGGCTATGTGTTCGCCGGATTGTCCGGCGGCGTCATCGGACTTGGCCTGGCGCTCGCGCTCTCCGGCGCCGGTTCGAGCACGCAGCATCCGATCGCATCATCAGCGGTGTCGCGCGCCTATGGCGCGGCGGCGCGCGGCCCGCTCGGCATCTACAATTTCTCCGGCGATCTCGGCAAGGCGGCTATCCCGGCCCTGACCTCGATCCTGCTCGTGATCATGTCGTGGCGGCACACGCTGCTCGTGCTCGCGCTTGCAGGCCTGCTCGTCGCGATCTGCATCGCGCTCTGGATGCCGTCGGTCGGCAAGGGTGCCGAGCACAAGATGGCCGCCGCGGCGCGCCGTGACGGTGCCGGCGGCGGCTTCCACTGGCTGCTTGCGATCGGAATCCTCGACACCGCGGTCAGGATGGGCTTTCTCACCTTCCTGCCGTTCCTGCTGCGCGACAAGGGCGCCTCGCTGCCGACCAATGGCCTCGCGCTGGCGCTGGTCTTCATCGGCGGCGCCGCCGGGAAATTCACCTGCGGCTGGCTCGGCGAACGGGTCGGCACGCTGCGCACCGTGCTGATCACCGAAGGCGGCACGGCGGCGCTGATCGTGGCGGTGCTCGCATTGCCGCTGGCGCCGGCCATCGTGCTGCTGCCGCTGCTCGGCGTGATGCTCAACGGCACCTCCTCGGTGCTCTATGGCACGGTGCCCGAACTGACGCCCGCGCATCAGACCGAGCGCGCGTTCGCACTATTCTACACGGGGACGATCGGATCGGGCGCGATCGCGCCTGTTATCTACGGCCTGCTTGGCGACGCGCTTGGTCCGACGCTTGCGACTGCGGCGACCGCGCTCACCGCACTGGCGATCTGTCCCCTCGCCGTCGCGCTCGCGCGGCATCTCGCCGACGATCGACCGAAGACGTGAAGTCCGTAACCCGGATGGAGCCAACGGGTCGCGCGAATGCGCGCCCGATGACAGGCTCCGCGAAATCCGGGGCCACTCCTCATTGCTTGCGCAATTCCCGGATTGCGCTTTGCTCCATCCGGGCTACTTAAGCGATAGTGTCACGGAGCATCCCAATGACAAGCACGCACAAGGCTTGGCGGCTGCACGCCCACAATGATCTTCGCTTCGAGGATGTCGCAACGCCCGGGCCCGCGCCCGATGGCGTCGTGGTCCGGATCGAGGCCGGCATGGTGCTGTCCTATACCAACAAGCTGCTCTCCGGCGCGCTGCCATACAGCTTGCCGCCGATGCCGTTCGTGCCGGGCACCAACGCGATCGCGCACGTCGTCGCCACGGGCGAGAACGTCACGCATGTCCGAAGTGGCGACCGCGTGTTCCTCAGCCCGCATCTGCGCGGCGACGTGCCGGATCGCGATCCGCCGCAGATCCTGATCGGCCTCACCGCCACGGTGACGACGCCGGAGGCGCTCGCACTGCAGGCGCGCTGGCGCGACGGCGTGTTTGCGGAGATCGCGCATTGGCCTGCCGCTTGCGTCACGCCACTTGCCAATCTCGACGACAAGCCGGCGACCGAGCTGATCGGGCTGGCAAAACTGATCGTGCCGTTTGGCGGATTGCAGCGCAGCGGCCTGCGCGGCGGACAGACCATCATCGTCAACGGCGCGACCGGCTATTTCGGCTCGGGCGGCGTGATGCTCGCGGTCGCGATGGGCGCGGGCCGCGTCGTCGCGGTCGGACGCAAGCAGGCCGCGCTTGAGCAATTGCGCGATGCATTCGGCCCGCGCGTCATTCCCGCCGTCGTCACCGGCGATGCCGCCGCCGATCTTTCGATCATCCGCCGCGCCGCCGGCGGCAGCGCCGATGTCGCGCTCGACCTGCTCGGCGCCGCCAAGAGCACCTCGACCACGCTGTCCGCCCTGCGCGCGCTCAAGCGTGGCGGCCGGATGGTGCTGATGGGCAGCGCCGAGGCGCCGCTCGAGCTCTCGTTCCGCGAGATGCTGGCCAACGACTGGGAGGTGGTCGGGCAGTTCATGTACGATAGGACCGCGCCGGGCCAACTCGCCGGCCTCGCCGCCGAAGGCTTGCTGGACCTGCGCAAGATCAACGTCGCGACCTTCAAGCTTGCCGACTTCCGCCGTGCCGTGGACGCGGCCGCGATGATGCAGAGCCTCGACCTCACGGCCGTGGTGCCGTAACCAGAGGCCATGACGACACCGCAAGAGCCCCCATGGCGCGCCACCGTGCTGACCCTGTTCCCGGACATGTTTCCGGGACCGCTCGGCGTGAGCCTGGCCGGCAAGGCGCTGGCCACGGGTCTCTGGGCGCTGGAGGCGCGCGACATCAGGGCATCGGCGACCGACAAGCACCGCAGCGTCGACGACACGCCGGCCGGCGGCGGCCCGGGCATGGTGCTGCGGGCCGACGTGCTGGCAGCGGCGATCGATGCCGCCGGCGTCGCGGCTGACCGCCCGCGCCTCTTGATGAGCCCGCGGGGTCGGCCGTTGACCCAAAGCCACGTCGCCGGGCTGGCGGCCGGGCCCGGCCCCCTGATCGTTTGCGGCCGCTTCGAGGGCATCGACCAGCGGGTGATTGAGGCGCGCCGGCTCGAGGAGGTCTCGATCGGCGATTATGTGCTGTCTGGCGGCGAAATCGCCGCGATGGCGCTGATCGACGCCTGCGTTCGCCTGTTGCCGGGGGTGATGGGGAAGCTGGCCTCGGGAACCGAGGAGAGCTTCTCCGAAGGACTACTCGAATACCCCCAATACACCCGTCCGCAGGAGTTCGAGGGTCGCCAAATCCCGGAAATCCTGATTTCCGGCGATCACGCCAGGGTCGCGGCCTGGCGGCTGGCCCAGTCCGAGGCCCTGACGGCGGCCCGGCGGCCCGATCTCTGGGCCCGGAAGGCCAGCCAAAAAGCGGCCCGGCGAGGGACAAAAAACACGACAGACGGGTGACAAACCCTGCGCTTTGCCTTATAGGCACGGCCTAATCCGCACACGCGCAGGATAGATGGACGTTTGCGCAGCCCGCACAGGCTGGGCGCGCCGCCGATGGAGATTTCGATGAACCTGATTCAGCAGCTCGAAAAAGAGCAGTTCGACAAGCTCGCCGCCACCAAGACCATTCCGGAATTCGGCCCGGGCGATACCGTCATCGTCAACGTGAAGGTCGTCGAAGGCGAGCGTACCCGCGTGCAGGCCTATGAAGGCGTCTGCATCGGCCGTTCCGGCCACGGCCTCAACGAGAGCTTCACCGTGCGCAAGATTTCGTATGGCGAGGGCGTCGAGCGCGTTTTCCCGGTGATGTCGCCGATGATCGACTCGATCAAGGTCGTGCGTCGCGGCAAGGTGCGTCGCGCGAAGCTCTATTACCTGCGCAGCCTGCGCGGCAAGTCGGCCCGCATCGTCGAGAAGCAGGACCGTCAGACCGCCGTCGGCGAGTAACGTTCCCCTTCGAGCGAAGTGGGGACCGGTTCGCGTCAAGAAAACGCGTCAAACGACAACCGGATGTGACCAAAAGCGTGGGGCCTGCTCCGCGCTTTTTTGTTGCGGCATACCTATCTGGTGGACAGGCCCGCGCATCGATCGATTGTCGCGGGCGCAAGCCCTGTGTTAGAAATTTAGAATGGTTCCGGATCAAGCAAGTCAGACCTGCCAGCGCGTCGTGATCGACGATCGCTCGCGGCTGCCCGGCCGCTTCTTCGGACGCTTTGCGACGTCGGCAACGTCTGAGCTTACGCGCGCAGCGTAACGCTGCCTGGACGCTGTCGCCTGCTCGCGCGCCGAGACGCGCTTAACGCCATTCACCACTGAATTTCTTCTGGAGCTGAAGCTCATGTCCAAACCGACCACGCTGTACGACAAGATCTGGAACGACCATCTGGTCCACGAGGCCGAGGACGGCACCTGCCTGCTCTATATCGATCGCCATCTGGTGCACGAGGTGACCTCGCCGCAGGCGTTCGAAGGCCTGCGCGCTGCCGGCCGCAAGGTGCACGCGCCGGAGAAGACGCTCGCCGTCGTCGACCACAACATCCCGACCACCGACCGCTCGAAGCCGAACCCCGACCCGGAAAGCATCGAGCAAATGCGGGTGATGGCGGAGAACGCCAAGGAATTCGGCATCGAGTATTACAACGAGTTCGACAAGCGTCAGGGCATCGTCCACGTCATCGGCCCGGAGCAGGGCTTTACGCTGCCCGGCACCACCATCGTCTGCGGTGACAGCCACACCTCGACGCATGGCGCGTTCGGCGCGCTCGCGCACGGCATCGGCACCTCCGAGGTCGAGCACGTGCTGGCGACACAGACGCTGATCCAGAAGAAGGCCAAGAACATGCGCGCGATCGTCGACGGCAAATTGCCTGAAGGCGTGACCGGCAAGGACATCATCCTGGCGATCATCGGCGAGATCGGCACCGCCGGCGGCACCGGCTATGTGCTGGAATATGCCGGCGAGGCAATCCGTGCGCTTTCGATGGAAGGCCGCATGACGGTTTGCAACATGTCGATCGAAGGCGGCGCGCGCGCCGGCCTGGTTGCGCCCGACCAGAAGGCGTTCGACTTCCTGCGCGATCGCCCGAAGGCGCCGAAGGGCGCCGCCTGGGATGCCGCGATGCGCTACTGGGAGACGCTGCGCTCGGACGAGGGCGCGCATTTCGACCACGAGCTGCGGCTGGACGCCGCAAAACTGCCGCCGATCGTCACCTGGGG
The DNA here is from genome assembly GCF_018129565.1 of Bradyrhizobium sp. AUGA SZCCT0105. Taxonomy (NCBI): domain Bacteria; kingdom Pseudomonadati; phylum Pseudomonadota; class Alphaproteobacteria; order Hyphomicrobiales; family Nitrobacteraceae; genus Bradyrhizobium; species Bradyrhizobium sp. AUGA SZCCT0105. The sequence goes on along the minus strand of NZ_JAFCMK010000009.1, from coordinate 39,888 downwards.
CACCAGCCCTGAGGACGTGATCTCGGTGACCGGCTTCGTGCCCGATCCCGACAAGATCGCGGATGAGGCGAAGCGGCTCTCCAAGCACCGCGCGCTGAAATATATGGGCCTGACCGCCGGCACCAAGATCACCGACATCAAGCTCGACCGCGTCTTCATCGGCTCCTGCACCAACGGCCGCATCGAGGACCTGCGCGCCGCCGCGAAGATCGCCGAGGGCAAGACCGTCAACGCCAACGTCAACGCGATGATCGTGCCGGGCTCGGGCATCGTGAAAGAGCAGGCGGAGGCCGAAGGCCTCGACAAGATCTTCCTCAAGGCCGGCTTCGAATGGCGCGAGCCGGGTTGCTCGATGTGCCTGGCGATGAACCCGGACAAGCTGAAGCCGGAAGAGCGCTGCGCCTCGACCTCGAACCGCAACTTCGAGGGCCGCCAGGGCTTCAAGGGCCGCACCCATCTGGTGTCGCCCGCGATGGCCGCGGCCGCCGCGATCGCCGGCCACTTCGTCGACGTCCGCGACTGGCGGTAAGGTGAGCGCGGTTTTCGCCTCAAGCTCGAGCCGTTTCGGAAACGGCTCGTTAACGGGGCGCACGCACACTGGCTCCTTGCGAACACAAGCTTCGTGGGGAGCCGGACGTGGCCGACAAGAGCGAATTCGTCGACATGATCAGCGAGGCGACGCGGCAGAAGCGCCGCCGCGCCGCACCGCGCATCATCGATCCGCTTCCCGAGGTGAAGGAAACCTCGCGCCTCAGCCACTGGCCGCCGGAGCGCTGGACGCAATGGCGGATGGAAAACCTGACGCCGTGGAAGATAAAGTCCTGGAAGCTTAAGAACTGGGACTAGCGCGCGCTCCAGCGAGCGTGACCTGAAAAAACGGGCGCCGCTTGGCGCCCGCTGTCGTTTCAGCCCTTACCAATAGACCCCGTACGGCCGCCAGTAATGGCGGCGATGCCAATACGGCCGGCAGATCCGGCGCGACCCGTCATAGGTCCAGACCACCCGGCAGCGGCGGTGATGGTAGTAGGCCGGGTAATAGTAGGACGATCCGTAGAAGTAGCGCCGGTGATGGAAGTGCCGGCGGGAGCCGTAGCGATAACCGCCGCCATAGAAGCGGTGGTACCCGCCGTGGTGGCGATGGTAGCCGCCATAGCGATAGCCGCCGTGGAACGCCGGCGCGGCACGGAAGCCGCCACCATGGAAGCCGCGGAAGCCCGCCGCCGTGAAATCCACCGCCGTGGCCGCCGCCACCGCCGTGCCGAACCTGGGTCGTCATGGCATCGGCCGCGGACTTTGCCGCAGGCACGGTGCCCGGACTCGCGAGCGACAGCGCTTCGGCGCGTTGCTGCGAAGCGATCGACAATGCGAAGACCGCGGCCGCGGCAACACCAAGGCGGCGCAGCGGTCCACGCCGCAAAGAGCTCTCCCTCATCTCGGAACCTACCTGACAACAGCGCTGAGAACCGCGCTGCATGGCAGCCGGTCTCATTGCGTTCATCGCAGTCGCTCCCGGCAGGACGCTAGAAAGCCCTGAGTGAATGCGCCATGAACGCGCGAAACCGTGCGACGAAAAGTCCGAGCGGGAATGTCGGCGACGATCGCAGTGCGGCCAGCTGCATCACCAGAACGGGCCGAACCCGAAGCCAAAGGTGAACGGCGCCGGCACCGCATATGGGTACGGCCGATAGTAGTAAGGCCGTCCGTAATAATAGGAGCCGTACGGCCGGTAATAGGAATAGGGCTGGTAGTCCGGCCGGTAATAAGGCCGGTAGCCTTGGTGATAGTAGCCTTGGTGATAATGGTGACGATGGTAATGGCGATGATGGCGCTGCGCGCTGAAGTCGGTCGCCTGGCCCGCCGGCCGCTGCTGTGCCGCGGCCCGCGGCGTGGCTGATGCCGCGGCGGTTGCCGATGCCGGCGCCGTCAATGCGAACGCACAAGCGACCGCGGCAACACCGATCCATCTCATCATGATCAACTCCTGCAGATTGCGATTGATCTCATCTCGCGCGCGCGAATCTGCCGGTTTGATGGCTGAGAACGACAACAGGCCCGCTGCTCACGGGCCTGTGTCTCAACTGCGCTGATCCGTCGCGCGATCAGCGGCGCCAGTGGCGACGATGACCCCAGCCACGGTGATGTCCGCGACCCCAGCCACGATGCCAGCCATGACCATGACCATAGCGGACCTGCGTGGTCGTCTGGTTCGCATGGTCCTGAACCGTTGCGGCGGTGCCCGGAGTCGCAAGCGACATCGCGTTCGCGCGCTCCGTTGGGGCCGCCAAAACCAGCACGGCACCGACGGCCGCAAGCCCCAGAACCTTCATCACCTTCATGCGTTTTCTCCTTGATCCCTTGATGTCACGTCTTGCAACGACGACTCGAGCTTCTTGCCTTGACGCGTTTTCTTCGCGCGAAGAACTTCGCTGGAAAACGCTCTGGCATTCGAATCGACCCCCGTTGCCGCGACGCAGATCGCAGGCAGAATGCAGGCGACGTGAATGGGATGTGAATGACTGCGCCACGATGGTGAATGCCGCTGGCGCACGCAGGTTCCAACGCAGCCGCTGGAATTTTCGTGTCTGTGCGTAAAACCGGCATAGACAATGGTCGTATCTTGTGAGGAGCCTCTCGCAGGAGATCGCCGATGACACAACAAGGCCCGCGCAGATGGCTGGCGCTCGGCACGGCAGCGCTCGCTGGTTCCATGATTTCAGTTGATGTCGCGCTCGCCTCGCAAGGACCGGGCGGCGGCATGGGAACGGCGAGCCAGCTCACGCAAATGCTGATGGCGCTCGCGGTCTATGGAACGGTGGGAGTGGTCGTCGCGGCCGGACTGATCGGCGCAGCGCGCCGACATTTGCACTAGCTTCCGCGTCGCGCGAAGCCGCTCTAGCCCGGCCGCCAGAAGCAGTTCATGCGCGGCGTGATCACGGTGCCGCTCGGTCGGTGCTCTTGCACATAGGTCGCGGTGCAATCGCGCACGGCGTTCGGACCGGGATTGTAGCGCGGGATGACATCCGGTTCCCAATGATCGGGCCGCGACCGGTAGATCGGCACCCGCCTGAGCCGGCGGTGCTCGACGACCCGCTCGCGCACGGCCGGCGCCGTCTCACCGATGCGCGCTTCGGCCGCCGCGCTCTGTGCCCGCGCCTCTCCCACCGGAAGCGAAAGCCCGACTGCTACCGCCAACAGCGTTGCCGCCACGATCCGTTTCATCACGCCACCCAAGCCCCGTTCTTGAGCCTCAATCTTGGGCCGCACGGTCTCCCATTGCACCGCCAAGGTCAACTGCGCTGGCGCCGGCTGAGCCACTCGCGCTAAAGGAGTGTCATGTGGACCACAGCAAAAGCCCCCTCGCTCGCCGAGATGGAGGCCATGGCGCACGAGGTTTTCGAGCGCCTGCCGGAGGCGTTCCGGGCCCTCTGCGAGGGCGTGATCATCCGTGTCGACGACTTCCCGACCGACGAGGTGCTCGACGAGATGCAGGCCGAGAGCGAGTTCGACCTGCTCGGCCTGTTTCACGGCGTCGGCCTGCCGCAGCAGAGCCATGGCGACGTGGCCCGCCTGCCCAACCTGGTCTGGCTCTACCGGCGGCCGATCCTGGATTACTGGGCCGAGCACGACGAGACCCTCGGCCACATCGTCCGCCACGTGCTGATCCATGAGATTGGGCACCATTTCGGCCTCTCCGACACCGATATGGAGGCGATTGAGGCCGATGCGGGATAAAGCGTTTTCGAGCGAAAGCCTGTCCCGGACTTGATCCGGGATGGACCCCGGTTCGCGTCAAGAAAACGCGTCAAAACAAGGAAGCTGGAGCCCCCGTTGCCGATCCAATCGGAACGGGGGCTCCAGCTTTGCAGAAATGGCCCTTTTACCGCTGTCACATTCGCGATAAACATCCGGCCCCTATCCCCTATTTTTGCCCGGGAAGAGCACCGATGGACAAGTTCACCACGCTGGAAGGCGTCGCGGCACCGCTGAAGATCATCAATGTCGACACCGACATGATCATTCCGAAGCAGTACCTCAAGACCATCAAGCGCACCGGCCTTGGCAAGGGGCTTTTCTCCGAGCAGCGCTACAAGGATGACGGTAGCGAGAACCCCGATTTCGTCCTCAACCAGTCCGCCTATCGCAACGCGAAGGTGCTGGTCGCCGGCGACAATTTCGGCTGCGGCTCGAGCCGCGAGCACGCGCCCTGGGCGCTGCTCGACTTCGGCATCCGCTGCGTGATCTCGACCTCGTTCGGCGACATCTTCTACAATAACTGTTTCAAGAACGGCATCCTGCCGATCCGCGTGTCGCAGGAGGACCTCGACAAGCTGTTCGACGATGCCGAGCGCGGCGCCAATGCGACGCTGACCATCGATCTCCCCAACCAGGAGATCCGCGGCCCCGACGGCGGCACGGTGAAGTTCGAGATCGATGCGTTCCGCAAGCACTGCCTGATCAACGGCCTCGACGACATCGGCCTGACGATGGAGAAGAAGTCGTCGATCGACACCTACGAGGCCAAGCTCAAGGAGCGCGCCTGGGCTTGAGGCGCAGCCTGTCATCGCGCCCCGGTGCCTTCAGGCGCCGGGGCTTTTCTTTGCGAGATCGTCTTCTCACGAACCTGCTGATGGCTGACGCCCATGCTGCCTGACATCGTCACCTTCTGGCACGGCTCGATGGACGGGCTGCGCCGGACCTGTCTGCGCTCGCAAGTGGCGGCCGGGCACAAGGTCACCGTCTACAGTTTCGATCCAATTCCCGGCCTGCCGGATGGCATCGGCAATGCCGAGGCCGAAGCGGTGCTGCCGCATGCATTCTCGGAGAGGCTGCGCCCGGCCGAGCGCGACGGGTCCTGGCGCGACTGGACCATCCTGCAATTCAGCGACTTCTTCCGCATGCGGCTGATGACACAGCGCGCCGGGCTCTGGCTCGACGCCGATGTGCTGCTCTTGAAGCCGGTCGAGATCGATCCGGCAAAGCCGTATTTTGCCTGGGAACGGCCGCGGCAGCTCGGCAACTCCGTGCTGTACCTGCCGCACAATGATCCGATCGTGCGCGCATTCGAAGCGCTGATGCAGCAGGACGAACTGACGCCGGACTGGCTGGCGCTGCGTCACCGCCTGACCTTTGCGATGCGCAAGCTGCGCGGCAAATCCAATCGCCTGTCCGACATCCGCATCGCGATCTACGGCCCCGCAGCGCTCACCGCGCTCGCGCGCCGCGAAGGCGAGTTGCAGCACGCGCTGCCGAAGCGCTCGTTCTACGCGGTACACGCCGAGCCGGGTCTGTTCTTCGAGCCGTCGGATTTTTCGAGCTACCTGAACGATCCCGAAATTGTCGGCCTTCACATTTCTCCGAAGGGACGCGGCAAGGAGGCGCCGATCCCGGGCAGCCTCTACGCGTGGGCGACGGAGCGCTTTGGCCAGGCCTGAGCCGATTTGATCTGCCGCAAGGTTGGATTGCGCAGAAGGCGTCATATGGGTAGCCATTCCAGGAGGCGCCCATGAGCACCGAAACCCACTACCCTGTCGTCGAGTACCTGGTCGATGTGTTCGGCAACTGGCTGAAGCATCGGCGGGACCTTGATGAACTGCGCGAACTGGACGACGCAAGTTTCAGCCAGATCGCGGGCGACCTGCGGGTCAGCCCCGACGACCTCGCCGCGTTGGTGCGCCAGGGACCGCACAGTGCCGACGAGTTACCCAAGCTGCTCAAGGCACTCGGGATCGATCAGGAGAAGCTGGCGCGCACCGAGCCCCTGGTGTTGCGCGACATGGAGCGGGTCTGCAGCTTGTGCGATCACAAGCGGCAGTGCGACCATAACCTTGCCGCCGGCACCTCCGGCACGCGCTATCAGCAATACTGCCATAACGCTCCGACGATCGAAGCGCTGGGCGAGACAGCACGCCGCTAGCCACGGCGCAGGGGTCATGAGGGTGCATCGATGCTGAATCCGCACGCCGTCTGGCGTCCTGCACTGCCGATCTTCGTGGTCGTGATGGCCGCGCTGTTGCTGCTGCGCCTGCATCAGGCCAACGGTGCGGGGCAGCCCTCGGAGAGCATCGCTGCCGGACATCGGTTGGCTGAAGCCTGGTGCATGGAATGCCACGTCATCGGCGCCATCGCCCGGGGCGCGAAGAAAGCCCCGCCGGACTTCGCCGCCGTCGCAAACCGGCCCTCGACCACCATGCTCTCGCTGAAGGTGTTCCTGAAGACCAGTCATCCAACGATGCCGAACATCATCATCGGACCAGGCGAGGCCGATGATCTCGCGAACTACATCATGAGCCTGAAGCGCGAATAGAGCGCAAACACCAGGTCGATGGTCGTCACTGCCCCATCGTCGCGATCGCATCGGCGATCGCGATCGTGCGTCTGGCCATCTCGGCATGCAGGCGCTCCACCATGCGGCCGTCGAGCTGGATCGCGCCGCGCGAGGCGTTCTCCGGCTGCTCGAAGGCGGCGATGATCCTGCGGGCCTCGGTGACCTCGGCCTCGGGCGGCGTGAAGATCGCGTTGCAGGCGTCGATGTGGCTCGGATGGATCAGCGTCTTGCCGTCGAAGCCGAGATCGCGGCCCTGCGCGCATTCCTCCGCGAAGCCGTCGATATTGCTGATGTCGCCGTAGGGTCCGTCGAGGATCTCGAGCCCGTGCGCGCGGGTCGCCAGGATGCAATGCGTGATCATCGGGATCATCGCCGCGCGGCCCGGCTTCATCCGGATCCGGGTTTCGCGCGCAATGTCGTTCGGCCCGAACACGAAGCCGGCGAGCCGGACTTCGGAGTCCTTCGATGCCGCGGCGAGCTTGTCGGCGTCGAGCACGGCACGTGCGGTCTCGATCATCGCCCAGACCCGGATCGAGGCCGGGGCATTGATGTCGCTGAGCCGATCGGCGACCGCGTTGAGATCGTCGACGGTGGAAATCTTCGGAACCAGGATCCCGTCCGGCTGCGCCTTGCCGGCCATGCCGATGTCGTCGACCCACCACGGGCTGTCGAGCGCGTTGATGCGGATCAGGACCTCGCGCTTGCCGAAGCCCTTCGCGGCGACCGCCTTGGCGATCTGCTCGCGCGCTGTGGCCTTGGCGTCGGGGGCAACGGAATCCTCGAGGTCGAGGATGATGCCGTCCGCCGCCAGCGTGCGGGCCTTCTCCAGCGCCCGCGCATTCGATCCCGGCATGAACAACAGGCTGCGGCGCGGACGGGTCATCGGCATTCTCCTGGGGGCTCGGGCTCCGCCACTGTCCATTGTTTGGGCATTGGGCGGAACCATCTTTCAACGCTGCCGTATCATCTCAGGATGCACGCCGAAAGTCTTGTTCCCGTCACCGGCATGTGGTTAGCCAGAGGCCATGAAATTCTTTCCGAAGCAGTTGATCGACGGCTACCTGACCTTCGCGACCCAGCGGTTGCCGACTGAACAGTCGCGATACCGGGACCTGTCCGAGCGCGGCCAGTTTCCCGAGACCATGGTGATCGGCTGCTGCGATTCTCGCGTCTCGCCGGAAGTGATCTTTGACGCCGGCCCCGGCGAGTTGTTCGTGGTCCGCAACATCGCCAATTTGGTTCCGGTCTATCAGCCCGACAGCAACGCCCACGGCGTCTCGGCCGCGCTGGAATATGCCGTGACCGTGCTGAAGGTGAAGAACATCGTGGTGCTGGGCCATGCCCAGTGCGGCGGCATCCGCGCCTTCGTCGACAAGATCAAGCCGCTCACGCCCGGCGACTTCATCGGCAAATGGATGCAGATGTTCATCAAGCCCGGCGAGATCGTCGAGCAGCGCGACCATGAAAGCATGCAGGACTTCGTCACCCGCATCGAGAAGGCCGCGGTGTTCCGCTCGCTGGAGAACCTGATGACGTTCCCGTTCGTGCGCGAGCGCGTCGAGAGCGGCGAGATGCAATTGCACGGCGCCTATTTCGGCGTCGCCGAGGGCTCGCTGTTCGTGCTCGACCGGGTCGCGAAGGAATTCATCAGCGTCGCCGATGCCATGAAGGCCGGCGCGTAGCCGCTCGGCTACTCATCACCGTGATAGCCGCCCCAGCGATCCGAGAGTGCCAGCAACAGCGCTGAGATCACGAACACGAGATGCACGGCGACGAGCCAGGTCATCCGCGTCGCGTCGAACGCGGCATCGATGTTCAGGAACGCTTCCAGCACGTGGATCGCGGAGATCGCGACGATCGACGCCAGCAGCTTCTGCTTCAGCCCGGCAAAATCGATCTTGGTGATCCAGATCGGCCAGTTCGGGTTGCCCGACGTGTCGATGCGCGAGACGAAGTTCTCGTAGCCCGAAAAGACCACGATCAGAATGAGGTTGGCGACCAGCGTGACGTCGATCAGCGCCAGCGCGTCGAGGATGACTTCCGTCGATTTGTAGCCGGACGCATGCAGGACGAACTCCCAGAGCATGCGCCCGAATTTCAGCAGCAGCACGGCAAGCGCCACCACCAGGCCGACATAGAACGGCGCCATCAGCCAGCGGCTGTTGAACAGCACATATTCGAAGCCGCGCATGATGCGCGGCGTCGGGGGGCTCGATGGGGTGGGAGCCAGCTGTTCCGACATGGTTGCGCCCCCCCGTTGGTCCCGCCTTTAGGCCGCTTTCTTCTTCGCGGTGATCAGCTTGCGGTTGATCAGGACTTCCGCGATCTGGATCGCGTTCAGCGCGGCACCCTTGCGCAGATTGTCCGACACGCACCAGAACGACAGGCCGTTCTCAACGGTCGCATCCTCGCGGATGCGGCTGATATAGGTCGCGTCCTCGCCGGCCGCCTCATAGGGCGTGACATAGCCGCCCGGCTCGTGCTTGTCGATCACGAGGCAACCCGGCGCATTGCGCAGGATGTTGCGCGCCTCGTCCGCCGTGATCGGGTTGGCGAACTCGACGTTCACGGCCTCGGAGTGGCTGACGAAGACCGGCACGCGCACGCAGGTCGCGGTCAGCTTGATCTTGGGATCAAGGATCTTCTTGGTCTCCGCCATCATCTTCCACTCTTCCTTGGTGTAGCCGTCTTCCATGAAGACGTCGATCTGCGGAATGATGTTGAAGGCGATGCGCTTCGGAAACTTCTTATTGATCAGCTCGTCATTGGTGTAGACGGCCTTGGTCTGCGAGAACAGCTCGTCCATCGCATCCTTGCCGGCGCCCGACACCGATTGATAGGTCGCGACCACGACGCGCGTGATCGTCGCCTTGTCGTGCAGCGGCTTCAGCGCCACGACGAGCTGCGCGGTCGAGCAGTTCGGGTTGGCGATGATGTTCTTCTTGGTGAAGCCGGCGGCCGCATCCGCGTTCACCTCCGGCACGATCAGCGGCACGTCGGGGTCCATGCGCCAGGCCGAGGAATTGTCGATCACGACCGCGCCGGCGGCGCCGATCCTGGGCGACCATTCCTTGGAGACCGAACCGCCGGCCGACATCAGGCATATGTCGACATCGGAGAAGTCATAGTGCTCGAGCGCCTTCACCTTGAGTGTGCGGTCGCCATAGGAGACCTCGACGCCGACGCTGCGGCGCGAGGCCAGCACGACGACCTCGTCGGCGGGGAATTTGCGCTCGTCGAGAATGTTGAGCATTTCGCGCCCGACATTGCCGGTCGCTCCGACCACCGCGACTTTGTAACCCATCGTTCACTCTCCGACGAAAAATGCCCGTTCCCCCGCAAGCTGCGGAAAGGGAAGAGGCAGCGCTTCTATGCGAGAAACCCCGTCAAGACAACGTTGCGTAGCTTTTGAGCGTTTTGATGCGTTTATTTCGGGCCGATCCGGCCGCGCCCCATCATACGAGAATTCCGTCAGCGCTGACGAGCTTCGTCGACGAGGTGTACGCCACGCTCTCCCGGCTGTTCGCCTATGTCGCCGTGCTCGCGCTGTTCGCCGCCCTCGGCACCTATCTATGGAAGCAACTGCCGGAAGCAACCGCGATGGCAGCACCTCCTGCCGCAGGCTGGGGCCTGGCCGTCCGCTCGGCACCGGCCTTCGCCATCAGCAAGCTCGATCCGCGAGATAAAACAGAGACTTATGAAATCCTTCGGCATCCCGAGGGCGGTCGCAAGGACGTCTTCCGTTGGACCGATGCCAATGGCGCGCCGGCAGCCGAGCTGGAAATCTACCGCCCCGGCGGCGAGGCGATGGGACCCGCGGTCACGGAGATCGCCGGGCGGCTCGACCCCGGCGGTATCCGCGAGCTCGAGGCCGCCGGCATCGTCGACAGCAAGTTCGGCGGCGTCACCCTGCTGCGTCGGGCGCGGCAGGACGGCAGCGGTGCCTGCCTCGGCTTCCTCAAACAGGCCGACGCGCCCGATCTGCGCATCTCGGGCTGGACCTGCCAGGGCGCCAGCCTGCCGGCCCAGCGCGCCGCGATCATTTGCATGCTGAACCGGCTGACCCTGCTGGCCGCGGGTAACGACCCGCGGCTCGCCGCGCTGTTCGCGCATGCCGAGCTGCGGCGCACCGACTGCGTTACCTCCGGCCCGCCCGCTTTGTCGGCCGACTGGGTGATGGGCAGCGAGAACCCGCTTCTGCGCGGCGCCCTTTGATGGCGAGACCGTGGCAAGGCACTGGTTTTCATGAAACTTTTGCGCTTGGACACGCATTATCTCTGATGGTGTGGCGCAATTGACCTAGTGACGGCCCGGCCACCATGGCTACAATGTGTTCCGAGTGATTTTGGCGGACGCGCCAGCCCCGATAGGGGGCCGTAATGACGAGGATGCGATGACCTTGAAATTCCCTGCCGCGAACAAGCTCGTGGTGTTGCTTGCCGCGGCTGCCGTCACCGCAACCGCGTTTGGCATGACCGCGGCCAGCGCGCAGCAGAGCCCGAGCAAGCGCAAGCAGCAAGAGCAGTATGACCGCGACGGCCGCCGCTACTACGGCGCGCAGGGTCCGAACCGGGTCTATCAGCAGGGTCCGCGCACCCGCGTTTACGTCACCACGCGGTCATGGCTCGACGCCGGCACCGAAGTGCTACCGGGCGACCGCAAGTTCAACGACTATGCGTATCCGCCGGATGTCGGCTACCCGTCGTTCGCACGCGAGAACAACAACCGTCCGATCGACCGCCAGCCGCTCAGCCCGCCGGCCGACCTCGGCGGCTATCCGCGGAATTTCCCGCTGTACTGAGAATTTCGGCTGATAGCCGATATGAAAATGCCCGGCTCCGGCCGGGCATTTTTTGTTTTGGGCTTCGTCATTCCGGGGCGATGCGCAGCATCGAACCCGGAATCTCGAGATTCCGGGTCTGGTGCTAACGCACCATCCCGGAATGACCGCATAACCCTTACGCGTGCAGCTTCTGCAATTCCTTCAGGATCGCCTCGCCCATCTGCGCCGTGCTGACGGACGTGGTGCCAGCCGATTTGATGTCGGCGGTGCGCAGCCCACTGGCAAGCACCGCGGCGATCGCGGCATCGACCTTGTCGGCGAGATCGCCCATGCCGAAGGAATAGCGCAGCGCCATGCCGAACGAGGCGATCATCGCGATCGGATTGGCGAGGCCCTTGCCGGCAATATCGGGCGCCGAGCCGTGCACCGGCTCATACAATGCCTTGCGCTCCTTGGTCTTGGCGTCCTCCTTGCCGAGCGAAGCCGACGGCAGCAGGCCGAGCGAGCCCGTGAGCATCGCCGCGATGTCGGACAGCATGTCGCCGAACAGATTGTCGGTCACGATGACGTCGAACTGCTTCGGCGTCTTGACGAGGTTCATGCCGCCGGAATCCGCGAGCTGATGCTCCAGCGTGACGTCCTTGTATTCGCGCGCATGCACCTGGGTCATGACTTCGTTCCAGAGCACACCCGACTTCATGACGTTGCGCTTTTCCATCGAGGTCACCTTGTGCTTGCGCTTGCGCGCCAGATCGAAGGCAACGCGGCCGATGCGCTCGATCTCGAAAGTGTCGTAGACTTGGGTGTCGATCGCGCGCTTCTGGCCGTTGCCGAGATCGGTGATGGTCTTCGGCTCGCCAAAATAAACGCCGCCGGTGAGCTCGCGCACGATCATGATGTCGAGGCCCTCGACCACCTCGCGCTTCAGGCTCGAGGCATCCGCCAGCGCCGGATAACACACCGCCGGACGCAGATTGGCGAACAGGCCGAGATCCTTGCGCAGCCGCAGCAGGCCGGCCTCCGGGCGCACTTCGTAGGGCACGCTGTCCCACTTCGGACCGCCGACCGCGCCGAAGATCACGGCATCGGCCGCATTGGCCTTGGCCATGTCGCCCTCGGAGATCGACACCTTGTGCGTGTCATAGGCCGAGCCGCCGACCAGGCCCTGCTCGGTCTCGAACTTCGCGATGCCCTGTGCGTTCAGCCAGTCGATCACGCGCTGCACCTCGGCCATCACTTCGGGGCCGATGCCGTCGCCGGGGAGAAGCAGCAGTTTATGGGTCGCCATGGTCTATCACCTTGTCCAACTCGTCATGCCCGGCCTTGTGCCGGGCATCCACGTCTTTCCAGCCTCAAGCTGGCAAGGCGTGGATGGCCGGGACAAGCCCGGCCATGACGACCAATTTGTTGCGGGCGGAGTGCTAAAACGCCCCGGGCGGATTGGCAAGGCACCCCGGACAGGGCCAAAATGGCCCGCCAAGAGCCAACCGCGCCCCAAAAGAAGCCAACAAGACGGACCTCATGACCGCAGCCATTATCTACGCCTTCGCCTCGGCCATTTTCCTCGGCGCGGGCGTCGTGCTGGCGCAGCTTGGCCTGCGCACGGTCGAGCCGCTGTCGGGCGCCGCGATCAGCGTGCCGTCCTTTACCCTGCTGTTCCTGGTGCTGTCGCCGCTGATCCTGCATGGCGAGCCGGTGGTCTGGCGCGGCCTGCCGATCTTCATGGCGATCGGCCTGTTCTTCCCGGCCTCGCTGACGCTCTTGACCTTCGCCTCGAACCGGGCGCTCGGACCAGTGATCACCTCGACATTGGGCAATCTGGCGCCGCTGTTTGCGGTCACCGCCGCCGTGGTGCTGCTGCATGAGCCGCTCGAGCCGCAACAGCTGATCGGCCTCGTGGTCGCGGTGGCCGGGGCTGCGATCATTACCGTGACCCGGCCCCGCGACCTCGGTCATTGGCGGAGCTGGGCCCTGCTGCTGCCGCTCGCAAGCGCGCTGGTGCGCGGCATCGTGCCGCCGATCGCCAAGCTCGGGCTGGCGATCTGGCCGAGCCCGCTGTGGGCCTGCCTGATCGGTTACATCATGTCGTCAATCGTGGTGCTGACGGTCCAGCGCGTCCGCAAGGGCAGCTTCATGGTGCACGCGCCGCGTGACGGCCGGTTCTGGTTTGCATTGACCGGGATCAGCAACGGGCTCAGTGCGCTCAGCCTGTTCGCCGCGGTCCGCAACGGCCCGATCACATTGGTGGCGCCGCTCGCTGCAATCTACCCGCTGGTGACCGTGGCGCTGAGCGCTGTCATGCTCAAGCATGTCGAGATCACCGCGCGGATCGTCGCCGGAACCCTGCTGACCGTCGCCGGCGTCGCGCTGGTCCTGATCGCCTGATTGCCCGATACGCAAGACAGTGTTGCTGCCCGTGGCGCTGGGCAGGACCGGCGCGGCCTGCCACAATGGCTCCATTGCCGGAGTGAATAGTGAGAGCCCCCGCCCCATCCTACCCGCATCCCGCGCGGCTGATCCTTATTTTGTCGCTCGCACCAACGGTCGGTCTCGGCATCGGCCGTTTCGCCTATTCGCTGGTGCTGCCGGACATGCGCGACTCGCTGGCCTGGTCCTATTCGGCCGCCGGCTTCATGAACACGATCAATGCCGCCGGCTATCTGGTCGGCGCGCTGTTCGCCTCGCGCCTGATCCAGCGCTTCGGGCTCGCCGCATCGGTGCGCTGGTCTACGGTGGCTTGCGCGCTATCGCTGGCGCTGTGCGCCCTCTCCGGCAATTTCGCCGTGCTGAGCTTCGCCCGCCTGCTGGTCGGCTTCGCCGCCGCGATCGGCTTCGTCGGCGGCGGCGCGCTCGCAGCAACGATCGCGCAATCACGGCCGGAACGCGCCAACTTCCTGCTCAGCCTGTTCTATGCCGGACCGGGCGTCGGCATCCTGGCATCCGGCCTGATCGCGCCGTTCGTGCTCCAGGGTTTTGGCGCGGGCTCATGGTGGATCGTGTGGTGGGCGATGACCTTGCTCTCCGCGATCATGACGGTGCCGCTGCTGCTGGCGCCATTGCACGCCAATACTGCCGCCGGCGGCATCGTGCGGACCAAATTCGCTGTGATGCCGGTCCTGATCTACCTCGCCGCCTATTTCCTGTTCGGCGCCGGCTACATCGCCTACATGACCTTCATGATCGCCTATGTCCGCGACGGTGGCGGCGGCGCGGGTGCACAGAGCGCGTTCTGGAGCCTGATCGGCGTCAGCGCATTCGTCACCCCTTGGGTCTGGCGGCGGGTTTTGGCGCTCGACCGCGGCGGGCTCGCGACCACCATCATCCTCGGCGTCAACGCACTCGGCGCGGCCCTCCCGATCTTCGGGCATTCGCCGCTGCTGCTCGCGATTTCGGCACTGGTGTTCGGCGTCGCGTTCTTCGCCGTGGTCGGCTCGACCACCGCCTTCGTGCGTCTCAATTACCCGCCGGAAGCCTGGCCGACCGCGATTGCGGCGATGACCATCGCCTTCGGCATCGGCCAGACGCTCGGGCCGATCGTGGTCGGTGCGATCACCGATGCGGTCGGCAGCCTGTCATTTGCGCTGAATGTCTCGGCAGCAATGCTGGCGCTGGGGGCGGCGCTGTCGGCGTTTCAGAGGAAGGTCGGGCCTTAATGACCACTCGTCATTCCGGGGCTCGCGAAGCGAGAGCCCGGAATCCATCGTGACGCAGCGCATGCGGCCAAATGGATTCCGGGCCTGCGCCTTCGGCGCATCCCGGAATGACGAGGGGACGACAGAGCGTTAGCTCCCGCTGAACGAATTGTAGCCCTGGTCTTCCCAGTAGCCGCCCTTGTAGTCATTGGTGACTTCCATCGAGAGCACGTATTTCGGGTTCTTGAAGCCGAGCTTGGTCGGCACCCGGATCTTCATCGGGAAGCCGTAGGCGCGCGGCAGGATCGCGTCGCCGAATTTGAAGGTCATCTGGGTCTGCGGATGCAGCGCCGTGCGCATGTCCAAAGGTGAATTGTAGCCGTCCTTGTCGGCGCACTGGAACCAGACATATTTGGCGCGCGTGTCGGCGCCGACCAGCTTGAGGAAATCGCGCAAGGGCGTGCCGGTCCAGCTGCCGATCGCGCTCCAGCCTTCGACGCAGATGTGGCGCGTCACCTGCTTGACCTGCGGCAGCTTGTACAATTCGTCGAGCGTCCACGATTTCTTGTTCTCGACCAGCCCGCGCACCTCGAGCTTCCAGTCCGCGCCTGCGATCTCCGGCGCATCGTCGAGATCGTAATAGGCGTTGAACGGGAACGGCTTGGTGATCATGCTCTCGGGGAAAGTCGGCGCCAGCGCATCCGGATTGAACATCCAGGCCTGCACCGCGTCGTTGAACTTCGAGACCTTCTTCAGCAATTCCTCCGCCGAGGACGAATCGACCACGTCGCAGCCGGTCAGCAGCGTCAGCGCACCGAGGCTGGTCCCCGCCGTGATGAAGCGGCGGCGTGTCAGCTCCGGCATCGTCTTCACCGCATCACGCACGAGCAGCTTCTTGTCGACGCCGGGGACCAGGAGTTTGCGAAGACGACCCATGACACTCTCCCTCAACGTCCGATGATCATCGCGCGCAGGCTCTTCGGCACCAGCAGCGCGAGCGCGACATGGATCACCAGGAAGGCCACGATCAGCGCCATGCAGGTGAAGTGGACATAGCGGGCGATGTCGTAGCCGCCGAACAGCGACACCAACCAATGCAACTGCACCGGCTTCCACATCGACAGGCCGGACAGCACGATGACGACGCCGACGGTGATGATGCCGGTATAGAGCAGCTTCTGCACCGAATTGTACTTGCTGAGATCGTCATGCGACAGCTTGAAGGTCAGCGCCGCCTTGGTGTCGGCAATCACGCCGCCCGGGGTGATCGGCAGCAGCTTCTTGCGGAAGCGGCCGGTGGCGAAACCGAGCGCCAGATAGATCAGGCCGTTGACCATCAACAGCCACATCGCGGCGAAGTGCCAGAGCAGCGCGCCGCCGAGCCAGCCGCCGAGCGTGATGTTCCGCGAGAAGGTGAAGCCGAACAGCGGTGAGGCATTGTAGATCTGCCAGCCGGACATGATCATCAGGATCATCGCGAATGCGTTGATCCAGTGCACCATGCGTACCCAGACCGGCTGGATCAGCTTCGCGGGCGCCGCGGTCTCTGCCTGGTGGTCGCTGACGGCAAGGCTTGTCATGGAATGTCTCTGCTCGTGGTCGTTACCGGCTTATACGCCCGGAACCGGCGTTCCGTTACGGGGTCGCGCATCATCAGTTCGATATACGCCACTCCATCTGGTCACAAAAATGCGAGCCGGGGCGAGGCTCCGGCTCGCTGTTTCGTCAGGCGTTCAGGGACTAAATCGGCCCGCCGGGTGTTAGGTCGCCGGCATCAGCACGGTGTCGACCACATGGATGACACCGTTCGACTGGTTGACGTTGGAGATCGTCACCATCGAGGTGCCGCCCTTGGCATCGACGATCCAGACCTTGCCGTCCTGCTTCTTGACGGTCAGTTCCTCGCCCTCGGCGGTCTTCAGCTTCTTGCCGTCGGTGAGGTCGGAGGCCTCGAGCTTGCCCGGCACCACATGGTAGGTGAGTATCTTGGTCAGCGTCGCCTTGTTCTCGGGCTTGACCAGATTGTCGACGGTTCCGGCCGGCAGCTTGCCGAACGCGGCGTTGGTCGGCGCGAACACCGTGAACGGACCCTTGCCTTCCAGCGTGCTGACCAGGCCTGCGGCCTTCACCGCGGCGACGAGGGTGGTGTGGTCCTTCGAATTGACGGCGTTCTGGATGATGTTCTTGGACGGGAACATCGCAGCGCCGCCGACCATCACGGTCTTTTCCTCGGCACGGACCGGCGCCACGACAGTGGCAGTGATCGCGAGCGCGCTCAAGGTGGCGGCGGCGAGATAGGCAATACGCTTCGACATGGTTCGTCTCCGATGAGGTATCCAGCCGGCGAGGCTTCGCCGGCGATGAAGGGGCAACAACGGCGCGTGTTGATTGATGTGAGCGTCGTCGTTGGCCTGAGCTAC
Source organism: Bradyrhizobium sp. AUGA SZCCT0105 (assembly GCF_018129565.1). NCBI lineage: Bacteria > Pseudomonadati > Pseudomonadota > Alphaproteobacteria > Hyphomicrobiales > Nitrobacteraceae > Bradyrhizobium > Bradyrhizobium sp. AUGA SZCCT0105. The sequence continues at coordinate 22,728 of NZ_JAFCMK010000009.1, read as the reverse complement.
GGGAGGTTTTCCGGGCGGTTTCCGGAAATAACTCTTTGTGATTCCTGAAACCGGTTGGCGCGCGCTCCGTACATGTGGCGCTTCACGCAGCCGTTGCGCATTCCATTCGACGGAATGGACGGGTGCGCCGCCGCGAGCAATTTGCTTGCCGCCGTTGTTCGATTGGTTCAGCCTGAGATTGCGGTGCAGCTTCACAACGGGCGGTAGTGGGGAGAAGCAATCATGAGCAGCATCACGGCTGACGGCCGCGCCACGCCTATCGTGAACGATGCCGGCAGCGACATCGGCCCGCTCGAGCAGAAGCATCTGCAATACGCCAACTATCGCGCGGTCGCAGACACCACCGAGATCACGAAAACCCATTGGCACATCGCCACCGCCAACGCGCTCGGCTGGGGCTTCGACGGCATGGACGGCGTGATCTTCGCGCTGATCTCGCCGATGGTGATCAAGGAATTCCAGCTGAGCTTGCCGGAATACCGCTCCGGCATGCAGATCGCGCTGTTCGTCGGCATCGCCGGCCTCTATTTCTGGCCGTGGCTCGCCGATCGCTACGGCCGCCGCACGCTGCTCGCGGTCAACATCGCGCTGTTCTCGCTCCTGATGCCGGTCGCGGCGCTGTCGCCGACCTTCACGGTCTTCGTGATCGCGCGCTCGCTGTTGTTCTTCGCGCTGAACGGCGAATGGTCGCTCGGCTCGATGCTGGTGGCGGAGACCTGGCCGGCCCGGCTGCGCGGGCGCATCATCAGCATCACGCGCTCGGCCTGGTGCCTCGGCGCCACGCTCGCCGGCGCGATCACCGGGCTGGTTGCCGCCAATTACGGCTGGCGTATCGCCGTGATGGTGCCCGGCGTGATCGCGCTGCTCGCGATCTATATCCGCTCCACCTGTCCGGAATCGCCCTATTGGGTACGTTCGCAGGATCGCAAGCGGCGCATCTCGGAGACACTGGCGCGCGGCGGCACCGTCAGCGGCGATGACAGCGCCTGGTTCGGCAAGGCCAAGTCGGTCGGCATCCGCCAGGTGTTCATGCCCGACGTGCTGCCTTCGACATTGGTGGCGCTGTTCGTGGCCTGCGCCAGCACCTGCATCTACGGCACGGTCGGCGCCTGGATGCCGCTTTACCTCTCGACCGAGAAACATTGGTCGACCGCGGAATACAGCCTGTTCTACGTGTTCTACGGCCTGTGCGGCTTCCTTGGCCTGTGCCTGGTCGGCTGGCTGATCGACAAGATCGGCCGCCGCCGCACCTTCATCGTGACCCTGATCGAGGGCGCGATCTTCATGACGCTCTGGGTCTATTCCGAGGACCGCGTCCTGCTGTGGGCGTTCGGGCTCGCCTGGTGTCTCGGTTTCCTCGGCTTCTGGGGCCCGAGCACGACGCTAACTGCGGAGATCTTCCCGACCCGCATCCGCGGCGCCGCCAACGGCGTGGTCTGGGCGATCGCCTATTTCGTCGGCTTCGTGCTGTTCCCCTTCGTCTCGATCGCGCTGCAGCAGCACACCGGCTCGTTCGCGCTGTCGTTCCTCTGCATCCCCGTGCTGATGATCGCGATGGCGGTCGGCGTGTTCCTGTTCGTGCCGGAGCATTCCGGCAAGGAGCTGAACGAGATCAGCGAGTGAGGCGCCGGTAGACCGTAGCCCGGATGAAGCGCAGCGAAATCCGAGGCCGCTGTAACCACGGATGGGCCTGCCCCGGATTACGCTGCGCTGCATCCGGGCTACGCACTTCAACCTCCCCTTGAAAAGGGGAGGTCGCTTTGCTCGCCAGAGCAAAAGCGGGTGGGATCCGCTCTCTCTGTAGACGGCATTGCCTGCGGCTGACCCCCATCCCGACCTTCCCCCTTTCAGGGGGAAGGAGAAGACAGATGGTAGCCCGACCTAATCCCTGTTCGCCGGGGTCTGAATAAATCCGCGATTATGCGTCGGGCTGATCAGGATCTCGTTCATGCAGACCCGCGCCGGCATGCCGGCGACGAAGGCGATGGTGCGGCCGCAATCCTCCGGCTGCAGCATCCTGGCCTGCTCGGCTTCGCTCGGCACCACCGGCCGTTGCTTCAGGATCGGCGTTGCCACCTCGCCCGGCGACAGGCAGCAGGCCCGCAGGCCGTTGACGCATTCGTCCATGTTGAAGGAATGGGTCAGCGCCAGCACCGCGTGCTTGGTCGTGGTGTAGGCCGGGCCCGGCATCTTCGAGACGTGGCGGCCCGCCCAGGAGGCGACGTTGATGATGCAGCCGTCCTGCTGCTTGCGCATCGTCGGCAGCACCGCGCGCATGCAGTAGAGCACGCCGTTGAGGTTGACCTCGACCAGCTTGTCCCAGCCTTCCAGCTCCATGTCGGCCCAGCTGCGCTTCGGCACGTTGATGCCGGCGCTGTTGACCAGGAGGTCGATGCGGCCGTGTTTGCGGACGATCGTCTCGGCGGCCTTGTTGACGTCGGCCTTGTTGCTGACGTCGAGCGGGATCGCCTCGGCCTTGCCGCCCTTCTTCGTGATGTTGGCCACCACGCGGTCGAGCTCTTCCCTGCGGCGGCCGGAGACCACCACCGTCCAGCCGTCCGCAGCCAGGAATTCCGCCCCGGATTCGCCGATTCCGGTGCCGCCGCCGGTGACCCAGGCCACGCGTTTCCCATTATTTGTCATGCAAACTGTCTCCGTTGCTTTCCGAAGGGCGTTTTTGCTAATCCAACCGGACCTTTACCGGCGCTTTCGCCCCTCAGGGGATGTTGCATGAACACGACCACCAACGCCAACCTGTTTTCCCGCCTGTTCGACGGCCTCGACGACCCCAACCGGCTGGCCATCGAGCAGCTCGACGGCAGCCGCATCTCCTACGGCGATTTGATCGCGCGCGCGGGCCAGATGGCCAACGTGCTGGTGGAGCGCGGCGTCAAGCCGGGCGACCGCGTCGCGGCGCAGACCGAGAAGTCGGTCTCGGCCCTGGTGCTCTATCTCGCCACCGTGCGCGCCGGCGGCGTCTATCTGCCGCTCAACACCGCCTATACGCTGAACGAGCTCGAGTACTTCATCACCGACGCCGAGCCATCGCTGGTGGTCTGCGATCCCTCCAAGCTGGACGGCATCAAGGCGATCGCCGCCAAGGTGGGCGCCAAGGTCGAGACGCTCGACCCGACCGGCAAGGGCTCGCTGACCGAGGCAGCCGACAAGGCGCCGAAGGAATTTGCCACCGTGCCGCGCGGCAATGACGACCTCGCCGCGATCCTCTACACGTCGGGCACCACCGGCCGCTCCAAGGGCGCGATGCTGTCGCACGACAATCTGGCGTCGAACTCGTATTCGCTGGTCGACTACTGGCGCTTCACCGACAAGGACGTGCTGATCCACGCGCTGCCGATCTATCACACCCACGGCCTGTTCGTGGCGAGCAACGTGACGCTGTTCTCGCGCGCCTCGATGATCTTCCTGCCGAAGTTCGATCCGGACGCGATCCTGAAGCTGATGGCCCGCGCCACGGTGATGATGGGCGTGCCGACCTTCTACACCCGCCTGTTGCAGAACCCCGGCCTCAACAAGGACGCAACCAAGCACATGCGGCTGTTCATCTCGGGCTCCGCGCCGCTGCTCGCCGACACCCATCGCGAATGGTCGGCTCGCACCGGCCACGCCGTGCTCGAGCGCTACGGCATGACCGAGACCAACATGAACACTTCCAACCCCTATGAGGGCGATCGCGTGCCCGGCGCGGTCGGCTTCGCGCTGCCCGGCGTCTCGGTGCGGATCACCGATCCCGAGACCGGCAAAGAGCTCGCGCGCGAGACCATCGGCATGATCGAGGTCAAGGGCCCGAACGTGTTTAGGGGTTACTGGCGCATGCCGGAGAAGACCAAGGCCGAATTCCGCGACGACGGCTTCTTCATCACCGGCGACCTCGGCAAGATCGACGGCAAGGGTTACGTCCACATCCTCGGCCGCGGCAAGGATCTCGTGATCTCCGGCGGCTTCAACGTCTACCCGAAGGAAATCGAGAGCGAGATCGACGCCATGCCCGGCGTGATCGAATCCGCCGTGATCGGCGTGCCGCATGCCGATTTCGGCGAAGGCGTCACCGCCGTTCTGGTTTGCAGCAAGGGCGCCGATATCAGCGAGGCCTCGGTGCTGAAGGCGCTCGACGGGCGGCTCGCCAAATTCAAGATGCCCAAGCGCGTCTTCGTCGTCGACGAATTGCCGCGCAATGCGATGGGCAAGGTGCAGAAGAATATTTTGCGGGATGCGTACAAGGATATCTACGCAAAGGGATGAAGCCGGAAGAACGTCGTGAGGGGTAGATGGAGCGGGAGCAGGCTATCCAGATTAACGATCAACTCGTCATCGCGCACGAGGCGATGAAGAAGGCTCGAATCGCGATTGCGGAGCTCGGAAAGCAGGAGCGGCTTGAATTGGATGGCCCGCTTTATGACCTCCTACTCGAGCTGGAATGGCAGGTGATGCTGCCGCTCTACGAACAGTTTCGCGACCTGATGAAGCTGGAGTTGCACGAAGAACTCCCTGCTCCGAGCTCCGAACTGAAGTGGAGCGACGTGCGTCTTCCCCGCGAAGCTACGGAAGCTACGCTGGACGACATCATCATGTCGGCCCTGACATCACGATGGCAGAAGGTCGCGATGATTATAGGGGTCGCGTTGAAAGACTGCGAGAAACTGAAATTGCCGATAGCTTCTGAAATGATCGGAGCACGCTTGCGCTTCCTGTCCCACGCCGGTCGGATCGAGGGCGTCGGAGACCTCCGACGGTGGGGTCACAGCGAAGTACGGCTGAAGGATGAGCCGATCAGCGCCCTCCAACGAGGCTGATCACGAACCGTCCGCCGACAATGAAAAGATAGGCCCCGAACGCCACCTCCAGCGCACGCTTCGACAGCGCGTGGGCCACCTTGACCCCGAGCGGCGCGGTGACGAGCGTGGTCGGCATCACCAGCAGCGCGCCGATCAGCGAGACGTAGCCGAGTGCGAACGGCAGTTGCAGCGCCGTGACCTCAGGAAAGCGCGCAGCTGCGGGCCAGCCGGCATAGACATAGCCGAGTGCGCCGGGGATCGAGATCAGCACCGCGAGCGCCGAGGAAGTCGCGACCGCCTGATGGATCGGCCGGCCATAGAAGGTCATAAAGAGGTTGGCGAACAGGCCGCCGCCGATGCCCATCAGCGTCGACAGCAGGCCGACGAAGAAGCCATAGACGCGCATCAGAAATCCCTTCGGCACATCGTCGCCGAACTTCCAGGTCTCGCGCGCCAGCAGCAGCCGCGCCGCCGCCGACCAGGCCACCACGACGAACACGATCTTGAACAGCCGCTCCGGCGCAAAGCGCGCGGTGACGCTGCCGGCGGCGACGCCGATCACGATCGGCAGCCACCAGCGTTTGAGGATCTCCATGTCGACCGCGCCGCGGCGATAATGGGCGCGAAACGAGCTCAGCGAGGTCGGGATGATGATCGCGAGCGAGGTGCCGATGCAGAGCGGCATCCGCACCTCGAGCGGCACGCCGGCGAGGCGAAAGCATTCATAGAACACCGGCACCAGGATCGCGCCGCCGCCGATGCCGAACAGGCCGGCGAGAAAGCCGGACAACGCGCCGACCGCGATCAGCAGCAGCGCAAGCTCAAGCAATTCCCTGGGATCGAGGCCGGCCATCATATCCTTCGCAGTGTCGACGTACGGCCGCACCACCCGCCGCCGCCTTCACGGAGATCAATAGCCCCTTTTGGGATTCGGGAGTATCTATGCTGTTGAGCAGGCTCTCTTGCGAAATGCGGAAGGATCGAGCTTGGACCAGCTTGCTGCGATGGCGGCCTTTGTCCGCGCGGTCGAAACCGGCAGCCTGTCGGCGGCGGCGCGGTCGCTGCCGAGCTCGCTGACCTCCGTCAGCCGCCAGATCAGCGCGCTCGAGGAGCATTACGGCACCCGCCTGCTGCTGCGCACCACCCGCCGGCTCGCACTGACCGACGACGGACGCATCCTCTACGAGCGCGCGAAATCCGTTCTCGGCGAGGTCAGGGAAATCGAGGCGGCGCTGGCACGCGATCCGCATCAACCATCGGGCCGGATCCGTGTCAGCTCTCCGGGCCTGATCGGGCGGCTCGTGATTGCGCCGTTGCTGGTGGAATTTCTGCGCCGCTATCCGGCTGTTGCCGTCGACCTGCTGTTGATCGACCGCGCCGTCGATATGGTCGAGGAGGATATCCATCTGGCCATTCGCATCGGGCGCCTGCGCGATTCGCAGCTCGTTGCACGCAAGCTCACCGATCTGCAGATGGTCGTGTGCGCATCACCTGACTATCTGGCGCGGCGCGGCGAGCCGCGGACACCGGATGAGCTTTCGTCGCACGACTGCCTGGTGTTTTCCGATTCGCCTGGCAGCGCCGAGTGGCGCTTTGCCGACGGCACGAAGACGGGTCGCAAATTCCGCATATCCGGTCGGCTCTGGATGAATAGCCTCGAGGCACTGGTCAACGCAGCGCGGGAGGGCGCGGGCATCGTCCGGGTGCCGTCGTGGCAGGTGCAGTCCGATCTTTCGAGCGGCGGCCTGCGACGCCTGCTGTTGGATCATGAGCCGGCCCCGACGCCGCTGCATGTGATGCTTCAGCCGTCACGCCTCGCATCGCCTAAGATCAGGGCATTCGTCGATTATCTGGTGGAACAATGGGGTGGAATCGACGCCTTCCGGACTCCGTCCGCGCGCCGCTAAACGCGCCAACCGATCTTCGGGTTTCTGATTCATTCTTTGGTTCACTCGACCTTGCATCTGGTATACCACACTGCGGATCAACCAGAATTCGGCAACTCTAACAATGAACTTCGGTTCGACCGAAGGCTATTTGGCCGTTGCACGGGCTGATCCGACTCCGTAAATAGAACTCCTCTACCGCGTTCCCCGATGGGCCGGCCGCGGTCCCTCACACCATGAAGCCCGCCGATGACCGCCAGGATCGAACGACCGCTTTCACCCCATATTCAGACCTACCGGTGGACGCTGACGATGGCGCTGTCCATCGTTCACCGCGCCACAGGTTTGGCACTCTATTTCGGCACCCTGCTGCTCGCCTGGTGGCTGATCGCGGCCGCCTCCGGCCCGACCGCCTACGCCAACGTGCAGGCCTTCACCGGCAGCGCGATCGGCAAGCTGATCGTGTTCGGCTACACTTGGGCGCTGATGCACCATCTGTGCAGCGGCATCCGGCATTTCGTCTGGGATCTCGGCTACGGCTTCAAGGCCAATGAGCGCGAAGCGCTGACCTGGGGCGCCGTGGTCGCCGGCATCGTGCTGACCGTGCTGGTCTGGATCATTGCCTATGCGGTTGGAGGTGGACGATGAGCGGCCCCTCTTCGATGCGCACGCCGCTGGAGCGCGTCCGCGGCCTCGGCTCTGCCCATACCGGCACCGGCGATTTCTGGCGCCAGCGCCTCACCGCGGTCGCGATGACGCTCCTGATCGTTCCCGTGATCGTCGTGGTGATCATGCTGATCGGCCGCAACCATGCCGGCGCGGCACAGATCCTCGGCTCGATCCCGATCGCCATCATCCTGCTGCTCTTCATCGTCGCCAGCACCTGGCACATGAAGATCGGCATGCAGGTCGTGATCGAGGACTACATCCATAACGAGAAGCTGAAGATCGCCAGCGTGATGGCGAACAACTTCTTCTGCGTCGCGGTCGCATTGGCCTCGATCTACGCAATCCTCAAATTGTCGTCGGGAGTATAACCCATGGCCGGTGAAGGAAACGGCAAGGCCACCAACGGCAGTGGCCCGGCTACCAATGGCAAGGCCTATCCGATCCAGGACCACACCTACGACGTCGTCGTGGTCGGGGCCGGCGGCGCGGGCCTGCGCGCCGTGGTCGGCTGCTCGGAAGCGGGCCTGCGCACCGCCTGCATCACCAAGGTGTTCCCGACCCGCTCGCACACCGTTGCGGCGCAAGGCGGCATCTCGGCCTCGCTCGGCAACATGCATCCCGACGACTGGCGCTGGCACATGTACGACACCGTGAAGGGGTCGGACTGGCTCGGCGACCAGGACGCGATCGAATACATGGTGCGCAACGCGCCCGACGCGGTCTACGAGCTCGAGCATTGGGGCGTGCCGTTCTCGCGCACCGAGGACGGCAAGATCTATCAGCGTCCGTTCGGCGGCATGACCCTGGACTACGGCAAGGGCCAGGCGCAGCGCACCTGCGCCGCGGCCGACCGCACCGGTCACGCCATGCTTCATACGATGTACGGCCAGTCGCTGCGCCACGCGGCCGAGTTCTTCATCGAATTCTTCGCCATCGACCTGATCATGGACGACCAGGGCGTCTGCCGCGGCGTGATCGCGCTGAAGCTCGACGACGGCACGCTGCATCGCTTCCGCGCCCAGACCACGATCCTGGCGACCGGCGGGTATGGCCGCGCCTATGCGTCCTGCACCTCGGCACACACCTGCACCGGCGACGGCGGCGGCATGGTGCTGCGCGCGGGCCTGCCGCTGCAGGACATGGAGTTCGTCCAGTTCCATCCGACCGGCATCTACGGCTCGGGCTGTCTCGTCACCGAAGGCGCCCGCGGCGAAGGCGGCTATCTCGTCAATTCCGAGGGCGAGCGCTTCATGGAGCGCTACGCGCCGTCGGCCAAGGACCTCGCCTCGCGTGACGTCGTCTCGCGCGCGATGACGATCGAGATCCGCGAAGGCCGCGGCGTCGGCAAGAAGAAGGATCACATCTTCCTGCATCTCGATCACCTCGATCCGAAGGTGCTGCATGAGCGGCTGCCGGGCATCTCCGAATCGGCGAAGATCTTCGCCAATGTCGACGTCACCCGCGAGCCGATCCCGATCGTGCCGACCGTGCACTACAACATGGGCGGCATCGCCACCAACTATCACGCCGAGGTGCTGACCAAGCGCAACGGCGACGACAATTCGGTGGTGCCGGGCCTGATGGCGATCGGCGAAGCCGCCTGCGTCTCGGTGCATGGCGCCAACCGCCTCGGCTCCAACTCGCTGATCGACCTCGTGGTGTTCGGCCGCGCCGCCGCGCTGCGCCTTGCCGACAAGCTGACGGCAAACGCCAAGCAGCCGGAGCTGCCGAAGGATTCGGCCGACCGCGCACTCGGCCGGCTCGATCACTTCCGCTACGCCTCCGGCGGCACGCCGACCGCGAAGCTGCGCGACAGCATGCAACATGTGATGCAGAACAATTGCGCGGTGTTCCGCACCGGCGACGTGCTGCAGGAAGGCCAGAACCTGATCCACAAGGTCTATGGCGGCGTCGGCGACATCTCTGTGTCGGACCGCTCGCTGGTGTGGAATTCCGACCTGATCGAGACGCTGGAATTCGACAATCTGATCGTGCAGGCGATCGTGACGATGGATTCGGCGGCGAACCGCACCGAGAGCCGCGGCGCGCATGCGCGCGAAGACTTCTCGGCGCGCGACGACAAGAACTGGATGAAGCACACGCTGACCTGGATCGATCCGGCCGGCAAGACCGCGATCGATTATCGTCCCGTCCACGACTACACGATGACCAATGATGTGCAGTACATCCCGCCGAAGGCGCGGGTCTACTGAGAACGAAGGCGAGCAAGCATGGTTGAATTCGCACTTCCGAAGAATTCGAAGATTTCCGGCGGCAAGACCTGGCCAAAGCCGGCCGGGGCCACCGAGACGCGCGAGTTCCGGGTGTATCGCTGGAACCCGGACGACGGCAAGAATCCGAGCGTCGACACCTATTATGTCGACACCCATGATTGCGGTCCGATGGTGCTGGACGGCCTGATCTGGATCAAGAACCACATCGATCCGACGCTGACCTTCCGCCGCTCCTGCCGCGAAGGCGTCTGCGGCTCCTGCGCGATGAACATCGACGGCCAGAACACGCTGGCCTGCACCAAGTCGATGCACGACGTGGGCGCCGGCGGCGCGGTGAAGGTCAATCCGCTGCCGCACCAGCCTGTGGTGAAGGATCTCGTCCCCGACCTGACCAATTTCTACGCCCAGTATGCCTCGATCGAGCCGTGGCTGAAGACCACGACGCCGACGCCGCAGAAGGAGTGGAGGCAGAGCCACGAGGACCGCGAGAAGCTCGACGGTCTCTACGAGTGCATCCTGTGCGCCTGCTGCTCGACCTCGTGCCCGAGCTACTGGTGGAACAGCGAGCGCTTCCTCGGTCCCGCCGCGCTGCTGCAGGCGACGCGCTGGGTCACCGATTCCCGCGATGAAGCGACCGGCGAGCGGCTCGACAATCTCGAGGATCCGTTCCGCCTCTATCGCTGCCACACCATCATGAACTGCGCCAAGGCGTGTCCGAAGGGCCTCAACCCCTCGGAAGCGATCGCCGAGCTCAAGTTCAAGATGGTCGAACGCCAGATCTGATCCGACGCAGCCGCGGCTGGCGCTATGATAGGCGGCCAGCCGCCGCGGGGCGGATCAGGATATCGGCACCGACCGCATCGACCGCCGATCGATCGAGGTCGAGCACGACATCGACGATGCTGTGATCCTCCGGATCCATCGTGACGGTGAAGCCGAGATCGCGGCACATCCCGATCATCGTGGTGTTCTCGGTCAGCACCTGGCCGGACAGCCGCTTCAATCCCTCCGACCGCGCATAGTGGATCAGGAGCTGCATCAGCGCCCAGCCGAGCCCTTTGCCCTTGAGATCGGACTGCAGCAGGATCGCGTATTCGGCGTTCTGGTACAGCGAGTCCGAGTGCAGCCGGACCGCTCCCATCATCTCGCCGGTGCCCGGATCGAGCGCCACAAAGGCCATCGCGCGCGCATAGTCGAGCTGGGTGAGGCGCGCGATGAAGGCGTGCGAGAATTCCTTCATCGCGTGGAAGAAGCGCAGCCTGAGGTCTTCGGCGGTGACGCGCTTGAAGAACTCGGCGACCATCGGCTCGTCCTCCGGTCGCATCGGGCGCACCGTGACGCGCGAGTCGTCGCGTAACGCCAGCTCGCCCTCCCATTGCGACGGATAGGGCCTGACCGCCAGTCTGGTTTGACCGGCGAACAGCTGCGCCGGCTTGCGGATCGCCACCCGCGCATCGAGCGCGAGCACGCCGGTCTCGTCCGCCAGCATCGGATTGATATCGAGCTCGGCGACCTCAGGAATGTCGGCCGCCATCTGCGCCAGCTTGACCAGGGTGAGCGGCACCAGTTCGGCCGGGACGGCGGGCACATCGCCATAGCCGCCGAGCAGCCGCGAGACACGCGTCCGCCCGACCAACTCATGGGCGAGATTCATGTCGAGCGGCGGCAGCGCCACCGCCTTGTCGTTGATCACCTCGACCGCAGGGCCGCCGCGGCCGAATACCATCACCGGGCCGAAGGTCGGATCGTCGGCGATACCGAGGATCAGTTCGCGCGCCGCACGCCGCACGATCATCGGCTGGATCGTGACGCCTTGCAGCGTCGCATCCGGCCGCGCGCTTCGGGCGCGTTCGAGCACCGTCCTTGCCGCTTCGACGACGCTGTCCTTGGTGCGCAGGTCGAGGATCACGCCGCCGACATCGGATGCGTGCCTGATGTCGCGCGAGAGCACCCGGACCACGATCGCGCGCCCCTCGGCGAGGAACGGCAGCGCCTTCTCGGCGGCGTCCTCGGCACTGTCAGCGACGACCGTCGTCACGATCGGAATGCGATAGGCCTCGAACAGCGCGACGATCTCGGCGGGATCGAGCCAGGCGCGCCCTTCCGACAACGCCTTCACGACCACATGCCGCGCCGCGGCCGTCTCCGGCGTGAACACCGATGCGACGCCCGGCGGGGTCGCCGCGAGCGCCGTGGAGGCCTCGCGATAGCGCACCAGATACATGAAGGCGCGCACCGCATCGTCCTCGGTCGGGAAATGCGGGATGCGCGCCGCCTCGAAGATCGCGCCGGTGCGCTCGTCGGCGCCGACCCACGCCGCAAGCACCAATGCCGCGACCGCACTCCGCTTCGTCCTGCGGTCACGCACGCACTGCGCCACCGCTTCGGCAATGCCCTTGGCCGGCGCCACCGCGGTTTCGACATTCGCGACCAGCACTGCGTCGTTATTGGCGTCATCGAGCAGCGCGTTGAGCGCCACCACGTAACGGGCGGCATCGGCATCGCCTGCGATGTCGACGGGATTGGCTGACGACCAGCCCTGCGGCAGCAACTCGTCGAGCCGCGCAATGGTCTGCGGCAGCAGCGTCGCGGGAACGCCGCCGAGTTCGGCCAGCCGATCGGTGGCGAGGATGCCGAGCCCGCCGCCATTGGTCAGGATCGCAAGCCGGTTGCCGCGCGGGACGAAGCCGCGGCCGAGCAGCTCGGCGCAATCGAACAGTTGGCGAAGATCGTAGACGCGCAGCATGCCGGCGCGGCGGAACGCGGCGTCATAGACCGCATCGGAGCCGGCCAGCGCGCCGGTGTGGGTCGCGGCGGCCTTTGCCCCCTCCGCCATCCGCCCCGACTTGACGACGACGACCGGCTTCATGCGGGCCGCGGCGCGCGCCGCCGACATGAACTTACGCGCGTCCTTGACCGCTTCGAGGTAGATCAGGATCGCGCTGGTATGATCGTCGAGCGCGAAATAATCCAAGAGGTCGGCGACGTCGACATCGAGCTGGTCGCCGATCGACGCGATGCCGGAGAAGCCGAGCCGCCGCTCCGCCGCCCACTCGATCATCGCCGACGCGACCGCGCCGGACTGCGAGATCAGCGCGACATGGCCCTCGGACGGTTGATGCGAGGCGAAGCTCGCATTGAGCTTCGCGCGCGGCACCATGACGCCGAGGCAGTTCGGCCCGACCAGGCGCATGCCGTGCCGCCGCGCCGTCTGCTCCACGATCTCCGCGAGCGAGCCTGCGCCGTGGCCAAGGCCGGCCGACAGGATCGCGGCGCCGGCAACGCCGGCGAGCCCCGCCTCCGCCACGATCTCCGGAATCGCTGCTGCCGGTGCGCTGATGACGACGAGATCCGGAACGAACGGAAGCGATTTCAGGTCGGCAACGGTGGGCTCGCCATCGACGTCCGCGTAGTGCCGGTTGACGACGCCCAGCCTGCCGGCGAAGCCGCTCGCCTTGAGGTTTCGCAGCACCGCCGCGCCGAGCGACGACGGCCGCGGGCTGCCGCCGACGATGGCGATGCTTCGAGGCGAAAATACCCGCTCCAGGCCGAACGTCGACATTGCGTGGTCTCGCAGGGAACCCGTGGATGCGCGAGAGGCGCCCCCGAACGAACTCTACTTCGTCGCCCGCCCGGTTGCACCCATTGCCGCCGCGACAGAACGCGACGGCCCGGCTAATGCAGCCCCAGCGCCTGCGCCAAATTGAAGGTCAGGAAGCTCGCGACATAGGCCAGCGCGAGCATGTACAGGAACGTCACCACCATCCACTTCGCGCCGCCGGTCTCGCGGCGGATCACCGCGAGCGTCGAGGCGCATTGCGGGGCGAAGATGTACCAGACCAGCATCGACAGCGCGGTCGCCAGCGTCCATTTCTGCGCCAGCACCTGGCCGATCTGCTCCGCCGCCTCCTTGCCGCCCTCGATCGAATAGACGGTGCCGAGCGCCGCGACCGCGACCTCGCGCGCCGCCATGCCCGGGATCAGCGCCACCGCGATCTGCCAGTTGAAGCCGATCGGTCGCAGCAGCGGCTCGAGCGCGTGGCCGATCATCGCGGCGAAGCTGTAGTTGATCGCCGGCCCCTCGGCGCCGGCCGGCGCGGTCGGGAACGAGGCCAGGAACCAGATCAGCACCATCATCGAGAGGATCGTGGTGCCGGCGCGATACAGGAACATCTTCGCGCGATTGAGCACGCCGATCGCGATGCTGCGCAGCCGCGGCACCTTGTAGTCGGGCAATTCCAGCATGAACGGCGCCGGCGCGTGGTCGCGCCAGAGAAAGAACTTTGCGATCGCCGAGACCGTCAGCGCGCTGGTGATGCCGGCGGCATAGAGGCCGAACATCACGAGCCCCTGCAGATTGACGAAACCCCACAGCGAGGTCGACGGAACGAAGGCCGAGATGATCAGCGTATAGACCGGAATCCGCGCCGAGCAGGTCATCAGCGGCGCGATCAGGATCGTGGTCAGGCGGTCACGCCGGTTGTCGATCACCCGCGTCGCCATGATGCCGGGAATGGCGCAGGCAAAGCTCGACAGCAACGGAATGAAGGCGCGGCCGTGCAGCCCGGCGCCGCCCATGATGCGGTCCATCAGGAATGCGGCGCGCGCCATGTAGCCGAAATCTTCCAGCAGCAGGATGAACAGGAAGATGATGATGATCTGCGGCAGGAACACGATGACGCTGCCGACGCCCGAGATGAGGCCGTTCTGCAGGAAACTCTGCAACAGGCTCCAGCTTTCCGGCAGCAAATCGTGGATCAGCTGCCCAAGCGCGGAGAAGCCGTCCGACAGCAATTCCATCGCCGGCTGCGCCCAGGTGAACACCGCCTGGAACATCACGAACAGGATCACGGCCAGGATCACGAGACCCCAGACCGGATGCAGCACGACCGAATCGATCCGGTTGGTCAGTGTGTCGGGCTTGGTCGGCAGCGTGACGGCTGCCGCGATGATGCGGTCCGCCTCGCGCTGCGCCGCCTTGAGGTCGGCGATCGTCGGCGCCGCCCACTCGCTGGCCGCCGCCTCATGCGACTTCGCCAGGAATTCGTCGGTCCGCTTCAAGAGCTCGTCGACACCGCCCTTGCGGACCGCGACCGAGGTCACGATCGGCAGGCCGAGCTCCTGCGACATGCGATCGAGATCGATCGTGACGCCGCGGCGCCTCGCGATATCGATCATGTTGAGCACCAGCATCATCGGCCGGCCGACGCGCTTCAGCTCGAGCACCAGCCGCAAGGTCAGCCGCAGATTGGTGGCGTCCGCGACGCAGAGCACGAGATCGGGCACCGGCTCGCCGTCGAAGCGGCCGAGCACGATGTCGCGGGTGATTTCCTCGTCCGGGCTGCGGCCGCGCAGCGAATAGGTGCCGGGCAGGTCGAGCACCGTCACGCTGCGGCCCTCCGGCGTGACGAAGCCGCCGGATTTGCGCTCGACCGTGACGCCCGGATAATTGGCGACCTTCTGGCTGCTGCCGGTCAACCGGTTGAACAGCGACGTCTTGCCGGTGTTCGGCGCGCCGACCAGCGCCAGGCGCAGGGATGCAGTTGTCATTTGACGATCACGGCCATGGCTTCGCTCCGGCGCAGCGCGATCGTGATGTTGTCGACGCGCACCGCGATCGGATCCCGTCGGATCGTGCCTTCATGCAGGATTTCCACGCGTGCGCCCTCGACAAATCCCATCTCCACCAGGCGCTGCTCGAGCTCCTGCGGAGAGAGCGATGAACCCGTCACGAGCGCATCGAGCCTGATGATTTTTCCGACAAAACCGCGATCCGCATGTCCGAGCCGGATGTCCCGTAAGTTATCCTGGGAGGAGTTTGGATCGCCTGTCATGCGGCCTGTGTTTCAGCAGGTAGTCACAGGGTCAAGCATTTGCCCGTGAGTGGTTTTAGAACTCCTAAAAACAGTGCCCGCGATCGTCATCCCGGCCGATTTTCCGCTTGACCGCCGCGCCCTCGCTAACGAGGTCGTGATCCCGCCGGGCGGCATCGGCCCGGCCGGCACAATTGGGTTGGCCACGCGGGCGGCATTGCCCCTCCGCGGCGGGCCCGAGCGCGGACCGGCTGCCGGCCGATCGCTCTGGACACCCTTTCGCTGCCTGCGGACGGCGGATCGCCATCCGGGTCGGGGTTTCGCTTCCTCCGGCGCGACGGTTTGCGTTAAGGTCCGCAAGAAGCCGGAGCGCCCGTGCCGACCGCACACCGCAATTCGCTGAGACTGCTGCAATGGATGATGGCCGCTTCGCTGGCCCTTCCGCTGGCGCTGTTCGTGTTTGCTTCCGCGATGTCCCGGATCTCGACCAGAGAGGCCGCCGACCAGGAAATCCAGCGCACGCTCGACGTCGCCCACGAGCACGCGCTCAAGGTGTTCGAGACCATCGACCGCAGCCTGGGCGAGATCACTGAGGTCGTCCGCGGCATGAGCGACGCCGACATCGCCGCGCGCGAGAAGAGCCTGCACGAGCGGCTGCGCCGGGTCGCCGACACGCTCCCCCAGGTGAAATCGATCTGGGTGTTCGATGCCAACGGCCATGCGCTGGTCAACAGCCTGGTGCAACCGGCCCCCGACATCGATTTCTCGGATCGGGATTACTTCCGCATCCACGCCGAGCGCGACATCGGCACCTATATCGGCGAGGTGCTGACGCCGCGGCCACCCTATCAGGGTGCGCGGTTCTTCAGCGTCGGCCGCCGCCGCAACAACGAGGACGGCAGCTTTGGCGGCGTGATCCAGGCCTCCGTGCTTCCGGAATATTTCGAGAATTTCTACGCCAAGATCGGCCGCGAGCCCGGCAGCTTCCTGGCGCTGATCCGGACCGATGGCTCGATACTGGCGCATTTCCCTGTCATCGACCACGACGCCAGGTTTGACCCGAGCGGGCCGCTGGGGCGACAGGTCGTCGCCAATCCCGAGACCGGCGGCATGACGATCCGTTCCCCGGCCGACGGTATCGAACGGCGCATGCGCTATCAGCGGCTGGCCGAATACCCTATCTATGTCAGCGCCGGGCTCGAAACCTCGGCGATCCAGGCGCGCTGGATCTCGACCATGGCGCAGCACCTGATCTTCGGCATACCGGCCACCGCGCTGCTGTTTGGCCTGCTCGCGCTCGCCTTCCGGCGAACCGAGCGCCTGCAGGAGGAGGCCGACCGGCGCATCGAGGCCGAGGACGCGTTGCGGCATGGCCAGCGATTGGAGGCACTCGGGCAACTCACCGGCGGCGTCGCGCATGACTTCAACAATCTGCTCACCGTGATCCGCGCTTCGGTCGACATGTTGCGGCGGCCGGACTTGCCGGAGGCGCGGCGGCAGCGCTACATCGATGCGATCTCCAACACCGTGAACCGTGCCGCCAAGCTGACCAACCAGCTGCTCGCGTTCGCGCGCCGGCAAACCCTCAAGCCCGAGGTGTTCGACGTCTGCCAGAATGTCCGCACCCTGAGCGAGATGATCACCACCCTGATCGGCTCGCGCATCGAGATCACAGCGCAGGTGCCGGACGAGACCTGCCTCGTCAACGCCGATGCCGGCCAGTTCGAGACCGCCATCATCAATATGGCGGTGAATGCGCGCGACGCGATGGACGGCGTCGGCCGGCTCACGATCGCGGTCCGCGCCGTGAAGAATTTGCCGTCCGAGGCGGTCACGCCGCCGAGCCCGCACGGCCATATCGCGGTGTCGGTGGCCGATACCGGCGTCGGAATTCCGCAGGAGCTGTTCGGCCGCATCTTCGAGCCGTTCTACACCACCAAGGAGGTCGGTCACGGCACCGGCCTTGGCCTGTCGCAGGTGTTCGGCTTCGCCAAGCAATCCGGCGGCGAGGTCACCGTGACCAGTGAAGTCGGCAAGGGCTCGACGTTCACGCTGTATCTCCCGCGTGTGGTCGGCAGACACAACGCACAATCGCCGCTCACGGAGGATGCGCCTTCGATCGATCAGACCAGCGCGTCGGTCCTCATCGTCGAGGACAATGCCGAGGTCGGAAAGTTCGCCGCCGACACCCTGACCCAGCTCGGCTGCACCTGCGTTCTGGTCGAGAACGCAACCCACGCGCTGGAAGAGCTGGCCGTCGACCCCGACAGGTTCGACCTGGTGTTCACCGATGTCGTAATGCCCGGCATGAGCGGCATCGAGCTTGCGGAGGAGATCCGCCGGCAGCGGCTCGATCTGCCGATCGTGCTTGCCTCCGGCTACAGCCAGGTGCTGTCGCAGCAGGGCAGCGGCGGCTTCGAGCTGTTGCAGAAGCCGTATTCGGCCGAGCAGCTGGCGCGCGTGCTGCACAAGGCCACCCGCTCGCGCCGGCTGAAGCGGGACCAGGCGCCGGCGTCGTGAGGTGATGGCGTGCGCGCGCCACAAACGCGATGTCGTCCCTGCAAAGCAGGGACCCATAACCACAGGATCGGGCTGTTGAGTAGGCTGTGGCTCCAGCGACGCCTGATGACGACCATTCGTGGTCATGGGTCCCGGGTCGCGCTGCGCTCGCCGGGACGACACCGAATATTTGGCTCCGCCGGTGAGTCATATTCTGTCGCGCCGCGTCGGAACAACATCGGAACCTTCTGATTTCCCTCGCGTTGTCGCGCTATGGGCAAAGCCGAGGCAAAATCCAGATCGTCGAACAGGCCCTCGCCGGCGAAGGCCAACTCGGCCCGGAAAGCCAGTGCGACGCGCAGCGATACCGAAGACAGCGACGCCGCACCGGGCGAGGCTGGCGACAAATCCGAATTCGTCGAGATCATTGCCGAAGACGGCGAGCATGTCGAACCGCCGCCGCCGGAAATTATCGAACCCGATCCCGAACTGTCGCCCGAAAAGGCCGAACAAGCGCGCAAGGACTATTTGCTGACGCGATTCTGGATCACCGCGCGCGGCTACTGGGGCCAGAGCGGCGACCGGCTGGCGTGGCTGTTCACGATCGGCCTGCTGCTGCTGATCGTCGCCAATGTTGCCGTGCAGTACGGCATCAATGTCTGGAATCGCGCGATCTTCGATGCGATCGAAAAGCGGGATTCGGTCAGTGTCTTTCACCTGACTGCCATCTTCTTTCCGCTCGCGATCGGCAGCGTGCTGCTGGGCGTCGCCCAGGTGTTCGGCCGCATGGGCATTCAGCGGCGCTGGCGCGCCTGGCTGACCAACGCCGTCGTCTCGCGCTGGCTGGCGAACGGCCGCTACTACCAGCTCAATCTGGTCGACGGTGATCACAAGAATCCGGAATACCGCATCGCAGAGGATCTGCGGATCGCAACCGACTCGCCGGTCGACTTCATCGCCGGTGTGACATCGGCGCTGCTGTCCGCCGTCACGTTCATCGTCGTGCTCTGGACGATCGGCGGCGCCTTGACGCTGACGGTCGGCGGCTCCTCCGTCAGCATCCCGGGCTTCCTGGTCATCGCCGCGATCATCTATGCCGCGATCGCGTCCGGCTCGATCATGGCGATCGGGCGCCGCTTCGTGCAGATTTCGGAGGAGAAGAACCAGGCTGAGGCCGAATTCCGCTATGTGCTGACCCGCTTGCGCGAGAACGGCGAAAGCATCGCGCTGCTCGGCGGCGAGGCCGAGGAACGCGATGGCATCGACAAGACGTTCTCGAACGTGTTGCGGCAATGGGCGCGGCTCGCCGGGCAGCACATGCGCACGACGCTGGTGTCGCAGGGATCGAATCTCATTGCGCCGGTGGTGCCCTTGCTCCTGTGCGCGCCAAAATTCCTCGAGGGCAGCATGACGCTCGGCCAGGTGATGCAGGCAGCCTCCGCCTTCACCATCGTGCAGACCGCATTCGGCTGGCTGGTCGACAATTATCCGCGGCTCGCCGACTGGAACGCCTGCGCGCGCCGGATCGCCTCGCTGATGATGTCGCTCGACGGGCTTGAACGCGCCGAGACCGGTGACGGCTTCGGCCGCATCAAGCGCGGCGAGACCGGCGGCGAGGCCATGCTGAGCCTCAACGACCTCTCCGTCACGCTCGACGACGGCACGGCCGTGGTCGGCGAAACCGAGGTCGCGATCGAGGCCGGGGAACGGCTGCTGGTCGCCGGCGAATCCGGGACCGGCAAGAGCACGCTGGTCCGCGCCATCGCTGGCTTGTGGCCCTGGGGCGGCGGCAGCGTCAGCCTGCATGCGGACCGCCGCCTGTTCATGCTGCCGCAGAAGCCCTACGTGCCCTCGGGCACGCTGCGGCGCGCAGTGGCCTATCCTGGCGCGGCGGAGGACTGGAACGTCGATGAGATCGGCGACGCCCTGCACAAGGTCGGCCTCGACCATCTCAAGGAGAAGATCGAGGACGACGCGCCATGGGACCAGACGCTGTCCGGCGGCGAGAAGCAACGACTCGCCTTTGCCCGCCTGCTGCTGCACAGCCCCGACATCGTCGTGCTCGACGAGGCGACCTCGGCGCTCGACGAAAAGAGCCAGGACAAGATGATGGAAATGGTGACGACGGAATTGCCAAAGGCGACCATCGTCAGCGTCGCCCATCGCGTCGAGCTCGAAGCATTCCATAGCCGCAAGATCGTGCTGGAGCGCCGCAAGGGTGGTGCGAAGCTGGTCAGCGACGTCGACCTGATCCCGCGCAAGGGCAAGCGAAGGCTACTCGGACGCTTCCTGCGGCAGCGGCGAAGCTCCACCAAGGCGTCGGACAAGGCAGCATAACGGGCGTTGGCGCTCCGATCAAAACCGGCTATGCATGCCGCGCTTTCGATGAGGCCATGCGTGATCCCGAGCAACGACATTTCGCCGCCGCCGTTCGGCGCCCTGGCGCCCAATGCGGCGCAGGCCGCCATCATCCGGCTTGCGCATGGCAGCGGATTGAAGCGCGGCGCGTTCCGGCCCTGGCTGTCGCGGCTGGTCAATCTGTTCGGTTCGGGACCGCTTGATGTGACCTATCAGGGCGCATCGTTCCGCTTCTATCATCAGGCGAGCGCGACCGAGCGCGGCGCACTGTTCAATCCCGATTACAATCTGGAAGAGCTCGCCTTCCTGCGCCGGCATGTCGGCGCCGGCGGCACCTTCGTCGATCTCGGCGCCAATGTCGGCACCTATGCGCTGGCGCTGGCGCGCGATGTCGGGCCCAATGGCAAGGTGATCGCGATCGAGCCGCATCCGATGACGCATGCGCGGCTCAAATTCAACACACAGGCCTCCGGCTACCCGCAGGTGCGGCTGGTTGCAGCCGCCGCAGGTCCGACCGAAGGCGAGCTGATGATCGAGACCGACGGCGACAATCTCGGCGCCAGCCACATCGTCACCGGCACGCCCACGGGCAATGCGTTCAAGGTGCCGTCGCTGCGGCTGCAACGCATCCTCGAAGAGGCCGGCGCGACCAGCGTCGATGCACTGAAGATCGACGTCGAGGGGTTCGAGGACCGCGTGCTCACCGGCTTCTTCCGCGACGCGCCGGAGCAGCTGTGGCCGCGCGCGGTCGTGATCGAGCATCTGTCAAAGGACGAATGGACCGACGACTGCATTGCGGACATGCACACGCGTGGTTACGTCGATCAGGGCCGGACGCGGAGCAACACGCTGCTTGTGCGCGGTTGAGGTGTAACCGCGGCCCAGGTCGGCCGCACCGGACGACGGACTTGCGTTCTCCTTTCCCTGAAAGAAGACGGACCGTAGCCCGGATGCAGCGCAGCGAAATCCGGGACCAGACCATCCGCGGCTAGAGCAGCCCCGGATTGCACTGCGCTGCATCCGGGCTACATCTTCATTTCCCCTTTCCAAGGGGAGGTAAAACGAGAGCGCGGATGCCAATGCGGCACAACGAGGGAAGCTCGCAATGATCGACCCTATCGGCTTTTCGGTCTCCGACTACGAACGCGCGAAGACGTTCTACCAGACGGCGCTGGCGCCGCTCGGTTACGGCCTGATCATGGAAGTGCCCGCGGAAGTGACCGGCCACGCGCCTGCGGCGGGCTTCGGCGCCAACGGCAAGCCGGACTTCTGGATCGGCGGCGAAGGCGCGATGAACAAGCCGGTGCATATCGCGATCATAGCCAAGGACCGCGCCACCGTCGACGCCTTCTACAAGGCTGCGATGGCGGCCGGCGGCCGCGACAACGGCGCGCCCGGCATTCGCGCGCATTATCACCCGAACTATTACGGCGGGTTCGTGCTCGATCCCGACGGCCACAACATCGAGGCGGTCTGCCACACGCCCGGATAACGCGCACAGGAACGGCGCAGCGCGCGATTCGTTGTCGCTTCGAGATTCGATGGAGCGATCGATGCGCGCGATGCGACCTGACATCGGCAACAGGGTCTCGATCTAATGCCGATCGAGCCCCCCGAGATTCCCCCGGCGACGCCGGGCACGCCGAGTGAACCACCGCCTGGAATTCCGCCCGGCAATCCGCAGCCGGAGGTTCCGCCGCCGGTGCGCGAACCCGGCGAGCCGGCGCGACCGGACGAGCTGCCCGGCAAGACGCCAGACGAATCACCGGTGCGCGGACCGCCCGGACCAACCGGCCCGCCGCCTGCGACAGATCGCCCGCCGTCCCCTGATTCGCCGTCGCGCCCTGGTTCCAGATCGATTGCGAGTGTGTCCGAGCGTTTCTTCTGAACGCGCAGTGAACAAGCGCACACGCAACCCGTTATAATGTCGAAATAAACTTCGCCGATGATTCGGCGCTCGCCACAATCCGGCCTAACGGCTGGCAATTCATCGTCCTGCCGAATTGTTCGGCTCTGACTTCCTTTCCTTCCTGCCCAGACTTTCCGCCGGGGACTCCAAGATTATGACAAAGCTTCGTCTCGTGCTGCTTGCCACGACTGCGCTGACGGTGATGCAATTCGCCACCTCAGCGTCGCACGCACAAACTTCGCCGCTGGTCGTCGCACAGGCGCAGCCAAAGGAAGAGCTCGGACCTGACGGAAAGCCGAAGCCACGGCCCGCGCCGGGCGCGCCCGCGCATCCGGCACCGCCCGCAGCTGCACCGCCCGCCGCCGCACCGCATCCGCAAGCGCCGCCTCCGGCAGCCGCGCCGCATCCGGCTCCTCCGCCGGCCGCAGCGCCCGCGCGTCCGACACCGCCACCTCCGCCACCAGCCGCTGCTCCGCCGCACCCGACGCCGCCGGCTCCGCCGGCAGCCGCGCCTGCGCGCCCCGCTCCGCCTCCGCCGCCCGCGGCCGCCCCGGCACACCCCGCTCC
>NZ_JAFCMK010000008.1:95000-354374 GCF_018129565.1 Bradyrhizobium sp. AUGA SZCCT0105 | reverse complement strand
GAGGAGCGCGTAGCGCGTCTCGAAGGGTCGACGGCCACCGGCCGGGCCGTGCATCCTTCGAGGCTCGCAAGTGCTCGCACCTCAGGATGACGGGTCGAGCAGTCAAAACATCTCGACATATTCGCGCTGCTCCCAGTCCGACACCTCGGCCTGGAAACGCTCGATCTCCGCGTTCTTGATGAAGACGTAATAGTCGACGTATTCGGGCCCCAGCGCCTGGCGGAAGAACGGATCGTCGCTGAGCGCGAACGCCGCTTCGCGCAGCGATTTCGGCAAGAGCGCGGCAAGACGGTGTGGAGCGGCACCAGCGAGCAGCTGATCGCCGAGCCGGAGCTGCAGCACAAGTACCTGGGGATTTGAGGCGCAATCTGCGCACTAATTTCAACCCCGTCACCCCGAGGAGCGCGTAGCGCGTCTCGAAGGGTCGACGGCCACCAGCCGGGCCGTGCATCCTTCGAGGCTCGCAAGGGCTCGCACCTCAGGATGACGGTCAGGCAATCAAAACATTTCGAAATATTCGCGCTGCTCCCAGTCCGACACCTCGGCCTGGAAACGCTCGATCTCCGCGTTCTTGATGAAGACGTAATAGTCGACGAACTCGGGCCCCAGCGCCTGGCGGAAGAACGGATCGTCTTGAAGCGCGAACACGGCTTCGCGCAGTGATTTCGGCAAGAGCGCGGCCTTGGTCTCGTAGGGCGTGTCGGCGGACGGGCCGGGATCGAGCTTGCGGTCGACGCCGTCGAGGCCGGAGAGGATTTGGCTTGCCATATAGAGATAGGGATTGGCGGCCGGCTCGCCGATCCGGTTCTCCAGCCGCGTTGCCGGATCATTCGTGCCGCCGAGCACGCGGATCATCACGCCGCGGTTGTCGCGGCCCCAGATCGCGCGATCGGGCGCCAGCGAATAGGAGCGGTAGCGCTTGTAGCCGTTGATGGTCGGCGTCGTGAACACGGTCGAGGCGCGTGCATGCTCGATCAGGCCCGCCAGCCAGGCGCGGCCGAGCGGGCTCAGCGGCTCGCCGGTCTCCTTGGCCATGAAGGCGTTCTCGCCGCCCGCGCGCGACACCAGCGACTGGTGCAGGTGCCAGCCGCTCGCGAACACGTTCGGCAGTTTCGGCCGGCACATGAAGGTCGCGTGATAGCCGTGGCGGCGCGCGATCTGCTTCACCGCGGAACGGAACAGCACCATGATATCGGCGGGCGCAAGACCCACAGTGGGCGCGAAGGTGAATTCGCACTGGCTCGGGCCGAATTCAACCTCCACCGTGCGCAAGGGCAGGTCGAGCGCGATGATGTCGCGGCGGATGATCTCGAGCGCCGGCTCCATCTGATCGTAGCGCTGCTCGGTGAGATACTGATAGCCGTGCGACAGCAGGCTGACCGACGGCGGCCGGCCGGGCTGGCCGGCATCCTCCGGCGCCATGTGGGCGTCGTCGAGCCTGAACAGATGGAATTCGACCTCGAGGCCGGCGACGAAATCGTAGCCGCGGCTTGCGAGCTGATCGAGCACCTTGCGATAGAGATTGCGGGTCGCGAACGGCACCGGCCGTCCGTCGCTGAAATAGAGGTCGCAGAGCAGCCAGCCGGTGTTCTCCGCCCAGGGCAGCACGCGGAACGTGGTGGGGTCGGCGACCATCAGCACGTCGGCCGCGCCTTCCATCTCCTTCATGCCGAAGCCGCCGCCTGCGGTGAACACCGGAAACACTGTCTTGTGCGAGGTGTCCTTGGCGAGCATCGTCGTGGTGATCGAGCAGCCGCCCTCCAGCGAACGCACCGCTTCACTGGCGATCAGCGTCTTGCCGCGCAGGATGCCGTGCTGGTCCGGGAATGACAGGCGGATGACTTCGAGGTTCTTCTCCTCGACGATGCGGCGGAGGCGGTTCGCGGCCTCCTTCTGCTCATCCGACCACAGGCCGTGACGCTCGACGAAGCTCACCGCGCGACTCCTCTCTCGGTCGTCATTGCGAGGAGCAAAGCGACGAAGCAATCCACATCTCCACAAGCGGCGCGATGGATTGCTTCGCTTCGCTCGCAATGACGGAAGGACATTGCTATTCCGCCGCCGTCAGATGATGCACCTTGCCGGCGATCTCGCGCGGCACGGGCGCGGCCCACGGCGCGCCGCGGCGGCGCTTGACGTCGACCTCCATCCAGTAGAGCTCCCAGCCCAGCGTCGGCCCGATGCCGTCCATCGTGGCGGGGCCCTGGATGCTGCGCGCCGAGGCTTCGTCGAGGAACAGCATCGGTTTTTCGCCGCCGGAAAGCTTTTCGATCTCCTGCCGCAGCAGGCGGCGGTACTGCACGATCGCCTTGTCGCTCTGGCCGAGATGCTCATTGGTGCGATCCTGGATCGCCCCCATCGATTCCACCGCCCACTGGTCGTGGACGTTGATGTCGGTGCCCATCCCGGTATAGGTCTCGGTCGCCTGCTCGTGCGGATCGAAGCCGTAATCGTTGCTGCGGTTCTTGCGCGACTTGTAGTCGGGCAGCGTATAGAGCTCGAGCCGCTGGTCGCGCATCTTCTGCTTGTCGACCGGCGCCGCGTAGCTGGTGAAGATCGCATACCAATAGCAGTTCTCGTCATCGACCGGCACGTGCCACTGCGTGATCGTCATCTCGGTCGACATCGGGATGACGAAGCCGTGCGGGAATAATTGATTGGTGACGCGCACATGGGTGCGCTCCGCGTCGAGCTCGCGCAGCGCGATCAGGCGCAGGCCGTATTCGGTGTGCTCGACATTGATGATCGGCCGGTCATATTCGCGCAGGATCTTCGTCATCGGCATGTCGCTGCCGGCGGAGGCGCCGCGGAATTGCTTGCCGTAGGCGGCCGAGGTGTCCTCGTCCTCGAAGAAGCGATGCAGGAAGGAGGCGTGCGCCGGATCGATGCCGACCTCGAGCGCTTGCAGCCAGTTGCAGTTCATGTGGCCCTTGAATGCAAACGTATGGCTGTCGGGCGCGACGAAGCAGTCGAGCTCCGGAAATGCCGGCGGTGCGCCTTCGCCGAGATACGCCCACAGGATGCCGCTCTTCTCCACCACCGGATACGAGCGCTGTTTGATGCCCTTGCAGAGCTGCGATCCGGCAGGTTCGGCCGGCGTCTCGATGCACTGGCCACTGGTGTCGAACAGCCAGCCGTGGAAGGCGCAGCGCAGCCCGCCATGCTCGAGCCGGCCGAAGGCGAGGTCGGCGCCGCGATGCGCGCAGTGGCGATCGATCAGCCCGTAGCTTCCGTCCTCGCCGCGGAACAGCACCAGGTTTTCGCCGAGCAGCCGCACCGGTCGAACCGGGCGCGGTCCTTCCAGCTCGTCGACCAGCGCTGCCGGCTGCCAGTACATCCGCATCAGCTTTCCGCAGGGGTCCTTAGCCCCCGTGCGGGTGATCAGATCGTTCGCTTCCTGGCTCATCATGGCGGCGTCTCCCGAATTTGGATTTGTTCGCCTATTGAACGAATGTGCGAATTATGCCATGTCTGTATTGGACAGCAAGCGCAATTTTGAACCGTTCAAAGCCCATGCCCAAGCTGAAGCGGACCGATCAGGACGAGCGCGCCACCGACTTCGTCGAGGCGCTCGATCGCGGCCTGCGCCTGTTGCAGGTGTTCGGCACCGTCTCGGGTCCTGCGACCTTGAGCGATCTCGCGCGCGCCGCCGATCTGCCGCGCGCCACCGCGCGCCGCATCCTGTTCACGCTCGCGCATGGCGGCTTCGTCGCAACCGACGGCAAGCTGTTCACGCTGACGCCGCATGTGCTGACGCTGGCCGGATCCTTCCTGCAATCCAACCAGGTGGTGACGGTGCTGCAGCCGGTGCTCGATCGCATCGCGACCGCAGCGCAGGAGATCGCCTCGCTCGCGCTGCTCGATGGCGACGACGTCGTGTTCGTCGCGCGCTCGAGCCCGACGCGGGTGTTCTCCGCCGGCCTCGATATCGGCTACCGGCTGCCGGCGTTCTGCACGTCAGTGGGCCGCGCGATGCTCGGCCGGCTCGGCGACGAGGAACTGGCGGCGCGGCTGAAGGCGATGCGCCGCGATCCGGTGACGCCGCAGACCACGACCGATCCGAAGAAACTGCTCATCACCATCATCGCCGATCGCGCGCAAGGCTACTCGCTGGTCGACCGCGAAGCCGAGCCGCATTTCCGTTCGATCTCGGTGCCGGTGCGCCGCTATGACGGCACCATCGTCGCTGCCATCAATATGGGCGCGCATGTCGATCGCGTTCCGGCCAAGGAATTGATCGACCGTTTCCTGCCGTTGCTGCGCGACGGCGCTGATGATGTGAAGAGCCGGCTGTTGTAGCGCGCCTACAGCGCCACGCTGCGCAGCCCGAAGGAGCGCGCCTCGTTCTGCAGCACCGGCCGCACCGAATCGATCAATCGCGCGGCGGCGGCATCGACCGAGAGCCCGGCGGTGTCGACCACGGCGGATGCGCGGGCGTAGAGCGGTTCGCGGCTGACCAGGATGTTGCGCAATTCGGCCATCGCCGAGCGGTCGTCGGCCATCGGGCGCAGATCGCCCTGGCGGCGGACGCGGGCCATATGCTCTTCCGGCTCGGCCTTCAGCCAGATCGTGTAGAACGACGACAGGATCAGGTCGAAGGTCAGCGCCTCGGAGACGATGCCGCCGCCGGTCGCCAGCACCATCAATTCCTTGCGCGCGAGCAGCTGCGTCAGCGCGGCCTGCTCCATGCGGCGAAAGCCTTCCTGGCCGTACAGCGCGATGATCTCGGCAACCGACAGGCCGTTCTGCGCCTCGATCTCCTTGTTGAGCTCGACAAAGCTCCAGCCGATCTTCTTCGCCAGCATCCGCCCGAGCGTGGTCTTGCCGGCGCCGCGCAGGCCGATCAGCGCGATGCCGGAGAACGAGGCGCCGCGCGGCGCCAGCGGGCTGCTGCCGGCGAGCATGTCCTTGGCCTGCGCGATCTGGTTCGGCGACGCCTTGCGCAGGAGATCGCGGATCACGGCCCAATCCGGGATCGGCTCGCTCGAGGGGATCAGGTCCTCGAGATGCGCGCCCATCGCGCCTGCGACACGGCGCAGCAGCACGATCGAGACATTGCCTTTGCCGCTTTCGAGCTGGGCGATGTAGCGTTCGGAAATGCCGGAGACCTTGGCGAGCACCTTGCGCGACATGCCGCGGAGCGCGCGCATGGTGCGCACGCGCTGGCCGAGCTGTTCGAGGAAGTCGGTTTCCGGATCGTTGGCTTCGGTCATGATCCCCATGCGACGCGCGGTCCTGACTGAATCAGGTCCAATGGTCTAGGAAACATAATGCCGATGAGGATTGACAGCAAGCCGATGTGGTGGCTTTGTATGAATTATAATTCTTAAATCTTGACGGGAGAGGGCAGGCGCGGCGCGCCTGTGCCTGAGGAGCGGGCCATGACCTACAACGCAGTCTCCTGGCTGCTCGACCGCAATGTCGACGAGGGCCGCGGCGACAAGGTCGTGTTCGACGATACGGTGTCGCAAATCACCTATGGCCAGTTGCAGCAGCAGACCCGCCGTGTCGGCAACATGCTGCGCCGGCTCGGCGTCCGCCGCGAGGAGCGGGTCGCCATGATCATGCTCGATACGGTCGATTTCCCGATCGTGTTTCTCGGCGCGATCCGCGCCGGCGTGGTGCCGGTGCCGCTCAACACGCTGCTGACCGCGGAGCAATACGCCTACATCCTCGGCGATTGCCGCGCGCGCGTGCTGTTCGTCTCCGAGGCGCTGCTGCCTGTCGTGAAGGACATCATCGGGCGTATGCCCGACCTCGAGCATGTCGTGGTGTCCGGCAAGGACGCGCACGGCCACAAGAAGCTGTCCGACGAGATCGCGCGCGAGAGCGACGTGTTCGCCACCGCGCCGACGCATGCCGACGAGCCGGCGTTCTGGCTCTACTCATCGGGCTCGACCGGCATGCCGAAAGGCGTGCGCCATCTGCATTCCAACCTCGCCGCGACCGCCGAGACCTATGCCAGGCAGGTGCTCGGCATCCGCGAGGACGATGTCGGCCTGTCGGCGGCAAAGCTGTTCTTCGCCTATGGGCTCGGCAATGCGCTGACCTTCCCGATGTCGGTCGGCGCCACCACGGTGCTCAATTCGGAACGTCCGACGCCGGCGGTGATGTTCGCGCTGCTGAACAAATATCATCCCAGCATCTTCTTCGGCGTGCCGACCCTGTTCGCGGCGATGCTGAACGACGAGGCGACGAAGGCGCAAGCCGCGGGCAATCGGCTGCGGGTCTGCACCTCGGCCGGCGAGGCGTTGCCGGAATCGGTCGGCAATGCCTGGCGCGCGCGGTTCGGCGTCGACATCCTCGACGGCGTCGGCTCGACCGAGCTCTTGCACATCTTTCTGTCGAATGCGCCCGGCGACATCAAATACGGCTCCTCGGGGCGTCCGGTGCCCGGCTACAAGGTGCGGCTGGTCAACGAGCTCGGGGCCGACGTCGCGGACGGTGAGGTCGGCGAACTCCTGGTCGATGCGCCCTCGGCCGGCGAGAGCTACTGGAATCAGCGCGCCAAGAGCCGCGCCACCTTCGAGGGCGCCTGGACCCGCACCGGCGACAAATACACGCGCGATGCCGACGGCCGTTACACTTTCTGCGGCCGCGCCGACGACATGTTCAAGGTGTCCGGCATCTGGGTCTCGCCGTTCGAGGTCGAGAGCGCGCTGATCACGCATCCCGCGGTGCTGGAAGCCGCCGTCGTGCCGGAGGCCGATCCGGAAGGCCTGCTCAAGCCGAAAGCCTATGTCGTGCTGCGGCCCGAGAGCTCGGCCGAAGGCCTGCACGAGGCGCTGAAGGAACACGTCAAGCAGAAGATCGGCCCGTGGAAATATCCGCGCTGGATCGATGTGGTCGACAATCTGCCGAAGACGGCAACCGGGAAAATCCAGCGCTTCAAGCTGCGGCACGACGACGGCGCCCACTAGCGTTTCCACTTGCGTCGTCCCGGCAAAGGCCGGGATCCATACGCCGCGGCCTTTGTTTTGAGAGACGCTGTTCAACGGCTTTTGCGCAACAACTAACGCCTGTGGTTATGGGTCCCGGCCTTCGCCGGGACGACGAGTGAGGAAGGCCCATCATGCAGAATTTGAACCCCTCCGGCTTCCTCAGCATCGACGGCGCCGAGCTCGAATACCGGATGATCGGTCCGTTACCCGAGACAGCGCCGACCCTCGTGATGCTGCATGAAGGTCTCGGCTGCGTCGGGCTGTGGGGTGATTTTCCCGACAAGCTGCAGGCGGCGACCGGCGCCGGCGTGTTTGCCTATTCGCGCGCCGGGTATGGCGCGTCGTCGCCGGCGAAGCTGCCGCGCCCGGTCGACTACATGCATCGCGAGGCGCTTGACGTGCTGCCGAAGCTGCTCGACCGGATCGGCTTCCGCCGCGGCCTCTTGGTTGGTCACTCCGACGGCGCGTCGATCGCGGCGATCTATGCCGGCGCGCATCAGGATCATCGCCTGCAAGGCCTTGCGCTGATCGCGCCGCACTTCATCGTCGAGGACATCTCGGTCAAGTCGATCGCCGAGATCAAGACGGCGTATGAGAGCACCAACCTGAAGGAGAAGCTCGCGCGCTGGCACAAGGACGTCGACAATACCTTCCGTGGCTGGAACGACGCCTGGCTCGATCCGGCATTCCGCGACTGGGATATCTCCGAATATCTCGCCTATATCCGCGTGCCGGTGCTGGTCGTGCAGGGCGCGGCTGATCAATACGGCACGATGCGCCAGGTCGAGATTGCCCAGGACGAGTGCTATTGCCCGGTCGATGTCGCGGCCATTGCCGGCGCCGGTCACTCGCCGCACCGCGAGGCGCCCGCGGTGACGCTGGAAGCGGTCACCGAATTCGCCAGGGCAGCCCTCCGGGACGACCCGGCACTGGCGGCCTGAGTTTTGGTGCCGGTGCCAGGCCATTGGCCCAGCGGGTGAATTCCCGAATATGAAACAAAATGCATGTTTTTACGTTTTGAACTGGACGAAACCAAAAACATGCATTATTGTGCATGAAAGCATCGACAACGAACCTTCAAACGAACAACAGATAAGGGTGGCCCATGGCTGGTGACGATCGCGTCCTTGCAGGCGGGGCGAAGTACATCGACTTCCAGACCAACCCGTCGCGCTACCGGCACTGGAAGCTCGACGTCGCGGGCGACGTCGCGACGCTGACCATGGACGTCGACGAGAACGCCGGCCTGTTCGAGGGCTATCAGCTCAAGCTCAACTCCTACGACCTCGGTGTCGACATCGAGCTGGCCGACGCCGTGCAGCGGCTGCGCTTCGAGCATCCCGAGGTGAAGGTCGTGGTGATGCGCTCGGGCAAGAACCGCGTGTTCTGCGCCGGCGCCAACATCCGCATGCTGGCGGGCTCCACCCACGCCCACAAGGTCAACTTCTGCAAGTTCACCAACGAGACCCGCAACGGCCTGGAAGACTCCAGCGAGAATTCCGGCCAGAGCTTCATCACCGTCGTCAACGGCACCGCGGCCGGCGGCGGCTATGAGCTGGCGCTTGCGACCGACCACATCATGATGGCCGACGACGGCGCCGCCGCCGTCGCGTTGCCGGAAGTGCCGCTGCTCGCGGTGCTGCCGGGCACCGGCGGCCTGACCCGCGTCGTCGACAAGCGCAAGGTGCGCCGCGACCATGCCGACTTCTTCTGCACCATCGAGGAAGGCATCAAGGGCAAGCGCGCGGTGCAGTGGCGGCTGGTCGACGAGATCGCGCCGAACTCCAAGCTCGAGGGCAAGCTCGCCGAGCGCGTCAAGGAATTCGCCGCCAGGTCGAAGCGCAACGGCGCGGGCAAAGGTATCACACTGGCGCCGCTGACGCGCACCATCGACGACAGCGCCATCCGCTATGGCTTCGTCAGCGTCGACATCGATCGGGCCGCGCGCATCGCTACCATCTCGATCAAGGCGCCGGAAGCTGCGGCGCCCGCTGACGTCGACGGCATGATCGCGCAGGGCGCTTCGTTCTGGCCGTTGCAGGTCGCCCGCGAGCTCGACGATGCGATCCTGCATCTGCGCATCAATGAGCTCGAGACCGCGATGCTGGTGTTCAAGAGCCACGGCGACCGCGCCAATGTCGTGTCCTATGACGCGTTCCTGGAGGCCAACAAGGCGCACTGGCTGGTCAACGAGGTCAGGCATTACTGGAAGCGCGTGCTGAAGCGCATCGACGTCACCTCGCGCACGCTGGTGACGCTGGTCGAGCCCGGCTCCTGCTTCGTCGGCACCCTGGCCGAACTCGTGTTCGCCGCCGACCGCTCCTACATGCTGATCGGCCAGAAGCAGGGCGACAACCGCCCGCCGCCGGCGATCGAACTGACGGCGATGAATTTCGGGCCCTATCCGATGAGCCACGGCCTGACCCGGCTGCAATCGCGCTTCCAGGCCGACCCAATGGATCTGGAGCGCGCGCAAGGCTCGATCGGCAAGGCGCTCGATGCGGAGGAAGCTGAGGAGCTCGGTCTCGTCACCTTCGCGCTCGACGACATCGACTGGGACGACGAGGTCCGCGTGTTCTTCGAGGAACGCACCTCGTTCTCGCCCGACGGTCTCACCGGCATGGAAGCCAATCTGCGCTTCGTCGGCCCCGAGACCATGGAATCGAAGATCTTCTCCCGCCTGACGGCGTGGCAGAACTGGATCTTTCAGCGGCCGAATGCGGTCGGCGAAGACGGCGCACTGCGCCGCTACGGCACCGGCCAGAAGGCGCAATTCGACATGACGAGAGTGTGAGGCAAATACCGCCGTCATCCTGAGGTGCGAGCGCAAGCGAGCCTCGAAGGATGATTAGGAGCAAGCCAGCATCCTTCGAGACGCGGCGAAGACGCCGCTCCTCAGGATGACGGTTGAGCAAGACACGATAGACGTCGGACCGATACCAAGGAGCACGGCCATGAACATCATGAACGTCGATTACTCGACCAAGATTCCAAACAACGTGAATCTCGCCGAAGACCGCCAGGTGCTCAAGGCGCTGGAGGGCTGGCATCCCGGCTACATGGACTGGTGGAGCGACATGGGGCCGGAAGGCTTCCAGGAGTCGCTGGTCTATCTGCGCACCGCCTACTCGGTCGATCCGCGCGGCTGGGCCAAGTTCGACTACGTGCGGATGCCCGAATATCGCTGGGGCATCCTGCTTGCACCGCAGGAAGAGAACCGGGTCATCCCGTTCGGCGAAGACTACGGCAAGCCGGCATGGCAGGAAGTCCCCGGCGAGCACCGTGCCATGCTGCGCCGCCTGATCGTGATCCAGGGCGACACCGAGCCGGCCTCGGTCGAGCAGCAGCGCCATCTCGGCAAGACCGCGCCCTCGCTCTACGACATGCGCAATCTGTTCCAGGTCAATGTCGAGGAAGGCCGCCATCTCTGGGCGATGGTCTACCTCTTGCAGAAGTATTTCGGCCGCGACGGCCGCGAGGAGGCCGACGATTTGTTGCGCCGCCGCTCGGGCGATGCGGATTCGCCGCGCATGTTAGGGGCCTTCAACGAGGCGACGCCGGACTGGCTGTCGTTCTTCATGTTCACCTACTTCACCGACCGCGACGGCAAGATGCAGCTGCACTCGCTGGCGCAGTCGGGCTTCGATCCGCTGTCGCGCACTTGCCGCTTCATGCTGACCGAGGAAGCCCATCACATGTTCGTCGGCGAGACCGGCATCACCCGCGTCGTGCAGCGCACCTGCGATGCGATGACGGAGGCCGGCATCACCGATCCGAACGACATCGCCAGGATCCGCGCGCTCGGCGTGATCGATCTGCCGACCATCCAGAAGAAGCTGAACCTGCACTATTCGCTGTCGCTCGATTTGTTCGGCTCCGAAGTGTCGACCAATGCGGCGAACGCCTTCAACGCCGGCATCAAGGGCCGCTACAAGGAAACCACGATCGAGGACGATCACCAGCTCAAGAGCTCGACCTATCCGGTCATGAAGATGGTGGACGGCCAGATCAAGATGGTCGACGAGCCGGCACTGACCGCGCTTAACATGCGGCTGCGCGACGACTACACGCAGGATTGCGTCAAGGGCATGCTGCGCTGGAACAAGGTGATCTCCACCGCCGGCATCGACTACAAGCTCGCGGTGCCGAACACCGCCTTCCACCGTCAGATCGGCGAGTTCAAGGACATCCATGCAACGCCCGATGGCCTTCTGATCGACGACGCCACCTGGGCCAAGCGCAAGAACGACTGGCTGCCGTCGACCGCGGACGGCGACTTCATCGCCTCGCTGATGAAGCCGGTGACCGAACCCGGGGAGTTCGCCTCCTGGATCTCGCCGCCCAAGGTCGGCATCGATAACAAGCCCGGCGACTTCGAATATGTGAGGATCGAGAGCTGAGTTTCAGCTAGCAGTTCCTCTCCTCCCGGAGGGGCCGAAAAGGGGTAAGCCGAGAAGGTCCTGGCTTGCCCCTTTTCTTTTTTGAGACGTGCGTTGGCTCACGCGCAATGAAGCGCCGGCTCCCGGCTTGACAAGCGCGATGCCTTCGCGCGGAGATCACACTGCTTCAACACATCAACCGCAATGACGGCTTGAGCCGGTTGTCGCGGATCGGGATTAGGCTGGGCCATCATGAGCGAAGAGATTTTTCCGGGGCCGACCCTGCGTCCGCTCAAGGTCCAGTTCGGTGAGCAGACGATCGCGGGCTTCGAGAGCGCGGGCACTGGCCGCGACATCCTGCTCGTCCACGGCAATTCGTCGTCGTCGCAGATTTGGCAGAAGCAACTCCAGGGGCCGCTTGGCGCCAAATACCGGCTGGTCGCGATCGATCTTCCCGGTCATGGCAGCTCATCGCCTGCGCCCGATCCGGAGCATGGTTATTCGGGTGCAGGCTACGCCGGCTGCATTGCCGCGGCCGCAAAGGAGCTCGGCCTGAAGAACGCGGTGGTGGTGGGCTGGAGCCTCGGCGGACACGCCGTGCTCAACGCAGCCCCGTCTTTGCCGATGGCAGCCGGGCTGATGATTTTCGGTACGCCGCCGATCGCCAAGACGCCGGACGGGTTCTCCGGGTTCAAGGGGCTGTCGGCCACCACCTTCACGCCGGCGCCCAGCGATGCCGAGATCGCGGCCTGGCTGAAA
The DNA here is from genome assembly GCF_018129565.1 of Bradyrhizobium sp. AUGA SZCCT0105. Lineage (NCBI taxonomy): Bacteria > Pseudomonadati > Pseudomonadota > Alphaproteobacteria > Hyphomicrobiales > Nitrobacteraceae > Bradyrhizobium > Bradyrhizobium sp. AUGA SZCCT0105. The sequence goes on along the minus strand of NZ_JAFCMK010000008.1, from coordinate 342,295 downwards.
ACGGTCTTCGCGCCGGACTATGCGCCGTTGCCCGCATTCGTCGACACCGATTTCCGCCGCACCGACGGCAATGCGCGCGGCTATCTCGGCGCCAGCGTGCAGGCCGGCCGCTTCGTGGACGAGGTCGAGATCGTGCGTGGCCTCAGGATTCCGCTGGCGATCGTGCATGGCAGCGAGGAGCAGATGGTCGATCTCGGCTATCTGCAACGGCTGCCCGCGCCGACACTATGGCGCGGCCAGGTTCAGGTGGTCCACGGCGCTGGCCACGCCACGCAGTGGGAAAGGGCCGAAGTGTTCGACCGGCTCGTCGATGCCTTCGCATCGAGTCTCTGAGGAAGGCGGATCGGCGGTGGCTGCTCGGCGTTCGCCGCTCAGCCGGCTTTAATCGTCATTTGCAAGTTCGTCGGGCCACATCTGCGCACCGTGAAGCACGCGCAAGATGCGAACGGTCTCGCCGTCGACAAGGTACGCTGCGACATATGGTGTGCGCGGGATGACTAACTCCCGCGTGCCGGCGACACGCCCGGGCCGGCCACTGTCAGGAAAGTCGAGTCTGTTCATCGACATGAACCGCGGCACGGGGATTCTCGGCCTCGATGTAGCTGAAAATGTCGTCGCGATCGGACAGTGCGAAGCGCGTCCAGACGAGCTTCACCGTTTGCGTTCCGCCGCTTTTCGAAGTGCGGCGGCACGACGTTGCGCGAAATGCGCTTCGACTTCGGAATCATCGAGACTAGGCCGGGTATCCGCCAGCGCCTGGCGCACCTTCTCGCGAAACCAGCTGTCGTAAGCTTGGCTGTTGCTGACGAGCTCCAGTGGAAGCGTTCCTTCATTGGCCGTGCGCGTCAGCAATATCCGCACCGCGTCCGACACCGTGAGACCCATGTTTTCCAGAACCGCGGTGGCCTTCTCTTTTACGTCCGCATCGATGCGGGTTTGGACCAGGGCATTCGAAGCCATAGCGATCTCCTTGCTCACGTTCAATGTAATGCATTTGAATGACATGCGCCAGAGGCGTCACGGCCGCAACCGGGGGACCACGGTGACGAAAGTGGCCTCGCGTCTTGGCGAGGCCCATTGCCATCGGGCTCCATGCGACAAAGGGCGCCTCGCTGCGAGCGAGGCGCCCTTTGTGTATCACCAGTCTCGCTGCCAAGCGCCGCGCGGCAATGTTCTAGTGCGCGTGAGCTACGCGGTCGCTTACCCCGCGATCTCCAGCCCCGCGGTCGCGTAGACCACGCCGCCATCCACCGCGATGGTGTTGCCCACGACGTAGTCGCCGGCGCGCGAGGCGAGATAGATCGCAGTGCCCGCCATATCTTCGTCGCTGCCCACCCGCCGCGACGGAACGCGTTGCGCGACTTCGTCGGCGTGGTCGCGCGCGGCGCGGTTCATGTCCGACTTGAAGGCGCCGGGCGCGATCGCGGTGACGTTGATGTTGTCCTTGATCAGGCGCGTCGCCATCCGGCGTGTCAAATGGATCACCGCGGCCTTGCTCGCGGCATAGGAATAGGTCTCCATCGGGTTGACGAAGATGCCGTCGATCGAGGCGATGTTGATCACCTTGCCCGGTTTGTCATGCGTCGCCGCCGCGCGCAGCGGCTTGGCCAGCGCCTTGGTCAGGAAGAAGATCGACTTGACGTTGAGGTTCATCACCTTGTCCCAGCCGCTCTCCGGGAATTCGTCGAAGTCCGCGCCCCATGCAGCGCCGGCATTGTTGACCAGGATGTCGAGCTTCGGCTCGCGCTTGATGATTTCACCGGCGAGCTTCTCGCAGCCCTCGACGGTCGAGATGTCGATCGGCAGCGCGATGCATTCACCGTCATAGGCGGCGGTAAGCTCCTGGGCGGTGGCCTCGCAGGGGCCGGCCTTGCGCGCGGTGATGTAGACCTTCGCGGCGCCCTGCGCGAGGAAACCGGCCGCGATCATCTTGCCGATGCCGCGCGATCCCCCGGTCACCAGTGCGACGCGGCCCTTCAGTGAGAACAGATCCTTGAACATGTTGCCTCCTTAGCTATGCCAAGCGTTCTGGCCGGGTTGATGGAGCTAGTCAAGGAACCGCCGCGGCCGGCGAACGCGCAGCCTGCTCGATCTCTGGTGATGTTCTGATCAGTTCACCCGCGAAGGGCGGGCGTCGAATCGATCAAGCTTTCTTGAGATGTGATGCAGTGCACAAACTGGTCAGCCGGTTTTGCCGCATCATGCGCGTGGGGTGGAATTCCAGATCAAGGAGTTCCAATAATGAAGCACATTTCATTGCCGGTGGCCGGTGTGATGCCAGTCACCCCCATTCAATTTCGCCGAAGGCGGAAAGGACTGTTCGCAGCGATCGTCGGCGCAATTCACTATTCGCGGCGGATTCAGGCGCGACGCGTTCTCAAGCAATATCAGCATCTGATCGACCGCGCCGACCGGCACTGCACCAATTTGGAGGGCGGCCGCAATGTCCGTTACTGAACGCTCGTCGACGCGCAAATCGGTCATCCGGCTTCCGGAGGTCAGCGAGATCACGCTGCTTGTTGCCATCGCAATCGGATTTTTTGTGCTGCACTTCCTCACTGCGACGTTGCTGATGCCAGCGGCCACGGCCGATGCGGCCGCGCCGCAAGAGGCGAGGGCGGTTCACACCGACTAGCGCTCTCCCGATCGATCCACCATCGCTGTCATCAACGGAGGTCCATTCGTGGCCGACGTCATGTCATTTGTTGTGCTCAGCGCCGCGGTGTTTTGCGGCGCCTTTGTGTCCGGTCTCGCCGGCTTTGCCTTTTCCGCGATCGCCGGCGCCATCCTGCTGCATGCGATGCCGCCAACCGAGGCGGTGCCGCTGATGATGGCCTGCAGCGTCGGCGTGCAGGCGGCCAACCTGTGGGCGCTTCGGCACAACATCCAGTGGAAACAGAGCCTGTCGCTGATCGTCGGCGGACTGCTGGGCGTCCCGCTTGCGCTCTGGCTGCTGCACAACACCGACAGCCGGACGTTCCGCGAAGGCTTCGGGATCATGGTCGCGCTCTATGCCGGCTACATGCTGTTCAGGCCCGCGATCGGCTACGGCCGTTTGCCCGAGGGCAGCAACGCGTTGGTCGGGTTTGGTGGCGGCCTGATCGGCGGGTTGACCGCGATGCCGGGCGCGCTGCCTACAATCTGGTGCGATATCCACGGTGTGCCAAAGCAGCAGCAGCGCGGCCTCGTGCAGCCCTTCATCGCCGCGATGCAGATTTCGGCGCTGATGATGATGATGCTGCATCGCGACCTCTCGATGAAGGTCGCCTATGACGTCGTGCTCGGCGCTCCGGCGCTGCTTGCCGGTTCGTGGCTCGGCATCTTTGCCTTTCGCAACATCGACGAGGCCAACTTCAGGCGGGTGATCCTCGGCCTGTTGCTGGTGTCGGGACTGCTGCTGGTGGTTTAGGACGTTGCTCGTTTACGCCGCGTCGACGCGGCGAAAACCGTTCCACACCGCGGTGGCGGCGCCTGATGTCAGCACCGGCAAGAGCCGCGTGTCCTGGTAATTGCCGTTCAGCGAGACCCGCTGCAACGCGGTCAGGTGGTCGGCGCTTTCGGGAAACAGCATGCCGGGCCGCGTCGTCACCGCGGTCCGAAAGCCGATCGATCTGGCGAGCGCGAATTCGCGCTGCCCGGCCGCGATCCGGTCGCCATAGGGATAGGCAAGATGCAGCGCCGGACGCTGCAGCGTCTCCTCGATCCGCGCCCGGCTGGTGGCGAGCTCGAACGATGCGATGGTCTCGCTCTGCTTGGCGAGATTGCAATGGGTGATGGTGTGGGCGCCGATGGTGACCAGCGGATCGTCGGCAAAGCCGCGCAGCTCGTCCCAGGACATGCAGAGCTCGCGCGCGATGCCGGCCTCGTCGACGCCGTGGCGGACGCACAGCGCGGATATCTCAGCCTGCATCTCCTTCTCGCCCGGCAGCGAGCGTAGCCAGTCGTGCATGCGGCCGAACGCAACCCGCTTGGCTTGCGGCGTCGCGGTGTCGATCCGCGTCATGACGCCGGCGATCGGCACCTCGATCGCCGATGCCGCCGCGATGATGCGCTCCAGCGCGATCCACCACAATTTGCCGCAGCCCTCGGCGAAATCGCTCGCGACAAAGACCGTGAACGGCGCGCCGAACTCGCGCATCACGGGCAGCGCGAAATCGCGGTTGTCGCGGTAGCCGTCGTCGCAGGTGAAGCAGGCGAAGCGCCGCGCGAAATTCCGTTCGGTGAGGCGGCGATGCGCCTCGTCCATGCTGACGACATCGACGTCGAGCGCGCGCAGATGCGTCAGCATCGCGCGCAGGAAATCCGGCGTGACCTCGAGATGATGGTTGGGCTGGAACGCGTCGGCGCGCCGCGGGCGGACGTGGTGCAGCATGAAGATGGCGCCGACGCCGGCAAAGATCGGCCGCAGCAGGATATGCGCACCCGAGAAATACAACGCCTCCATCCCGGCACGGATCACGGTGTTGCGGAGTTGTTTCATGAGGGGCACGGGCTGGCCGATTTGCATTCCGCCGGAAACTTAGCGAAACACCACTGAAGAAACTGTTATCCCGATCCAATATGGCGCCCCCGCCATGGTCTTTGATTCGGCCTTTGATTTGGGGTTTGACAGTCGGCCAAGGGTTTGTTTTCTCTCTGGTTCCCGACCCCGCAGGACGTTGAATGCACGGACTTTTCAAGTGGAGTAGCAAGTGGTGGCCGGGGGTGATTCCACTGGTCGTGCTGTGGGGCATCGCGGCCTGGACCTCAACGGGAACGGTCGAAGCGGACCTCGCTGCGCGCTCTAATGCCGCACTCAAGGACACCGTGCTCGACAAGCGCCGCATCAGCGTCGACGGCCGCGACGTGACCTTTGCGGCCAATGCCTTCTCCGAGGACGGCCGTCTCAGCGCCGTGGCGTCGGTCGAGGCCGTGCCGGGCGTGCGGCTGGTCAACGACGAGACCCGCCTCGTTCCCGAAGCCAAGCCCTTTGTGTGGTCTGCCGAACGCGACGTGGTGCGGGTCACGCTTGGCGGCAATGCGCCGCTGCCGTCGAGCAAGAGCAAGCTGACCGAGGCCGCGAAGGCCAGTCTCGGCGGTGTCGAGGTGGTGGATCAGATGGCGCTCGCCCGTGGCGCGCCGTCGCGGTTCGACCCGGCGGCGCTGTTGCTGCTCGACCAGATCGGCAAATTGAAGGAAGGCAAGATCACGCTGACCGACAACAAGGTTGCTCTCGCCGGCATGGCGCGCGAGCTCGGCGGACGCGAAGCGGTCGCGGCGGCGCTGAAGAATCTGCCGGAGGGCTATTCCATTGCCGCCAACGACATCAAGGCGCCGCCTTACGTGTTCCAGGCCTACAAGGATCCGGTCGCAGTGACGCTGACGCTGACCGGCTACGTGCCCGACAACAACGTGCATGCCGCGCTGGTCGCCGCCGCCGGCCGCAAGTTCTTCAGCGAAAAGGTCGTCGACAATCTCAAGGCCAGCATCGGCGCGCCCTCGGGGTTTGCGGCGGCGGTGGTGCCTGCGCTCGGCGCGCTGTCACGGCTGTCGACCGGGACGCTCGTGGTGTCGGACCGTGAGGTGAAGCTGTCGGGCGATGCGCTCTATGATGCCGCGGCCGGCCAGATCCGCGACGGGCTCGGCAAGGATTTTCCGCAGGGCTGGCAGTACAAGGCCGAGGTCACCGTCAAGCCCGCGGCCGCGCCGGTCGATCCGACGGTGTGCCAGCAGCTGTTTTCCGAGATCCTCTCCAAGGGCAAGATCCGCTTCGAGTCCGGCAAGGCCGACATCGTCCCTGACTCCGCCGGTCTGCTCGACCGCCTGATCGAGACCGCGATGCGCTGTCCCAATGCGACGATCGAAGTCGCCGGCCATACCGACAGCGACGGTGAGGAGGCGGCCAACCAGGCCTTGTCGGAGCGCCGCGCGCAGGCCGTGGTCGATTACCTCGTGCGCGCCGGACTGCCTGCCAACCGCTTCACGCCGATCGGCTATGGCAGCACGCAGCCGCTCGTCGGCAACGAGAGTGAAGACGGCAAGGCGCAGAACCGCCGCATCGAATTCGTGGTGAAGTAGCGATGACCGTGCTCGCGACATTCTTCTGGGGTTGGCTGCTCGGCGCCGCGCTGCTCGGCTTCGGCATGGGCTGGATCGCGGTGGTGCATCGGGCGCAGGGCGTCTCGAAGGCGTGGATCCGCTGGCTCGCGCTGCTCGCCGTCGCGCTGGTCGCGGCATCGTTTGCGCGGGTCGTGCCCGGCCGCCTCGGCTACTGGCTCGACCTCTTCCTGGTCATGTTCGCGCTCTATCTCGTCGGCTGCGCGATCGGCTCCTGGCTGCGCGACTGGGTGGTCTCGCGCAGCAGGCCCGCGAGCTGACCCCAAACCCTTGATCCAGCAGGACTGAGCGGCGTCGCCAGACGCGGGGCGAGGCCGCGCGCATTTTGCCGCTTGACATCAATACGTACGTACGTATTAAATGGCGGCCATGCCAAAGCCCTCCCTCCGTGATGCCATCCTCGACGCCGGGCTGAAGGAAATGTTCCGGACCGGCTATCACGGCACCAGCGTGCGCGACGTCACCGCCGCCGCCGGCGCGCCGCAGGGCTCGTTCACCAACCATTTCCGCTCCAAGGAGCTGTTCGCGTCGGAAGTGCTCGACCGCTATTTCCTCTATGTGCGCGGCCTCGTCGCCGAAGCCCTCGGCGACACGACGTTGCCGCCGCGCGACAGGCTCCGGCGCTATCTCGATCTCATCACCGGCAAGCTTGCGCATGACGGCTTCACCCGCGGCTGCCTGATCGGCGATTTCAGCCTCGAGGCGTCGGGCTCGAGCGAGATGCTGCGCGAGCAGCTCGACGAGATCTTTCGGGGATGGCGTGCGCCGTTTGCGGCCTGCATCGCCGAAGCCCAGGCCAGGTGCGAGATCGCGTCCGACTTCGATCCCGATGCGCTTGCCGATTTCCTGCTCGCATCCTGGCAGGGCGCGATGTTGCGCATGAAGGTCGAGCGCAGCGCCGCTGCGCTCGAGCGTTTCAAGACGATCGCCTTCCAAACCGTGTTCAAGGAGTTGCCATGACCATGTCTTCCGATATCAGCCTGCATCATCGCCCGGTGCTCGGGACCACGATGGCCTATCGCGAAACCGGACGCAGCGATGCGCCGCACGTGCTGTTCCTGCACGGCAATCCGACGTCATCCTATATCTGGCGCAACATCATGCCGCTGGTGGCGCCGGTCGGGCACTGCATCGCGCCCGACCTGATCGGCTACGGCCAGTCCGGCAAGCCCGACATCGCCTACCGCTTCTTCGACCATGCGGACTATCTCGATGCGCTGATCGACGAGCTCGGCATCAGCTCGGCCTATCTCGTCGCGCAGGATTGGGGCACGGCGCTCGCGTTCCATCTCGCGGCGCGCCGTCCGCAACTCGTGCGCGGGCTCGCCTTCATGGAATTTATCCGGCCGATGTCGACCTGGAGCGATTTCGATCCCGATCACGGCGTGCGCGAAGAAACCTTTCGCAAGTTCAGGACCGAAGGTGTGGGCGAGGCGATGATTCTGGAAGGCAATGCCTTCATCGAGCGCGTTCTTCCGAACGGGATGCTGCGCAAGCTGAGTGAGGAAGAGATGGCCGCTTACCGTGCGCCGTTTGCGACGCGCGAGAGCCGCAAGCCGACCTTGATGCTGCCGCGCGAGCTGCCGATCGCAGGCGAACCCGCCGACGTCGATCAGGCGCTCACCACGGCGCACGCAGCGCTCGCGGGATCGACCTATCCGAAGCTGCTGTTCGCGGGGTCTCCCGGGGCGTTGGTGTCGCCGGCCTTCGCGGCGGATTTCGCGGCGAGGCTGCAGCATTGCGCGGTCATTCAGCTCGGCGCGGGCGCGCATTATCTGCAGGAGGATCATCCGGAGGCGATCGGCCGCTCGGTTGCAGGGTGGATCGCCGGCATCGAAGCCGCGAACGCGCAACATCTCGCAGCATGAGTGGATGGGAGAGCACGCCATGACCGACCTCTCGATCATTTATTGCCGTCCCTGCGGCTACGAAAAGCGCGCCAGGGAGGCCGCCGCGCTGCTGCGCGAACGCCTCAGGCTCGATCCGGAGCTCGTGCCGGGCAAGGGCGGCGTCTTCGAGGTCAAGCTTGACGGCAAAGTGATCGCCAAGCGCGTGAAGGGGCATTTCCCCGATGCTGCCGAAATCGTTACCGCAGTGGCTGCGGCACGGGCATAAAATCTACGCAGGCTTGCCTCATCGCCGTCGCATCACCAATGCGGTGGCGATTTTCACTGCGCGGGCGCCGCGGCGTCGCTCCTGCTTCCCGTAGTTTCCCGGATGGCCTTGCGCAGCGTTCGGCGGGCTAACCGCCGCACGTCGATGTCAAGTCTTGTCGAAGATGGCGAGAAACGCGCATATTTGTGCACCCGCTGTCATGAATCATCCCTAATATCTTGAAGATGCGCGTTTTATTGTCGTTTGACGAATTCCACTCCGGCTTAAAACGCGCTACAGGGGTCGGGGCACAGCGAAGCGCCGGCGGGGTTCGCCCGGGAGCCGCCGTCGCGGGATCGCAATTCGAGGTCTAGATGCTGGAAGCAATACGCAGGGCGATGGCGTTTCTGCGCCAGAAGCAAATCCTGCATCGGCTGGGTGTTGTCATCAGCATCGCCGTCATCGGCATCGCCTGCTACGTCCTGTATCATATGCTGCGCGGCATCGACACCAATGAGGTGCTCGAGGCCATCAAGAGCACCGAGCCGCGACAAATCGCGCTGGCGGGACTGTTCGTCGCAGCCGGCTACTTCACGCTGACCTTCTACGATCTGTTCGCGGTGCGCGCGATCGGTCAGGCCCACGTGCCCTATCGCGTCAACGCGCTCGCGGCATTCACCTCCTATTCGATCGGGCACAATGTCGGCGCCAGCGTCTTCACCGGCGGCGCGGTGCGCTACCGGATCTATTCGGCCTGGGGATTGAACGCGATCGACGTCGCCAAGATCTGCTTTCTCGCCGGCTTGACCTTCTGGCTCGGCAATGCCGCCGTGCTCGGGCTCGGCATCGCCTATCATCCGGAAGCCGCCGCCAACATCGACCAGCTGCCGCCCTGGCTCAACCGGACGCTCGCGTTCGGCATCATCATCGCGCTGGTCGCCTATGTGGTCTGGGTCTGGACCCAGCCGCGGGTGGTCGGCCGCGGTCCCTGGACGGTGACCCTGCCGGGCGGCCCGCTGACGCTGCTGCAGATCGCGATCGGCATCGTCGACCTCGGCTTCTGCGCGCTGGCGATGTACGTGCTGGTGCCGGACGAGCCCAATCTCGGCTTCGTCGTGGTCGCGGTCATCTTCGTGTCGGCGACCCTGCTCGGCTTCGCCAGCCACTCCCCCGGCGGGCTCGGGGTGTTCGACGCCGCCATGCTGGTCGGCCTCTGGCAGATGGACCGCGAGGACCTGCTCGGCGGTATGCTGTTGTTCCGGCTGCTCTACTATATTGCGCCGTTCGTCATATCTGTAATCTTGCTGACGTTTCGGGAGGTTATCGTCGGCGCCCGACTCAAGCGGCTGCCGCAGACTGATTCGGGTCCCCGCGCTGAGCCGCATCATGAGGCGGTTCTGGTCCGCAAGCGTGGTGATTCCGGGGTCTGACGACGCGGCCCGATGCCTCCCGAGGGAAGGTCGATTTGACCGCGCCTTGGCGAGACATGAACCGACGGGAAGAAAGCCGCCGCGATGGCCATTGACGATACGCCGCATTCGATTTTCTCGCCCTGGCCCGACCGCTTGCGCCATTCCGCGCTGATCCTGCTTGCCGCAGCGCTGGCGCTGAGCGTGGTGGTCGCGCTCGGCGAGTTGTCGCTGGTGCGCGCCTGCGTGGTGTTCGTCTGCATCGCGGCTGCGGCGCTGGTGCCATGGCGGCTGCATGATGCCGGCACCTCGCGCGAGGATGTCCGCCACGGCAATCCGGTCGAGGCGATCGCCGTCAGCGCGGTCGTCGCCGGCATGCCGGACCCGGCCGTGCTGCTCGACCGTGCCGGCCGCGTCATCCATCTCAACACCGCCGCGGCCCAGCTGGCGCCGGCGCTGCGCAAGAACGAGCTGGCGCAATTTGCCCTGCGTTCGCCGGAGATTATCACTGCGTTGCGCGAGGCGATCGCGACCACCGAGCCGCGCCGCGCCACCTACTCCGACCACGTTCCGGTCGATCGCTGGATGGAGCTGGTGATCACGCCGGTGCCGGTGCCGACCCAGTTCGGCGGCACCGAGAAGTGCATGCTGATGACCTTCCACGATCTGACGCCGCTGCGCCGGGTCGAGGAGATGCGCGCCGATTTCGTCGCCAATGCCAGCCATGAGCTGCGCACGCCGCTCGCCGCGCTGTCCGGTTTCATCGACACGCTGCAGGGGCCGGCGCGCGAGGACGCGCGGGCGCGCGAGCGCTTCCTCGGTATCATGCACACCCAGGCCACCCGCATGGCGCGGCTGATCGACGACCTGCTGTCGCTGTCGCGCGTCGAGCTGTCGGCCCATGTGCGGCCCGAGGCGTCGATCGATATCGTGCCGATCATCCGCCAGGTGGCCGACGGGCTCGAGGCGCTGGCCAGCGAGCGCCAGGTCGAGATCGACGTCGACCTGCCACCGACCCCGGTCACGATCGCCGGCGACCGCGAGGAACTGCTCCGCCTGTTCGAGAACCTGATCGAGAACGCCCTCAAATACGGCGCCTCGGGCGGCCGCGTCATAGTGTCGCTCAATCAGACCGTTTCGGGCGCATCGGGCGAGGGGAGCCCCGAAATCCGTGTCATGGTACGGGATTTCGGCCCCGGCATCGCCCCGGAGCACCTGCCGCGGCTGACCGAGCGCTTCTACCGGGTGGACGTCGGCGACAGCCGTAACCAGGGCGGAACCGGCCTCGGATTATCGCTGGTGAAACATATTCTTAACCGTCATCGCGGGCGTCTTCTGATCGAGAGCGTGCCGAAGAATGGCGCGACTTTTACCGCCTGTTTTCCCCGGCCGAAGACCCCGTTACCGACCCAAAGCTGAGCGTTTTCAGTCGCTTAGTATTGTCATCCAACTGTCATCCAACCTTCGTAAAAGCAGCACCGACCGCTCCTAGATGGACCGGCGTGGGCGCGATCGGGCGCAATTGGCGCTTCGCTCACAAGATGGAGACCACCCCATGAATTTCATCAAAGCAATCGTCGCTGCCGGCATGGTCGCCGCTTCGACGTCGGCCTTCGCTGCCGATATTACCGGCGCAGGCGCGACGTTTCCGTTCCCGATCTATTCGAAGTGGGCTGACGCCTACAAGAAGGACACCGGCAATGGCCTGAACTATCAGTCGATCGGTTCCGGCGCCGGCATCAAGCAGATCCAGGCCAAGACCGTGACCTTCGGCGCGACCGACGCGCCGCTCAAGGCCGAGCAGCTCGAGAAGGACGGCCTCGTCCAGTGGCCGATGGTGATGGGCGCGATCGTTCCGGTCGTGAACGTCGAAGGCATCAAGCCGGGCGATCTCGTGCTCTCCGGCGAAGTGCTCGGCGACATCTATCTCGGCAAGATCACCAAGTGGAATGACGCGGCGATCGCCAAGCTCAATCCGAAGCTGACCCTGCCGGCCGACGCGATCACCGTCGTGCGCCGTTCGGACGGTTCGGGCACCACCTTCAACTTCACCGACTACCTCTCCAAGTCGAACGCCGACTGGAAGTCCAAGGTCGGTTCCGGCACCGCGGTCGAGTGGCCGGTCGGCGTCGGCGCCAAGGGCAACGAAGGCGTTGCCGGCAACATCGGCCAGACCAAGAACGCGATCGGCTATGTCGAATACGCCTATGCCAAGCAGAACAAGCTGACCTACACCGCGCTGGTCAACAAGGCCGGCAAGACCGTGCAGCCGACCATCGCCGCCTTCCAGGCTGCTGCGTCGAACGCCGATTGGTCCAAGGCTCCCGGCTACTACGTGATCCTGACCGACCAGCCGGGCGAAGCCTCCTGGCCGATCACCGCGGCGACCTTCATCCTGATGCACAAGGATTCGACCGACAAGGCGGCCTCGCAGGAAGCGCTCAAGTTCTTCAAGTACGCCTTCGAGAAGGGTGGCAAGGCGGCCGAAGAGCTCGACTACATCCCGATGCCGGAATCGGTCGTCAAGCTGATCGAGAAGACCTGGTCCTCGGACATCAAGAGCTAAGTCTGACGCTTTGAACAACGCCTGTGCCACCTCTCAAGGGCGGCACAGGCGGACCGATTGAGATCCGGGCTCCATCACCGCGGCAAGTAACGCGGGGCGGGGCCCGGGCTCGCGCCCCGGGAGGCGCAACCGGAACGACGCCCGGCCAAATGCGTCAGTGAAGATCGCTTCGGGGCGTAGCGGTTTGCGTAGCTTTCACATAGTAATGAGGGGATTGGCGTGGCAGACATGGCTGTTCAGAGCGATGTGATGGAAGCCGCGGGACCTTACGATCGCGCCAAGGCCCTCAGCGCCTTCAAGCTCGGTGATCTCACCTTCTATTGGGTCACCCGCATCTCGGCGATTTCGGTCCTGTTGATCCTCGGCGGCATCATCCTGTCGCTGATCGCCGGCGCCTGGCCGGCGATGAAGGAATACGGCTTCGCCTTCCTCTGGACGCAGCGCTGGGCGCCCTCGGCCGATCCGCCGGTGCTCGGCGCGCTCGGCCCGATCTACGGCACCCTGATCACCTCGGTCATCGCGATGACGATCGCCATTCCGGTCGGCATCGGCATCGCCATCTTCCTCACCGAACTCTGCCCGCAAATGCTGCGCCGCCCGATCGGCATCGCCATCGAGCTGCTCGCCGGCATCCCCTCGATCATCTACGGCATGTGGGGCTTCTTCGTGCTGGGCCCGTTCCTGGCCAACACGTTCCAGCCCTTCATGATCAGGATATTCGAGGGCGTCCCGGTGCTGGGTGCGGTGTTCGCAGGTCCGCCGTCCTATCTCAGCCTGTTCAACGCCGCGCTGATCCTCGCCATCATGGTGCTGCCCTTCATCACCGCGATCTCGGTCGACGTGTTCAAGACCGTGCCGCCGGTGCTGAAAGAGGCCGCATACGGCATGGGCTGCACCACATGGGAAGTCGTCCGCAGCGTCGTGATCCCCTACACCCGGGTCGGCGTGATCGGCGGCATCATGCTGGCACTCGGCCGCGCCCTCGGCGAGACCATGGCGGTGACCTTCATCATCGGCAACTCGTTCCGCATCTCGTCGTCGATCTTCGCGCCGGGCACCACGATCTCGGCGGCGATCGCCTCCGAATTCGCCGAGAGCGACGGCCTGCACCAGTCCGGGCTGATCCTGCTCGGCCTCCTGCTGTTCGTGCTGACCTTCTTCGTGCTCGCCGGCGCGCGGCTGATGCTGATGCGGCTTGAAACGAAAGCGGGGAAATAGCGCCATGAACCCGATCTACAAATCCCGCCGCCGCAGCGACATCGTCATTCGCGCACTCTGTGTCGGCGCGGCGCTGTTCGGCGTCACGTGGCTGGCGCTGATCCTGTTCACGCTGGTCTATAACGGCCTTGCCGGCCTCAGCGTGCAGCTGTTCACCCAGAACACGCCGCCGCCGGGCTCGACCGAAGGCGGCCTGCTCAACGCCATCGTCGGCTCGGTCATCATGACGGTGATCGGCGTCGGCATCGGCGCGCCGCTCGGCCTGTTCGCCGGCACCTACCTCGCCGAGTACGGCAAGCACGACAAGCTCACCTCGGTGATCCGCTTCATCAACGACATCCTGCTCAGCGCGCCTTCGATCATCATCGGCCTGTTCATCTATGGCGCAGTGGTGGTGCCGATGCGCGGCTTCTCGGCGATCGCAGGCAGTCTCGCGCTCGCCGTGATCGTGATCCCGGTCGTGCTGCGCACCACCGAGGACATGCTGCTGCTGGTGCCCAATCCGCTGCGCGAGGCGGCCTCCGCGCTCGGCCTGCCGCGTTCGCTGGTGATCAAGCGGATCGCTTATCGTGCTGCGCGTAGCGGCTTGATCACCGGCGTGCTGCTGGCGACCGCCCGTGTCGCCGGTGAAACCGCGCCGCTGCTGTTCACCGCGCTGTCGAACCAGTTCTTCAGCCTGGATCTGACCAAGACCATGGCCAACCTGCCGGTGACCATCAACAACTTCGTGCAGAGCCCCTACGCCTACTGGAAAGAGCTGGCGTGGAGCGGTGCGCTGCTCATCACCTTCACTGTGCTCGCGCTGAATATCGGCGCGCGTATCCTTGGTGCCGAAAGGGCCGCAAAATGACCGAGCTTTCCGTCTCAACGACTGTCGCGAGCCACGTTCCCCAGGTGCCGCTGCCGGAAGCGCCGCCGAAAGTCACGGTGCGCAACCTCAACTTCTATTACGGCGAGCACCACGCGCTGAAGAACATCAACCTGACGCTCGGCACCAACCGCGTCACGGCGTTCATCGGCCCGTCGGGCTGCGGCAAGTCGACCCTGCTGCGCATCTTCAACCGGATGTACGATCTCTATCCGGGCCAGCGCGCGGTCGGCCAGCTGATGCTGGACCAGACCAACATTCTCGATCCCAAGCTCGACCTCAATCTGCTCCGCGCGCGGGTCGGCATGGTGTTCCAGAAGCCGACGCCGTTCCCGATGACGATCTACGAGAACATCGCCTTCGGCATCCGCCTCTACGAAAAGATCTCGAAGTCCGAGATGGACGACCGGGTCGAGAAGGCGCTGCGCGGCGGCGCGCTGTGGAATGAGGTCAAGGACAAGCTGAACGCTTCCGGCCTGTCGCTCTCCGGCGGCCAGCAGCAGCGCCTGTGCATCGCGCGCACCGTGGCGGTGCGTCCCGAGGTGATCCTGTTCGACGAGCCGTGCTCGGCGCTCGATCCGATCTCGACCGCCAAGGTCGAGGAACTGATCCAGGAGCTCTCCGAAGACTACACGATCGCAATCGTCACCCACAACATGCAGCAGGCGGCGCGCGTCTCCGACAAGACCGCCTTCATGTATCTCGGTGAGCTGATCGAGTTCGACGACACCAACAAGATCTTCACCTCGCCGAGCGATCGACGCACCCAGGACTACATCACCGGCCGGTTCGGCTAGCGCATGGTCCGCAAAATTGGGTACCGGTTTTCCGACCGGATCATGCGAAACTGAGGACACCAAATCATGATCCCCGGGATCATGAGGGAGACAAGCGATGGCTTCTGAACATACCGCCAAGGCATTCGACAGCGACCTGCAGGAGTTGACCCGCCTGGTCGCCGAGATGGGCGGCCTCGTCGAGCGGATGATCACCGAGTCGGTCGACGCGCTGATCCGTCGCGACGTCGCGCTCGGCAAGCGCGTGGTCGCCGCGGACATCGAGATCGACAATCTGCAGCGCGTGATCGAAGAGCGCGCGGTGCTGACGATCGCCCGCCGCCAGCCGATGGCGATCGACCTGCGCGAAATCGTCAGCGCGATGCGCGTGGCCACCGACCTCGAGCGGATCGGCGACCTCGCCAAGAACATGGGCAAGCGCGTCGCGGCGCTGGAAAGCGATTTCCAGCCGCTGAAGCTGATCCGCGGCCTGGAGCACATGACCGACCTCGTGCTGTCGCAGGTCAAGTCGGTGCTCGACGCCTATGCCGCGCACGACCTGCCGGCGGCGATGAACGTCTGGAAGGGCGACGAGGAGGTCGATGCGATCTGCACCTCGCTGTTCCGCGAGTTGCTGACCTACATGATGGAGGATCCGCGCAACATCTCGTTCTGCATCCATCTGATGTTCTGCGCCAAGAACATCGAGCGGATCGGCGATCACGCCACCAACATCGCCGAAACCGTGTTCTACATGATCGAGGGCCAGCAGATCACCGACAAGCGCCCGAAGGGCGACATGACCAACTTTGCCACCACGGTGCCCGGTACCTAGGACATGATCCGCAGGCGCGGAGCCGGATTGTCTTCACGACAAGTCGTTTCCGCGGGGATTATGCTCAGGAAAGCAAGCGTTTCGGTTTGCGTCTGGGCAACGGATCATCACAGAGAGAGAACTTAAGCCGATGAGCGCACGCATTCTGGTAGTCGAAGACGAGGAAGCGCTGACGACACTGTTGCGCTACAACCTCGATGCGGAAGGCTACGATGTCGAGACGGTGGGGCGCGGCGACGATGCCGACACCCGCCTGAAGGAGCGCGTTCCCGACCTCGTGGTACTGGACTGGATGCTGCCGGGCCTGTCCGGCATCGAGCTGTGCCGCCGCCTGCGGGCGCGGCCCGAGACCAAGCAGCTTCCGATCATCATGCTGACCGCGCGCGGCGAGGAGAGCGAGCGCGTGCGCGGGCTTGCCACCGGCGCCGACGACTACATCGTCAAGCCGTTCTCGGTGCCGGAACTGCTGGCACGGGTGAAGGGCCTGCTGCGCCGTGCGAGCCCGGAGCGGCTTGCGACCGTGCTGACCTATGGCGACATCGAGCTCGACCGCGAAAAGCGCCGCGTGGCGCGCTCGGGACGTCCGATCGATCTCGGTCCGACCGAGTATCGGCTGCTCGAATTCTTCCTCGAGCATCCCGGCCGCGTGTTCAGCCGCGAGCAGCTGCTCGACAGCGTCTGGGGCCGCGACATCTATATCGATGAGCGTACCGTCGACGTGCATATCGGCCGCCTGCGCAAGCTGCTCAATCCGGGCCGCGAGCAGGATCCGATCCGCACCGTGCGCGGCGCCGGCTACGCGCTCGACGACCGCTTCGCGAAGGCCGAACCGCAGCCGTAAGGCTGGCCGACAATCGTAAACCACAACACGGCGTCGTCCCGGCGAACGCCGGGACCCATAAGCCGCGGCCGGCGCAATCGGCAAGCGGCCAGACGACTTTCTAACAACGCCCATTCGTGGTTATGGGTCCCGGCGTTCGCCGGGACGACGCCGGTGATGTGACGTAGCCCGGATGGAGCGAAGCGAAATCCAGAACTTCATTCTCCGCTTCAAACACCGCGCCGGATTACGCTTCGCTCCATCCGGGCTACGAGCCACAAAAAAATCCCCGCTTTCGCGGGGATTTGTTTTTACAGTCCAGGCAGTTTCCCGAGTGCTTACTTGATCTGTGGCTTCGCCGACGGCCGGCGGCGATCGGCGGCGGGCTGATAGGCGACGCGCGAGTGATGCGCGCAATAGGGCAGACCGGCGAGCGCCTTGCCGCCGCAGAAGAAGAATTCCGGGCTCGAGGGATCGCCGACCGGCCAATGGCAGGTGGCCTCGTTGAGCTCGAGCAGCGACAGCCGCTGGCTCATCGGCACCACGTTGTCGAAGGAGATCGGATCGGGCTCCATCTCGACCTCGAAGGCGTGCGCAAGCGCAGTGTTGCCGCGCGAGACCGGGCGCGCCACCCGCATCATGTGCTGGGCGGGGCGGGCCTTGCGCTGCCGCGGCGCGGCCGTGGAGGGGGCCTTGGCGCGGCCGGAGAGGCCGAGCCGATGTACTTTGCCGATCACGGCGTTTCGCGTCACATTGCCAAGTTCCGCCGCGATCTGGCTGGCCGAGAGGCCGGATTCCCAGAGCTTCTTCAGCTGCTCGACGCGATCGTCGGACCAGGTCAATACAGTCATCACATTCTTCCTTTCGCATGGCGCCGGCCACTCATCGGAGCGGCGCTGCGAGCCAATCTGGACAAATATCCCTGCGGCCAGAATCCCTTAGCCCTCGCCGGGCACGGTGTTGCGCCCGAACGTTTACGCGAGACACGAAGGCTACTTAGAGGGTCCAGTACTGCCGCACGAGATGTCGTACCCGACAGGCCAAACGCTACAATATGGCGTGACTCTGGCGCAAGAGTCCGCGGCCGTGCGTCCACATGTTCCCACAAAGTTAAGCATTGCTATGAGGCTTTTCCACCGCACCGGAATGCTCCGGATTGCGCCGGTTTCGCATTGCAGGAAGGCCGGCAAAGGCCGGCTCCTGGCGATTGACACTGACCGGCCGCCGCATAGAATGACCCGCACGTGCCGCCCGCAAAGGCGGCCGTTTTGTTTTCCGAAGCTGGCGGTTGCTGCGTAGGCGTCAAGGCGCGCGGCGATTGACGGCTTCAAACCGGCAGTGAACGCCATGACCAACGCCTCGTCGCATCTGCTCCCCGTCTTCGCCCGGGTCGATCTCGGCTTCGAGCGCGGCGAGGGCGCCTGGCTGATCGCAACCAATGGCGACCGCTATCTCGATTTCACCTCCGGTGTCGCGGTGAACGCGCTCGGGCATGCGCATCCGCATCTGGTCAAGGCGCTGCAGGAGCAGGCGACCAAGCTCTGGCACATGTCGAACCTGTTCAAGAGCCCGGACGGCGAGGTGCTTGCGGCGCGGCTGTGCGAGCAGAGCTTTGCCGACTTCGTGTTCTTCTGCAATTCCGGCGCGGAAGCGATGGAGGGCGTGATCAAGCTGGTCCGCCACCACCACTTCTCCAAGGGCCATCCCGAACGCTACCGCATCATCACCTTCGAAGGCGCCTTCCATGGCCGCACGCTGGGCACGCTGGCCGCGACCGGCTCGGCGAAATATCTCGAGGGCTTCGGCCCGCCGATGGACGGCTTCGACCAGGTGCCGCACGGCGACATCGAGGCGGTGAAGAAGGCGATCGGCCCGCACACGGCCGGCATCCTGATCGAGCCGGTGCAGGGCGAGGGCGGCGTGCGCTCGGCGCCGCAGGCGTTCTTCAAGGCGTTGCGCGCGCTGTGTGACGAGCATGGCCTGCTGCTCGCTTTCGATGAGGTGCAGACCGGCATGGGCCGCACCGGCGAGCTGTTCGCCTACAAGCGCACCGGCGTCACGCCGGACGTGATGTCGCTGGCGAAAGCGCTCGGCGGCGGTTTCCCGATCGGCGCGGTGCTCGCGACCGCGCAGGCTGCAGCCGGCATGGCGCCGGGCTCGCACGGCTCGACTTTCGGCGGCAATCCGCTCGCGGTCGCATCCGCCAATGCCGTGCTCGACGTCATGCTCAAGCCCGGCTTCTTCGAGCATGTGCAGAAGATGTCGCTGCTGCTCAAGCAGAAGCTCGCTTCCGTCGTGGACCGCTATCCCGGCGTGCTGTCGGAGGTGCGCGGCGAGGGCCTGTTGATCGGCGTCAAGGCGGTGGTGCCGTCGGGCGATCTGATCGCCGCGCTGCGCAACGAGAAACTGCTCACCGTCGGCGCCGGCGATAATGTGGTGCGGTTCCTGGCGCCCCTGATCGTGACCGAGGCCGAGATCGACCAGTCGATCACAGCGCTCGAGCGCGCCTGCTCTGTGCTATCGGCGCCGCAGCCGAAGAAGGCGGCTGGATAATGAGCAAGCCGGTCCGTCACTTCCTCGACATCAACGAGCTGCCGCTCGCCGAGCTGCGCAACATGCTCGAAGCCGGTGCCGCCATGAAGGCGAAGCTGAAGGCGCATGAGAAGGGCAGGAAGCCGCTCGAAGGCAAGACGCTGGCGATGATCTTCGAACGCCCGTCGACCCGCACAAGGGTGTCGTTCGACGTCGGCATGCGCCAGCTCGGCGGTGAATCCATCATGCTGACCGGCGCCGAGATGCAGCTCGGCCGCGGCGAGACCATCGCCGACACCGCGCGCGTGCTGTCGCGCTATGTCGACGCGATCATGATCCGCATCCTCAACCATGACGCGCTGCTCGAGCTCGCCGCTCATGCCACCGTGCCCGTCATCAACGGGCTGACCCGGCGTTCGCATCCCTGCCAGGTGATGGCCGACCTCATGACCTATGAGGAAAACCGCGGCTCGATCGAGGGCAAGACGGTGGCCTGGACCGGCGACGACAACAACGTGCTGGCCTCCTGGGCGCACGCCGCCGAGCGGTTCAAGTTCAATCTCAACATCGCGACGCCGCCGGAGCTCTCGCCGAAGAAGCCGATGCGGGACTGGATCAAGGCCACCGGCGCGCCGATCATGCTCGGCACCGATCCGGAAGCCGCCGTGCGCGGCGCCGACTGCGTCGTCACCGACACCTGGGTGTCGATGGGCGACAAGGAGGGCGAGCACCGCCACAACGTGCTGAAGCCCTATCAGGTCAATGCCAAGCTGATGTCGCTCGCCAAGCCGGACGCGCTGTTCATGCACTGCCTGCCCGCGCATCGCGGCGAGGAGGTCACCGACGAGGTGATCGACGGCCCGCAATCCGTGGTGTTCGACGAGGCGGAAAACCGCCTGCATGCGCAGAAGGGCATCCTGGCCTGGTGTTTCGACACGGTCGCGTAGTCGACGATATCAATGCCGTCGTTCCTGCCTTGTGCGCAATTGCTCACTGGAGCAGGGACCCATACGCCGCGGCCTGCGAAAAAGGCACATGGGCAGACGTCTTGTGCCGCGACAAAAATCCTGTGGTTATGGGTCCCTGCTTTCGCAGGGACGACGTCGATTCCCGGTATGCTGAACCCCTTTATTTCATGGTCCGAGACCCCAGATAGAGCGCCATGGTTTCACAATCCCCCGACATCAAAATCCAGGCCGAGACGCCCATTCGCGCGCCCTCGGCGGTTCCTGTCGACGATGCCGTGCTGGCCTTCGAGGTCGGCGCGCTGGACTTGCGCGGCCGGCTGACCCGGCTCGGCCCCGCGCTCGACGAGATCCTGCACAAGCACGATTATCCGCCGGCGGTCGGCAAGCTGCTCGGTGAGGCCATCGTGCTCACCACGCTGCTCGGCTCCTCCGTCAAGTTCGAGGGCCGCTTCATCCTGCAGACCCGGACCGACGGACCGGTCTCGCTCCTGATCGTCGATTTCCAGGCGCCCGACCGGCTGCGTGCCTATGCGCGCTACGATGTGGCGCGCCTCAAGGACGGGCAGAGCTCGGGTGAGCTGCTCGGCAAGGGCCATCTTGCCATGACGATCGATCAGGGCGCGAACACCAGCCGCTACCAGGGCCTGGTCGCGCTCGACGGCGGCGGCCTGGAAGAGGCGGCCCACGAATATTTCCTGCGCTCGGAGCAGATTCCGACGCGGGTGCGGCTCGCGGTCGGCGAGGAGATGCGCGGCGGCGAAGGCGGCAAGCTGCACTGGCGCGCCGGCGGCATCCTGCTGCAATTCCTGCCCAAGGCCCCCGAACGCGCCAAGCAGGCCGATCTGCATCCCGGCGATGCGCCGGAGGGCACGGCTACGCACAGCGTGCCGGATGACGACGCCTGGGTCGAGGGACAGTCGCTGATCTCCACCGTCGAGGATGTCGAGCTGATCGATCCCGATCTCTCCGGCGAGCGGCTGTTGTACCGCCTGTTCCACGAACGCGGCGTGCGCGTCTTCAACCCGCAAACGCTGCGCGCGCAGTGCTCCTGCTCGCGCGATGCGGTGTCGTCGATGCTGAAGAGCTTTGCGCCGAACGATCGCGCCGAGATGGTCAAGGACGGCAAGGTGGTCGTGACCTGCGAGTTCTGCTCGTCGGTCTACGAATTCACGCCGCAGGAAGCCGGCGTCGAGTAGGCGGAAAGCCGCCCACGAGGCCCGGTAACCAGGCCTGTCAGCTCAGCAAGGTGCGGGTCTTGCCGGCGGCGTCGTAGATTTCGATCTGAAGCATCGGATAAGCCGCCTTCAGTTGTCGGCCAGACGTTTCAGCAGCCTCGGCGGTGTCGAACTCCGACTTGAAGTGTTTGTCGACAATGATCACGAAGCCTTCGGTAGGAGGCCGGTCGGCGCGCAGCGGCTTCTTCAGCTCTGGTTCGTCAATGGAGAGCAGGGATTTCTTCGTCGTCATGGGAATCCTCCTGGATCGATCTCAACTCAGCCGGTGAAACGCGGGCGGCAGGGTCTCGCGCACGAGCCCGCTCAGATTCAAGGTCTCCCCGCTGTCGGTGATGTCCGAGAACAGTACCTCGACATAGGGATGCTGGCGGTTGAACGCAGCACCGCGTTGGTATTTCGCACTGACGATCCGCTCGATCGCCGCCAGGTTCAGCCTGCCGAGTGCGTTGTATTGATCGCGGAACAGGCTTTGATGTCCGCCGCGGTGCTCGACAGACTCGGCCCAGACGTCCATCACCTTGCGGCCGATGAATGCCTCGACCCGTTCATTTCCATCACGGGCGAGAAGTCGCAGCCCGTCCATGCTGTGCTGTCCGTCATCGACGTCAAATTGGGTAAGTGACATGGTGAATCTCCTGTCGTCGTAGTTGGCTCACATCGGCAGTCCATCGGGGACTGCACCTCCTTCATTGTCCCATCGCGACAAAGCCGCAGCGCCCGATCTCGCGTCCTGACGCGCCTCCAGAACCTTGTCGCGGCCGGCATCATCCTTGTGCTTGTGCAGGAAGCGCGCGATCTGCCCGCGCAGCGCCGACGTCTCCAACAGTTTTCCGACCGATCCGGCGGTGTCGAAGATTTCCCGCTGCAGCGCCTTCGGCAGCACGTTCCATTGCATGATGATGGCCGCGCCGAGACACCGCAGGACGTACTCCTCTTCGGCGGCAAGGGCGGCGCCGCGAGAGCGGTCCTGCTCCGCAACGTTTATGGCGTTGTCGAAATTGTCCGCCAATCCTTGCTCGTTATCCGCGAGCGAAGCGAGGCGGTCTTGCTGCTCTTGAAACTTGCGGCTTTCGCCCTGGCTGCTCGAACGCTTGATCAGTTCGCCGTATGCGGCTGCCTTGGTGCGGTACTGCTGAGATTTGAACATGGCGGGCCCTTTCCTTGGAGGTCTCCGCGCATTCCGACCAATCTCGATGGCTGACGAGGACTGATTTGTATATGGGAGGCAAAGGGTCGAATAACGAGCACCGAGGCCACAAATCACCGGGCACAAGCCAATCGGATGGCGCGCGTGAATATCTGCACCGCGACAACGTTCACCGCGGTCGCCAGTTCCTGAAGCACAGTTGGAAGCAATGTCGAAGCCGTCGCTTGGTGAGAGGCGACCGGAGGCCGGGCCCCGGTTGCATCGGAAGAATGGCGGCCTCAGCCGGCCCCGTACCGGGGCTTTCTCCGCAAGATCGGCAGTCAGCTCGGGGTTCGCAGGCCGGGAGATGTCAGCCAATCATTGATGTGCGAGGCGGTTTCGACCAGCCGCGCCTTGCGAAGCATCGCGTCGCGCTGAAGGCCGGGCAGGAATGGCTTCGCAGCATCTCCTGTCCTCACGGCTTCCAACGCCGGCAGATCATGAGGCGGCGGTTCAGGCTGGCTGTGTTGAGCAATCGGCATAAAGCTCTCCTGGTTACGGGCGGGAGCTTGCAGCACTCTCAGTCACCGGTATCGGCCGGCGGCGGAGCAGTGATGACTTCAGTAGATACCCCTTACGCCCGGTAGTCGACTCAATTCGCAATCGGGGGAGAATATCCAGACTTAGGCGTGCGTTCGGGACTTCGGCTATGGGGTTGACGACGTAAGAGAAGCCAATGGTGCGTCGAATGTGTACACGAAACCGGTCGGCTCATAGCTTAGCTGCACGTCGCCGCGCAACTGCCTGCCGAGCGTCTCGATCAACCGGGTCCCGAAACTGCGCCGTTCCGGAGGGTGGACTGCCGGACCGTTCTTCTCGGTCCATGTCAGATGCAAGCGCTGTGTTGGTTGATCCAGCGTCCAACTGATGTCGATCCGCCCCTGTGGGGCGGACAGGGCGCCGAACTTCGTGGTGTTCGTGCAGAGCTCGTTGAGTGTCATTGCGATGGCAATGACGGCGCCCGACGTCATGCGAATAGCGGGTCCCGAAATCGAGAATTTCGGCTCATCCGGATTGTTGAAGGCTTCGGTGGCGCCGCGGACGACCGTGCCGAGATCCGCGCTGCTCCATCTTGCCTGCAGCAGGAGATCGTGCGCCCGCCCGAGCGCCAGCAACCGGCCATCGATGGCGTGCTGCGCATGTTCGACCCCTTCCAGGTTGCGCAGGCTCTGGGAGACAATGGCACCGACGGTTGCGATCGTGTTCTTGATGCGGTGGTGCAGCTCCTCGAGGATCACCTTCTGCAGCTTGTCGGCCGCTTCGCGCTCCTTGGCGTCAATGCCGGCCGCGGTCAGCAAACTCTGGGCATCGATCGCGGCCTGCGCGAGCAGAAGCCGAAGGCTGATATTCTCTTCCGCCACAACGTCCTGCGGCGGTGCCAAGCTGCTTGCAGCACGCGGGTCTGGGCGGAGGTCGGCTGAAGACATCACCGACCGTATCATCATAAGCTGGCCCTTCGGCGAATGTTTTCTGCGCAATCGGGCGAATCTGGACGTATCCGGCACGAAAAACGCGAGCGATTGCCCCGATACGTGCCGAGTGGGCTTGTCATTCGATAGCGGAGTAGCCACCTGATCAGCAGCGCAACTGTATTGTTACAGCATCCCCCTTGCGGAAGCGCGAAGCCTTAGCTGCCAAATCTTGTAACCGATCGACCAGACGTCACGTCGCTTCAATGCGCGTGTTACGGATCACGACAAGCTGTGGCAACAACCTGACAGGCCTTACCCATGATTGAATTTCCAAATCATAGTCGTTCATACGACCAAACGCGGCGCGCCGTGCGGTTTTGGGGATATGACAGTGCTATTGAGGCATCGTTCTTCGTCACCGAAGGCGCATTGAAGCGACTTCAATCGGATGCCTATCTCGACGAGCCGGGCCTTCTGCACGCCTTCGATGCCAACCGCGATCGGATATGTGCCGCTGCGGCCAGGGTCTATGTCCGCGGAAGCAGGGGATCTTACGATCTGGTCGCCGCGAATTTCTGAAATCGTCGGGTTCGATCAGATCACGCCCGACAATTTGGCAGATTGAGCGCGTTAATCGCACACCACCCTTGCAAGCGATCAAAAGGAGGATGTCATGGATACGAGCTTCCTACAGACTTTCCTGGCGTGCGGAGCAATCTTCGTGCTCTCGTTCGTTGCGATCGGGGCTTTCTGGCTCCTGGAGCGCATGCGAGGCGCCAGCGCCCCTCACATGTGAAGATGGGGCAGGCGGCCGGCGGACCCAGGTCCACGCCGTTCGAGATGCCGCGTCTCCAACAGAAAGGCCGCGGATTGCTCCGCGGCCGTTCTGACGCCGATGCGTTTCCTCAGTAGCGGTCGGTCCCGATTCCGACGCTCACGCCCGGAGCGCGGAACCCGATGCCGCCACGCTCCTCATAGCCACGGCGCTCGATGTAGCGCTCGCGAGGTGCGTAGCCGTATGAATCATCGGGCTCACGGACGATGACGCGGCGTTCGCCACGTGCACGCCAGCAACGGCCGGCGTCATCGCAAACCATGCGAACGTTCTGGATGTTGCTCTCCGGCCCGACCGACGCGCCGAGTGAAAGCGGTGCGGCGAAAGCCGTGCTTGTGGCAGTCATGACGAGGGCACTTGCACCGGCTGCCAAATAGATCGCGAGATTCTTCATATGATTTCTCCAAAAAGTGCTTGTGTCAGGGAGCCAAGAGTCTCGCGAGCCATTGGTTCCTGGCACCGGCCGGTCGATTGCATTGATCGCGTGGCGGCCGTGCCGCCCCAATGCGCAATGGCACGTTGAAATGATGAGGAACTAAGGCCGGCCCTGCGCCTCCTCTCGTCGGGCAAATCAGGAAAACCCGCAACTATTTCCATTATTCAGAAATTTGACGGGCCGCGCATCCCCGGTGACTGCTTGGGGCGCGGCGAGACCGACATCGCGGCTAATTCAGCACCCTTTTCCCGTCCGGGCTCGGGCTATCCAGCGAGAAGGTCGGCACGTCGATGTCGAAGCGCTCGCCGGCTTCGGTGACCATCTGGTAGCTGCCGGTCATGAAGCCGGAGGCGGTCGGCAGCGGCACGCCGGAGGTGTATTCGAAGCGCTCGCCGGGCGCGAGCACCGGCTGCTCGCCGACCACGCCTTCGCCACGCACCTCCTGGCGGCGGCCGGTGGCGTCAGTGATGATCCAGTGCCGCGTCCGCAGTTGCACCGTTTCCGGGCCCGAATTGACGATCACGATCTTGTACGACCAGAAATATTCGCGCCGGTCGATCGACGAGCGCTCCGGCATGAAGTTCGGCTCGACGGTGACTTCGATCTGGCGGGTAACGGCGCGGTACATACGGCTCAATCCGATGATCTCGGCGCAAAATCCGCTTTCGGCCGGATCATGCGCAAACAGGCGCCCATCATAGCCAATTGGTCAGCCGGAACCAATCGCCGGGCAGGCCGTGAAAAGCCGGTCCCGGGGGCCGCCTGTTCATCGTGGTTTCAACATAGTTCCGCTCTAAAGCGCGGCCGCATGTCGCCGCACTCTGTGCTTTGTCGGCAAGTTGTGGACCGATATTATCTTTTCAGCACGACCTGCGGACGCCCGCAGCCGACACGGTGTTTGATGAGCTCGATTGCCGATCCCATAGCCGGTTCGCCGGTGGCCGACGCCAAAGCCGATGCAGAGGTCAAGGCGAAAGCCGTGGCGGCGGCGCCCGCAATCTCGCTGCCGGCGACCGGCGAGCGCGAGCTCCGGCTCGATTTGTTCCGCGGGCTCGCGCTGTGGCTGATCTTCATCGATCACCTGCCGACCAATCTCCTGACCTGGCTGACGATCCGCAACTACGGCTTCTCCGACGCCACCGAGATCTTCATCTTCATCTCCGGCTACACCGCCGCCTTCGTCTACGGCCGCGCGATGCTGGAGGGCGGCTTCGTGATCGCGACCGCGCGCATCCTGCGCCGGGTCTGGCAGATCTATGTCGCGCATGTCTTCCTGTTCACGATCTTCCTCGCCGAGATCTCCTATGTCGCGACCTCGTTCGAGAACCCGCTCTACACCGAAGAGATGGGGATCATGGACTTCCTCAAGCAGCCGGACGTCACCATCGTGCAGGCGCTGCTGCTGCGCTTCCGCCCCGTGAACATGGACGTGCTGCCGCTCTACATCGTGCTGATGCTGTTCCTGCCGCTGATCCTGTGGCTGATGAAGTGGAAGCCCGATGTCACGCTCGGCCTGTCGGTTCTGCTCTACGCGCTGACCTGGCAGTTCGACCTTTATCTGTCGGCCTATCCGAACGGCTTCTGGGCGTTCAACCCGTTCGCCTGGCAATTGCTGTTCGTGTTCGGCGCCTGGTGCGCGCTCGGCGGCGCGCGGCGGATGTCGCGCATCCTGTCGTCGAACATCACGATGTGGATCTGCATCGTCTATCTGGTCGCGGCGTTCTTCGTGACGCTGACCTGGTACGTGCCGCAGCTCGGCCACATCATGCCGAAGGTGATCGAGCAATGGATGTATCCGATCAACAAGACCGACCTGGACGTGTTGCGGTTCGCGCACTTCCTGGCGCTCGCCGCGCTCACCGTGCGCTTCCTGCCGAGGGACTGGCCGGGCTTGAAATCACCCTGGCTGCGACCATTGATCCTGTGTGGCCAGCATTCGCTTGAGATATTCTGTCTCGGGGTCTTCCTCGCCTTTGCCGGTCACTTCGTGCTTGCCGAAGTATCTGGCGGTGCCGCACTGCACGCCTTGATCAGCGTTTGCGGTATCCTCATCATGTGCGGCATGGCGTGGATTATTTCGTGGTACAAGCACTCCGCCGACAAAGGCGCCTCGAAAAAAGGCGCCGGCGGCAACGCCGATCTGGCGGGAGGGGGAGCATGAAGTCCGCGTGGACGATGCTGAGCCTGACGCTGCTGGCCGCCTGTTTGGCGGCTGCGCCCGCGCGCGCCGGCGATACCGTCGAGCCGGCACCGGCTCCGCCCTGCGACGTGCCGGCCTATCTGCTGGCGAGCGAGAGCTCGCTGCCGAAGGTCACCGACGCGGTGAAGGCCAACAAGCCGCTCAGCGTGCTGGTGGTGGGCAGCCGCTCCTCGACCATCCCCGGCAACGAGGCGAGCGCCTATCCGGCCACGCTGCAGGCGGCGCTGAAGGAGGCGTTTCCGGCCGCCACCATCGATCTATCCGTAGAATTACAGGGAAAGAGCACCGCCGAGGAGACCGCGGGAACCCTTGTTAAGCTTGTTGAAGCAAAAAAGCCTACTTTGGTTATCTGGCAGACCGGAACGGTCGATGCTATGCGAGCAGTCGATCCTGACGATTTTCGCACCGCCATCAACGATGGCGTTGTTGCGTTGCGGGGCGCCGGGACCGACGTGGTGCTCGTCAATCTGCAATACAGCCCGCGTACGGAAACGATGATCTCTGCGCCGCCATATCTCGACAATATCAAGGTGGTGGCGCAGCAGCACGACGTTCCGCTGTTCGACCGGTTCGCGATTATGAAGCAGTGGAGCGACGCCGGATATTTTGACCTGTTCAGCACCTCGCACGGTGTCGATCTGGCCAAGAAGGTTCATGCCTGTCTCGGCCGCGCACTGGCGAAATTCGTGATCGATGCGGCTCATCTGGGCCCGGTGCAGCAGAATTAGAGGAAGCCGAGTTGATGCGTTTTGCCTTCCCTTTTCGTTTCGCCGCAGGGCGGAGCCTGCGCGCCGTTGCGGTGCTCGTGTTGCTCGCGCCGCTCTCGGCCGTGCCGTTGTGCGCGCAGACCGGCCAGGCCGACCAGCATGCGGCGCTGTCATCGGGAGCAAAGACTGAAGCAATCAGAGCCGATGCTGCGAAGCCCGCCGCGGTCGAAACCGATGCGGCCAATCCGCAGCCGCAACCGGGCGTCGCCGCCAAGGCGCTCGACAAGGTGAAGCAGGTCGCGAAATCCGCCAGCGACATCTTCCACCGCGTGCCCTGCCATCAGCCCACCGGCGTGCCGAACAGTACCGGCTCGCTGCCGCATGTCGCAGCCAAGCTCGCCGCCGGCAAGCCGGTCGTCATCATCGCGTTCGGCTCGTCCTCGACCCAGGGCTACGGTTCGTCGGCGCCGGAATTCACCTATCCGAGCCGGCTCGCCGCGCAGCTGCGCCGGCAGTATCCGTCGGCCGACATCAGCGTGCTCAATCGCGGCAAGGGCGGCGAGGATGCGCCCGAGATGATGAAGCGGCTGCAGACCGAAGTGCTCGACGTGCACCCCGACATGGTGATCTGGCAGGTCGGCACCAACGCGGTGCTGCGCAACCTCGATCCGACCGAGACCGCCAAGCAGGTCGAGGACGGCGTGGCGCGGCTGCAGGCGTCCGGCGCCGATGTCGTGTTGGTCGATCCGCAATATTCGCCGCGCGTCACCGAGCGTCCCGAAAGCGCGCGCGGCATGGTGAAGCTGCTCGGCCGCATCGCCGCGCTGCGCCATGTCGGCATCTTCCCGCGCTTCGAGGTGATGCGCGACTGGCACGAGAGGCAGGCGATCCCGATCGACGATTTCGTCACCGCCGACGGCCTGCACATGAACGACTGGGGCTATGCCTGCTTCGCCCAGCTGCTCGGCGACGACATCATCCGCTCGGTCGGCGCGATCAAGATCGGCGTCAACGTCCCCGGCGACGTCAGGACCTACCGGCCGATGTGACCGGCGCTTCCTCCATCTCCTCGCACTAGCTCTATCCCCGTCACCCTGAGGTGGCCGCTTCTTCAGCGGCCCTCGAAGGGTCGATGGCCACCAGCCGGGCCGTGCATCCTTCGAGGCTCGCCCAGCGGCGCAATTGCGCCGCAAGGCTCGCACCTCCAGCGACAAAGGCGAAGCCTTTGCGCGGGGATGACGGGACTGATACTGTCGCGGGGCCTTTGCCTCGACCATCCCGCCACACTCACCAGCAATCTTGACCTCGCCGCGGTAATCCGCTCCCTTGGCGCCTGTTACGAAGCCTTAAGGGAAACGCTCATGTCTTTCGTGCTGGCCATCGATCAGGGCACCACATCGTCGCGCGCCATGGTGTTTCGCAGCGACATCTCCATCGCCGCGGTCGCGCAGCAGGAGTTTCCGCAGCATTTCCCGGCCTCCGGCTGGGTCGAGCACGAGCCGGAGGATATCTGGACCTCGACCGTGATGGTGTGCCGCGAGGCGCTGGAGAAGGCCGGGCTGAAGGCGAAGGACATCGCCGCGATCGGCATCACCAACCAGCGCGAGACCACCGTGGTATGGGACCGCGCCACCGGCCAAGCCGTGCATCGCGCCATCGTCTGGCAGGACCGCCGCACCGCCGACATCTGCGCCAGACTCAAGGCCGAGGGCCATGAGCCGGCGATCTCGGCCAAGACCGGTCTCATTATCGACCCCTATTTCTCGGGGACGAAGGTGGCCTGGATCCTCGATCACGTGCCAGGCGCGCGCGAACGCGCCGAGCGCGGCGAACTCCTGTTCGGTACCGTCGACTGCTATCTCTTGTGGCGGCTCACCGGCGGGCGGGTGCATGCGACCGACGCCACCAACGCCTCGCGCACGCTGCTGTTCAACATCCACACCGGGGCGTGGGACGACGACCTCATCAATCTGTTGCGCGTGCCGCGCTCGATGTTGCCAGAGGTGAAGGATTCCTCCGCCGGGTTCGGCGAGAGCACCGCGGATCTGTTCGGTGGCCCGATCGCGATCTCCGGCATTGCCGGCGACCAGCAGGCCGCGACCATCGGCCAGGCCTGCTTCGAGCCCGGCATGATGAAGTCGACCTACGGCACCGGCTGCTTCGCGCTGCTCAACACCGGCACCACGCCGGTGGCGTCGAAGAACAAGCTGCTCACCACGATCGCCTACCAGCTCAATGGCCAGCGCACCTACGCGCTCGAGGGCTCGATCTTCGTCGCCGGCAGCGCGGTGCAATGGCTGCGCGACGGTCTCGGCATCATCAAGCACGCTGCCGAGACCGGGCCCTTGGCCGACAAATCCGACTCGATGCAGAGCGTCTACCTCGTGCCGGCCTTCGTCGGCATGGGCGCACCCTACTGGAATCCGCGGGTGCGCGGAGCGCTGTTCGGCTTGACCCGCAACACCGGTCCGGCCGAGCTCGCGCATGCGACCCTGGAAAGCGTCTGCTACCAGACCTTCGACCTGTGGGCCGCGATGCGCACCGACTGGCCGGAGGCAAATGCCGCCAACACCGTGCTGCGCGTCGACGGCGGCATGACCGCATCCGACTGGACCATGCAGCGGCTCGCCGATCTGCTCAACGCGCCGGTCGATCGCCCGATGATCCAGGAGACCACGGCGTTAGGCGCCGCCTATCTCGCCGGCCTCGAGGCCGGCGTCTATCCGGAGCCCGCGAAATTCGCCGACAATTGGCGGCTCGAACACCGCTTCAGGCCGGCGATGAGCGAGGCGACGCGCGACCGCAAGCTCGCCGGCTGGGGCCGCGCGGTGAAGGGCGTGCTGGCGAGCGACGAGGGGGAGTAGCGCGCCGGGTGAGAAACCCGGATGAAGTCTCGTACCAAAAACAACAACCATCGGAGAACAACATGAACACGGATCTCAACCGCGTCGCGAAACTACTCACCGCCGCGCTCTGCGCCACGATGCTCGCCGCTCCCGCCGCGGCGCGCGAGAAGCCGAGCCCGCTTGTGGCGGCGCGCGAGGTCAAGACCGACGTCGCCGGGCTGAAGGCGCCGGGCCAGATCCTGGTCGACGTCTGGGGCATTCCGCACATCTATGCCGGCAACGAACACGACCTGTTCTTCCTGCAGGGCTTCAACGCCGCGCGCGACCGGCTCTGGCAGATCGACCTCTGGCGCAAGCGCGGGCTCGGCCAGCTGGCAAAGGATTTCGGTCCCGCCTATGCCGAGCAGGACAAGGCGCTGCGTCAGTTCCTCTATCGCGGCGACATGAACGCGGAATGGGCCGCCTATGGCCCGAAGGCGAAAACCTATGCGGACGCCTTCGTCGCCGGCGTCAACGCCTATGTCGCCGACGTCCAGGCGGGCAAGCGCGCGCTGCCGATCGAGTTCAGGATCGCGGGCACGATGCCGGACCTATGGTCGGCGGAGGATGTCGTGCGCGTCCGCAGCCACGGCCTGACCCGCAACGTCGCCTCCGAGGTGAAGCGCGCGCTGGTCGCCTGCGCCGCCGGCCTCGATGCCGATCGTTTCCGCGTCAAGCTGGAGCCCACCTGGACCACCAAGGTGCCCGATGGGCTCGACCCCTGCAGCGTGCCGAAGGGCGTGCTCGCGGCCTATGACCTCGCCACGCGCCCGGTGAAGTTCGCTGCTCAGAAGGACCAGAAGGCCGCGCTGGCGCACGATCCCGACAAGTTCTTGGCCGAGGCCGATCAGCAGCGCGACACCATCGGCTCCAACAACTGGGTGATCGCCGCATCGCGCACCGCGACCGGGCGCCCGATCCTCGCCAACGATCCGCATCGTGAGCACTCGGTGCCGTCGCTGCGCTACATCATCGGCCTCAACGCGCCCGGCATCTCGGTGATCGGCGCCGGCGAGCCGGCGCTGCCGGGCATCTCGATCGGCCACAACGACACCATCGCGTTCGGCCTCACCATCTTCAACGTCGACCAGGAAGACCTCTACGTCTACGAGCTCAACCCTGACAATCCGAACCAGTACCGCTACGGCACGGGCTGGGAGGACATGCGCATCGTGCACGAGAAGGAAGCGGTGAAGGGCGAAGCCGACCGCGACCTCGAGCTGAAGTTCACCCGCCATGGACCCGTGATCTTTGTCGACGCCGACAAGAAGCATGCGTTCGCCGTGCGCTCGATCTGGTTCGAGCCGGGCACCTCGGCCTATTTCGGCTCGTCCGACTACATGACCGCGAAGTCGTGGAACGGCTTCCTCGGCGCGATGCGGCGCTGGGGCGCGCCGTCGGAGAACCAGGTCTATGCCGACACTAGCGGCAATATCGGCTGGGTCGCCGCCGGCAAGACGCCGCGCCGGACCAGCTTCGATGGCCTGATGCCGGTGCCTGGTGATGGCCGCTACGAGTGGCAGGGTTTCCTGTCGCTCGACGAGCTGCCAAAACTCTATCAGCCCAAGCAGGGCTTCATCGCCACCGCCAACCAGATGAACCTGCCGGCCGATTATCCGGTCAATGAGCGCCGGGTCGGCTTCGAATGGTCCGACAGCGCGCGCTGGCAGCGCATCGTCGAGGTGCTGCAGACCAACAGCAAGGTGACGCTGGCGGATGCGATGGCGTTGCAGAACGACGACACCGGCATGCTGGCGCGGCGCCTCGTCGCGCTGCTGAAGCCGCTGTCGTCCGACGATGCCAATGTGAAGAAGGGCCTCGATCTGTTGAAGGCGTGGGATGCGCGCGACGCGGCTGATAGCGCTGCGGCCGCGGTCTACGAGGTCTGGATCGCGAACCATCTCGGCCCGGTGCTGCTCAAGACCACAGCGCCGAAGGCAGCCGAACTGATCGCGCCGGAAGCCTCCAGCATCTCCGCCATCGTCGATTATCTCGAAAAGCCGGATGCGGCGCTCGGCAGCGATCCCGCCGGCGGACGTGACCGCGTGCTCCGCGACAGCCTCGGCGCGGCCGTTGCCGACGTCGCCGACAAGCTCGGGGGCGATGCATCGACCTGGCGCTGGGGCCGTCTGCATGTCGCCAAGTTCGATCACGCGTTGATGCCGCTCGCCGACAAGGCGACCGCGGCGCAGATGTCGGTCGGTCCGCTCGCCTATGGCGGCGCCGCCAACGTGCCGCGCGCCGCCACCTATCGCCGCTCCGACTATAATCTCACCGCGGGTGCCTCGTTCCGCATGGTGCTCGACGTCGGCAATTGGGATGCGAGCCGCACCATCAACACGCCCGGCCAATCCGGCGATCCCTTCAGCGGCCACTACCGCGACCTCGCGCCGCTCTGGGCGACGGGCCAATATGTGCCGCTGCTCTACAGCCGCCCGGCCGTGGAAGCCGCAACCGCCGAGGCGATCACGCTGACGCCGCGGTGAGGGGCCAGTACGTCTCACTGGCTGCGCCACAAACTCCAGCGTCGTCCCGGCGAAGGCCGGGACCCATAACCACAAATCTCGCTTGGGTTGCACGCTGCGGCCCCAGCGTGCCTCATCACTAATATTCGGGGTAATGGGTCCCGGCCTTCGCCGGGACGACGGCGAATATGCGGATGATGCTTCCAGCTTCATCGAGCGCTTGATTCGCCAAAACACCGACTGACAAATCGGTGACTTTGTTACGCCGCGTTGCATTGCATCTGCCGCGACATGCGGATATCTCCCGCCGATCGTATCGAAACAAAGGTCGCGCGATGCTGCTGCCCGACGGCTATTCCGACATCCCCGACGGCAAGGTCGCCGCCGTCGTCACACATCTGGAAATGACCGAGCGGCCGCCGCGGCGCGACGATCCGCCGGGCGCGTGGCGCCTGCGTAAGGTCGAGCCGCCTGCGCTCGACTGGTATCGCGATCTCTACCGCCGCGTCGGTGAGGAGTGGCTGTGGTTCACCCGCACGGGAATCGATGACGCCGATCTCGGGGGTCGGATTCACGCGCCCGGCGTCGAGCTCTACGGGCTGGTCGTCGACGGCAATGATGAAGGCCTGCTCGAACTCGACTTCAGCGAGCCAGGTGAGTGCCAGCTGCTCTATTTCGGCGTCACCGCAAAGTTCATCGGCACCGGCGCCGCACGCTTCCTGATGAACTGCGCGCTCGAGATCGCCTGGTCGCGCGACGTCAGCCGGGTCTGGGTGCACACCTGCACCTTCGATCATCCCTCCGCGACCGCATTCTACCAGCGCTCCGGCTTCCGTGCGTTCAAGCGGCAGATCGAGGTGGCGGATGATCCCCGGCTCGACGGCAAACTGCCGCGCGATGCGGCGCGGCATGTGCCGGTGATTGGATAGGAGGGAATTATATGCCTGGCTTTTCCCTGGAACTACCGGCGGACTTTGCAGACTACGAATGGGAAGTCGAGGCAAAGGGTTGGTTTTCGCAGGCGCGGATCAATGCTTCGGGGAAGCGGTACCTTCTGAACTTCTATGACCCCGCACGACTTGCACAAGCCATCAATGACGAGCTTGAGCGCGGCAGGGTGTTCTTCGAGCCGAACCTGGTGATAGTTCAATCCATCACAAGGACGAGCATGGAGCAGGCCGTGGCGCTGTTGATGGAGTCAGGTGAGCTCACCAACATGGTTGAGGAATAGCGCCGATGGCGTCGCATCCCGCCTTCGCGAAATATCAAACATCATCCCGCACCCACCTGTAGCGTCGGCAGAATCAACAGCAGGCAATGCTTTGCCGGAATGACTCGCGATATTGCAATGCAGTGTGGCTCATCTACCATGGTGCAAAGCGCAACCTCTGACCCCGGCGTAGCCGCCACACTTCGAAAGCCCTGCTTTCGAAGCACGGCCTGCCGCGGGCATGACCGACGAGATGACAGATGTTCCTGATCGGCCAGTACGACTCGCCCTTTGTCCGCCGCACCGCGATCGCGTTGCGGCTCTATGGATTGCCGTTCGAGCACAAGCCGTGGTCGACCTTCGGCGATGCGGAGAAGGTTGCGGCCTACAATCCGGTGCGGCGGGTGCCGACGCTGGTGCTCGATGATGGCGAGGCGCTGATCGAGAGCGGTGCGATCCTGGATTATCTCGACGAGCTGGTCGGGCCGGAGCAGGCGATGATTGCACGCTCGGGGCCCGAGCGGCGCAGGCATCTGCGCATCACGGCGCTGGCGACCGGGCTTGCCGACAAGGCGGTGAGCCTTGTCTATGAGCGCGTGCTGCGCAAGGAGCAGTTGAAGCTGTGGGTCGAGCGCTGCGAGGCGCAGATTGCGGGCGTGCTCGCGGTGCTGGAAAAGGAGCGCGCGGCGGTGCCGTCGCCGTACTGGCTGGGCGATCGCATCGGTCATGCCGATATCGCGGTGGCTTGCGCGTTGCGCTTCACCGGCGAGGCGCATCCGCATCTGTTCGATGCGCGCTATCCGGCGCTGCAGGCCCACGCCGCGCGCTGCGAGGCGCTGCCGCCGTTCCAGGAGATCGTGCAGCCGCTGGCGCCGCCGAGCGGTTAGGGACGAATACTGGATCACCCGCGAAAGCGCACGCGGGTGATGACACCGGGCTTGCTC
Source organism: Bradyrhizobium sp. AUGA SZCCT0105 (assembly GCF_018129565.1). Taxonomy (NCBI): domain Bacteria; kingdom Pseudomonadati; phylum Pseudomonadota; class Alphaproteobacteria; order Hyphomicrobiales; family Nitrobacteraceae; genus Bradyrhizobium; species Bradyrhizobium sp. AUGA SZCCT0105. The sequence continues at coordinate 306,598 of NZ_JAFCMK010000008.1, read as the reverse complement.
GCGATCGTGCAACACACTCAACGTCGTCCTGGCGCAAGCCAGGACCCATTACCCCGACCGCTTGTTGCTGCGCGACGCTGGGGCCGCTATCCCGTTCATCATCGAACGCGGTGGTTATGGGTCCTGGCTTGCGCCAGGACGACGGTTGTGAATGCGGCGCTGGCGGTGGGTCGCGGGCAACGCCATACGGCACTCCGCGCGCCCCCGAGGCGCGTGCTTCGGGCTACCCATTGCCGGTCCGATCTTCTATGGTGAACCACATCGGGTCGCATGCGGCGAAATCGATAAATCCATGATATCAAAGGCTTAAGGCTCTAATCGAAGCCTTTGGAGGGCGGTTTGACGCGGTATATTTCGACCCGGGGTGAGGCCCCGGTGCTTGGCTTCTGCGATGTGATGCTGACCGGGCTTGCCCGTGACGGCGGGCTTTACGTGCCCGAGACCTGGCCGCAATTGTCGCCCGAGACCATCGCCGCCTTCTTCGGCTGTCCCTATTGGGAGGTCGCGGTCGAGATCATCCGGCCGTTTGTCGCCGGCGAGATTTCCGACGCCGAGCTCGGCCGCATGGCGAACGAGGCCTATGCCACCTTCCGCCATCCCGCCGTGGTGCCGCTCGACCAGGTCGGGCCGAACCAGTTCCTGCTCGAGCTGTTCCACGGGCCGACGCTGGCGTTCAAGGACGTCGCGATGCAGCTGATCTCGCGGCTGATGGATCACGTGCTGGCCAAGCGCGCGCAGCGCACCACCATCGTGGTCGCAACCTCGGGCGATACCGGCGGCGCCGCGGTCGAGGCGTTTGCCAATCTCGACAATGTCGACCTCGTGGTGCTGTTCCCGAGCGGGCGCATCTCCGAAGTGCAGCGGCGCATGATGACGACGACCGGTGCGGCCAACGTCCACGCGTTGGCGATCGAAGGTACGTTCGACGATTGCCAAGCGCTGGTGAAGGAGATGTTCAACAACCATCGCTTCCGCGACCAGGTGGCGCTGTCGGGCGTCAACTCGATCAACTGGGCGCGCATCGTGGCGCAGGTGGTCTATTATTTCACCTCGGCGGTTGCGCTCGGCGCGCCGCAGCGGACGGTGGATTTCACGGTGCCGACCGGCAATTTCGGCGACATCTTCGCCGGCTATGTGGCGAAGCGCATGGGGCTGCCGATCCGCTGGCTGCGGATTGCCGCCAACGTCAACGACATCCTGCCGCGCACGCTGAAGACCGGCAACTACGAGGTGCGCGAGGTGCACGCCACGGCGTCGCCGTCGATGGACATCCAGGTGTCCTCGAATTTCGAGCGGCTATTGTTCGAGGCCAGCGGCCGCGACGCCGATCAGGTTCGCCGCCTGATGGCCTCGCTGAAGCAATCCGGCCGCTTCGTGCTGCCGGATGCGACCCTGGCCGCGGTGCGCCGCGATTTCGACGCCGGCCGCGCCGACGAGACCGAGACGGCGGCGGCGATCCGCGCCGCCTGGCGCGAGGCCGGCGATCTTGTCGATCCGCACACCGCGGTGGCGCTTGCGGTCGCCGACCGCGACACCTCGGACTCCAAGATCCCGAACATCGTGCTGTCGACCGCGCATGCGGCCAAATTCCCCGATGCGGTCGAGGCGGCCTGCGGGGTGCGCCCGCAGCTGCCGGCCTGGCTCGGAGGCCTGATGACCAAGTCCGAACAGATGACTGTGATGAAGAATGATTCCGCCGAGGTCGAGCGCTTCGTGCTGTCGGTCAGCCGTGCCGCCAAGCAGGGAGTTGCCTGATGAGCGTTGAAATCACCAAGCTGCCGAGCGGCCTCACCGTCGTCACCGACACCATGCCGCATCTCGAGACCGCGGCGCTCGGGGTCTGGGCCGGCGTCGGCGGGCGCGACGAGAAGCCGAACGAGCACGGCATCTCGCATCTCCTGGAACACATGGCGTTCAAGGGCACCGCGCGTCGCTCCTCGCGCGAGATCGTCGAGGAGATCGAGGCGGTTGGCGGCGACCTCAATGCCGGGACCTCGACCGAGACCACGGCCTACTACGCGCGGGTGATGAAGGCCGACGTGCCGCTGGCGCTCGACGTGCTCTCCGACATCCTCGCCAACCCGTCCTTCGTGCCGGACGAGCTGGAGCGCGAGAAGAGCGTCATCGTGCAGGAGATCGGCGCAGCGCAGGATACACCCGACGACGTCGTGTTCGAGCATCTCAACGAGCTCTGCTATCCGGACCAGCCGATGGGGCGCTCGCTGCTCGGCACCGCCAAGACGCTGAAGGCCTTCAACCGCGACACGCTGCGCGGCTATCTGTCGACGCATTACCGCGCCCCGGACATGGTGGTCGCCGCCGCCGGCGCGGTCGATCACAAGCGCGTCGTCGAGGACGTCGCCGAGAAATTCGCGAGCTTCGACGCCACGCCGGCGCCGAAGCCGCAGGCTGCGATGTTCGGCAAGGGCGGCTCGCGGGTGGTGCATCGCGATCTCGAGCAGGCGCATCTGACGCTGGCGCTCGAAGGCGTGCCGCAGACCGACCTGTCGCTGTTCTCGCTGCAGGTCTTCACCAACACGCTGGGCGGCGGGATGTCGTCGCGGCTGTTCCAGGAGGTGCGCGAGAAGCGCGGCCTGTGCTACTCGATCTACACCTTCCACGCCCCCTACACCGACACCGGCTTCTTCGGCCTCTACACCGGGACCGATCCGGCCGATGCGCCGGAAATGATGGAAGTCATCGTCGACGTCATCAATGACGCGGTGGAAACCCTGACCGAGGCCGAGGTCGCCCGCGCCAAGGCGCAGATGAAGGCCGGCTTGTTGATGGCGCTGGAAAGCTGTTCATCCCGGGCCGAGCAGCTGGCACGCCACGTGCTAGCCTATGGCCGGCCGCAGACGGTGGAAGAGCTGGTGGCGCGGATCGACGCGGTCTCGGTCGAATCGAGCCGCAACGCCGCCCGTGCGCTGCTGTCGCGCAGCCGGCCCGCCGTTGTTGCACTCGGCAGCGGCAGGGGTCTGGACACGGCGGTGTCTTTTGCGGAAGGATTGACGAAGTCGAAGGCAAAGACGCTGCTGCACTAAGAATTCTGCTTACCTCGCCCCGCTTGCGGGGGAGAGCAGAGGCCGCCTACCGGCGGCCGTTGACGGAGATACGCCGAGGCGGAGCCTCGGCTATGGCCGAAGGCTTCGGGTGAGGGGGCTATCCGCAGGCCGAGTTTGCGGAAACGGCCCCTCACCCCGACCCTCTCCCCGCACGAGCAGGCGAGGGGGAGCAGCTTGGCGGGGGAGTGTTGGGCCATGGCCCTGTTTCGTTTGCCGTCCAGTGGACCGGCTGCACTGATGCCGCGGGGGCACGGGCTTTTGCTGCGTGCGCCGCAAATGTCGGATTTCCCGCAATGGGCTCAGTTGCGCGAGTTCAGCCGCGCCTATCTGACGCCATGGGAGCCGATCTGGCCCTCCGACGACCTGACCCGCGCCGGCTTCCGCCGCAGGTTGCGTCGCTACAGCGAGGATATCGCCGCCGACCGCTCCTATCCGTTCATCATCTTCCGCGAATCGGACGGGGTGATGATCGGCGGTATCACGCTCGCCAATGTCCGCCGCGGCATCGTACAGGCCGGCACGATCGGCTATTGGGTCGGCCTGCCGCACGCCCATCGCGGCTACATGACGACGGCGCTGCGGGTGCTGCTGCCCTCGCTGTTCGGCGAGCTCAACCTGCATCGCATCGAGGCGGCCTGCATTCCCTCCAATGCGTCGTCGATCCGCGTGCTGGAGAAGTGCGGCTTCACCCGCGAGGGTCTGGCGCGGCGCTATCTCTGCATCAACGGGATCTGGCAGGACCACCTGCTGTTCGGCCTGCTGCATGAGGATTTCCGCGGCTGAATCCCAAGCCTATTGGCTGATGGCGGGCCGCATCCGAGCCGTTTCAGGATGCTTTCAACATGCCTTTGCAACATGCCGTTTCAACATGCCTTGGGTTCGCCGCCATTGGCTTGCTATAACGCCCGCGAAGCGGGGAACTCCGGTTTGGGGGCTTTAGGAATATCGCATGTGTGACAGGGTGATCAGGTTCGCGCTCGCGGCGGCGGTATCGATCGGTCTCGGTGCCACCCTGCTGCCGAAGGCCAGCTCGGCGCAGTCGCTGAGCGACCGCTTCAAGAGCCTGTTCGGCGGCGGTTCGTCCGATTCGAAGCCGGCGACGCCCGCGGCGCCGCAGCCGCTCAACGATGCCGACGCCGGGCTGACCTGCCCGCCGGTGCAGATCCGCTCCGGGGCCTCGACCTATTCGGTGGCCGTGGACGGCAAGGAAGCGGTCGGCAACGACGTCAAGTTCCTGGCCTCGATCACGCGCACGGCGCGGGAATGCAATCTGAACAGCGGCCAGATCACGGCCAAGATCGGTATCCAGGGGCGGGTCATTGTCGGCCCCCAGGGCGCACCGCCGACCATCCAGGTGCCGCTGCGCGTCGCCGTGGTGAAGGGCGGCGTCGGCGAGAAGACCATCGCCACCAAGGCCTACACCACCACGGTGCAGATGGACGACAGCGGCAGCGTGCCGTTCAGCCTGGTCGCCGAGGATGTCGTCTATCCGGCGCCGTCGGCCGCGGAGAACGACGATTACATCTTCTATATCGGCTTCGATCCGCAGGCGCTGAAGCCGGAGCCCAAGGCCCGCGCGCCGCACAAGAAGAAGTAGCGGCGGCGGCCGTGACGGGCCGGTGGAATAAGAAACAGCAGGAACAAAGAAAAAGGCCGGCGCGATCAGTTCGCGCCGGCCTTTTTCGAAGGAAGTGTGATCGCGTCAGTTCAGCTTGGAACGAACTTCGGCGATGCCCTTGCCGACGAGGTCGTCGGCAACCGAGCCCTTGACCGACTGCGACAGGATGGTCGAGGCGGCGGTCACGGCGGCGTTGGCCGCGGCGGCGCGCACATCGGCCACGGCCTGGGCCTCGGCCTGGGCGATCTTGCCCTCGGCGGTCTTGGTCCGCCGGGCGACAAAATCTTCCATCTTGGCCTTGGCTTCAGCCGCGATCCGTTCGGCTTCGGCCTTGGCATTGGAGATGATGTCGGCGGCTTCGCGCTCCGCACTGGCGCGGCGCGCCTTGTATTCGCCGAGCAGCTTGTTGGCCTCGTCCTTCAGACGGCGGGCGTCATCCAGCTCAGCCTTGATGCGCTCGGCACGATGATCGAGCGCCGTCAGCAGGGTGCGATGGACGCCGAGGTAGCCGAACACGACCAGCAGAATGACGAAGGCGATCGCAACCCAGGTTTCCGGTTCGTAAAACATCGTCTATCCCTTCAGCGACGCGTCGACGGCGCTGTTGACCGCATTCGCGTCCGGCGTGACGCCGGCGAGTTGCTGGACGATGGCGCCGGCCGCATCCGCCGCGATACCGCGGACGTTGCTCATGGCGTTGGTCCGGGTCGTTGCGATCTGCTTCTCGGCGTCGGCGAGCTTGGCCGCCAGCTTCTCTTCCAGCGCCTTGCGCTCGACTTCCGAGGCCGCGTTCAGCTTCTCGCGGGTCTCGTTGCCGATCGCCTGCGCGTTGGAGCGCGCATTCGCCAGCTCGGTTTCATAGGCCTTCAGCGCCGCGTCGGACTCGTCCTTCAGCTTCTGCGCTTCGGCCAGATCGCCCTCGATCTTGTTCTGGCGTGCATCGATCGTCCCGCCGACGCGCGGCAGGGCGATACGCGACACGATCAGATAGAGCGCGACAAATGCAATCGCCAGCGACACCAGCTGCGAGGCGTAATTGGAGGAATCGAACGGCGGAAAGGTTCCGCCGTGATGTCCGCCATCGGCCTCGGTGTGGGCGCCGGCATTCTGGCCTTTTGCCTCGCCATGACTCTCAGCCACGGTGTTCTCCTGTTGCTGTCATGCGCGCCGCCCATTGTACGACCTTTGGGCGGCGCGACGGGTTACCGCGAGAGCGGAACCGGGTTGCCGCTAAAGCGGAACCGGGGTGCCGCTCAGAGCGGAACGAACAGCAGAAGCAGCGCGATCAGCAGCGAGAAGATGCCGAGCGCTTCGGTCACGGCGAAGCCGAAGATCAGGTTGCCGAACTGGCCCTGAGCGGCCGAGGGGTTACGCACCGCAGCGGCGAGGTAGTTGCCGAAGATGATGCCCACGCCGACGCCCGCACCGCCCATGCCGATGCACGCGATGCCCGCGCCGATAAGTTTTGCTGCTGCCGGTTCCATTTGTAGCTCCTTGAGAAAGATAGACAGATTGGTGGGTGGAGATTCCCCGGACCGCTTAGTGTCCCGGATGAATGGCGTCGTTGAGGTAGATGCAGGTCAGGATCGCGAACACGTAGGCCTGCAGGAACGCGACCAGCAGTTCGAGCGCGTACAGCGCGACCGTGAGCGCCAGCGGCAGCACGCCGCCGAACCAGCCGAGTGCGCCCAGCGAGAAGCCGAGCATCGCGACGAAGCCCGCGAACACCTTGAGCGCGATGTGGCCGGCCAGCATGTTGGCGAACAGACGCACGCTGTGCGAGACCGGCCGCAGGAAGAACGACAGGACCTCGATGAACATGACCAGCGGCAGGATGTACAGCGGAACGCCGGAGGGGACGAAGATCTTGAAGAATTTCAGACCGTTCTTGTAGAGGCCGTAGATCAGGACGGTGAAGAACACCAGGAGTGCAAGGGCTGCGGTGACGATCAGGTGGCTCGAGATCGTGAAGGTGTAGGGGATGATGCCCACGAGGTTCGAGACGCAGATGAACATGAAGAGCGAGAAGATCAGCGGGAAGAACTTCATGCCTTCCGCACCGGCGTTGCCGCGAACCGTGCTGGCGACGAACTCGTAGGAGATCTCGGCGACCGACTGCAGCCGTCCCGGAACCAGATCCCGGCTGCTCGCCAGCATCAGCAGTGCAATCAGCAGCACCGCGATGAACATGTAGAGCGACGAATTGGTGAAGGCGATCGTGTGATTGCCGATGTGGCCGAGCGTGAAGAGGGGCTCGATATTGAACTGGTGGATCGGGTCGATTTTCATCCGCGCGGCTCTTGGTCCACCGGCCATCGTGCCGGTAATCGAATTTCAAATGTCGTGACTTCCCGCCAGCGCTCAGCGCTTGCCCGAGGCCACGCCCGCGGACCTCACCACGTTGAACACGCCGGCGACGAAGCCGAGCAGCGTCAACACGATGAAGCCGAATGGCGACGTCGACAGCAAACGGTCGAATCCCCAGCCAATCGCCGCTCCGACGGCAACGCCCGCGATCAGCTCCGAGGAAAGACGAAAACCGAGCGCCATCGCCGAAGCTCTGGCCGCACTGTCCCCGCTTTCAGTACCGGATTGATCAGTCTTGCTCCTGCGGCTGTCGCGAATTTCTGACAACCGATGATCGAGACTTCCGAGCCTTGCGGAAAGCGCAGCTTCGTCAGGAGGCGATTGATCGCGACTTCCACCTGCGCCGTCGTTGGTGTTCTCAGCCATGCTGCAAACACTAACCGAAGCCGCGGATGATGGAAATTGCGCCCGTCCCCGTCAAAAGCCGCGCGGACCATACTTACCGCGTCTAATCAAGTCAAGATTGCGTCGTAACCAGTTATTGCTTTGATTCTGCTGGATTAATTTGAAGATATTCAAGGTCAGAGTGACGCAGTGTTCGCAGTGCAACAGCTTGTATGCTTTGAAGCGATGTTGCCTGGCATTTCCGGCTCTGCTGGGATCACCGAAAGTCCTTATCCTCTCACGCAGTCAGGGTTCCGCATGTCACGCCAGATCGATTACTACTTCTCGCTGCAATCGCCCTGGGCCTATATCGGTCACAAGCCCTTCGTGCGGCTCGTAAACGCTTACGATCTCAAGGTAAATTACCGGCCCGTGCTGCTGGTCGATTTGTTCTCGGAGACCGGCGGGCTGCCGCTCGCCCAGCGCCATCCGGTGCGGCAGCGCTACCGGATGATCGAATTGCAGCGCTGGCGCGACAAGCGCGGGCTGAATTTTCACCTGCAGCCGGCCAATTGGCCGTTCAACGGGCGGCTTGCCGATGGCGTCGTGATCGCGCTGCTCGAGGCCGGCCTCGACCCCGAGCCGTTCTTGCAACGCGCCTATCCCGCGGTGTGGGAGCTTGAGCTCAATCTTGCCGATGCTGCAACGCTGGTGAAGCTCGCCGACGATGCAGGCTTGCCCGGCCGGCAGCTGGTGGAGCGCTCGGGCTCCGATGCGATCAGCGCGGTCTATGAGCAGAATCGCCAGAATGCATTGGACGCCGGCGTGTTCGGCTCGCCCGGCTATGTGCTCGATGGCGAGGTCTTCTGGGGGCAGGACCGGATCGAATTGCTCGAGGACGCGTTGAAGTCTGGTCGCAAGCCCTATAGCTCTGTGGTCTAGGGGCAGGAATCAGGTTGAGGCGGAGCAAGCCATGCCCATCGCGATGTCGTCCTCGAAATTGTCCATCGCAATCGTTGCCATCCTGATCTCAAGCGGCGCCGCGCTCGCGCAAACCGTGCCCGATACCGAGAACGGCCGCTATGCGTTGTCACCGGCCGGCGATGGCTTCCTGCGGCTCGACACCCGCACCGGTGCGGTGTCGACCTGCTCCAATTCCAGCGCGGGCTGGGCCTGTTACATGGTGCCCGACGAGCGCGCAGCGCTGGATGCCGAGATCGGCCGCCTGCAGGCCGACAATGACAGGCTGAAAGGCGAGCTCGCCGCGCGCGCACCATCGGCCAAGACCGACGAGGCGTTGCCGAAATCGGATTCGTTGAAGAAGGCTGAGCCGAAGGTCGCCGAGGGCGAGCGCAAGATCGAGATCCCGCTGCCGAGCGACCGCGACATGGATCGCATGATGTCGTTCGTGGAGCGGGCCTGGCGGCGGCTGATCGAGATGGCCAATCGCGTTCAGCGCGACGTCAATGGCGGCAAGATTTGATACGGCGTTTGCAACATCCACGGTGTCGTCCCAGCGAAAGCCGGGACCCATAACCACCGAAGCGTATTGGTTACAAAGGATATCCACTCCGAGTCTTTGAACATGAGGGGCCGCGGGGTATGGGTCCCGGCCTTCGCCGGGACGACGAGTTGAGAGACTGCAGATGAGTTCAGCGAAAATGATTGCGCGCTCGGCACCATCCTCGGTCGCAGCGACCAGCATCGCCTCGTCGCGCTTGACGGTCGAAACGTCCGGCGCCGGCTTCACCGACATCACGCGCGAGGTCGCGAAATTCCTGCGCGAGGTGCGCGCCGGCGAGGGGGCGGTGACGCTGTTCATCCGTCACACCTCGGCCTCGCTGACGATCCAGGAGAATGCCGATCCGACGGTGCTGGTCGATCTGATGACGGCGCTCGATCGCGCCGCGCCCGAAGACGGCGGCTGGCGTCACGACACCGAAGGCCCCGATGACATGCCGGCGCACATCAAGACCATGCTGACGGCGACCTCGCTGCAGGTCCCGGTGCTCGATGGCGAGATGGCGCTCGGCACCTGGCAGGGCATCTATCTGATCGAGCATCGCGCCAGGGCGCACCGGCGCGAGATCGTGCTGCAATTCATCGGCGCCACGCGCTGACGGGTTAGACCTCGCTTCCAAGGCCTGGCTTCCAAAACGACATCGGCCGCGGATCGCTCCGCGGCCGATGCATTTTGATTGCGAATGACGACTGATCAGGACTTGCGGTCAGGTCTTGGTGATGTCGACGTCCTTGGTTTCCGGAATGAACAGCGCGCCGACCACGACGGTGATTGCCGCGAAGATGATCGGATACCAGAGACCGGAGTAGATATCGCCGGTCGAGGCGGTGATCGCGAACGCGGTCGCCGGGAGCAGGCCGCCGAACCAGCCGTTGCCGATGTGATAGGGCAGCGACATCGAGGTGTAGCGGATGCGGGTCGGGAACAGTTCGACCAGCATCGCGGCGATCGGGCCGTAGACCATGGTGACGTAGAGCACCAGGATGAACAGCAGCCCGATGGTCGCAGCCACCTGCGGACGGAAGACGTCGAACGGGTTCGACATCTTCACGACGCCGGCGTCACCCGGCTTCGGATAGCCCGCCGCCTGCACCGCCGCTGTGATGGCGGGGTTCGACGTCTTGGCGTCCGTGTACGGCACGTCCTTGTCGTTGACGGTGACCTTCACCGGCGAGCCGGCCGGGCCCGGCACGGTGGCGTACTTCACCGACGACTGGGCGAGGAAAGCGCGGGCGGTGTCGCAAGGCGCCGTGAAGACGCGGGTGCCGACGGGGTTGAACAGATCGCCGCAGCCGGCGGGATCCGCAACGACCTGCACCTTGACCGTCTCATAGGCCTTTTCCAGCGCCGGATTGGCGTTGGTTGTGATCATCTTGAAAATCGGGAACAAGGTGAGTGCGCCGAGCAGGCAGCCCGCCAGGATGATCGGCTTGCGACCGATCTTGTCCGACAGCGCGCCGAACACCAGGAAGAAGCCGGTGCCGAGCAACAGCGACCATGCGATCAGGAGGTTGGCAGTGTAGCCGTCGACCTTGAGGATCGATTGCAGGAAGAACAGCGCGTAGAACTGGCCCGTGTACCAGATCACTGCCTGGCCCATGGTCAGGCCGAACAAGGCGAGGATCACGATCTTGGCGTTGCTCCAGGTCGCGAAGGCTTCGGTCAGCGGCGCCTTGGACGTCTTGCCTTCCTCCTTCATCCGCTGGAACACCGGCGATTCGTTCAACCGCAGACGGATCCAGACCGAGATGCCGAGCAGCAGCACCGAGACCAGGAACGGAATGCGCCAGCCCCAATCGGCGAAGTCCTTCTCACCGGTGAAGGTTCGGGTGAACAGGATCACCAGCAGCGACAGGAACAGTCCGAGCGTTGCCGTGGTCTGGATGAACGAGGTGTAGTAGCCGCGCTTGCCCTGTGGCGCATGCTCGGCGACGTAGGTCGCCGCACCGCCATACTCACCGCCGAGCGCGAGGCCCTGCAACAGGCGCAGCGAGATCAGGATGATCGGCGCCGCGATGCCGATGGTCTTGGCGCTGGGCAACAGGCCGACGATGAAGGTCGACATGCCCATGATCAGGATGGTGACGAGGAAGGTGTATTTGCGGCCGACGATGTCGCCGACCCGGCCGAACACGATGGCGCCGAACGGACGCACCAGGAAGCCCGCGGCAAAGGCCAGCAACGCGAAGATGTCGCGTGTCGCCGGCGGATAGTCGGAGAAGAACTGCGCACCGATGATGCCGGCCAGTGAACCGTAGAGATAGAAGTCGTACCACTCGAACACGGTGCCGAGCGACGACGCCAGGATGACGAAACGCTCATCCTTCGTCATGCCGGCGGGCCGCGCCGAAGTTGCAGTCATTGTGGACATCTGGATTGCTCCCCCCGAATTATTGCTGCCATGCGAGCCCCGCCTGGCTGACTAGGCTCGAATGAGCCTGGGCTTCATTCGAGGGTAACATCGCAGTGAAACCCGTCCCAATAAGACTTTTGGCTTTTGCACGCTTGAACTTATCTTCGAGGGGTAGAATGAAATGGAACGTCCCCGCGTGCGTCTGTTGCGGCGCACAAGCTCGGCGGGTTAACTGCGTTGGCATCTGGTATTATCAAGGGCTTGCGTGATACTGCCACGCGGGCGACAACCGAACGGCGCGGGCTTGCCAAAGCCCGCTTGTGGGACTGAGATGACTGCTGCTGCCAATACTCATCTTGTCATCGCCGACGACCATCCGCTGTTCCGCGATGCGTTGCGTCAGGCGGTGTCCAGCGTCGTGAGTTCGGCCACGATCAGCGAGGCCGGATCGTTCGAGGACCTGACCGCGCTGCTGGAGCGGGACTCCGAGGTCGATCTGATCCTGCTCGACCTGAGCATGCCGGGGATCAGCGGCTTTTCCGGCCTGATCTATCTGCGGGCGCAGTATCCGGCGATTCCTGTGGTCATCGTTTCCGCCAGCGACGATGCCGGAACCATTCGCCGCTCGCTCGATTTCGGCGCCTCCGGTTTCATCCCCAAGCGCTTCGGCGTCGAGACGCTGCGTGACGCCATCATGAAGGTGATGGAGGGCGACGTCTGGGTTCCGCCGGACACCGATCTGTCGGCGGCCGGCGATCCCGACATGACGCGGCTGCGCGACCGTCTGGTGACGCTGACCCCGCAGCAGGTGCGGGTGCTGATGATGCTGTCCGAGGGGCTGCTCAACAAGCAGATCGCCTACGAGCTCGGCGTCTCGGAAGCGACCATCAAGGCCCATGTCTCGGCCATCCTGCAGAAGCTCGGCGTCGAAAGCCGCACCCAGGCCGTGATCGCCGCCGCCAAGATCGCGGGCGGCCAGTGGCGCCAAGGCACGCCGTCGAGCTGACTTACGCGGCCGGCATCACCCGGTACGCGCAGCGCCGCGCACCGGCCAGGATGTGATCGACGCGCTCGACCACGACGTCGCTGCCCAGCACGGCGCGAAACACCGCAAGCTCGGAGCGGCAGAGGCCCTGACAGGCTGCCGCCGCCGCGCAGATCGGGCAGTGGTTCTCGATCAGCAGGAAGCCGCCGGCGTCCTTGACCACGCTCGCCATATAGCCTTCCCGGCTCCGGATCCGTGCGAGCGCCATGAGCCGCTGTCGGAGTGAGCCCTCGGTTCCGACCGCCTTTCGGTAGTCGGCAATGCCGGCGCGTTCGCGATGCGCGATCAGCGTCTCCAGGCCGCGCTCGCCAAACACCTCATGCATCGACCGCAGCAGATCAAGCGTGAGGTCGGAATGGCGGTCGGGGAAGCGCGCGTGGCCGCGCGCCGTCAGCCGCCAATACTTCCGCGGCCGCCCGCGCCCTTCGCGTTCATCGCCGCTTTCGACGAGGCCCACCGCTTCGAGTTTGAGCAGGTGCTGGCGCGCACCGGCAGGCGTCATGTCGAGGCGCGCGCCGATGCCGGCAGCCGTCTGCGGGCCGCGCGTCTTCAGTTCGAACAGGATGCGATCCTGGCTGCGGGTGTCGTCTAGACTCATCGGCCTATTTTAGAAACAAGATACTATCTGAAATAACCGGAAATCGCCGCCGCGGGATGTTCGCGCATTTCGCGAGCTGGCGCGGCGCCTTTGTCGCCAGCGCCGCAACGGCCGCCGTGCTGGCGATCGCTGCCTTCTTCGTGCTGCCGCCGGTCACGGCGGCACGGCCCTCATCGTCGGCGCGCGTGCCGCTCGGCCGTGTCGCGCTGATCTGCCTTGCCATCGCCGCGACGTCAGCCACCTCCGCCGTCGGATCGTCCTTGCTGAAGCTCGGCCTGATCGTCACGGCGATCGTCTCGTTCGTCGCGATGCTCCGGCTCGATCGTCTGGCGTCACCCCGGCTGCTGCCGAGCGAGCGTTCTCCTGGCGCACCGGCACCGGCGTCGGGCTTTGGCTCGCGCTGCTGCTCTGCGTCACTTTCAGTCCGTTGCAGATCTACGTGCCGATGTTCCTGCAGCAACTGCATGGCTTCGATCCGCTCTCGGCCGGCTTCACCGTCGCCTGCGCCTCGCTGGGCTGGAGCGCCGCCTCGCTGCTGACGGCCGGCGTGTCGGCCCGCCGCGCGGACCGCCTGATGCTGACCGGTCCTGCGATCATGGCAGCGAGTCTCGCCGCGATCGGGTGGCTCGGTCCGGACGGCGCGGCGTCGATCATCCTGCTGGTCGTGGCGATCGCGATGCTGGGAGCCGGTATCGGCCAGTGCTGGCCGCTCGTCGCACATCGCATCATGGACAGTGCCAAGGCGGGCGACGAAGTGGTCGCGGCCTCGTCGGTCCCGACCATCCAGCAGATGGGCTTTGCGTTCGGTGCGGCGATCGCGGGGCTGATCGCGAATGCCAGCGGCCTGTCCGCTGCGATTGCCGACGCGACGATGGCGCGCGCCGCCTTCTGGGTGCCGGCGAGCTTCGTGGTGCCGGCCATGCTCGCCGTTGCGGCCGGACTTCGCCTGCGGGCGCTGCGCAGGCGTCAGGCCGGCCGGTCGTAAGGCTACTCCGCCGCCACCATCTGCTGGGTGCGCCATTGTCCGAGCAGGGCGCGCAGCGAGGCCGGCTTGACCGGCTTGTTCAGCACCGCGATGTTTTCCTCGCGCGCGGCCAAGCGCACCGCGGGGCTGCGATCGGCGGTGATCAGGATCGCCGGAATTCCGTCGCCGAAGCGGCGGCGGATCTCGCGGATCGCAGCGACGCCGTTGCCGCGATCGAGGTGATAGTCGACCAGCACGCCGGTGACGCGGCCGCCGGCGGCCTCGATCGCGCTGATCGCGCCGTCGGCATCGAGCACCGCGATCACCTCGGCGTCCCACGCCGTCAGCAGCGTCTTCATGCCGTCGAGGATGGCGGGATCGTTCTCGATGCAGACGATCAGGGAGCCGCTCATCGGCGTCTTCGACAGCGGCGTGGCGGTGGTGACGGCCGCGGTATGGTTGACGGCGGTGGCGACCGGCACGGTGACCGAGAACGCCGAGCCGCCGCTGACATTGGCCGAAATCGCGATGCGGTGGTTGAGCACGCGCGCCAGCCGCTCGACGATCGACAGGCCGAGACCGAGGCCGCGGGCGATCCGGGCGCCCTGCTCGAGCCGATGGAATTCCTTGAAGATCTCGCCGCGCTTCTGCACGGGGATGCCGACGCCAGTGTCGAAGATGCTGATCTGGAGCGCGTTGCCGCGGCGCCGGCAGCCGATCAGCACGCGGCCGCGCGGGGTATATTTGATCGCGTTGGAGATGAAGTTCTGCAACAGTCGGCGCAGCAGCGAGCGGTCGGATTCGACCGGCAGCGAGCAGGCGATGAAGCGCAGATCGAGGCCCTTGTCGCGGGCGATCGGCATGAACTCGATCTCCAGCGAGCGCATCAAATCGGCCATCCGGAAGCTCGTGATCGCCGGCGTCATGGCGCCGGCATCGAGCCTCGATATGTCGAGCAGCGCGCCCAGGATGTCCTCGATCGCCTCGAGCGAGTCGTCGATGTTCTCGACCAGGCGCGAATCCTCGCCGCCGTTCTGGCGTTCGACCAGGCTCGTGACATAGAGGCGCGCCGCATTGAGCGGTTGCAGGATGTCGTGGCTGGCCGCCGCCAGGAAGCGGGTCTTGGAGGCGTTGGCGTCTTCCGCGATGCCCTTGGCGAGCGCGAGTTCCGAGTTCAGCCGCGTCAGTTCCTCGGTGCGGTCGCGCACCCGCTTTTCCAGCGTCGCATTGGCGCGCTCCAGCGCCTCCGCGGCCTCGAAGCTCGGCGTGACGTCGGAGAAGGTGATGACGAGCCCGCCCCCCGGCATGCGGTTGGCGCGCACCTCGATCACCAGGTGGCGGTCGGTGAAGCGTTCCAGATAGGGCTCGCCCTCGGTGGTGTAGGCGCGCAGCCGCAGTTGCAGCAGGTTGTCACTGTCACCAGCCGGCGGCGGACTGATCGCGCCCATGAATTCGAGGATCTCGGGCAAGGGGATGCCGAGCTGCACCAAATGCGGCGGCAGCGCGAGCAATTCGGAGAACTGGCGATTGGAGCAGATCAGCTGCAGATCGGCGTCGAACACCGCGATGCCCTGACGCACGTGATTGAGCGCGGTCTGCAGGATCTCGCGGTTGAAATGCAGCGCGGCGTGCGAGTCGTCGAGCAGCTTCAGCGCGGCCTTGGCCGACACCGTCCGCCGCTGCAGCAGCAGCGACATCACGAGGCGCGAGGACGCCGCCCCGATCGAGGACGCGATCAAGCGCTCGGCATGCTGCAGCAGCTCGAAATCGGCCGGTGCCGAGGCCAGCAGCACGACGTTGCGGTCGACGGCGAACGAGGCGAAGGCCTCGCGGGTGCGGTCGGGGCCGAGATATTGCGTCACCGTGCTCTCGATGTCCTGCACCGTCACCGTGGTGCGCCAGCGCCGGAAGCTCGGCGCGATCGGGGCCAGCGCATTGGGCACGAACACGTCGGCCTGCAACAGCTCGATCGCGGACGGCGCGCGCGCCAGCGAGAACACGACGTAAGTGAGGATGTTGAGCGCGAGGCTCCACAACACGCCGTGCAGCAGCGGCGGCAGGTCGGCGCCGAACAGCGCCTGCGGCCGCAGCGCCTCCATCCCGAACGGCCCATGCTGCAGCAGCATCAGGCCGGTGGTCGAGTTTTCCAGGAAGCTCGGGATGAACAGCGTGTAGAGCCACATCGCGAAGCCGACCAGCATGCCCGCCATGGCGCCGCGTGCGGTAGCGCGGCGCCAGAACAGGCCGCCGAAAAATGCCGGCGCGAGCTGGGTGATCGCGGCAAAGGACAATAGGCCGATCGCGACCAGCTGGGTGTTGCCGAGCGCGCGATAGTAGAAATACGCCAGCACCATGATGGCAAAGATCGAGAAGCGGCGCGCCTTCAGCAGGAAGTCGCCAAAGTCCTTCTGACCGGCGCGGGCATCGTCGCTGCGCGGCAGCACCAGCGGCAGCACGATGTCGTTGGAGACCATGATCGACAGCGCGACGCATTCGACGATCACCATTGCGGTCGCCGCCGAAAGTCCGCCGACGAACACCGCGAGGCTGAGCAGTTGCGAATTGCCCTCGATCGGCAGCGCCAGCACGAACATGTCGGCGTCGACGGCGCCGAACGGGAAGATGACGAGGCCCGCGATCGCGATCGGAATCACGAAGATATTGATGACGACGAGGTAGAGCGGAAACAGCCAGCGTGCCCGGGTGACCTCGCCGGGCGTCGAATTCTCGACCACGCTGACGTGGAACTGGCGCGGCAGCAGCATGACCGCGCAGAACGACAGCAGCGTCATGATCAGGAAGTTGCCGATCGACGGCACATATTCGATCGCGCGTACCGCCTCCGGGGTCTTCAGGGCGCGCTCGTAGAGCTCGACCGGGGAGAACATCCAGAAGGTGACGAAGGCGCCGGCGGCGATGAAGGCGACCAGCTTGACGATGGATTCGGCGGCGATCGCCAGGATCAGCCCGTGCTGGTGCTCGGTCGCGTCGGTGTGGCGGGTGCCGAACAGCACCGCGAACACCGCCATCGCCAGCGTCACCATCAGCGCGATGTCGCCGATGATCGGGATTTTCGAGAACGCCTGATCCTCGCTCAGGATGGTTTCGAGCGATGAGGCCACCGCCTTGAGCTGCAGCGCGATGTAGGGCACCGAGCCGATGATCGCGATCAGCGCCACGGTGGCCGCGACCGCCTGGCTCTTGCCGTAGCGCGCGGCGATGAAGTCGGCGATCGAGGTGATGTTCTGCGACTTGGCGAGCGCGATGACGCGGCGCAGCAGCGGGGTGCAGAGCCCGATCATCACGATCGGGCCGACATAGATCGCCAGGAAGTCGACACTGGTGCGGGTGGCGAAGCCGACCGAGCCGAAGAAGGTCCAGGAGGTGCAGTAGATCGCCAGCGACAGCGGATAGATCCACTGGCTGGCACGGCCGCGCGCACCCGCCGACCTGCGGTCGCCGCGGCTGGCAATGAAGAACAACAATCCGATGTAGGCGAACGCCGTGGCGATAACGCCCCAGTCGTGCAGCATCGCTGCTCATCTCCTGTCCCGGCCGCTGGGAGGGCCGGGTGCCAGGATTATAACGCAAAGGGCCGGCGGTGCGATGCACGGCCGGCCCAAATTCGGGGGTGGACGCGGATAGGGTTACTCGGCGGCCAGCGACTTTTGGTGCAGGGGCAGGCCGAGCCGGTCCCAGACCTGGAGCAGGGCCTCGGCCAGCGCGTCGATCAGGCCGTCGTCATGGTAGGGCGAGGGCGTGATGCGCAGCCGCTCGGTGCCCTTGGCGACCGTCGGATAGTTGATCGGCTGGATGTAGATGCCGTGCTCCTCGAGCAGCAGGTCGGAGGCGCGCTTGCACTTCTCGGGGTCGCCGACGAACAGCGGCACGATATGGGTGTCGCTCGACATGACAGGCAGGCCGGCGGCGGTCAGGATCGCCTTGGTGCGGGCGGCACGGTCCTGGTGGCGCTCGCGCTCCCAGTTCGAGGTCTTCAGATGGCGGATCGCAGCGGTTGCGGCCGAGCAGATCGCCGGCGGCAGCGCGGTGGTGAAGATGAAGCCCGGCGCGTAGGAGCGCACCGCGTCGATGATCTCGGCGCGCCCCGCGATATAGCCGCCGAGGCAGCCGAACGCCTTCGCGAGCGTGCCCTCGAGCACGTCGATCCGGTGCATCACGCCGTCGCGCTCGGCGATGCCGCCGCCGCGCGGGCCGTACATGCCGACCGCATGCACCTCGTCGACATAGGTCATGGCGCCGTATTTCTCGGCGAGATCGCAGATCTTCGCGAGCGGCGCGACGTCGCCGTCCATCGAATAAAGGCTCTCGCAGACGATCAGCTTCGGCCGGTCGGGGCCGGCGGCGATCAGCAGCTCTTCGAGATGCGCGACGTCGTTGTGACGGAAGATCTGGCGCTCGCAGCCGGCCTGGCGGACGCCCTCGATCATCGAATTGTGGTTCAGCGCGTCCGACAGGATCAGGCAGTTCGGAATGAGCTTGGCGAGCGTCGAGATGCCGGTCTGGTTCGAGACATAGCCCGAGGTGAACAGCAGCGAGGCTTCCTTGCCGTGGAGGTCGGCGAGCTCCGCCTCGAGCTGCACCAGCGGATGATGGGTCCCCGCGATGTTGCGGGTGCCGCCGGCGCCGGTGCCGACGCGGGTCGCGGTCTCGACCATGGCGCCGACCACCTTGGGGTGCTGGCCCATGCCGAGATAGTCGTTGGAGCACCAGATCACGACGTTGCGGCTGCCCTTCGGCGAGTGCCAGGTCGCGTGCGGGAAGCGTCCCGCGATCCGTTCGAGGTCGGCGAACACCCGGTAGCGCCGCTCGTCATGCAGGCGGTTGAGGGCGGTTTGGAAAAACTGGCTGTAATTCATCGGCAAACCCAGAAAGCGGAACCTGACCGGAAAACCTGACTCTTCTTAGAGCTTTTCCAGCTCTAATGTCCATGCATTGGCCCACATTTGGGCATGCGTCGCAGTTGGGCAAATTGCCCTAGCGGCCGTCTATCCGGCTTGATTTCGGTCAAATTGCCCGGGGCATTACGGCCCGGGCGCTCAGGTCGTCTTGAAGCGCAGCATGCCGTCGTCGTGCATCTCGGCCGTCAGACGGCCCTCGACCAGCATGTAATTGACATGGGCGACCAGCTCGCCGGCGGCGAAGCCCATCTGGTGCTCGTCCAGCACGTGCTTGTGGAACACCACCGGGACCAGTTCCTTGGAGGTCTGCGGCACCTCGCGGCAGGCCTCGGCGATCAGCCGGCAGCGCTCCTCATGGTGATCGGCGAGCTGCTTGATCCGGGTCTTCAGCCCGTAGAACGGCACGCCATGGCCGGGCAGCACCATCACGTCATAGGGCAGGGTGGTGGTCAGGCTGGCCAGCGAGGCCAGGTATTCGCCGAGCGAATTCTGCTCGGGCTCGACCGCCCAGACGCTTACATTGGGCGAGATCTTGCTCAGCACCTGGTCGGCGGACAGGAACAGCTTGTCGGCCGCGCAATACAGCATCACCTGGTCGAGCGCGTGCCCGCCGCCGGTGATCACCTTGAAGCGCCGCGTGCCGATCACGACCTCGTCGCCATGGGTGAGGCGGTGATAGGACGGCGGCAGCACCGACACCCGCTTCAGGTAGTCCTGGCCGCGGCCGAGCAGCTTCTCGGTCAGGTCCTCGTCCATGCCGTGGCGGCGGAAGAACAGCCGCTGCGCGTTGCGCCGTTCCTCGGTGCCGCGGTTCTGGTGATAGACCGATTGCAGGTATTCCACCTGCGACATGTACAGCGGGCAGTCGAAGCGCTCGGTGATCCAGCCGGCGAGACCGACATGGTCGGGATGCGAATGCGTCACGATCAGCCGCTTGACCTTGACGTGCTTCAGCGGTCCTTCGAACAGCGTGGTCCAGGCCGCGATCGATTCCTCATTGCCGAAGCCGGCATCCACCATGGTCCAGCCGTCGCCGTCGGCGAGCAGATAGATGTTCACATGGTTGAGGCGGAACGGCAGCTTCAGCCGCGCCCACAGCACGCCGGGGGCCACCTCCACGACCTGGTCGTGGCCGGGGTGGTTCTCCCAGGGGTATCGCAATGCCTCCGCCGAGGAGGGAAGGCTGTCGGTCTTCGTATGCATGCTACCGACTTAGCGGGACCCGGGCCGCCGCGCCAGCCGAAAAATCAGATAGTCGTCCGGAGAATGGGGGGGGGGGGAATCGGGGAATTTCCGTAATCCGGATCAAACCAACCGGCGCGCTGGTTCGCGCCGTCATTCCGGGGCGCCTCGAAGAGGCGAACCCGGAATCTCGAGATTCCGGGTTCGATGCTGTCGCATCGCCCCGGAATGACGGCAATGGCTTACGCCGCCCTTATGTTCGACAGGAAGCCGTCGATCTCCGAGCGCAGCACGTCGGCCTCGCGGCGCAGCGCGTCGGAGGCGCTGAGCACCTCGCCGGCCGCGGCGCCGGCCTCTGCCGAGGCGGTCGAGACGCCGACGATGTTGCTCGACACCTCGCTGGTGCCGCCCGCCGCATGCTGGATGTTGCGGGCGATCTCGCGGGTCGCCGCGCCCTGCTCCTCGACAGCAGCGGCGATCGCGGTGGTGACGTCGTTGATCTCGCCGATCGTGCTCGAGATGTTGCGGATCGCGGTGACCGCCGTCGTCGTCACCTCCTGCATGCTGACGATCTGCTGGCGGATTTCCTCGGTCGCCTTGGCGGTCTGGCTCGCCAGGTTCTTCACCTCGGAAGCGACGACGGCAAAGCCGCGGCCGGCCTCGCCGGCGCGCGCCGCCTCGATGGTGGCGTTGAGCGCCAAGAGATTGGTCTGCGAGGCGATGGTCTGGATCAGGTCGACCACGACGCTGATCCGCGCGGCATTGTCGGCAAGCCCCTGCATGGTGGTATCGGTGGCGCTGGCTTCCTCGACCGCCTTGCGGGCGATCTCCGCCGAGGTGACGACCTGGCGGCCGATCTCGGAGATCGACGACGACAGTTCCTCGGTGCCGGCCGACACCGTCTGCACGTTGACCGAGGTCTCCTCGGCAGCAGAGGCGACCGCGTTGACCAATGCGCTCGACTGGTCGGCGGTCGCCGACATGCTCTGCGCGGTCGACTGCATCGAGTTCGCCGCGCCCTGCAGGCTGCCGAGCGCGGTACGGACCGTCGATTCGAACGTCGCGATCTGCTTCTCCATGCGCGAGGCGCGCTCGGCCTTGGCGGAGCGGTCCTTGTTCTGGTTCTCGGTGAGCTCGCGGCTCTCGATCATGCTCTCGCGGAATACCTGCAACGAGTCGGCCATGACGGCGATCTCGTCGCGCTGGCGGCTCTGCGGGATCTCGGTGTCGAGGTCGCCGTCGGACAACAGCTGCATCGAGCGCTGCAGGCCACGGATGCGGCGCAGGATGTTGCGCCCGACATAGAGCCAGACGAACAGGAACGAGCCCACCAGCGTCAGCGCGCCGAGCCCGATCATCACCGTGGTCGCGAGCGAGATCTGCTGCCGCGCCTGGAAAGTCGCGGAATCGGTATCCTTCTGCACGGCCTCGACCAGCTGCTGAACGCTGATGCCGAGCCCGACATTGAGCTTGCGGGTCTCTTCCAGGATGGTCTGGCCGTAATCGATCGAATCGAGCTCCTTCTGGCGGATCTTGAACACGCCGGTCTTGCCTTCGCCGAGCACGAGCAGCTTCTCCGCGGTGTCGCGCACCGCAACGATCGCCGGATTGTTCGGCAGGTCCTCGAGGTTGGACTTGACGCGCTCGCGGCCCTTCTTGAACTCCGCCTCGATCGCATCGAGCGTCTCGCTGGAATTGGCCGACAGCGCCGCGGTCATGTCGGCAGCCATCAGATTGCCGGCGGCGAGCACGTTGCTGATCTGGCCGACGGTGCGCGCGGCCTCGGTGGCAGCGTCAGCGGAGACGTCGGCCGCGGCGAGAATGGCGTTGAGCCGGGTCTGCGCGTCGAGCATCGCGGGACCGGCAGCGGAAACGAAGGCGCCCTGCGCCTTGCGCAGCGCGTTGTACTGCTTGTCGCGCAGCGCACCGACGTCGAGCCGCTCATGCGCCGCCGAGATCAGGCTCTTGGTCGCCTCGTCGGTGTTTTTGACGTTCTCCTGCAGCGCGCTGACGACGGATTTGTCGGCGCCGAGTTCGATGATCTCGCCAAGCTTGGCGTTGGTTTGCTGCGCGACCTCCTGCACCTTCTTGGTGCGATCGTTCAGCGCATCCTCGCTCTGCACGGCGAGCAGGCCGGGCCCCTGGGCTGCGAGCGAGGCGCTCTGCGCGGAAAGCTGCAGGCTCGCGGCGAGCCGCGGAATGTCGCGGCCAGAGAGATCGCTCATGGTGCCGCCGAGCTGATGCAGCACGATGCCGGCGCCTGCGCTGATCACGAGCGCCATGCCTGCGATCACGGCGAATGCCGCGAACAGGCTGCCTCTGACACCCATCTGCGGCAGATGGATACGCTTGAGATTTGGTTTGCCGAGCTTGAACCGAAACGCCATTGCCCCGTACCCCCTGGCCTTACCCTTGGCCACTACTCTTGGATGTTTCCCCGGCGCGGGAGTATCAATGCGGCGGGTTAATAAAATCGGGAAAATTGCGACGATCTGCGGGATTTTTCAGGGCCGCGCATCGGCGCCGCGTTGGTTCGCTGTGCGGAATCGATGCGCGCGATCGGACGAAAAAAGGCCGGCGCGAGCCGGCCTTTCCACTTTCGGTTGTGCTGGTCGGTAACCTCAATAGCGGCCGTAAGCGGGGCCGCCGAGGTTGCCGAGGTTGAAGCGGTAGTTGAGGCCCGCCTTCACCGTGTGCTCGTCATTGTGGAAGCTGCCGACCGGCACCAGCGCGCCCGGTGCGGTGAAGCGGCTGTCGCCGAAGTCGTAATACTGGTACTCGACCTTGGCCGACCAGTTCGGCGCGAACATGTATTCGGCGCCGCCGCCGATGGTCCAGCCGTTGCTGTGGTTGTCGGTGAGCGCGAAGGGTACCTGCGCGCCGCCCAGCGTCACCGTTTCGTTATTGTCGGAATAGGCATAGCCGCCCTTCACATAGATCAGGCCCGGGCCCCAGGTGTAGCCGACCCGGCCGGTGATCGACGCGATGCCGCGCTGGTTGTTGTTGTAGACGTAACCGCCCGGGAAGATCGCGTTGAGCTGATGGCCGCCGACCCAGGAATACTGGCCTTCGAGGCCGATCACCCACATCGGCGACAGCTGCCAGTCGTAGCCGCCCTGGACGCCGCCCATGAAGCGGGCGCTGGAGTCCGACAGCGCGAGGCCGTTGAACGTGTTGTTCTGCGAGAACACGCCGCCGAGATGGCCGCCGAGATAGAAGCCGGTCCAGTTGTAGAGCGGCGCGGCGTAAACAGGCGCCGGCGCCTTCTGGTAATAGCCACGGGAGCCGAGGTCGGCGGCCTGGGCGGTCGCGCCAAAGGCAGCGACGGCAACAGCTGCGGCTGCGGTTGCGAGCAGGAACTTCTTCATAAGGCAGTCTCCGGACAAGTCATGAGGCGCAGCGTGAATGGCGCCATCCATGGCGATGCGTTAGACCGCATTTGAATAAAATGCTGTCACCGAAAGACGACGTGGAGCGTTAAGTCGCAGGCCTTGCGGTGAAACGTTTTGTTGTGCCTAACGAACGCTTAAGCGGGAATGACGGAAGGCTTAACGGGCCGCGCGCGATGTGCTGCTTCCGTTAACCAAGCCGTCTGCTAGTCCAATCGCTTGCGCACGTCGTCGCGCATCTGCTCGCGGAACGCCTGGCGGCGCGCGGCGCGATCCTTGACCGGAACGTCGTGGCGATCGAACACGTCGAACTTCTCCAGGATCGGATAGTGCTCGCTCGCCATCGCCAGCACGCGCAGCAGGGCGGCGACCTTCGGGGTCGGGCCGGTGACCTCCCACTTGCGGAGTTTTTCGGCGCCGCCGGCCGCCGGTAACCCGCACAGCTTCGCCATATCCGCCGCCGTCAGCTTCCGGCCGAGTGCCTCGCCGAGATGTTCGCGCAGTTTCTTCAGTTCTGGGCCAGTCACTCTTGGGTCCGTTCCGCGACTTTGAAGTGTGAAGTGAGTCACATGACGTGATCGAGGTGCAGGCTATACGCCGCGCATGCGACTTCTAGAGCCTTTTCCGTTCCGATTGAATCGGAACGGGGCTCCAGATTTTTGTTTTGACGCGCTTTCTTCACGCGAACCGGTACCCACTTCGCTCGAAAACGCTTCTGGAGGAAACATCATGCACGGCATCATCGAAAGCCTGAGCCCCGAGCACGGACAGATCGATTGGAAATGGGTCGGCAGTGTGTTCGCGTTCTACATCGCGCTGATGATCGGCGGGGCGGGTCTGCTGCTCGCGCATTGATGCGGTGAACGCGGCGGAGCCCGCAATGACGGTAGCGATCGCTGGGAGAATGGTGCTGCCAGACAGGATTGAACTGTCGACCTCTCCATTACCAATGGAGTGCTCTACCACTGAGCTACGGCAGCATGCCCGGGAAAAATTGAATCGGCCCCACGGGCCCGTCCAAGCGGGCGGTTCTTGCCACAGGCCTCCCGTTGGCGCAAGCGAAACAGCGCGCCGGTTGCCGATGAAATCGGCAGAAACTGACATTCTTCGCCGGTGATTCTGCCCAATTCGGCCGATTCCGGTCCGATTGGGTTCCGACCGTGCCGGGAAGCCGGATTTCGCCCAACCGCCGAATCATGCCGCCTGGCGCAACTGGCCGACCGGGCAGGGTGCGCAGGCGGCGGCCATTGGCTATATTCGGCCTCGCGGAAGGCGCGACGGCGGTTCGAGAGTTTTGCAATGACGGGTGAGCACGACAGAGGCGGCGGGCAGGCCGGAGCCCGCGTGAAGGATTCACGACAGGATCGTCTCAAGCTGGCTCTGCGCGAAAATCTGAAGCGGCGAAAATCGCAGGCGCGCGGTCGCGAGGATGTGGCTTCCGAACCAGCCCAAGCCTCGTTAGATGACGCCTCACTAGACGACGCCTCGCCAGAAGACGGCTCACGAGACGGCGGCGGCGGAAGCGAGCCGGGCCGCTAGAGCGATTTCGGGCGAGATGGACATCAGTTCGTGCAGAAAATCCGGCAAAACGACAAGCCAGGGCCTGGGTTCTGGTTCTAGTGAGAATCGAAACTCCGGCCGGTTGGCATTTGTTGCAACAAGAAGCGAGTCGCCGAGATGGCCATGGATGAGACGACGATCGATCGGCTGAACGCCACCGCCACCGCCTTTCCGCGCCATGAGCAGACCTTTCCGACCCTGACGGGGCACGAGATCGAGCGGATGCGCCGCTTCGGCGAGCCGCGGTCGTACAAGGACGGCGAGGCGCTGTTCGAGACCGGCAAGCCGGGGCCCGGCATGTTCGTGGTGCTGTCGGGCAGCGTGTCGATCTCCCAGCGCGATGGCCTCGGCCGTGTCACGCCGATCATCGACCAGGGGCCGGGGCAATTCCTTGCCGAGATCGGCCAGCTCTCAGGCCGCGCCGCGCTGGTCGACGGCCATGCCGAGGGCCCCGTCGAGACGCTGTTGCTGCCGCCCGAGCGGCTGCGCGCGCTGCTGGTCGCCGAGGCTGATCTCGGCGAGCGCATCATGCGCGCGCTGATCCTGCGCCGCGTCAGCCTGATCCAGGGCGGCGCCGGCGGGCCGGTGCTGATCGGCTCCGCGTCGGTCGGCAACATGGCGCCGCTGCAGAATTTCCTGGCGCGCAACGGCCAGCCGCATCACGTCCTCGATCCCGAGACCGACAAGGATGCGGCCGACCTCGTCGCGCGCTATTCGCCGACGCGCGCCGAGCTGCCGCTGGTGGTCTGTCCGAACGGCACGGTGCTGCGCAATCCGTCCGAGACCGCGCTTGCGATGGCGCTCGGCATGATCGGCAACAGCGCACATGAGAAGCTCTACGACGTCGCCGTGGTCGGCAGCGGCCCGGCCGGGCTCGCCACCGCGGTCTATGCGGCCTCCGAGGGGCTGTCGGTCGCGGTGTTCGATTCCCGTGCTTTCGGCGGCCAGGCCGGCGCCAGCGCGCGGATCGAAAACTATCTGGGCTTCCCGACCGGGATCTCCGGCCAGGCGCTGGCCGGGCGCGCCTTCAACCAGGCGCAGAAATTCGGCGCCGAGATGCTGATCCCGGTCTCGATCAAATCGCTCGACTGCTCGAAGGCGTCGGGCGCGTTCACGCTCGCCACCGGCTGCGGGCACACGCTGCGCGCCAAGTCGGTGGTGGTCGCGAGCGGCGCGCGCTATCGCCGGCCGGCGATCGACAATCTCGAGAATTATGAGGGCCGCGGCGTCTGGTACTGGGCCTCGCCGATCGAGGCGCGGCTGTGCGCCCAGCAGGACGTCGTGCTGGTCGGCGGCGGCAACTCCGCAGGCCAGGCGGCGGTGTTCCTGTCGGCGCATGCGCGCAGGGTCAACATGATGATCCGCGGCGGCGGGCTCGGGGCCAGCATGTCGCGCTATTTGATCGAGCGCATCGAGGCGACGCCGAACATCGAGTTGATGTTCAACACCGAGGTGACCGGGCTCGAGGGCGCGGAGACGCTGGAGCGCGTGCGCTGGCGCAGCCGGCTCGCGCCCGACGAGTTCACCATGGACATCCGCAATCTCTTCCTGTTCGTCGGCGCCGATCCGGCGACCGGCTGGCTCGAGGGCTGCGGGGTGCAGGTCGATCGCGGCGGCTTCGTGATGACCGGCGTGCAGAACGGCGACGGCGCGCCCGCCGTGCCGCTGCTCGAGACCACGGTGCCCGGCGTGTTCGCGGTCGGAGACGTCCGCTCCGGATCGGTCAAGCGCGTCGGCGGCGCGATCGGCGAAGGCGCGCAGGTCGTCGCGGCCCTGCACGGGTATCTCGCCGATGATGGCAGTCCCTCGCTGTAGGGATGATCGATACGACACTATCCCCGTCATCCTGAGGTGCCGCTTCTTCAGCGGCCCTCGAAGGATGAATCGGCCACCAGCTGGGCCGTTCATCCTTCGAGGCTCTCAAGGGCTCGCGCCTCAGGATGACGGATCAGATAGGCGCGGCAGGTAAAAGGACAGAAAATGACAAAAGGCTGCACCCATATCGCCGGCATCCAGGATGTCACGCCGAGCGCGCTCGGCTGCGAGGAATGCCTGAAGAGCGGCAGCCGCTGGCTGCATTTGCGGATCTGCCGGACTTGCGGCCATGTCGGCTGCTGCGACGACTCGCCGAACCGGCACGCGACGGCGCATTTCCACGCCACCGGCCATCCCGTGATCGAGGGTTACGATCCGCCGGAAGGCTGGGGTTGGTGCTATGTCGACGAGGTGCTGTTCGACCTGTCGAAGCACAAGACCCCGCATAACGGACCGATCCCTCGCTATTATTGATTCAATGTCTCACGAGGCGCACGTGTCGCGGCATGTGGCATCGGTGCGAAATTTTTCGGCAAGTGCCGGCGCCGGCAAATTTTTCATGAGATGTCGGCCGTCCTGCCATCGAACCATGTAGCATTTTTCCCGCACGCATCGTAACCTCGCGCGCGGGTCTCAACGGGGAGTTCGCCACATGACGACGTTAGTGCTTGTGCACGTCATTATCAGCCTGATTGCAATCGTCGCCGGTGTGATCGTGATGTTCGGCCTGCTCGGTTCGCGCGCGATGCCCGGACTGACCGCGATCTTCCTCATCCTCACCATCCTGACCAACGCCACCGGCTTCGTGATTCCGCCTCTGGTGACCGAGAAGCTGCTGCCGTCGCACATCATCGGCGGCCTCTCGCTGGTGCTGCTCGCGATCGCCTGCATCGCGTTGTATGCGATGCAGCTCGAGGGCGCTTGGCGCCCGATCTATATCGTGACCGCGATGGTCTCGCTCTATCTCAACGTCTTCGTGCTGGTCATCCAGAGCTTCCTCAAGGTGCCTGCGCTGCAGGCGCTGGCGCCGGCGGTGCCGCCGAACCCGCCGTCCGGGCCGGTATTTGCGGTGGTGCAGGGCATCGTGCTGGTGTTCTTCGCCGTGGTAATCATCGGCGCGTGGCGCCGGTTCAGGCCGGTCACATTCGCCTGATCTGACACATCTGTTCATGCCACGTCATTCCGGGGCACGCGTTAGCATGAACCCGGAATCCAGAGTCAATCGATCGAGATTCCGGGTTCGACGCTGCGCGTCGCCCCGGAACGACGCAACGCAACAGGAGGAGCAATCAATGCCCACCATCACCACCAAAGACGGCGTCGAGATCTTCTACAAGGATTGGGGTTCGGGCCAGCCGATCGTGTTCAGCCACGGCTGGCCGCTGTCGTCGGACGATTGGGACGCGCAGATGCTGTTCTTCGTGGGTCACGGCTTTCGCGTGATCGCCCATGACCGCCGCGGCCACGGCCGCTCCGCCCAGGTCGCCGACGGCCATGACATGGATCACTACGCCGACGACCTCGCGACCGTCACCGCGCATCTCGACCTGAAGAACGCCGTCCATGTCGGCCATTCCACCGGCGGCGGCGAGGTGGTGCATTACATCGCCCGCCACGGCGAGAGCCGGGTGGCAAAGGCCGCGATCCTCAGCGCGGTGCCGCCGTTGATGGTGCAGACCGCGGCCAACCCCGGCGGCCTGCCGAAATCGGTGTTCGACGGCCTGCAGGCGCAGCTCGCGGCCAACCGCTCGCAGTTCTACCGCGATCTCCCGGCCGGGCCGTTCTACGGCTACAACCGGCCCGGCGCGAAACCGTCGGAAGCCGTGATCCAGAACTGGTGGCGGCAGGGCATGATGGGCGGAGCCAAGGCGCATTACGACGGCATCGTCGCGTTCTCGCAGACCGACTTCACCGAGGATCTGAAGAAAATCAATGTGCCGGTGCTGGTGATGCATGGCGACGACGACCAGATCGTGCCCTATGCCGATTCCGCCCCGCTCTCGGCCAAGCTCCTGAAGAACGGCACGCTGAAGACCTACAAGGGTTTTCCGCACGGCATGCCGACGACCGAAGCCGAGACGATCAACAAGGATCTGCTGGCGTTCATCAAGGGCTGACGGGCGGCTGCGCGGTAGGCTGCGCATCTCAACATCGCGCAGCTTCACCGACACCTAAGTGAGGGAGCCTGTCCGTCGTGCTCACCTCACGAAAGATCACGCGCTCATATATCGTCCTGTGACACGGTCCTTGCCGTTGGATCGAAGTCGCCGAAAAGGAGCACATTGCATGAAAGTCATCCTGTTCGGCGCGACCGGCATGGTCGGGCAGGGCGTGCTGCGCGAGTGCCTGCTCGATCCCGGCGTCGAACGCGTGCTGGCGGTCGGGCGCAGCCCGACCGGGCAGCGCGATCCAAAGCTCGTCGAGTTGATCCATGACGATTTCGTCGACTACAGCGCGATCGAGCCGCAGCTCACCGGCCATGACGCATGCTTCTTCTGCCTCGGCGTCTCCTCGATCGGCATGGACGAGACGCGCTACCGGCATCTGACCTACGACATCACGCTGGCGGCGGCGACGACGCTGGCGCGGCTCAATCCCGGCATGGTGTTCACCTATGTCACGGGCCGCAGCACCGATTCCACCGAACAAGGCCCGCTGATGTGGGCGCGGGTGAAGGGCAAGACCGAGAACGACCTGCTCAAGCTGCCGTTCAAGGCCGCCTACATGTTCCGGCCCGCCGGTATCCAGCCGCTGCACGGGGTCCGCTCGAAGACCGGCTGGGTGCAGGCGATCTATGTCGCGACCTCGCCGCTGCTGTCGTTCCTTGTCCGCGTTGCCCCGAGCTACATGACCACATCGGAACAGCTCGGCCGCGCCATGCTCAAGGTGGCCCGCGACGGCTACCCGAGGCCAGTGCTGGAGAGCGAGGACATCAACAGCCTCTGATGGGCGGCGGCAGGGCCGGTTCCCTCGAGCCGGATTTCCCTTCGGCCACGTGCTATCTCTGGCGGCCGAAGGCGTTATAACCACCGTCATGTCCCCACCCGCACCGCTGAAACTGATCGCCCTCGATGCCGATGACCTCGCGGTGATCTCCGCCCATGTACAGGACGCCCGCGTCCAGCCCGCCGACATCGTCTGGCGCCAGGACGAGAAGCGCCTCGTGGTCGGCCTGAACCGGCTGGACTGGGAGCAGACCTTGGCCGGTGTCACGTCTTCGCGCCGGCTGATCGCCGCACTCAGGTTCGACCGGGTGCTGGCATGCAAGTCGCGCAACATCGACCTGGAGGCCCCGGAGGCCACCCTGGAACTGCTCGGGATCGAATTCCACGCCTCCGACCCGCCGGGCGGCAGCGCGCTGCTGATGTTCGGCCAGGGTGCGGCGCTGCGGCTCGATGTCGAGTGCCTGGAGTGCGAATTGACCGATCTCGGGCCCGACGATCTCGGGGTGGGGCCGGGTTGATTCTTGGTCGTCCCTGCTTTCGCAGGGACGACAGCAATTTCAACCTCCCTTGAAGGGTTGACGGCCATTATCCGCCGCGCCATTGAGCAGGGACCCGAATTCCTCTTCAGAAAGCCGCCATGCCCGTTCGCCTGGACCGACAGAGCGCCGATTTCGAGCAACGCTTCCGCGAGTTCCTGGCGGCCAAGCGCGAGGTATCGGCCGACGTCGAGCGCGCCACCCGCGCCATCGTCGACGACGTGGCGGCCCGCGGCGATGCGGCGCTGCTCGAGGCGACAAAAAAGTTCGACCGGCTCGAACTCGACGCCGCCGACCTGCGCATCACCGCCGCCGAGATCGACGCTGCGGTTGCGGCCTGCGATGCCAAGACCGTCGAGGCGTTGACATTCGCGCGCGACCGGATCGAGACCTTTCACCGCCGCCAGCTGCCCAGGGACGAGCGCTTCACCGATGCCGCCGGGGTCGAGCTCGGCTGGCGCTGGAGCGCGGTCGATGCGGTCGGGCTCTACGTGCCCGGCGGCACCGCGGCCTATCCGTCCTCGGTGCTGATGAATGCGGTGCCGGCCCGGGTCGCCGGCGTGCCGCGGGTGGTGATGGTGGTGCCGGCGCCGGACGGCAAGCTCAACCCGCTGGTGCTGGCGGCAGCAGGTCTCGGTGGCGTCTCGGAAATCTACCGCGTCGGCGGCGCCCAGGCGGTGGCCGCGCTGGCCTATGGCACCGCGACCATCGCGCCGGTCGCCAAGATCGTCGGCCCCGGCAACGCCTATGTCGCCGCGGCCAAGCGGCTGGTGTTCGGCAAGGTCGGCATCGACATGATCGCCGGCCCCTCCGAGGTGCTTGTCATCGCCGACGACACCGGTAATGCGGACTGGATCGCGGCCGATCTCCTGGCGCAGGCCGAGCATGACGTCAGCGCGCAGTCGATCCTGATCACCGACAGCCCACGGCTCGCGGCCGATGTCGAGCGCGCGGTCGAGGCGCAGCTTGCGACGCTGCCGCGTGCGGCGATTGCGCGCGCCTCGTGGGATGATTTTGGCGCCGTGATCATGGTGGCAAAACTCGACGACGCGGTCGAGCTCGCCAATGCGATCGCGGCCGAGCATCTGGAGATCATGACCGCGGACGCCGAGGGCCTGTCGAAAAAGGTCCGCAACGCCGGGGCGATTTTCCTCGGGCCCCATACGCCCGAGGCGATCGGCGACTATGTCGGCGGCTCCAACCATGTGCTGCCGACCGCGCGCTCGGCGCGGTTCTCCTCGGGCCTCGGGGTGCTTGACTTCATGAAGCGAACCTCGATCCTGCGGTGCGGGCCGGATCAGCTTCGTGCGCTCGGGCCCGCCGCGATGACGCTCGGCCAGGCCGAGGGTCTCGATGCCCATTCACGTTCCGTCGGATTGCGCCTCAACCTCTCATGAACAAGCCACCAGACGACGAGGATTCCAACAATCGCATCGTCGCGGTGACGCTCGACGAGGAATCGATCGGCCGTTCCGGCCCCGACATCGAGCATGAGCGGGCGATCGCCATCTACGACCTGGTCGAGCAAAACCTGTTCGCACCCGAAGGCGCAGCCGGGCCGGGGCCCTATACCCTGCATATCGCGATCACCGGCAACCGGCTGATGTTCGATATCAGGAAAGAGGACGGCGCGCCCGTGGTGGCGCATCTCTTGTCGCTGACGCCGTTCCGCCGCGTCGTGAAGGACTACTTCATGATCTGCGACAGCTACTATCAGGCGATCCGTACCGCGACACCGGACAAGATCGAGGCCATCGACATGGGCCGCCGCGGCATCCATGACGAGGGCTCGCGCACGCTTCAGGAGCGGCTCAAGGGCAAGGTGCGCGTCGATTTCGAGACCGCGCGGCGGCTGTTCACGCTGATCACTGTGCTGCACTGGAAGGGTGAAGGCGCATGATCCCGACCCGGAGGGCCGCGTTAGCGCAAAGTGGGTACCGGTTTTCGGATCAGATCATGCGCCAAGAAAAGAGGCGCATGATCCCGATGATGATCGCCGCCTCGGCAGACGACGGGGGCGTACCCCGGTCGAAAAAAGCCTGATCGCATGGAAGCGCCGCGCGCGCGCTCCCCGCAGGCCGTGCTGTTCGCATGCGGCCACAACGCCGTGCGCTCGCCGATGGCCGAAAGCCTGCTGCAGCAGATGTTCCCGCAAGGCGTCTATGTCCGCTCCGCCGGCGTGAAGAAGGGCGAACTCGATCCGTTCGCGGTCGCCGTGATGGCCGAGTTCGGCCAGGACATTTCCGGCCACAAGCCGCAGACCTTCGAGGAGCTCGAGGACTGGGAGGGGCTGAACTTCGACCTCATCATCACGCTGTCGCCCGAGGCACACCACAAGGCGCTGGATCTGACCCGGACGCTCGCCGCCGCTGTCGAATACTGGCCGACCCCTGATCCGACCGGCACCAGCGGCAATCGCGAGCAGAAGCTCGCCGCCTATCGCGAGGTTTGCGACGGCCTGTTGATGCGCATCCGCCGCCGTTTCACCAAGGCCGGCGTGGCAAACTTGTGAGGCTCCGCGCAGGGACCCGCGTGTTCCGATTCGCAAGGTCGGCCCCTTGTCGCCAGACTGACAAACAGCTGTGCTTATGGGGCCTTGTCGCCCACGGGGAAGCGCGATTCGCGGCCGGTTCCAAGGTTGTGCATCGATGCCCCATCCGATAGGTTCCGCCCGCGTCCGTCCCCCCGATTCAGCCCAAAAGCCCGCATGCTAGGCCGTCCCAAATTCGTTCTTGCTTCCGGTTCGCCGCGGCGGCTGGCCCTGCTCAACCAGGCCGGCATCGAGCCCGACGCGCTGCGCCCGGCCGACGTCGACGAGACCCCGCGGCGGGGTGAGCTGCCGCGCGCCTGCGCCAACCGCCTGGCGCGTGCGAAAGCGGACGCGGCGCTGAAGTCGGTGCAGCTCGACGACGATCTGCGCGGCTCCTTCATCATCTCCGCCGACACGGTGGTCGCGGTCGGCCGCCGCATTCTGCCGAAAGCCAATCTGGTCGACGAGGCCGCGCAGTGCCTGCGCCTGCTGTCGGGCCGCAACCACCGTGTCTACACCGCGATCTGCGTGGTGACGCCGCGCGAGGCGTTCCGCCAGCGCTTGGTCGAAACGCGCGTGCGCTTCAAGCGGCTCAGCGACGACGACATCCAGGCCTATATCGGCTCCGGCGAATGGCGCGGCAAAGCCGGCGGCTATGCCGTGCAGGGCATTGCCGGATCCTTCGTGGTCAAGATGGTCGGCTCCTACACCAACGTCGTCGGCCTGCCGCTCTACGAGACCGTGACCCTGCTCGGCGGCGAAGGTTTCCCGATCCGCCACGGCTGGCTCAACGCCGTCGCGGTGTGAGGCATCCAGTTTCGCGCAGCGACGGCAGTCGATAGCCGGATGCGATAGCCCTTCCCAGGGGCGCGCCGCCAAAATATCGAAAACAACCCCATGCACAGTAGCCGGCGACTGCCGGCGTTCGACGCGGCACCTTGGCTCGTCAAGCAGCGATGGAGCGCAGCGGAACATGCGGCAGATGATGTAAGCTCCGGCCCAGCCATGACCCACCAAACCCGAACACCCCCGGCCACCGCGCGCGCCTGCCCGATCTGCGGCAAGCCCGCCCAGCAGGCCTTTCTCCCGTTCTGCTCCTCGCGCTGCCGCGACGTCGACCTCAACCGCTGGCTCAGCGGCCGCTACGTCGTTCCCGGCCGCGAGGACGACGTGGAGGACCCCGAATAGCCAAGATTTCCCAACAAGTTGGGGAAACAACGCCAGGCGGGCGGCGCCCGGCAAAGCGTTTCGCGAAGGCGGGTGGACACAGCGCCCCGACCTCTCTATAAACCGCCCGCTCGCTGCGGCCTTTTCGGCCCCGCGGGTTTGCCCAGGTAGCTCAGTTGGTAGAGCATGCGACTGAAAATCGCAGTGTCGGTGGTTCGATCCCGCCCCTGGGCACCAAACTACGATATTCTACGAGAATGTACGATGCAGCTCCGGTTTGGGAGCGCAATGTCGCTCGACGACTGATGGATCGCAGCACGCTGCATTGGCGGAGCCGGTCACTGGGCGAGGGCCCATTCCTAGAACGGGCAGTTACGGAACGACCGCTTGGCGCAAAGCGGCGGCCCTTTCAGCCGTGTTTGCTGGCATCATTGACGTCCCTCCTCTGCGCGACGGAAGTTTGAGTCATGCGGTCGGTAACGCGGCAATCACAAGTGACGCGCCGACACCTATGACGCAGGAGGAATGTGCCGGCTTCATAGCGACATTGGAGGTTGCTTCTCTGGCAGAAACCATCGCGCAGTGATGAGAGCGGGCAAGCTAGAAGGCCGCGTGCTCCAACCGTTCGCGCAGGCGCGGAACCACAAAATCGACGAAGGCGCGCAGTTTCAACGGCAAGCGGTTCTGCTTGTCATAGACGAGATGCACGGGCCGCGGCGCAGGCTCGAAAGCATCGAGAACGACCGCCAGCCGGCCGCTCCGTACATGGTCCTCGACCTGATACGAGTTCGTGCGGATAAGACCCGCTCCGCCTAGCCCCGCTTCAATCGCGGCGTCGATCGTATTCACGCTCAGGCGCGAGCGGAAAGACGTGGTGATTTCGGATCCTTCGGACTCGAATATCCATGTGGTCGGCGAGGAGACGCCGTCGAAGGAAATGACGCTGTGTCGCGCCAGATCGTCGGGCGTTTTGGGAACGCCGTTCGCGGCCAAGTAATCCGGAGCCGCGCATACCAGCCGCCGGACCGAACCCAGGCGCGTCGCGATCAAGCTGCTGTCCGGCAACTCACCGATACGAAGCGCGACATCAACCTGGTCATCCAGGAAATGCGTGACCCGGTCGGTGAGGACCAAGTTTACCGCGACTTCGGGAAACGCGGAGAGGAAACGCGTCACCGCGGGCAGCATGTGCATCCGTCCGAACATGATGGGCGCGGTGACCGCCAGCTCACCCTTTGGCTCCGTGTACTCGCCGGAGGCCGCGCGTTCGGCTTCCGTCAATTGCTCCAGGATCGACTTCGCAGCCGTGACGTAGGAGCGCCCGGCCGGCGTCATTTCCAGGCCCTTGGCCGATCTGATCAGAAGGGTCGCGTTCAGGTGGGTTTCCAGTTCGGCGACCTTGCGGCTGACGGTGGCCAGCGGAAGCCGAAGGTGCCGGCTGGCTTTGGAAAGGCTGCCGCACTCCACGGCTGCCAGCAGGGTCGTCATGGCTTCAAGTCGGTCCAAGGGCTTCCATCCAGCGAGAGGTCTCCTCCCGAAGATATCGACTATCGGCCATCCATGGAAGGTTTCAAAAGGTCGCCCATAGACACGACGACGGGCGGCGCCGCCGCCCGCAGGATGTCCCAACCGCCGAGGAACGACCATGAACACCCGAATTTTCCATCGGACAGCAACCGTCAATGGCCGCAAGATCTTCTACCGGGAGGCGGGCGATCCTGCGGCGCCGACCATCCTGCTGCTTCATGGTCTGCCGACCAGCAGTCAGATGTTCCGGGAACTGATGCCGGCTCTGGCTGACCGCTTCCACCTTGTCGCTCCGGATTACATCGGCTTCGGCCATTCCGACGCCCCGTCGAACAAGGAATTCACCTACACCTTCGACAACTTGGCGGCGCACGTGTCTGGGTTGGTCGACGTTTTGAAGCTCGATTCGTACATCCTTTACATGCAGGACTACGGCGGCCCGATCGGCTTGCGCCTGTTCACGGAGCGCCCCGATCGGGTGAAGGGCTTCATCATCCAGAATGCCAACGCCTACATGGAAGGCGTCGGCGATGCTCCCAAGGGCGTGCTCCTGCCCCTGTGGGAGAAGCGCACGCCGGAAACCGAGAAGCCGGCACGCGACTTCGTCAGCCTGGAAGGCACCAAGTTTCACTGGCTGGTCGGCGCCAAGGATCCGGAGGCGATCAACCCGGACAACTGGGTGCTCGATCAGGCGCTGCTCGATCGGCCCGGCGTGCAGGACTACCAGGTCGACCTGCTGGAGAACTACAAGACCAACATCGCGCTCTATCCCGAGTGGCAGGCCGCCTTTCGTGCTCACAAGCCGAAGACGCTGATCGTCTGGGGCAAGCACGATCCGTTCTTCATTCCGCCCGGCGCCCGTGCGTATCTCAACGATCTGCCCGACGCCAAGCTGGTCTGGCTCGATGCCGGGCACTTCGTGCTCGACGAGAACGCTCCGCAGGTGGCGGCCGAGATCAAGGCTGTGTTCGCCGCCTGACTGCGGTCCTCGCATTGGCCGGTCGCCGTTACCAGACGGCCGGCCTTGGTGTTCTTTGCAGGAGTCCGATCATGAAGAAAATACTCGCTACCGCGTTTCTAGCGGCGAGCACTGCGCTTTCCTCATCCGCCGGCATGGCAGGCGCGCAAACGGTGCCGTCGATCTCGTCGACGACGACCTACCATAAGGTGACGGTCGACGGGCTGAAGATCTTCTACCGCGAGGCCGGCCCGAAGGACGCGCCGACCATCCTACTGCTGCACGGCTATCCTTCCTCGTCCCGGATGTTCGCGACGCTGATTCCGCTCTTGGCGGACCGCTATCATCTCGTCGCGCCGGACTATCCGGGCTTCGGCGAGAGCGATGCGCCGCCCGCGACTGAGTTCCGCTACACCTTCGATCACCTGGCGCAGATCATCGATGGCTTCACGCAGCAACTCGGATTGCGTAGTTACGTGCTGTACAACAACGATTATGGCGGTCCGATCGGCATGCGCTTGGCCGTCGCCCATCCCGAGCGCGTGAAGGCGATCATCGTCCAGAACGCGGTGGCGCATGATGAGGGACTGGGACCGGCCTGGGATATCCGCAAAGCCTTCTGGAAAGACCGGTCGGCCTACGAAGACAAGGTCATCCCCGGCTTCACATCGCTGGAAGGCGCGAAGGGCCGGCATCTCGGCTCGACGCCGCATTCGGACCGATATGATCCGGAGGCGTGGGAGTGGGAAGGGGCTCACCTTGCGCAGCCGGGCCAACGTCAGATCCAGTCCGATCTGTTCTACGACTACCAGACCAACGTTGCGAGCTATGCGTCGTGGCAGGATTGGCTGAAGCGCCACCATCCGCCGTTGCTCGTTTTGTGGGGCAAGTACGACCCGTCCTTCGCGCTGCCCGGAGCGGAGGCCTACAAGCGTGATGTACCCGATGCGGAAGTCCACATGCTGGACGGCGGCCACTTCGCCCTCGACGAAGCGGTGGATGAAGCCGCGACGCTGATCCGTGCTTTCCTTGCGAAACGCGGAATCTAGCCTTTGATTCCGAGCATTCGGGAATGCTCGGAATTGACCTGTCGAAGTGGGAACGAGCGAGTTGCTGCGCGCTCTTCATCTCACCTGCCACAACGAGAACAACGGATGCCAATGCTGAAGCGTATCAGTCGTTTTCCTGTAAAAGGGTTGGTCGCCGAGGATCTGCCCGAAATCGAGGTAGCCAGCGGACGTGGTCTTTCCCACGACCGGACGTTCGCGCTTGCCTTGGCCGATACCGATTTCGACGAGGCAAATCCGCGTCCCATTCCCAAGACAAAATTCGCCGTCCTGGCCCGCTTCGCTCGACTGGCCGCACTGCAAACCGCGTTCGATATTCCGACTTCGACCCTCTCGTTGCTACATGCGGGTTCTGTTCTCGCGGAGGGTAGTCTCGAGACGACAAGCGGTCGAGAAACGGTGGAAAAGGCGATCGACGAATTCATGGGTGGCGATCTCAACGGTCGACCGCGCGTGGTCAAGGGCAACGGTCATCGCTTCACCGACGTCAGCGTACATTCTCCGGTGTTGATGGAAGCCGTATCCCTGATCAATCTTTCGACCGTGCGCGAGCTGGAGAACAGGCTTCAAAGGCCCGTTGATCCGAGACGTTTTCGCGGCAACCTGCTGGTGGATGGCATCGATCCCTGGTCCGAGATGGATCTGATCGACCGCGAATTCCGGATCGGCGATGTCACCGTCAAAGGCGTTCGGCGGACGAAACGTTGCCCGGCCACGGAGGTCAATCCCGATACGGCCGAGAGAGACATCCGTGTCCCGCTGGAGTTGCGCGAACACTTTGGTCATGGCGATCTCGGGATTTATGTCAAGATCGCGTCGGACGGCATTCTTCGGGTCGGCGATCGCCTTGTACTTCCGGCATGACGGCATGCTTCTAGCGACGCTTTGACGGTCGTGCGTTCAAACGGGTTGCGACCGCACGACCGGAAAATCAATGTCTGTCTTGGCAACTTCGTTCAGGTAGTTGGTGAAAATGTTTTCTGCGACCAGCGCGACGATCTCGACGATCTGGGCGTCGTCGTAACCTGCGAGCCTGACAGCGGCGATGTCGTCGTCGCCGACCCGGCCGCGTTGATCGGCCACCTTAGCAGCGAAATTCACTACGGCTTCCGCTTTGACGCTCTTCGAGCCGCCCTTCCGATTCAGTGCGATCTCGTCGGGAGATAATTTCGCGATATTGGTTGCGAGATAGCTGTGAGCCGATAAGCAGTAGTCTGAACCGTTCACCTGGGCTACCGCTAGGGCGATCCGTTCGCGCGTCTTCGCATCCAGCGTCCCGGATAGTCCTTCCTGAAAAGCGGCGAACGCTCCAAGTGCGGCAGGACTGCTGCCGATCAGACGGCAGAAATTGGGGACGACGCCGAGCTTTCGGTAGATGCTGTCCAGGATCGGCTTGCTGGCTGGCGGCGCATCGTCGCGGGTCGATATCCGCAGTCGGGGCATGAGCTACTCCTTCAAGGGGCCAACCGACCGGCGAATACGCCGATCGCTTGCTTCGTGGGCCGCCCGGATTCAGATTTGATCGGCGGCATTCGGGTCGACTACCGTTCGCCGGTCCGGCTTGCGACGGACTCGATGCGCTGGCGTGTGTCTTTCATCAATTCCGCCAACTGCCCGATCACCATGTAACGGATGTGCGTCGGCGCGGTATCTGCGTTTCCAGCGTCGAAAGTAGGGGCCGGGGCATATTCCAACGCCAGCTGGACGCACTGGGCCGCGTCCGCGCCGCGCAACTCGGAGATCAGTGTCAAGGCGAAGTCCGCGCCTGCGGTGACGCCGCCGCCCGTGATGATGTTCTCATCGCGCACGACGCGCGCCTTCTCAGGTGTGGCGCCGAATGCCGGCAGCATATCGAGCCACGCCCAGTGCGAGGCCGCGCGGCGCCCCTTGAGCAGACCAGCAGCCCCAAGGATCAGAGATCCAGAGCAGACGGAGGTCAGATAGGTGGCGGTGCCCGCCAAACGGCGCACGGCGCTCAGGAAGCGCGAATCTTCCATTGCGTCGATGCAGCCCAAGCCGCCCGGAACGCAGATGACGTCGCACCGTTCGATGGCCTCCAGGTCGGCGAGCTTGTCGAAGGAGAGTCCGCTGGAAGTTACCGGAGTTCCGCCGATGGACGCGACGACCACCGTGATGTCGGGAATCATCGTCAGAAATTGGTGTGGGGCGGTGAAATCAAGCTGCGTCACTTCATTGTAGACGGGGATCACGACGACGGTCATGGGATGTCTCCTCGAAAGCCGTGCTCATCGACGGCCAAGGTTGTTGCTGAATGACTTTGCGGATGGTTTGAGATCAGTCCGATCGCGAGCTTGCGGCGATCGTGTACTTCACGACGCTTCTTCCACTCGCGGGAGGGGCGACAGACGGAGGAACCCCGATGCGGTCGTCGCACTCCCGTGGCGCAGAAACGAGACGGCGGTAAAGCTAGGCGCGCGATTCCGCCGGTTGGTCCATCCGCAGATCAGGCGGCCTTCTTGGTGTGGAGCTCCGGGAACGAAGAGTCGAAGTCGGTCTTGAAGGTGTTGTTGAACAGATTGGTGATGAAGCTGAAGGCGGTCTCGGCAACGATGTCGATGATCTGCGCATCGGTGAAGCCGGCGGCACGCACTGCCGCGAAATCGGCGTCGTCGATATGGCCGCGTGACTTGGCGACCTTGTAGGCGAACTGCAACGCCGCGTCGGCTTGCGGATCGGTGGAATGACCCTCGCGGTTGAGCTCCATGTCTTCCTTGGTCAGGCCGTTCAGCTTGCCGCCCAAGTAGGTGTGGGCCGTCAGGCAGTAGCTGCACCCGTTGACTTCGGCGGTCATGATGTGAAGACGTTCGCGGGTCTTGTGACCAAGGCTTTTGCCGAGCGTCGCATGCATCTCGGCGATCGCCTTCAGGGCATCGGGCGACTGCGAGATGAGGGCGAAAAAGTTCGGCACCAGACCGAGAACTTTAACGTAGTTTTCGAGGATCGGCTGGGACTTGGCCGGGGCGTCCTGGACGGCCGGAATGGCGATGCGAGCCATGATTGTTCTCCTTTGCAATCGAGCCACCGTGGCTCGGTGAGGAGAAAATGTGCGGTTGCGCCGAAAAGAATAATCCGTTGATTTCGAGAGTGTATCTTTCACGGGATGGAAGTTAAGGGCCGCTCGCCGACTATCGGAATTGTCAGAAACGGGCCCCCGGTGGAAGCGCCGAGATCACCCCAGGTTCGACAGGGCAGAGCGCAATTGGCTGGCCGCGAAGTCCAGGAAGACGCGCATCTTGAGCGGCAACAGGCCGCGAGCCGCGTGAACGAGATGGACGGGGATGGATTCCACATCGAACTTTTGCAGGACCTGAACGAGCGCCTTCGAGCGTAGCGCCTCCGCGCAATGATAGCGGTACACCCGAGTCAGGCCGGTGCGCCGGAGTGCGGCCTGGACGGCAGCCTCGGCCGACGTCACCGACAGGCGCGGAACGATGTCGACGTCGAACAGACGCTTGGAGGCCGGATCCCGGAAGGACCACGTGGTCGTGGCGGGACCGGCGAAAATCACGCACGGAAGTGTCTGAAGATCCTTGGGGTGTTTCGGTGTGCCGTGCGCCGCCAGCAGGTCCGGCGAAGCACAGACCACCGTATCCATCGACCCAACGCGGGTCGCGATCATGCTGCTGTCCGGCAACGCGCCCAGGCGCACGGCCATGTCCACGTGGTCGTCGAACAGATGCAGGTTTCTGTCCGACAAGACGAGCCGGACGTTGATCTCCGGGTAGGCGGCAAGGAAGTCCGTGACGATGGGCAGGATGTACATCTGCCCAAACAGTTGGGGCGCCGTCAGCACAAGCTCGCCGCGCGGGGTCGTGTACTCGCTGGATGCGGCTCTTTCGACCTCCTCGATCTCTTCCATGATGCGTTTGACGGCCTCGACATAGTTCTGGCCTGCGTCGGTCAGGGTGAGCTTGCGCGTCGAACGTTGCAGCAGCTTGGTGCCGAGATACGCTTCGAGTTCGCTGACCTTCCGGCTGAGGGTCGGCAGCGGCATGTTCAGCGCCTTGGCGGCCCCCGTAAGACTTCCCTTTTCGACCGTGCGCAGCACGATCGTCATCGCTTCCAAACGGTCCATCTATTCTTCCATCGAATGGAAGTCATACTCCATAAATATCCATATTATCTCTCTCGGCGCAATATCGCAATCTTCGCCAGCCAAGCCCAGCGGCTTGGAAGGGCCATGTCGACGACGTGCCATTGCAACGGAGGCATCGATGATCACGAAGGCCGCGCTGGTTTCTGCACTGACCGACTTTCTCGGTCTAATTCTCCCAGGGAACGAACCTCTGTGCGAGGCGTGGGGACAAAACCGACGGGCTTGTCTCGGCGTTCGGACGATTGCGGCTGTCGCGACTATCTTCGCGCCGCCGGGCACTCTGGCGGCTCAGGACGCGTTGCTCCTCATCATCCCATCGTTGGCTATGGCAAATTCGATGTTCAGGAAGTTGGCGTCGATACGAAAACCTATGCGCCTGCGAGGAAATTTTCCGGTGCTTATTCGCTTAGGTAGGTTTGCCGAGCGGTTGGTTCCCGTCGCCCAGGGTGGATGCGATAGAAGAAGCCAAGTCGCCTCAACCGAAAACTGGTCGGCTCCGAGTGTCGTCGTCGATTTTCGCGGCGAGCTTCCATCGGGCCGTTCAGATCTGCAGGCAGCGCATTGCGCCCCAGTTGCGCCGGTGACGGTTGGAGACGACCGCGCGTGGCAAAGCGGTCGTTCGTCAGCCAACAAGCTGAAGGTGATAGGCTCAAATCCTATCCAGATTTGAACCAAGCCAGAGGTTTGACCAAGCGGCGGCTTCCGGCAGGCCATATAGGTTGTTCCCCCGCCAATAGCAAAACAGGGCTCCCGCGATGGCTTCGCGATGTAGCGAACCTCCGCCACCATGCCAAGCACTCACGCCACCATGCTCAGGACAAACAGCGGTTCGTCGTGTCGGTGGTTGCGTATGATTCCGTCCCTGGGCACCATTCCCCTCGTAGCAATTCTGACCAGCCCAGCCGCGCATTCGGACGATCCAGAACGCAAGGCAGGAACTTGCCCGGCGGCCAACCGGTTTGCAGCGGCGGACATCTTGATTCCGGCGACGGATTTGGCGCCGTATCGTAGAAGCAATCCCGCGCCCGAAGGACATTGCGATATGACCAAGCGATTCAAGGTCGGCGATCACGTCAGATGGAATTCCAAAGCCGGCCGCGTCTCGGGCACCATCATCGCTGTTCATACCAGCGATTTCGACTACAAGGGGCACACGCACCGCGCCTCGGAGGCCGATCCGCAATACGAGATCAAGAGCGACAAGACCGATCACGTCGCGGCCCACAAGGGCAGCGCGCTGCATTACGCGTGATAGGGGCGCGGCGTGACGCTTCCGCTTTTCACGATCGGCCATTCCAATCGCAGTCTCGAGGATTTCGTCGTCCTTCTCACCGTGGCCAGGATCGAGCGCGTCGTCGACATCAGAACAGTGCCGAAGTCGCGTACCAATCCGCAGTTCAACAAGGACACGCTGCCCGCATCGCTGGCGGCCGCGAGTATTTCATATGAGCATCTGGCCGATCTCGGCGGGCTGCGCGGCAAGGCGCGAAGCGTGCCACCTGCGGTCAACGGATTCTGGAGCAATGAGAGCTTTCACAACTACGCCGACTATGCCTTGTCGCCGCAGTTCCACGCGAGCCTGCAGCATCTGCGCGAGGAGGGCCACCGGCAACGCTGCGCGATCATGTGCTCGGAAGCGGTGTGGTGGCGCTGCCACCGCCGCATCGTCGCCGACTATCTCATTGCGTCGGGCGAGACCGTCGTCCACCTCATGGGGGAGGGGCGCCAGGAGCCCGCCCGCCTCACTGAAGGCGCCGTCGTGCAAGGCGATGGTACGGTAGTCTATCCGGCGACGGGAGAACTGGGATTGTGAGGGCGCGGCGCCGCGCCTTGCCGCGCTAGCCGGCGTCATCTAAGCCTGCCGGAGCGGGCAGCGAATTGCATAACA
This sequence comes from Bradyrhizobium sp. AUGA SZCCT0105, assembly GCF_018129565.1. Taxonomy (NCBI): domain Bacteria; kingdom Pseudomonadati; phylum Pseudomonadota; class Alphaproteobacteria; order Hyphomicrobiales; family Nitrobacteraceae; genus Bradyrhizobium; species Bradyrhizobium sp. AUGA SZCCT0105. The sequence continues at coordinate 263,142 of NZ_JAFCMK010000008.1, read as the reverse complement.
ATCGCCCGTGGTCCCCGGTGAGGAAACAATGAGAAAAACCGTCATTGCCGCGGCTGCCGCCGCCACGAATCTTGTCTTCAACATCGCCCATGCCGCGCCGCCGCTCCCGCAAGTCGCGGCGCACCAGGTCGGCTTCTCGGACAAGGGACTGGCGCGGCTCGACGACTTCTTCGCGCGCGAGATCGCGGCCAAGCGCGTACCTGGTGCCGTGGTGGCGATCGCGCGCGACGGCGGGCTCGTGCACTACAAGGCCTACGGCCAGCTCGACCCGGCCAAGGGCACGCCGATGCCGATCGATGCGGTGTTCGCGCTGGCCTCGATGACCAAGCCGATGGCGGCGGTCGCGGGGCTGACGCTGATGGAGCAGGGCCGCTTGCCGCTGCAGGCGAAGGTTGCCGAGTTCTATCCGGCGTTCGCCGACATGAAGATCGGCGTGCAGCAGGCCGATGGTTCGCTGACGATGGAGCCGCAGGCCCGGCCGATCTTCATCCACGACCTCTATCGCCACACCTCAGGCCTGATGTATGGCGGCCGGCCCGACAGCTCGAGCGCGCTGGCGCGGCTCTATCCCGACGGCATGGCACCGGCGGTCGAAGGCGACACGGCGGCCTTCATCGACCGCATCACCAAGCTGCCGCTGGTGCATCAGCCCGGCACCGAGTTCGAATACGGCTTCTCGATCGACGTGCTCGGCGCCGTCGTCGAGAAGGTTTCCGGCCAGCGGCTCGGCGACTATCTTTCGGCCCATGTCTGGAAACCGCTCGGCATGAAGGAAGCGACGTTCCACCCGACCGACGCCCAGCGCGCGCGTCTGGCGCATCCGTTCCCCAACGATCCGCTCACCGGCAAACCGCAAGCCATCAAGCTGCTCGACGCGCCGACCAAGTTCGACTGCGGTGGCGCCTGCTCGTTCGCCACCGTGGGCGACTATGTCCGGTTCGGACAGATGCTGCTCAATGGCGGCGAGCTCGACGGCCAGCGCATCCTCAGCCCCAACACGGTGCGCCTCATGACGTCGAACCATCTCGGGCCCGAGATCAAGAACAACGTCGCCGCGGTCGAGCCGCATCGCGGCGGCTTCGGCTTCGGGCTGGCGGTCGCGGTGCGGACCAGCGAGGGGCTGTCGTCGGTGCCGGGCAATCCCGGCGAGTTCACCTGGAACGGCGCCTACGGCACGCAGTTCTTCTGCGATCCGAAGGAGCGCCTCGTCGTGGTGGTCGGAACCGCAGCGCCCGGCGAGCTGCGCAAATATTATCGCGAGAACGTGCAGGACATCGTCTACGGCGCGATGGTGAGGTGAGAGCCGTCAGCGCAGTGTGAGACCTCTTTCAGCAAGGCATCAAGGCCCATCGCTCGAACTTAAGCGATGGGGCCTTGATTGGCGTGATGAGCGGGCGTGTGGGGCAAACGACCCTGGCGAAGCCGACCGTCATGTTTCGTGTCATGTGAGCAATATTGCTCAGTCGCGGGCAGCGCGGCGTGGCATCGTGCCGGGCTTTTTGGTCTGACGTGTTTTCTTCGCGCGAACCGGGTGCCACTGCGCCCGCAGACGCCGCAGGAAGACTGTCTCGCTCTGCCCGGACGCCGGTGTCATTCCGCCGTTTGATCGGACAGGACGGCTTCAAGCGAAAAGCCCGGCCGCGAGGGCCGGGCTGATCGGCAATATAGTCTATCGAGCAATGTGCCGAATAGACCGGCGACGGCTCCCTCTGTCTGTTCAAAAAGGAACACGGAACCGACTATTTGGGCACCGTCCGCGCCAAACTGCGCGGGAGAGGAATCTGGGTCCGCCCGCGCCTGAATGAGCAATTTGGTACAGACGCCGATCATCCGACGTGTCTTAGTTCCACGAACAGTCCTAAACCTCTAGGTCAGGATGAAGATCATGGAAATCTCCAAGGAAACAAAAGCTGCCATGCGGCCCGCGCTATGGGGTGCTGCAGGCGGAGCAATTGCTCTGGCTATCGTGGGGTTCAGCTGGGGTGGCTGGGTGACGGGCGGGTCGGCCGAGACCCTCGCAAGCAACCGTGCTGCGACGGCCGTCGTCGCAGCTCTCACACCCATCTGCGTTGACAGGTTCCAGCAAGCCGCCAATGCCTCGGCGAACCTGGCCGAAATGAAGAAGGCGACTTACTCATTCGACCAGGGCAGGTTTGTCGAAAAAGGCGGTTGGGCCACGATGCCGGGAAGCACTGAGCCGAACTCGGCAGTCGCAAGGGCCTGTGCCGAATCGCTCGGCAGCGGCAAGGCCGCGGAGCGCCGCAGCTAATCAGGCAACCCGCGCAGGGTGAAATCCGCGCAAAGACGCGCGACCTCTCGACGTGTCCGCATCTCGCGCAATCGCAGGGGGCTCTTGCAAAGGTGGTCAGGCGCGTCGCTTTGACGCCAATTTCGGGCCGCGCGCGCCTTTCCGTGGATGATCATCCTGCAGAACCTTGGTAGCATGACAGAATGCTAACGCCCAGCGAACGAGAGTGCCGTTTTGGTTAAGCCCTCGAAGGACTTGTTTGATCCCAAAAGCTTCTTGGCCAAGGTCGGGGCCGGAAAGTCGATTTCTAGCTTTGGAAAAGGCCAGAACGTGTTCGCACAGGGAGATGTCGCGGACGCGGTATTCTACATTCAAGAAGGAAAGGTCAAACTCACAGTCGTCTCTGACCAAGGTAAGGAAGCCGTGGTCGGGATCCTGGAGCCGGGACAATTCTTCGGTGAGGGCTGCCTCAACGGTCATCCATTGCGGATTGCCACGACCACGGCAATGGAGGACTGCGTCATCACACGAATATCGAAGACGGCGATGATTGCAACGCTCGAAGCCAAGCCGATGTTCTCTCAATTGTTCATGACCTATCTGCTCGCGCGCAATAGCCGAATGGAAGAAGACCTGATCGACCAACTTTTCAATTCCAGCGAGAAACGCCTGGCGCGCCTGCTGCTCCTGCTGGCAAACTTCGGCAAGGAAACCAGCGCGCAACCCATTGACGTCGAAATCAGCCAGGAAACGCTCGCCGAAATGATCGGTGCGACCCGTTCAAGGGTTAGCTTCTTCATGAACAAGTTCCGCAAGCTCGGCTTCATCAGCTACAACGGAAAGATCGAAGTTCACAGCTCGCTTCTAAACGCCGTTCTGCGCGACAAACCCGAGATAGGCCGCAAGGACTAACCGTGGCGCGCTTGAACGGCGCCTACAGCACGCAGTTCTTCCGCGGTCCGCAGGATCACCTCGTCGTGGTGATCGCAACGGCGCATCCGGTGAACTCCGCAAGCATCGCTGCGAGAACGCCCTGGACGTCGTCTATGGAGCGATCGTGAAGTGAGCCGCCTTGCCGTAGCGGACCGCGCGTGGGGCCTAACGGTTCCCGGCTGCTTGTTTCGCCGTTCGTCGCGGGACCAAATCCGCCACAAAGCAACAAACGACGCATTTCTCGCAAACAACAGAATGCGGCTTTCCCGGACTCGATGAAAAAGAGTTTGGGCTGGACTCGCTCCCTCGCGGTTTGTCTGAGACTATTGGCGGCGTCTTGATAGTGCTTGCGAGAGGAATGTTGATGACCTGCAATAGCCTCTTCGATGAAATGAATATCCGCGTCACGCTGAGAGAACCGTGTCGCATCGTCTGCTGCTGACGAATCTGCGGCGCACCGCGGAATTGTGACCGCTCCAATCCTGTGAAAACTCAAGCCTGACTCCGGCTTCAACCAGCCGCGTTGCAACTCGCTGACCCCGTGCAGCTTGGATGCATCGTGTTGCTCGCGCCACCCTTTCACCATATGCCAACTCCGTGAGGTAACCCGAATGACCGCCAGCAATGATCAGATCAAGTTCGCCTATTGGGTGCCCAACGTCTCCGGCGGGCTCGTCATCAGCAAGATCGAACAGCGGACCGGGTGGGACATCGACTACAACCGCCGGCTGGCGCAGATCGCGGAGGACAGCGGCTTCGACTATGCGCTGAGCCAGATCCGCTTCACCGCCGGCTATGGCGCCGAGTTTCAGCATGAGCCGGTGGCCTTCAGTCACGCGCTGCTCGCAGCGACGAAGAAATTGAAGGTGATCGCGGCGCTGCTGCCGGGGCCATGGAATCCGGCGGTGGCGGCCAAGCAGATCGCGACCATCAGCCAGCTCACCGAAGGTCGCGTCGCCGTCAACATCGTCAGCGGCTGGTTCCGCAGCGAGTTCACCGCGATCGGCGAGCCCTGGCTCGACCACGATGAGCGCTACCGCCGCTCGGAAGAATTCATCCGCGCGCTGCGCGGGATCTGGACGCAGGACAATTTCACGTTCCGCGGCGACTTCTACCGCTTCTCGGATTACACGCTGAAGCCGAAGCCGGCGCAGCCGTTGCCCGAGATCTTCCAGGGCGGCAGCTCGCGTGCGGCGCGCGACATGGCCGCGCGGGTATCGGACTGGTACTTCACCAACGGCAATTCGGTCGAGGAGATCAGGAGGCAGGTCGAGGACATCCGCGCCAAGGCGCGCGCCAACAATCATTCCGTCAAGATCGGCGTCAACGCGTTTGCGATCGCGCGCGACAGCGAGGCCGAGGCGCGCGCCGTACTCGACGAGATCATCGTCAAGGCCGATCCGGAGGCGGTCAATGCCTTCGCGCATGAAGTGAAGAATGCCGGCAAGGCCTCGCCGGAAGGCCAGGGCAATTGGGCGAAATCGAGCTTCGAGGACCTCGTCCAGTACAATGACGGCTTCAAGACTAATCTGATCGGCACGCCCGAGCAGGTCGCCGAGCGCATCGTCGCGCTGAAGCAGGTTGGCGTCGATCTCGTGCTGCTCGGCTTCCTGCATTTCCAGGAAGAGGTCGAATATTTCGGCGGCCGCGTCATTCCGCTGGTCCGTGCGCTGGAGGCGCAGGCAGCGGTGCACGTTGAGGCGGCCGAGTGAGGCGAGGAAGGAACGGGAAAAAGGCCCATCGCTCAAGCCGAGCGATGGGCCTTCAGATTTGCGTGGGCTACCACTGGCGATAGACGCCCATCAGCGTGCCGTTGTTGTTGCCCTCGGGACCGACGTCGCCCTGGGTCGAGCTCGGCGTCGGATGGTTGCTGCCATGATGGTAGCGATAGAGCCCGTACCAGCCGCGCTGCGCCGGATAGTACGTCACGTGCGGCCGGACGCGATCGAAGTTCGGGCCGTTGTAATCCCAGGCATAGTCAGCGTTCCGGTGCGGATCGTCGTAGAAGCCCTGCGCGAACGCGCCGGCGGTGGTTGCGATCAGCGCAGAAGCGGCCAGAGCGAGGATCTTGATCTTCCGTTGCATTCGCTTGCTCCTTGCTGTGTCCCGACCAGCCCAACGGTCGTTGGTGGAGCAGCGTTCCCGGTTTTCCGATCAACTCCGTGGCGTGCACACACGCATCGTGATCATGTTCTGGTGAAAGGGATTTGCTCCCTGAAGACCTGTACCGAGCGTTCTGCCCGGTAGAATGCATCCGCCGCTGGCGCGCTATGCTTTTCTGGCTATAACGGCTCGCGGCCGAACCGCGCACGCGGCGCTTTGAAAGAGCCGGGCGCTGCGGAAAAGGAAGCCCGCCGACCGGGGCGGGCAAGGTCTCAGGGAGGAAAACGCTCTGACAAGGGAGCGTACAGCCAGTCTCGTCGATTCGATGGCGGATGCGAAGATCGTATAACTACTGTCATCAGGGCCGGCATTATGCGAATGCTGCTGCGGCCCGAGGCCGGCGGGCAAGGCGCGAATCCAACAGGGGAAGTTCATGAGCACGTCTGGAGTTTTTGCCCGCGTCGTCGCGGCAATCGGGGCCGGCGCCGTGGCGTGGCGGCGGATGCAGGGCGCCGAGCCCGCACCGGCCTGGGGCAGCGCGCCGCAAATCCCGGCGGCGAAGTCGCAGGGCGCGATCCCGACGCTGAAGATGCCGACCGCACGGGGCTGGGACAAGGGCCAGCTTCCGACCGCGGCGCCAGGGCTCAAGGTTAACGCCTTTGCGGCCGGGCTCGATCATCCGCGCTGGATCAACGTGCTGCCGAACGGCGATGTCCTGATCGCGGAGGCGACGCAAATCGCTGGCACGCCGCGCAGCGTCTTCCACTATGCGATGCAGGCGACGATGCGCCGCGCCGCCGCCCTCGGCGTCAGCGCCAACCGCATCACGCTGCTGCGCGACCGCGATGGCGACGGTGTCGCCGAAAGCCGCGGTGCCTTCATGGAAGGATTGCGCCAGCCGTTCGGCATGGCACTGATCGGCGACACCTTCTATGTCGGCAACACCGACGGCGTGGTCGCGTTTCCCTACACCGCGGGCGCGGACCGCATCACGGCGGAGGGACGCAAGCTCGTCACCTTCAAGCCCGACGGGCACTGGACGCGCAGCCTGCTGCCGAGCGCCGACGGCAAGAAGCTCTACGCCGGCGTCGGCTCGCTCAGCAACATCGCCGAGAACGGCATGAGGGTCGAGGAAGGCCGTGCCGCGATCTATGAGCTCGATCTCGCCGCCGGCACCAGCCGCATCTTCGCCGGCGGCCTGCGCAACCCGGTCGGGCTCGCCTGGGAGCCGACCACCAATGTGCTGTGGACCGTCGTCAACGAGCGCGACGGCATCGGCGATGAGACGCCGCCGGACTATCTCACCTCGGTGCGCGACGGCGGCTTCTACGGCTGGCCCTACTGCTACTGGGGCAAGACGGTGGACGATCGCGTGCCGCAGGATCCGGCGATGGTCGCCAAGGCGATCCAGCCGGACTACGCGCTCGGTGGCCACACCGCCTCGCTCGGCCTGTGCTGGATGCCCCAGGGCACGCTGCCGGGTTTTCCCGATGGCATGGCGATCGGGCAGCACGGCTCGTGGAATCGCTCGACGCTGTCAGGCTACAAGGTGGTGTTCGTGCCGTTTACGAACGGCCGTCCCTCGGGGCCGGCGCGCGACATCCTGTCCGGCTTCCTCGCGCCCGACGAGAAGGTCTCGTACGGCCGCCCGGTCGGCGTCGCGCTCGGCCCCGACGGCTCGCTGCTGGTGGCCGACGATGTCGGCAACGTGATCTGGCGCGTCACGGGGGCATAAGCGGCAGGCGAGCTAGTTCTTCGCCGGTGTGTAGCCGTCCGTCAGCGTTCGCATGAACGCGACCAGCGCATCTTCCTCCTGGTCGGTGAGGCGGAGATGGCCGGTCTTGCTGGTGTTCATGTTGTCGGTGGTCTCCGGCGCCGGCCAGCAGCCGGTGCCTTCGCGCGCATCGTGCACGGCGCAACGCGGCAGCACGTCACGCGTGTTGTAGAAGTGGACGATCTCTTTCAAGCTCTTGAAGTAGCCGTTATGGCCGTAGGCCTTGACGAAATCGGGCGACGGCCGGTTGTCGACGTTACGCAGTGTCGGCACCCGGAATCGGCCGCGGGTCTGCGGCGCCAGCGGTTTCCAGCGCGCGTCGACTGCGGAGGGTTGACTGAGCGGATGACCGTTCGCCAGGAAGGCGCCAACCCCGCCATCGACGAACGCAGCGCCATCCTTGTTCGCGACATAGCCGCGATCATCCGGCGCGCTCTCCGCATAATAAGGCAGGTCCGGGTTCGCCGGCGTCCCGATATTGCTTGCGGTGAAGTCGGTGAACAGCGGATCCTCTCCGGGCCCGCCGTCGCGATGACATTCGTTGCAGCGGCCCTTGCCGCGGAAGATCTCGTATCCCTGCTGCTCCAGCGCCGCGAAGGTGGCCTTTCCGGCCTGCGCGGCATCGTATTTCGAGGAGAACGCCGTGACCTCGTGCGAAGCCTCGTAGCCCGCGATCGATTGTGCCATCTGGTCGAAGGTGCTCGCCGCGCGGCCGCGATCCACGTTGCCGAGATGCACGGGAAGCGGATCGCCGGCGGATGGTGGTCCCGGCGTGTTGCAGACTGCCTCGACATCGGCCGGCCAGTCGATCGCGAATGCTTGTGCGCCCCAAACGGCCTCGAACAAGCCGCGATAGGGGCGCTGCGAGGCGCGATACACCGCGCAGGCGATGTCGGGCAGGCCCATCTCGACCGGATTGGTCGGTGGGCCTTCGGCCTGCTCGGCGGCGGGATTGCCGAGGCGCCGTCCGGTTGCGCGCATGTCCCAGAAATTGCCGCCGACCAGATCGCCCTGGCCTTCGTTGTAATGCAGGACCGGCGCCAGCGGCGCGTAGGTGTGGGTCTGCGGCTTGCGTTCGCTGAAGCGGGTGCGGACCGAGCCGGGATAGGAGCCGGTGGTCCGGTTGATCTCCGAGATCGGTCCGGTGAAGCCGGCCTCCGGCATGTGACAGAAGGCGCAGGCTTCGTTGCGGTTCACCGACAGCTGTTTGTCGAAGAGCAGCAACTTGCCGAGCAGCTCGATCTGCTGCACCTGATTGTCGGGAACGGCTGTCAGACGAGTCAACGTATCGCCTTCGATCCGGTCGATCTCCGCTTCCACGCGGGCGATCTCGGCAAGCGTGGCCGGCGACAACGGGCCTGCGCCGTTTCCCGCGAGCAGGAGCGGAATCGCCGAGCATGTGGCGGCGACCGCGACGGCGACGCCGGCCAGAATCCGAAATCTCATCTCGTCCCCCTGGACGCGGTCTTCGCGATGCAAGCTGCCCGCGCTGTCCGCGCAGGGCCGGCAGCCTACAAGTCGAGTCTGCGGCACTCAATGGGCTTTGATCAATCACTCGTAGCGCGACCGGGTCATGACGTATCTGCCGTGCACCTTTGCGAAGGTCTGATGAAGACATCCGGACGCGGTGCAGAGCCTCGGCTGGTTGCCGCATTGCAGGGCTGAATAGTCGAGGTGGATGACGGTGGCACTGTTGGCGAAGGTCGCGAAATAGTGACCGGCTTCGGGCCCGCTGCGCATCTCGCCTGGACGGCATGTTGAACTTCGGCCAGCAACCGTTCGATCCGCTCGGTGCTCCAGACCGGCTCGACAGCGGCGACCGCCGTTGCGTTCGCGGCGAGGGCATGTCCAATCAGAACTGCGCCCATCGCCATGCCGGTAATGCTCTCATGGGACTCCTCTCGAGGCCTGAAACGGCGTCGCGCCACGCGAACGCACCGTTGATCGAGGAGCTAGTTTGACGAACTGCGGAAGATTAGTTGACCACGACTGGATGGACATGGCCGAACTCGATCATCTGCCGCGGCTGCAACTCCTTGAGATAGACCCAGACCGCGCGCTTGCTGTCGACATTGGCGGCTTCAGCAACTGCATCCGCCATCATCCGGACTATCCGCGTCTTGTCGACGGCGGCGCGGCCGGAACGGATATGGCCGTAGACGAAGATGTGGTCATGCGCGACCGGGACCCCGCCCATGAACCAGTTGTCGGACGTGACCTCGCTGAAGATCACCTGCGCGAAAAAGCTCGGCGCGCCCGTCATCTCGGCGTGGATCCGGGTGATCTCGCCCGCGATCCGGCCCTTCTGCTCCGCGCTGAGGCGGCCTTGCGCACTGGTGCAGCAATAGGTTGGCATCTGCGTGAACTCACTTGGATGTCGATCGGGTCCAGCTTCCGCGCCGAATCCGTGCAGTCAAGCGTCAAGCAAGGATCATGCAGACGTCAGCGGCTCAGGAACTCGCGGATGCTTTGCGCGATCTCGGCGGCATGGGTTTCCAGCGCGAAATGGCCGGTGTCGAGGAATTTGACCACTGCCTTCGGATTGTCGCGCTTGAATGCTTCGGCGCCCGGCGGCAGGAAGAACGGATCGTTCTTGCCCCACACCGCAAGGAACGGCGGCTGATGGGTGCGGAAGTAGTTCTGGAAGGCCGGGTAGAGCGCGACGTTGCTCTTGTAGTCGTCGAACAGGTCGAGCTGCGCGTCATGGGCGCCGGGCCGGGCCATGTAGTAATTGTCGAGGTTCTGGCCGTCCGGCGACACGGCTTGCGGATCCGACGTGGAGACCAGCCGTCGCTGAGGCCTTCTTCATAGGCGTTGCCGTTCTGCGAGATGATCGCGGTGATCCGCTCCGGATGCTTGACCGCGAGGCGGAAGCCGGTCGGCGCGCCATAGTCGAACACATAGACCGCGTAGCGATTGAAACCAATGACCTCGGTGAAGCGATCAATCACGCCGGCGATGTTGTCGAACGTGTAGCTGAATGTCTCGCGCGGCGGCATGTCCGACTGGCCGAAGCCGGGCAGGTCGGGTGCCACGATGTGGAACTTGTCCGCGAGCAGCGGGATCAGATCGCGGAACATGTGTCCCGCGCTCGGGAAGCCGTGCAGCAGCAGCAGTTTTGGCGCGCCCGGCGAACCGGCCTCGCGATAGGAACACCTTGAAGCCGTCGACGTCGGCCGTGCGATATTTGACCTGAGACATCTGTCACTCCTGTGGTCGCGATGTGGTGGTGAGGTTTGGAGGTCAGGATTTGGTCTGCCCGGCAAGCCCGCCGATCGCTTCCCGGATGATGTCGGCGACGAGTTTTGGCGCCGTCACGATCGGGGTGTGATCGACGGCATGAGATCGTACGGCAGCCTTCATCCGCGCCGCCATGCTGCGCTGAGTCTCGGGCGCGATCATCCGATCCTCCTCGGCGACCAGGAACCAGCTCGGGACATCCTTCCAAAGCGGGCGGCCGACCGGCACGGTGATGCAGGCTGGCGAGATCGGCCGCTGCACGGCGGCGAGCACCGCGAGGTCCTCGGCGCGCGCGCCTTGCGCGAAGGCCGATGCGAAGCCGGGCTCGGGCAGCCAGATCAGGCCGTTCGCGTCAGGTGCGAGCTTAGGCGCGAACGGATGCGGCGGTGCGCGATAGAACATTTCGGCCACCGTCTCGCCCTCGTCCGGCGCCAGCGCCGCGACATAGACCAGCGCCTTGACGCGCGGCGAGCGGGTCTCGGCGATCACAGCACCGGCATAGGCATGGCCTGCCAGCACGACCGGTCCCTCGACGCGGTCGAGCGTGCGGTTCAATGCGGCGACATCGTCGGCGAGGGACGTCAGCGGCAGCGGTGCCGCGACTGCGGTGATGCCTTCGGCGTCGAGCGCCGTGATCACCCGCGCCCAGCTCGACCCGTCGGCCCATGCACCATGGGCAAGCACCACGCTTACATCCTTGTTCGACATCTTGAGCTCCCTGGCATCAGGCAGATTTGCCTGTAACCTCTAAAATAGCATTTGACAGGTTACGGCGCTTATGATCCGACATTCGTAACTTGTCAATAGGCTTTAAGCAGGTTATTCGAAGAAGCCGGCTGGAGGACGTCACCGTGCAATCCCACCCGCCCGCGATGTTCATCGCCGATAGCTTGGGTCTCGATTTCATCAATTCGATCGCGACCCCGGTCGATACGCCGGTCGACTGGATCGCCGATGGGGGCGGCCTGTTGCGCTGGCTCGCACAGGCGAAGCTTGTGCCGTCAGATGTGCTCGACGAGCTGAAGACGCGCGCGGCGCCGGGCGAACTCGACCGCGTCGCCGGTCAGGCGCGCGATCTGCGCGAATGGTTCCGCGGCTTCGTCCGCAGGCATATGGGCCGGCCGCTGACGCCGCGGGCGCTCAGGGAATTGGAGCCGCTGAACCGGCTGCTCGAAACCGACGCTGCCTTCAGCAGGATCGTGGCGCATCGCCAAGAGGATGGCGAGTCCGGCCATGACGGTTTCGCGCTGGAGCAGACGCGACGCTGGCGCTCGGCTGAGTCATTGTTGCTGCCGATCGGCGAGGCGATGGCCAAGGTCGTCTGCGAGGAAAGCTTTTCCGACATCAAGGCGTGCGAGGGCCCGGCCTGCACGCTGATGTTTGCCGATCACACGCGGGCGCGTGCGCGCCGCTGGTGCAGCATGGCCGTCTGCGGCAATCGCGCCAAGCAGGCCGCGCATCGCAGTCGGATGAAGGACAGGGGCTGAGACCAGAGCACGCTTCGGTTCGACGTCGCCGGCCAGCTGATCCGCCGCCATGGCGCGAAAGGTAACGGCTCCTGACGGATCGCGCGCCTAACGGGAACTCAGAAATGCCTCCAGGCCGATCGCTCGGAAGCGCCTAAAACCGGAATGAAATCCATAGCGGTTTTCAACCATGCCCCTTGAGCCTTCCTCAACTTCCGCGGCCGATGCTTTGCCCGCCGCACAGCACGGACCAGGGATCGACAAGGAGCTTGAACATGCCAGCCAAGGCACGAACGACCGCGAGTAGCGCCACCGCGCAATCGCGCGAGGATATCCTGAACGCGCGGGCCATCAGCACGCTGGGCGCCGGCGTCGTCAACGCGATGAGCGCAGTCGGCGCCGCCGTCATCAAGAAGCACAAGCCGGCGCTCGGCAAGAGCCCGGATTGGTTCTGGCACGTGTTCGCGAAATGCGAGGCCAAGGCGGCACGCGTCGCCGAGCAGGCCGCCCGCGATCCGGAGGCCTGTGGCGATGCCACCTTCATCGAGGTCTATGCCGCGCAATTGCCGAAGCTGATGGCAGCCGCGCTCGATAGCCACGACAAGGTGCTCAAGGCGAAGTGAGGTCGCGTCAAGTCGAAGCGGACAACGGCGATCGTGCCGTTGTCGTTCCCCCGATCTTTCAATTGCATTGCTGCGCAGAGCAGCCATGCGCCTGAAACCATAACCCGCCGCCGTTCGTAACTAGCGGGTGGCAGAAGTCCGCGCCCGCGGGCTTCCGGATTTTTCAATCCAAGGCGGTGGATGGTGAAGCACCTTGTTTCCGATGAAGAAAAGTGTGACGCGTGCAACGGGACCGGCTTTCCAGAGGTGAAGCAGCCGGGCGAGCCGGGACGGAAGATTTATCCCGAGCCCTGCAAGAAATGCGGCGGCAAGGGGCGAGTCAGGAAGGCGACGTGGGGCAAGTAGACGACTGAAGCAATCGGGTCTGTAGGGCGGGTTAGGCGAAGCCGTAACCCGCCACTGCTCCATCGCATAGAGTTGCGGCGGGTTACGCTTCGCTAACCCGCCCTACGTCTCGGCCTGCGCGCGGGGGGCGACCGCGTGTGACGCGCGTCACGGCGGCCACGCGCGCCGCGAGCCATTGATAGCGCCATGAACGGGCGGTCCTCCCGTCAATCATGGAGCTGAAAATGACGTCCTCCCTTGCGATCAGCGTTTCCGATGACGGCGTTGCTCTGGTGCCGGAGCATGATCAAGCCGCTGCGTCCCTCGTTCCCGCCGATGCGGCCGGCGCGCCGCAGCGCCAGTTCTGGGAGACCGAGCACACCCGCCCGGATTTTCAGCCCTCCAACGAGGCAGCACCCGAGCTGGTCGCGGCCACCGCGAACTATCTCGGCGAATGCATGCGGCATCCCTATCTGCCGGTGTCCGAAATCCGCGCGCGGCAGTTCGCCCGCATCAAGGAGCTGGTCGAGCTCGCCTACCGCGACATTCCGGTCTACCGCGCCAAGTATGATGCGGCCGGCTTCAAGCCGGAGCATCTGCGTGACTATGACGACATCCAGAAGATCCCTGTTATCACCAAGCCCGAGCTGGTCGCGGCCTTCCCGGAGCAGTGCGTCAACAAGAAGTACAAGCCGGAAAACCTGTTTCCGACGCGCTCATCGGGCTCGTCCGGCCAGACGTTGCTGATCCGCGTCGATTATGACGCCGTCATCACTGACACCATCCAGGGCGTCCGCCAGTTCGCGATGCAGAGCGGCGGCAATTACCGCGCCGAGGATCTGCTCGCCCATGTCTACACCGTGCCGTGGTGGTTCGATTCGATCGGCGGCGACTATCCGACCGCCTTCATCTCGAACCTGATCCCGCCGGCGCGCGTCGCCCAGCATCTGCGCTATCTCGGGCCGAAGATCCTCTCGCTCTATCCGTCGAGCCTCGACGCGCTGATGCCGCATGTCGACGAGTTCCGTTCCTCGCTCAATCTCGCGGTGACGCATTCGGAATATTCCTCGCGCACTGCGCGCGCGGAATGGTCGCGCCAGCTCGGCGTGCCCGTGCTCGACGAATATTCCTCCGAGGAGGCAACGCGGATCGCGCTCGAGATGCCCGACGGCCAGTATCACGTCTGCGAGGACACCGTGCATCTCGACGTGCTCGACCCCGTCACGATGGCGCCGCAGGCTGCCGGCCAGTCCGGCATCGCCGTGATCACCAATTTGCTCAACGAGGCGATGCCGTTCATCCGCTACGTGCAGGGCGACTACATCACCCAGCCGGCCAACCCTGCGCCGTCTGATATCAACTGGTCGCAGATCGCGAGCATCGACGGCCGGCTCAACGACGCCTTCGTCAACCGCGACGGCCGCAAGGTCCCGGCGGGCAGCATTCTGGATGCGACCTATCGCTGGATGTTCGACTGCAATCTGCATCTGGCGCAGTTCGAGATCGTGCAACGCGGCGTCGACCTCGTCGAGGCGCGCGTCGTGCTCGGCCAGGATACGCCGATGTCACGGCTGCACGGCTCGGTCGCGCATCTCGAGGATCTGCTCGCAGCCTGCCTCGAGCATCCGGTCCGGGTGCAGGCCAACGCGCTGCTGGCGTTTCCGCCCAAGGTCGGCAAGCGCCGCCCGATCCGCCGCGAGATCGACTAATGCCGGCCACACGGATGGATGCCATGACACAGTCACTGAACCGCATCGCCGCCATGACGGCGCGCTATTACTACATCCTGCGCTCGTCATGGCTGCGGCTGCTCGAGATCATCTACTGGCCGGCGATGCAGATGCTGGTGTGGGGTTTCCTCTACACCTACCTCTATCAGAGCAAGTCGGCGATGGCCTCGACCGCCGGCCTGCTGCTCGGCGCCGTCCTGCTCTGGGACGTGCTGTTTCGCGGCCAGCTCGGCTTCACCTTCACCTTCCTGGAGGAGATCTGGTCGCGCAATCTCGCCAACCTGATGATGAGCCCGCTACAGCCGTTCGAGCTTGCGGCCTCGCTGATGCTGATGAGCCTGATCCGCCTCGTGATCGGCACACTGCCGGTGACATTGCTGACGCTGCTGCTGTTCGGCTTCAACGTTTATGCGATGGGGCCGGGGTTGATCGCGTTCTTCCTCAACCTGGTGCTGACCAGCTGGGCGATCGGACTCGTCGTCGCCGGCCTCGTGATCCGCCAGGGCCTCGGCGCCGAAAGCCTCGCCTACTCGATCATGATCGTGCTGCTGCCGCTGTGCTGCGTCTACTACCCGGTCGAGGCGCTGCCGGCCTGGCTGCATCCGGTCGCCTGGTCGCTGACGCCGACCTATGTGTTCGAGGGTATGCGCGCCGTGCTGCTCGACGGCACCTTCCGCACCGACCTGATGATCGAAGGCCTCGCGCTCAATGCCGTCTATCTCGGCTTGGGCTTTGCCACATTCGTTGCCCTGTTGCAGAGCGCCCGCCACAAGGGCGGCCTGCTCACCATGGGCGAGTAAGGGGAGACATCCATGAGCCGCATCGAACGCTTTTTGCCCCGCAGACATCTGACACCGGTGTCGCCAGACGCCGCCCCCGCGCAGGACAATGCGCCTGTCAGCCTCGGTATCGATGAGGCGCCGGCCATCGCGGTCGAGGACCTCTGCAAGAAGTACCGCACCCATTGGGCCGTCGACGACGTGAACTTCAACGTGCCGAGGGGCTGGACCGTCGGCCTGCTCGGCGGCAACGGCGCCGGCAAGACCACCACCATCGCCATGATCATGGGCCTGGTGGTGCCAAGCTTCGGCCGCGCCATGGTGCTCGGCCACGACATGGCGACCGAGCGTCACAAGGTGCTCAGCCGGATGAATTTCGAAAGCCCCTATGTCGCATTGCCGGGGCGACTCACCGTGCGGCAGAACCTGACGGTGTTCGGACGGCTCTATGGTGTCGCCAATCTCAAGGCGCGGATCGAGGAACTGATCGAGGATTTCGAGCTCGGCGACGTGCTCGACCGCGTCACCGGGCGGCTCTCGGCCGGGCAGAAGACCCGCGTCGCCGTCGCGAAGGCGCTGATCAACGACCCGGACGTGCTGCTGCTCGACGAGCCGACCGCATCGCTCGACCCTGACCGTGCCGAGTGGGTGCGCAGCCGGCTGCGCGCCTATCAAAAGCGCCGCGGCGCCACCATCCTGCTGTCCTCGCACAACATGACCGAGGTCGAGCAGCTCTGCGACTTCGTCGTGATCATGAGCCGCGGCCGCGTCGTCGCGATGGGGCGTCCGGGCGAGCTCGCCGAGCGCTTCAAGTGCCGCGACCTCGACGAGGTCTTCATCTATCTGGCGAGGGTCGCGTGATGCCCTCATTCGGTTCTCCGAACGACAAACCGGTTGCGATCCGTCAGGAACGCCGTTCGGACGTGGCGGCGCGAGAGGGTCTGCTCGACGCTGCATTCGGTCCTGGCCGCTTGGCCAAGACCTCGGAGCGGCTGCGCGAGGGCCGCAAGCCTGCGCGCGGCCTCGCGTTTGTCGCGCGCCGTGGCAGCCACCTGGTCGGCACATTGCGGCTGTGGCCGATCGTGACCGGCACCGGTCACGCCTGCCTGCTGCTCGGCCCGCTCGCGGTGGCGGAGGAGGCGCGATGCCTCGGCATCGGCGCCGCGCTGATGCGGCAGGCCTTGCAGCGGGCGCAGCGGCTCGGCCACCGCGCTGTCATCCTGGTCGGCGATGCAGCCTATTATGACCGCTTCGGCTTCTCGGCGGCGCAGACCGGCGCGTTCCGCATGCCCGGCCCGTATCAGCGCGATCGCCTTTTGGCCTGCGAACTCGTGCTGGGCGCGTTGCGCGGGGCGGGCGGCCTGATTGCCGCAGCCAGCCGGCCGCCATCGCGGTTGTCCGGGTTGGTGGACAGGATCGCCGGCAGCCAGGCCCCGCTCGGACAGCCGGCCTGATCCGGCACCTTTTCCGGCTTGGGGGGCCTTGGGGGCATGGCGGTTTGGTTGTTCTTGGCGTAAAGCAGCCCAAATCGTCATGCGGCTGTGCCGCCTGCCGGGTACGCAGCCTCAGGTCGTCCTGCTCGACGTTCTGCACCCGGACCAATCAAGGTTTTCCATCCAGTGCCCTTCCCGACCACAAGTTCGCCGCTCGCCCGCGCCTTGGCTGAGCGCAACTACGAACAGCCGACCCCTGTCCAGCTCGCCGTGCTCGCGGACGACGCCGTCGACCGTGATCTTCTCGTTTCGGCCCAAACCGGGTCGGGCAAGACCGTTGCCTACGGATTGGCCATGGCAAAGGACCTCCTCGACGGCGCCGAGCGGTTCGAGCCGGCGGCCGCGCCGCTGGCGCTGATCGTCGCGCCGACCCGCGAGCTAGCCTTGCAGGTTCAGCGCGAGCTCGCCTGGCTCTATGAGCATGCGGACGGTCGCGTCGTCTCCTGCGTCGGCGGCATGGACCCGCGCCGCGAGCAGCGCGAGCTTGCCGCAGGCGCCCACATCGTGGTCGGCACGCCCGGCCGGTTGTGCGACCATTTGCGGCGGGGCCGTCTCGACATTTCGGGATTGCGGGTCGTCGTTCTCGACGAGGCCGATGAGATGCTCAATCTCGGCTTCCGCGAGGACATGGAATTCATCCTCGAGACCACGCCGGACACGCGCCGAACCCTGCTGTTCTCGGCGACGTTTCCGCGCGGCATCGTCGCGCTGGCCAAGCAGTATCAGCAACAGGCGTTCCGGATCGAGGTCGCGGGCGACGAGGGCGGCCACGCCGATATCGAGTACCGCGCCATCCGGGTGGCCGCCGACGATGTCGAGCACGCGGTCGTCAACGTGCTGCGCTTCCATGAGGCGCCGAGCGCGCTGGTGTTTTGCAACACGCGAGAAGCCGTCAGGCATTTGCAGGCGGCGCTGCTGGAGCGCGGGTTCTCCGTGGCCTCGCTGTCAGGCGAAATGACCCAGAACGAGCGCACCCAGGCGCTGCAGGCGTTGCGCGACGGACGCTCCAGGGTTTGTGTCGCGACCGACGTGGCGGCGCGCGGCATCGACCTGCCGAGCCTCGACCTCGTCATTCATGCCGATCTGCCGAAAGACCCGGAGGTCATGCAGCATCGCTCGGGCCGCACCGGCCGCGCCGGCCGCAAGGGTGTCAGCATCCTGCTGGTGCCGCCGGCACGGCGGCGGCGCGCCGAATTGCTGCTGGGTCTGGCCGGCATCGATGTGGTCTGGGGTTCTGCGCCACAGGCGGACGAGATCCGCAAGCTCGACCATGACCGCCTGCTGCAGGATGCGGTGTTCTCCGAGGAGATGAGCTCCGACGATCAGGTGCTCGCGCAAGCCTTGCTTGCCGAACGGTCGCCCGAGGCGATTGCCGCGGCGCTTGCCCGGTTTTATCGCGCGCGGCTGCCTGCGCCCGAAGACATTCTCGATCCCGGCGAGGGCCGGAGCCGCGACCGCGACGATCGCCGCGGCGAGCGCACCTCGCGCCGCGAGGATCGTCCCGCCGGGCCGCGATCGAAGACCGGCAAGGCCTCCCCGCGTCACGGCATGGAGGAGGCTACCGTCTGGTTCCGCGCCTCGATCGGACGCAGGAAGAATGCCGAGGCCCGCTGGCTGTTGCCGATGATCTGTCGTCGCGGCGGCATCGACAAGCACGACATCGGCGCCATCAAGATCTCGGATACGACCACCGAGTTCGAGATCGCCGCGCGGGTCGCGGAGTCCTTCGCCGTCAAGATCAAGCGTCCGGACAAGGAAGACACCATCCGCATCGAGCCGCTGGCGGATGCTCCGCAGCGGCAGGCACCCTCGGACAAACCGGCGCGCAAGCCCAGGCACGATGCTTGGCGCGACAAGGATGACGGCGGCCACAGCACGCCGCGCCGCGACGAGCCGCGTGACGACGCGGCAGCAAAACGACGCGGCAAGCCGGACCGCGAGGCGCGAGCGTTTTCGAGCGAAGTCGCGGGCCGTTCGCGCGAAGACTACGCGCCAAGACAAGAATCCGGAGCCCCGTTCCGATCCAATCGGGACGGAAAGGGCGCGAAGCCGAAATTCGACAGCGAGCCGGGGTTCGGCAAGAAAAAGAAGAATCGGAACAAGCCCGGCCAGGCCGGACACTGGCCAGACGTGTCGGCTGCGAAGCCGAAGTTCGGCAAGAAGCCAAAGAAGAAGCACCGCGGCTGAACTGGCGTCAGCGCGGCGCGGCGTTTCGGTCAGCATTCCGCGACGAGCCATGTCGCGAGAATACAGAACTGCGTCCCCACCAACACGCGTCGTCGCCCGGCTTGACCGGGCGATCCAGTACGCCGCGGCTTCTCGGCTCAAGCGCCGGCGCCTCTGGAATACTGGATCACCCGCATGCGCGGGTGATGACACCGAATATGCTCTTTGACATAAGAAGCCGAACTCACGCCACCAGCGCGATCTTCGGCACGGTGGCGAGCACCGACTGGTTGCGGCCGTTGGCCTTGGCGGCGTAGAGCGCCTTGTCGGCGGCTTCGATCAGGTCGGACCATTGCTGGCCTGCGAGCGGCCGCATGCTGGCGGCGCCGATGCTCACCGTCGTGATCAGCTCACCCTCGCACCATTGCTGGACCTTGCCGCGGATGGTCTCGGCCAGGTTGAAGGCCTCGAGCGCGGTCATGTTGGGCAGCAGCACGGCGAATTCCTCGCCGCCGAAGCGCGCCGGGCAATCGCCGGCGCGGCGCACCGCATCCGAAATGCAGATCGCAATTCCCACCAGCACCTGGTCGCCGGCCTGATGCCCATAGGTGTCGTTGTAGGCCTTGAAATGATCGGCATCGATCATCAGCAGTGCGACCGGCTGGCCGTAGCGGCCGGCACGACGCCATTCGCGGTCGATCTCGGCATCGAACTTGCGCCGGTTCTTCAGGCCGGTGAGCGCGTCGGTGGTCGCCAACTCCTCGAGCTTGTCCTCGGCGTCGGCGCGGCGGACGATCTCGCGGGCGAGCACCAGCGTCGCGCTGAGCACGAACAGCACCAGAAAGGCCATGATCGCGCCGATCCGGATCGCCTCGGTGCGCCATAGATTGAAGACGGCTTCGAGCGGCTTGCCGACCACCACGTAAAGCGGCCCGCTGCTGCTGCGCCTGACATAGAGCCGCGGCGTGTCGTCGACCGGGCCCTTACCCGAGAACGCGCCGCCCACCTTCAGGTTCTCGGATCGCCAGTCCAGCTGCTCGGCGAGGTTCTTGCCGATCACGTCGAGATCGAACGGTGTCCGCATGATGATGGTGCGGTCGTTGCGCAGCACCGTGATGGTGTCGCCCGGCGTGAGGTTCAGCCGCCCGAACAGATCGTGGAAGTAGCTGAAGCGGATCGAGCCGACCACGACGCCGAGAAAGCGGCCGTCCTCACCGGTGATGCGCCGGCTCAGCACGATGGCGTAGGCGCCGCGATGCAGCATCGGCCGGCTGACATACAGCCCGGTGTCGGGATGGTCGCGCTGGATCGTGAAATACTCCTCGTCGCTGCGGTTCTCCGGCCGCGGATCGAGGCTCGCCGCGTCGATGGTCAGATTGCCCTTGGTGTCGAACACCTGGATCGCGCCGAAATGCTTTGCGGTCGCGGCATGATCGAACAGGATCAGCTGGCGCAGTTCCTTGCTGACGCCGCGGATCTCCGGCATTTCCAGATTGCTGGCGACCGCGCGCAGCGACAGGTCGTAGAGCTCGATGTTGCGGCTGATGTCGGCCTCGATGCCTGACGCCAGATTCTCCAGGGTCCGGCGGGCCAGCTGCTCCTCGCCGCGGCGCATGTCGAACATCACGCCGGCGCAGATCGCGGAAAAGCCGAGGACGGTCGCAATCGACGCTGCGATCAGCAGCTTTGCCGATAGCCGCCAGCGCCGCCTTGCGTCGTTTCCCCGTCGAAATGGCATGTCCCGCTCCAAAGTGCCGTCATGCAACGGAAAATCTTGTTGTCGCCTTAAATGGCGACAGCGGTCGCCGAATGGGTTAACGGGTGGTTGCCGGACCCTGGTTTATTGTCATTGAGGATGTTGTGAACGACTACGACGCGCTGCGCGACTATCTGAAGAAGCAGCATTTGCCCGAATTCGTGCTGACTTTCGACGAGATCGAGGCGATCATCGATGCCGCGCTGCCGCGCGCCGCGCACCGGGCGTCGTGGTGGGAAACCCTGCGCAGCCCGCAGGAGAAGATGCCGCAGCGCGAAGCCTGCCTCGACGCCGGCTACATCGCCACCCGCCAGGCCGACGGCAAGAGCGTCAGGTTCAAGCGCATGCCCAAGCCGCGCTAGCGCATGGTCCGGAAAAGTGCGAAGCGGTTTTCCGAATAGATCATGCGCAAAACAAACGGCTAAAGCGCTCTCGTCGCGCTTTAGCTCGCGGCTTCCAGCCGTTCCTCGGTGAGGAGGCGCGTGGCGGCGTCGGCGTCCATCGGCTCGCCGAAGGCAAAGCCCTGCGCGTATTCGCAGCCGAGCTGGTAGAGCTCGACGGCGTCCGAATCCGTCTCGGCGCCTTCGGCGACCACTTCCATGCCGAGATCGTGTGCCAGCGCGATGATCGATTTCAGGATCACCGGGCGGGTGCCGCGGCTGGTGGTGCGGACGAAGGACTGGTCGATCTTGATGGTGTCGAACGGGAAGCGCTGCAGATAAGACAGCGAGGAGTGTCCGGTGCCGAAATCGTCGAGCGACAGCCCGGTGCCGAGCTCGCGGATCCGCGCCAGCATCTGGGCGGCGTGCTCCGGATTCTCCATGACCAGCGATTCCGTCAGCTCCAGCTTCAGCGTGCCGCGCGCCACCGAGGAGCGCGACAGCACGGTGCGGATATCGTGGATCAAATCGTGGCGCAGCAATTGCCGCGACGACACGTTGACCGACGCGAAGATCGGCTCGCGGGCGCGCATCGCGCGCTGCCACACCGCGAGCTGACGCGCGGTCTGGTCCATCACGAACATGCCGAGATCGACGATCAGGCCGGTCTCCTCGGCGACGTTGATGAACTCCGACGGCGACATCCGGCCGAGCTTCGGATGGTCCCAGCGCACCAGCGCCTCGAAGCCGGCGATCGCGCGATCCTCCAGCCGCACGATCGGCTGGTACAGGATCGTGAGCTCCTGGCGCTCGATGGCGCGGCGCAGGTCGCTCTCCAAGGTCAGGCGGTCGGTCTTCCGCGCCCGCATCGCCGGCTTGTAGACATCGATGCGGTCGCCGCCGATCCGCTTCGAATGATACATCGCAAGCTCGGCGTCCTTGATGATCTCGTCGGTCAGCGGCGCCGCCGGATCGGACAGCGCAAGGCCGATCGAGGCGGTCAGGAAGATCTCGCGGTCGTTGAACGCGATCGGGGCGCGGATGGTCTTGCGGATGGTCTCGGCGAAATTGGTGATCCGCGCCGGGTCCTGCTCGGACAGCAGGATCAGGCCGAACTGGTCGCCGGCCATGCGCGCCAGCGTGTCCTGCGGCTTGAGGATGCGGGTCAGACGGCGCGCCAGCGTCAGCAGGATGGAATCGCCGACCGCGATGCCGACGGAGTCGTTGACTTGCTTGAAGCGGTCGAGGTCGATCACCATCAAGGTCGGCCGCAGGTTCGGCATCGTCTTGGCGAGGTTCGCCACCGCGCCGAGGCGGTCCATGAACAGCCGTCGGTTCGGCAGCCCGGTCAGGTTGTCGTGCACCGAGTCATGCAGCATCCGCTCTTCGGAGTTCTTGAACTCGGTGACGTCGGTGAGGGTGCCGACCACGCGCGAGACCTCGCCGTCGGAGCCGACCACGGGCCGCGCCTTCAGCGCGAACCACATGAAGTGGCCGTCGGGCGTACGCAGCCGGAAATCCTGCACCAGGCGGCCGCGGCGCTGGTCGAGCACGCTGTCGAGCGCGGCGCGGAAACGGTCCTGGTCGAGCGGGTGCAACACTTCGAGCCATTTCGCCGCCGGGCCTTCCAGCGTGCCGCGCTTCAGGCCGAGCAGCGCCTCGGTCTCGGGGCTGGTGAACACCTTGTCGGCGGACACGTCCCAGTCCCAGATCAGATCGCCGGAGCCGGTCAGCGCCAAGGCGCGGCGCTCTACATCGGAGACGACGCCGGTGGTGGCGCCGCCGCCGGCGAAGGCGTGCTGCATGACGGTGAAGCCGATCAGCATGACGATCAGCACGAGGCCGCCGAGCAGCGCCGGGCCGACGATGTCGTTGGTGACGGAACCCGCGACCGTCATGCCGGCCGCGACCACCCAGACCACCAGCAGGAACCAGGTCGGGATCAGCAGTACCGCGCGGTCGAAGCCGTGGGTGGAGAGGTAGACGATCAGCGCGAAGCCGGCGAAGGCGATCATGACCAGCGACATCCGCGCGATGCCGGAGGCGACCGCGGGATCGAACAGCGCCAGCGCCACCAGCGAGCCGAGGAAGACGAGCCAGCCGATCGTGATGTGCGAGTAGCGCACATGCCAGCGACTCAAATTCAGATAGGCGAACAGGAACACCAGCAACGTCGCGGCGAGGATTGCCTCGCCCGCCGCGCGCCAGACGCGCTCGGCGTTGTTCGACATGTCGAGCACCTTGCCCCAGAAGCCGAAGTCGACGCCGATATAGACCAGCACCGCCCAGGCCAGCGCGGCGGCGGCGGGGAACATGATGCTGCCCTTGACCACAAACAAGATCGTGAGCACGAGCGCAAGCAGGCCCGAGATGCCGATCACGATGCCCTGGTACAGCGTGAACGAGTTGACCTTATCCTTGTAGGCGTCGGGTTCCCACAGATAGAGCTGCGGCAGCTTGTCGGTGCGCAGTTCCGCGACATAGGTGACGACAGCGCCGGGATCGAGCGTGATGCGGAACACGTCGGCGGTCGGGCTCTCCTGCCGCTCCGGACGATCGCCGACCGACGGCGTGATGGTGGCGATGCGCGACAGGCCAAGGTCGGGCCACAACAGGCCTGATGACACGATGCGATAGTGCGGCGCGACGATCAGGCGGTCGAGCTGGTCGTCGGTGTTGTTGGCGAGCGCGAACACCACCCAGTTCTGGCCGCCTTCGCGGGCGCGAACTTCGATGCGGCGCACGATGCCGTCGGTTCCAGGTGCAGTGGAAACCTGGATGCGGTCGGTTTCGCTGCGCTGATGGTCGAGAACCGCGGTAAGGTCGATCGCCGGCGCATCGCTGCGCACGCTGACCGCGTCGATCGCATACGCGTCGGGCGCAGCGGCAAACATCATGAGGCCCAGCGCCAGCAGCGCAAGGCACCTGATCAGACGCAATGTCAGTACTCCGCGATCGACAAACTACCCGGGCCCGGCGACCGGCCCAGAGGTGGCGCGATAAATGACACGAAAGCGAAGGGAATCAAAGGGTTTCCGCCCCTGCTTCCGCTGCGAGAGTTAAACCACCAACACAATTTTGCCAATATGTTCGCTGGTCTCCATGCGGCGATGCGCATCGGCGGCCTTTTCCAGCGGGAATGTGCTGTCCATCAGCGGTTTGACGCGTCCTTCGCGCAGCAGCGGCAGCACCTTTGCCTCGATCGCCGCGACCATCGCCGCCTTGTCCGCATTACTACGGGGGCGCAGGGTCGAGCCGGTGTGGTGCAGCCGCTTGACCATCAGCTTGGCGAAATTGGCGGTGGCCTTCGGTGCTCCCGACAGGAACGCGATCTGGACGATGCGGCCCTCGACGGCGGCGGCGTCATAGTTCCGGTCGATATAGTCGCCGCCCACCATGTCGAGGATGACATTGGCGCCGTTGCCGCCGGTGGCCTTCTTCACCGCCTCGACGAAATCCTCGGTCTTGTAGTTGACCGCGTAATCGGCGCCGAGCTTGAGACAGGCGTCGGCCTTGTCCTGCGAGCCGACGGTGACGATCACCTTGGCGCCGAACGCCTTGGCAAGCTGGATCGCCATCGTGCCGATGCCCGACGAGCCGCCGTGAATCAGCAGCGTCTCGCCGGCTTTGAGCGCGCCGCGCTCGAACACGTTGTGCCAGACGGTCATCAGCGTTTCCGGAATAGCGCCGGCTTCCTGCATCGTGAGCTGCGACGGCACGGTCATCGCCTGCGCGTCCTGCGCGATGCAATATTGCGCGTAGCCGCCGCCGGCGACGAGCGACATCACCTTGTCGCCGATCTCGTGCTTGGCGCCATCGCCGAGTGCGACCACTTCGCCTGCGATCTCGAGGCCGGGCAGGTCGCTCGCGCCGGGCGGCGGCGGATAGGAGCCGGAGCGCTGCGCGACGTCAGGGCGATTGACGCCGGCGGCCGCGACCTTGACCAGGATTTCGCCGGGACCCGGCACCGGCAGCGCGCGGGTCTCCGGCACCAGCACCTCCGGGCCACCTGGCTTGCTGATGGCAACGACGGTCATTTGCGCGGGCAGGTTTGGCATGGTTCGTCCCTGGTCAGTGAAGAGGATTGGCTTGTGGCATACCGCCTTTTGCAACGAAGCGAAACGCCATTAAGTCCCGAACCGCCTCGTCAGATGGTCGGCTTTTTCGGGGCTGATTTTCTCGACCAGCGGGCCGAGCCTTGCGACCGGCGTACCGGCGCCTTGATCCAGTAGCGGGATGAGTGGGCCATTGGGCCAGGACGGGATCACATCGTCGCGACCGAGCGCGCCAAGCACGCGCGCCGCGAGATCAGGCACGATGCTCCACGCCAGCGTGGCGCAGAGCGCGACGAGATTCAGGCCCGTGCGGGTGATGACCGCCGCGCGTGCCGGATCGGACTTGATTGCCGTCCATGGTGCTGCGTGCTGCAGGTAAGCGTTCGCGGTGTCCCAGATCGCGCGGGTCGCAGCTGCGGCCGCACGAAACTCCAGCGCCGTGTGATGGCGGTGCAGTGCTGCGATGCGCTGCTCCAGATCAAGCGCGAGTTGCCGCTCGGCCTCACCGGGTACACCACCGTCCGGGGTTCGGCCGTCGAAGGCGCGGTGCGCAAAGCTGATGATGCGGTTGGCAAGATTGCCGAAGATATCGGCGAGATCCTTGTTCACATCGGCAACAAATCTCGCGACGGCAAAATCGGTGTCGGCGCTTTCGGGCGCGTTGGCGATCAGCCACCAGCGCCAGAGATCGGCCGGCAATTCCTCCAGCGCCGCGTCGGTGAAGACGCCGCGCTTGCGGCTGGTCGAGAACTTGCCGCCCTCGTAATTCAGCCAGTGGAATCCCTTGATGACATCGGCGGTTTTCCACGGCTCGCCGGAGCCGATCAGCGTTGCCGGAAAACTCACGGTGTGGAACGGGATGTTGTCCTTGCCGAGAAACTGGATGTAGCTGACGTCGTCGGCCTGCCACCACCATTCTCGCCAGTCGCGGCCGGGCGCAGCGGCGGCCCATTCCTGCGTCGCCGCGATGTAGCCGATCGGCGCATCGAACCAGACGTAGAACACCTTGCCGTCAAAACCCTCGCGCGGCACGGCGATGCCCCAGGCGAGGTCGCGCGTGATGCAGCGGTCGCGCAGCTCGGCATTGAGCCAGCTCCTCGCGGTCGACACCACGAAGGGCGGCCAGCCGGTGCGGCTGTCGATCCATGCACCGATGCTGTCGACCAGCTGGGACTGGCGCAGGAACAGATGACGACTGTCGCGGATCTCGAGCGCGCAGTCGCCCGATAGCGCCGAGCGCGGATCGATGAGGTCCGGCGGGTCGAGCAGCGTGCCGCAATGGTCGCATTGATCGCCACGCGCCGATCCATCGCCGCAATGCGGGCAGGTGCCGAGCACGTAGCGGTCGGGCAGGAAGCGTCGGTCGGCCGGCGACCACACTTGCTGTGAGCTGCGCGCCTCGATCAGCCCGGCTGCATCGAGCCGGCGATAGAAATGCTGCGTCAGCGCATGATTGTGCGGCGCGCTGGTGCGGCCGAAATGATCGAAGGACAGACCGAAGCGCCGGTAGATGTCGGCTTGGACGATGTGCTGCGCATCGCAGAACGCCCGGATATCTTGTCCGGCCTCGATGGCGCCGAGTTCGGCCGGCGTGCCGTGCTCGTCGGTCGCGCAGATGAAGAGCACGTCGTTACCGGTCTGCCTGCGGAAGCGGGCGTGGACGTCGGCGGGCAGCAGCGAGCCGATCAGATTGCCGAGATGCTTGACGCCGTTCACATAAGGAAGGGCGCTGGTGATGAGAATTTTGCTCATGGGTTAGGGTCTTTCGCGTCTGGTGATGCCGACCCCGGTGCAATCAAATCGAAAATCAAAAAGCCCTCCCGCATGATCGGAAGGGCTTGGGGGCGGCTCATGCCTGGCGCGCAGGCGCACTATCCCGTCCGGTCAGACTCCTTGCGGTCGAGCCGGGGCATTCGCTTCAGATGTTGCGCGCACACGAAAGTCACTGCAAAATTCTCCTGCACAAGGACATTACCAGCTCTGGACGCAAGGCGCCAGATCGTCATCGCGGGGAGGACACATGCCGATTGAGGATGAGGACCGGCCGCGGAAGAAGATCACCCACGAGATCGGACAGGAACTCTCGCTGCTGTCGGTCGAGGAATTGACCGAGCGTATCGCGCTGCTCACGACCGAAGTCGATCGCCTGAAAGAGGCGATGACGAAGAAGCGCGCGTCGAAGGACGCCGCGAACGCGTTCTTCAAGTCGTAGCCATTACGTCGTCCCGGACAAGCGAGTCCCGTAGCCCGGATGAAGCGAAGCGCAATCCGGGGCCGCGCTATCCGCGGATCGACCGTTCCCGGATTTCGCTGCGCTTCATCCGGGCTACGCGTTTCGCAGCATGCGTCAGCTGCACCTGTCCCAAACTAGGTCAATGGCCGACATGGCAAACAAAGCCTGAAGAAATCCGTTCATTTACGATCGGTTAAGCTTTCTCGATTATGACTGCATTGTCCTCGTTTGGACACCGAGTGGCTCCTGTCCACTCTGTTTGACGCCTCCCTGTTATCAACTTCAAAAGCCGCCGGAAACGGCGGCTCTTTTTTGTGCGTCCTATCCGTTGGAAACCATAAATCCGGTTGCGGCTGGACTCTTCGGCGCGCCCGCGCAATGATTTGTTCATCATAAGCTGGCGCGTCAGATGCCAGCGGGCGTTACGATGGTGTGAGGGCGTTAACCATGGCGGATCGTTCCCAGAACGAAGCCGGGCTTGTGCTGTTCAGTGAACGGCTGACCAATTCTGCGGCATTTGGCGTGCTGTTCCGGGAAGGCATGGATCTGGTCGAGCAGACCGCCGCCTATCTCGACGGCGACGGCCGTGCCGAGGCCAAGGCGCTGGAACGCTCCGTCAGCCTGACCTATGCCACCGAGAGCATGCGCCTGACCACGCGGCTGATGCAGCTCGCGTCGTGGCTGCTGCTGCATCGCGCGGTCAAGGAAGGCGAGATGACGCTGACCCAGGCCAATCGCGAGAAGACCAAGGTGAAGCTGTCGGCCGCCGATCCCGGCCCGGTCGACATGGTGACCAAGCTGCCGGAGCAATTGCAGCAGCTGATCGCCCGCTCGATGGATCTGCAGGCGCGCGTCCGCCGCCTCGACACCACGATCCATGCGCCGGCGCCGGATCGTTCGTCGATCGGCAACCCGCTGGTGCCGCAGCTCAACCGGCTCAAGGCTGCGTTCGAGCAGTAAGATACGAACAGTCAGCTCAGTGTGAGACCTCGGTGCGGCGTGGCTTGGCCCGCCGCTGTGTGTGCTGATCGATCATCTGTCGCAGCCGTATCGCTGCCGTCTCCAGTTCTTCCGGTTCGAATCCACCGAAGCCGAGCATCAGGCCGGGGCGCGCTGCCGCCTCGTACATCGGTGAAATCGGTCGCACGACGATGCCGTCGGCAAGTGCGGCCTTCGCCAGTTGCACATCATCGAAGTCTTGCGGCATCCACAGCAACAGATGCATGCCCTGGTCGCTCGGCTGCAGCGTGAAATCATCAGGCATGTGACGCGCAAGCGCCGAGATCAGCGTCGCGCGGCGCGCGGCATAGACGCCGCGAATGCGCCGGATATGCGCTTCGAACAGTCCCTCGCGCATGTAGGCCGCCAGCACATGCTGGTCGGCGGTCGGTGAATGTCGGTCGAGCAGCGCCCGCGCGCCGGCGAAGGCGTCGATCAGCGGCAGCGGCGCCACGACGTAGCCGAGCCGCAGCGAAGGAAACAGCACCTTGCTTAGCGTGCCGAGATAAATCACGCGCGACGGCGCGAGGCCTTGCATCGACGGGAAAGGGTGACCCGCATAGCGCAGCTCGCTGTCATAGTCGTCCTCGACGATCCACGCATTGCTTCGCTGCGCCCACGCCACCAGCGCGTTGCGGCGGGCCATGCTCATCGGCATGCCCAGCGGGTACTGATGCGAAGGCGTCACGAAAGCCGCGTGCGCATTCGGGCACGCTGCGATGGCGGCGTCGACGTCGATGCCCTGCGCATCGACGCTCACGCGGGTGGTGACGAGATCGAGATCGTCGAGCACGGCGGTCATGCCGGGATAGGCCGGATCCTCGGCCCAGACCCGATCGCCCGCAGACAGCAGCACGCGGCCGGCGAGGTAGAGGCCCTGCTGCGTGCCGGCCGTGATCACGACCTGCCCGGGTTCGCAATGCACCGCGCGGGATTTGCGCACATAGTCGGCGATCGCCTGCCGCAGCGCCATCAGGCCGCGTGGATCGCCATAGCTTGCCGGCGCTGCCGCGCGGGATGCGCGCACGCGGTTGCCGAGGCGGCGCCAATTGTCGTCGGGCGCGACGGCGCCGCCGGGGACTGCGATCGCAAACGGGACTTCCGGCATCGGCGTGAAGGCCGTCACCACCTTGGCAAGCCGCACCGCGCGCGGCGGCAACTCGATCGGCGCAGGCTTGTTCGGGCTGCGACCGGCCGGCGGGCGGACCGGCTGGGCTTGCTCGGCGAGCGTCGCCGCGACGCGGGTGCCGGCGCCGACCTGCGATTGCAGATAGCCCTCGGCCTGCAACTGCTCAAACGCCTCCGTGACCGTGCCGCGCGCAACGCCGAGCGAGGTCGACAGCGCGCGGGTCGACGGCAGATATTCGCCGGCCTTCAGTTCGCCATTGGCGATGGCGGCGCGCAGCGCCTGCGCGATCTGGCGTCCGACCTGTCCGGCGGCGTGGTCGACCGCCCGCAGCGAGGGGATGCTGATGGTGGCGCGCAGACGGGGCATAGTGGACCAGTCATGATGATCGAAAGTGGCCCTTATCATAGGCCACTTCGGCGCTATTGTGCGAGCAACAATTCGATGAGGTTTGCCAAGAGGCCTGCCATGTACCTGCCGCCGCATTTCAAGATGGATGAGCTCGGCCCGATCCACGCCGCGATGCGGGCCTCAAAGCTCGCGACACTGGTTACCGCGACCGCGGACGGGCTGATCGGAACGCCGCTGCCGCTGATCCTCAATGAAAACGAGGGCGGTTACGGCACGCTGTACGGTCACGTCGCGCGGCCCAATCCGCAATGGAAGCTGCCCGCCGTGGGTGAGGCGATGGCGATCTTCATGGGGCCCGACGCCTATGTGACGCCGTCCTGGTATGTGACCAAGGCCGAGCACGGCAAGGTGGTGCCGACCTGGAATTACCTCGCCTTGCACGCCTACGGTGCGGCCGAGTTCTTCGAGGATGCGGACCGGCTGCTCGATGTCGTGACGCGACTGACCCGGTTGCACGAGAGTACGCGCAAGGAAGTCTGGCAGGTCAGCGATGCGCCCGATGATTTCATCAAGGCGCAGCTGCGCGGCATCGTCGGCTTCCGGATGCCGATCACACGGATCGACGCCAAGAAGAAGATGAGTCAGAACCGCAAGCTCGAGGATCGCGCCGGTGTCATCGCGGGCCTAGGCGCCAGCGACAATCCCGTTGATCACGAAGTCGCGGCGATGATCCCGGCGAACTGACGAAAGCCTTCGATGGAATTGTACCTTGCCTTTGCGATCACGACCGCGACCTTCGCGCTGATTCCGGGGCCGGCCATGCTGTATGCCGCGGCCCGCACTTTGGCGGGCGGCCGACGTGCCGGGCTGATGGCCTCGCTTGGCCTGCATCTCGGCGGCTACGTTCATGTCATCGCCGCGGCCGCCGGCCTAGCGCTTCTGTTTCATGCGGTGCCGCCGCTATTCACAGCGATGAAGCTCGCCGGTGCGGCCTATCTGGTCTGGCTCGGGCTGTCGCTGTTTCGCGATCGCGACAGTACAAAGCGCCCTGAGCTTGCGCCGCTTTCCGCGGAGCGCGCGTTCGCGCAGAGCATCGTCGTCGAGGTGCTCAATCCGAAAACTGCGATCTTCTTCCTGGCGTTCCTGCCGCAGTTCGTCGATGTGTCGGCTAGCCTGCCGGTCTGGGCCCAGCTGTTCCTGCTCGGCACGACAGTCAATTTGACGTTCTCGGCGGTCGATATCGTCTGCGTGTTCTTCGCCAGCGCCGTGATGTCGAAGCTGCAGCGCTCCCGCAGGTCGCAGCGGATCATGCAGCGGATCGGCGGCAGTATCCTGGTCGCACTCGGCGCGCGGCTCGCCTTCCAGGATCGGTAGGGTCACGGCGGTCCATCTACCGGCGTCCGCCTCGCGCGCGTGCCACTGAGTTGCCCGACGGCGCAAGCCCTTCGCGTGCAGAACTCGGGCGCTTCATGTCGCGAGAATGCGGATGTGTGGCTCACAAGTGGCGCAACAAACTCAGTGTCGTCCCGGGCTTTACCCGGGACCCATAACCACAAATGGCAATTGGTGCGCGATGCTGGGGCCACAACCTTCTTCAACATCACAACTCTGTGGTGATGGGTCCCTGCTTTCGCAGGGACGACGATTGTGGATGCAGGCCACACATTCAGTTCGTCCTGGCGAAAGCCAGGACTCATTACCCCGAATCTCAATTGTTGCGCGCGCGGGGGCTGCGATCCCGTTCATCACTGAATGCGGTGGTTATGGATCCTGGCTTTCGCAGGGACGACGCACGGAGCGAGCCGCGCGCTCGTCCGTCCGGCCGGCCGATCCGGAGCAGCCCAAAACAAAAACGCCCCCGAGACGGAGGCGCTTTGCGTTTGATCGCGAGGGCGATCCCGAAGCGGACTTTAGTCCTTCTTGAGGAAGCCCGAAAACTTCTTCTGGAAGCGCGACACACGGCCGCCGCGGTCCATCAGCTGCTGGGTACCGCCGGTCCAGGCCGGGTGCGACTTGGGGTCGATGTCGAGGTTCAGCGTGTCGCCTTCCTTGCCCCAGGTGGAGCGGGTCAGGTACTCGGTGCCGTCGGTCATGACGACCTTAATCGTATGATAATTCGGATGAATATCGGCTTTCATGACAGTTCCTTCGGCGCGCCAGCGCCCGTCTCAAGACATCTAGGTACGGGATTTGGGCGGCTCTATAACCCATGGTGCCCGCCAAAACAAGCCAAGAAAGGGCTTAAGCCCATCACCGGATTGGGACTTTACCGGATTTGCCAGCCGGGGGTCGGCGGGCCTATGTGGGGGCAATAGAACCGGTCTAGATAATGAGTGTAGCCGAACAGCTTGAGACCCCTCGCGGCACCCCCGAGCCGCCGCGCGACGCGTTGCTCGATGAGGAGGCCTTCATCGAGAGCCAGATCATGGAGCCGGCGAAGAGCCGTGCCCGCTTGCGGCCCCTGCTTGCGCTCGCGCCCTATGTGGCGCGCTACAAGCGGCGGGCGATCCTCGCGCTGATCTCGCTGACGATCGCGGCGATCACCACGCTGATCGTGCCGGTCGCGGTGCGGCGGATGATCGACCTCGGCTTCACGCCCGAAGGCATCGCGATGATCAACAGCTATTTCAGCGTGATGATCGCCGTCGTCGCGGTGCTCGCCTGTGCCAGCGCCTCGCGCTACTACCTCGTGATGACGATCGGTGAGCGCATCGTCGCCGATCTCCGGCGCGACGTGTTCGCGCATCTGATTTCGCTGTCGCCCGCGTTCTTCGATTCCGCACGGTCAGGTGAATTGGTGTCGCGGCTCACCGCCGACACCACGCAGATCAAATCCGCGGTCGGCGCCTCGGTGTCGATCGCGCTGCGCAATCTGATGCTGTTCTTCGGCGCCGCCGCGATGATGGTGATCACCAGCCCGCGGCTCTCGGGCTTCGTTCTGCTCGCGATTCCGATGATCGTGATTCCGCTGGTCGCGTTCGGCCGCTGGGTGCGGCGATTGTCGCGCAACGCCCAGGACACGCTGGCCGATGCCAGCGCCTATGCCTCCGAGCTGGTCAATGCGATCCGCACCGTGCAGGCCTATACCGGCGAACGGCTCGCCAGGGCGCGCTTTGCCCGCGAGGTCGAGCAGGCCTATGTCGCCGCGCGCAGCTCGACCAAGGCGCGCGCGATGCTGACACTCATCGTCATCTTCATCGTGTTCGCCAGCGTCGTCGTGATCCTCTGGGTCGGGTCGCACGACGTGCTGATCGGCGCCATCAGCCCCGGCCGGCTCGGCCAATTCATTCTCTATACGGCCTTCGCAGCGAGCGGCCTCGGCCAGCTCAGCGAGGTCTGGGGCGAGGTCTCGGCCGCATCGGGCGCCGCCGAACGGCTGTTCGAGATTTTGCGCGTCAGGCCACAGATCGCAGCTCCCGCGTCGCCGCGCGCACTGCCGCAGCCTGCGCGCGGCGATGTCGGCTTCGACAATGTCAGCTTCGCGTATCCGACCCGGCCCAACGCGCTGGCGGTCGACGGCGTGTCGCTGGAGGTGCGCTCCGGCGAGAAGGTCGCGATCGTCGGCCCGTCGGGCGCCGGCAAGAGCACGCTGTTCCACCTGCTGCTGCGCTTCTACGATCCGAAATCGGGCACCATCTCGCTCGATGGTGTGCCGATCCGGCAGGCCGATCCGGCCGACGTGCGCGCGCGGCTCGCGCTGGTGCCGCAGGATTCCGTGGTGTTCGCCGCGAGCGCCCGCGACAATATCCGGTTCGGCCGGCCCGATGCCACCGACGCCGAGGTCGAGCGCGCCGCTGATCTCGCCCATGCCACCGAATTCCTGCGCCGGCTGCCCGGCGGCTTCGACGCCCAGCTCGGCGAGCGCGGCGTGACGCTGTCCGGCGGCCAGCGCCAGCGCATCGCGATCGCGCGCGCGATCCTGCGCGATGCGCCGCTGCTGCTGCTCGACGAGGCGACCTCGGCGCTCGACGCCGAGAGCGAGACGCTGGTGCAGACCGCGCTGGAGGAATTGATGCGCCATCGCACCACGCTTGTCATCGCGCATCGCCTGGCCACCGTGCTGTCCTGCGACCGCATCCTGGTGATGGACCAGGGCAGGATCGTCGAGCAGGGCACTCACGCCGAGCTGGTTGCCGCGGGCGGCCTCTACGCGCGGCTGGCACGGCTGCAATTCGAGGGGATTTGAGCGAATTGGGACTCGGTGCGCTCCGTCTATGCGATTCCTATGCGATCGAGCGCGCGCTCCCCTCGAAAACCTATTCCCGCGCGAGGATAGTCGCGCCGCGCCTGACCTCCCTCGACGGCCGAAGGGGCATCGGCGCGCGGGGTGTTCGACTGATGCGCGAGGACGCGACCGAACCGGAGAGCAAGCTGCTTCGTGCCTGGCAGCTTGCCGTCCTGCGCTTCGCGGTGACGCTCGACGACGATGATCGGATGCACGCGCTCGGCGTGGCCGGCGAGGTCGACCGGTTGGGTGGCGCGGCCGATGACGCCTTCCACTTCTTCCGCAGGACGACCGCGGAGCTGTGCGCGGCGATCTCCGGTCGGGGCGCGGATCAGGATGCCGTCATCCGGCGATTTCTGGCAGAGATCGACAACGTCAGACTCAAGCGCGCGGTCGAAGCGGCGATCGCCAAGGACCGCACGCCGCCGAAACTCGTGGCGAGCCGCATCAAGCCCGGCACCGATCTCTGGCGGGGCCTGCCATCGCGGCGTGCAACCGGAACGTAGGGAGGGGCTCTCTGCAATCGCCATCACGGCGCGGCGGATATTCCGCCAGAACATGTCGCCACGACCCCTTGCCGGGTTGCTGCGATGAGTGCGATGCGCTTCTCTGTGCTCGAAAAGAGACCGGTCGGTGTCGGACAATGCGGGGAGTGGCGAGATGGGTGGTTTGGTGATCAGCGGCGGCCGGGTGGTGGATCCGGCCAGCGGGATGGACGCGATCGGCGACGTCGCCGTCGTCGACGGCAAGATCGCCGCGGTCGGCACCGGGCTCGGCGGCGCGGAGCGGCAGATCGACGCCAGCGGGCTCGTGGTCGCTCCCGGCTTCATCGACCTGCACGCGCATGGCCAGACCATACCGGCCGATCGCATGCAGGCGTTCGACGGGGTGACGACATCGCTCGACCTCGAGGCCGGCGTGCTGCCGGTGGCATCCTGGTACAAGCGGCAGGCCGAGAAGGGGCGGGTGCTGAACTACGGCGCCGCGGCCAACTGGGCGTTCGCGCGGATCGGCGCGATGACCGGTTCGAATTCGGAAAGCTCGCTGGAATCGTTCGGCGCAGCGATGCGCGATCGCCGCTGGATCGAGAACGTGGCGACCGAGGGCGAGGTCGGCGGTATCCTCGCGCGCCTTGCCACCGCACTGAATGAGGGTGGCATCGGCATCGGTATTCTCAACGCCTATGCGCCCGGCGCCGGCGTGCAGGAACTCACCGCGGTGTGCCAGCTCGCCGCGGATCATGCGGTGCCGACCTTCACCCACGTCGCCTACATGTCGCGCATCGATCCCGAGAGCGCGGCCGAGGCCTATATCCGCCTGATCGGCTATGCCGGCGCCACCGGCGCACACATGCACATCTGCCATTTCAACTCGTCGAGCAAGACGGACATCGAGCGCTGTGTTGCGCTGATCGCCAAGGCGCAGGCGCAGGGCCTGCCGATCACGGTGGAGGCCTATCCCTACGGCACCGGCTCGACCGTGCTGGCGGCGACCTTCTTCAGCGATCCGAAATTCGAGGAGCGTAACGGCCTCGGCTATGATTCGGTGCAGCGAGTGACCGACGGTCACCGCTTCGGCAGCCGCGAGGAGCTGCTGGCGGCGCAGGCCGCGGAACCCTCGACGCTGGTGCTGTGGCACGTGCTCGATATCGAGAACAATCAGCATCATCGCGACCTGCTCGACATGGCAGTGCTGTATCCGGGCGGTGCGATTGCGTCCGACGCGATGCCGTGGACGCTGTCGGATGGCCGCCCCTACACCGGCGACGCCTGGCCGCTGCCTGACGATGCCACCTCGCATCCGCGTTCAGCCGGCTGCTTCACCCGCTTCATCCGCGAATGGGTGCGCGAGCGCAGGAAGGTGTCGCTGCTCGAGGGCATCCGCAAATGCGCGCTGATCCCGGCGGAAATCCTGTCCGCGAGCACGCCGGCGATGCGCGCCAAGGGCAGGTTGCAGGTCGGCGCCGACGCCGACGTCGTGGTGTTCGACTTCGAGACGCTCAGCGATCGCGCGACCTTCTCCGCGATGAACCGCCCGGCGGAAGGCGTGCGGCATCTCGTGGTCAGCGGTCAGCCGCTGATCAATGATGGCGTGCTCGACGTCGCGGCACGGCCGGGCCGGCCGGTGCGCCGGCCGGTCACTGGGGGCTGATGTGGCGGTCCCGATCCTGCTGGTCGCGGGTTTTCTCGGGGCGGGCAAGACCACGGTCGTGAACCATCTGCTGGCGCATGCGCAAGGCCGGCGCATCGCCGCCGTGGTCAACGATTTCGGCGCGATCAATATCGACGCGGAGCTGATTGCCGGCGCCAGCGACGGCGTGGTCAGCCTGAGCAATGGCTGCATCTGCTGCACGCTGGAAGGCGATCTGCTGCGCACGCTCGCAACCTTGCTGCGGCGTGATCCGCGTCCCGAATTCATCGTGATCGAGACCAGCGGGATCGCCGATCCCGCCGACATCGTGCGCAACCTGATGGATCCGGTGATCTGGAAGGAGGCGCCGCTGGAGACCGTGCTGTGCGTGGTCGACGCGACGCAGCCGGTGGCGATGCTGAACGATGCGCTGCTGCGCTCGCAGCTGCGCGCGGCCGATGTGGTGGCGCTGAGCAAAGTCGATCTGGCCGATGCAGCCGCGTGCGCGGCGATCCGCGATGCCGTGCGGACAGTGCGTCCGGCTGCGGTCATCGTTGCTGCCCTGCATGGCGAGGTGCCGGCCGAGCTGGTGTTTCCGGCCGATCTCGATCATGTGCCGACGCTGCGCGAGACCGCGCCGCGACGGCCGACGTCCGATCGGTTCGAGACGCTGAGCTGGACCTCGGAGCGGAAGGTAGCGTTGCCGCGCTTGCAGCAGGCGATCGGCAGACTGGCGCCGAAGCTGGCGCGGGCGAAGGGATTGTTCGAGACGGTGGAGCAGCCGGGACGGCTGACGGTATTTCAACTCGCCGGCGGACGCGCGACACTGGCTGCCGGCGGCGTGCCGGCGCCCGGCGTGCCACGCACGCGAGTCGTGTTCATCGCCGAGATGGGCGCGCTGTCGCGGGCCGAGATCGATGAGGTGATGCAGGGATGTGTCGAAGCAGGGTGATGTGAGCTTACGTTTCCGTCACCCTGAGGAGCGCGAAGCGCGTCTCGAAGGGTCGACGGCCACCAGCCGGGCCGCGCATCCTTCGAGACGCGCGTTCCGCGCTCCTCAGGATGACGGGTTACCTCTCCGCGTCAGCAGTAGATGTGGCCGGGCTGTGTCATCGCCGCAGCATCATCCCGCAAAGCATGTGTGCGACAATCGCATCGAATTGACAGCCCATCCCGCACCACCTATCGTTTCGCTCGACGGTTCCCTTCGGGGATCAAAAGGGAATGCGGTGCGAGGGTAACCCCAATGCCGCAGCTGTCCCCGCAACTGTAAACGGCGAGCCTTTCGTCAATTTGCCACTGGGCCACTCCGCCCGGGAAGGCGTCGACAGGCGATGACCCGTGAGCCAGGAGACCTGCCGTCAGTCGTGGTCACACGCGAGCACATCGGGCGGGGGCGTCCTGGTGGGATCGGAGCACTGCCTCTGGGGCAATGCGCCAGTCCGCGTTCGCGGTGACGTGCCACGTTACCGCGAGTCTTTCCATGTCTCCGTCAACTCCCGCCGCGCGCCGTTGGCGCCTCGGTCTCGTTTGCTCCCTGTCATCGCTGCTGCTGCCGGCTGAAGGTTCGGCACAAACATCTCCACCCACCACGCTCGATCCGATCGAGGTCGCACCCTCGACATCCGCAAAGCCCAAGCCTGCGGCGCGAAGCCGCAACTCGGCGACGTCGTCGCGGCCGCGCGCCAGACCTGCAACGGCGGTAACCGCTGGCGCGCCCCGTGCTGCAGCGTCGGGCGCTTCGGGATCGGCATCGCCGACGCTCAACGCCACCACACAGGGAGGCACCGGCAGTCGCCTCAATTTGACGCCGCTGCAGACGCCGGCCAGCGTCGAGATCATCTCGTCGCAGACCATCGCCGAGCGCGGTCAGCATAATGTGCTCGATGCCGTCACCCAGAACGCGGCCGGGTTCATCGCGACGCCGGCGCCCGGCAATGGCGGCCTGTCGTTCAGCACCCGCGGCTTTGCCGGCAGCAACTCGGTGATGACGCTGTATGACGGCACACGCTTCTATATCGGCTCGGGCACCCTGACGTTCCCCTACGACACCTGGTCGACCCAGCGGGTCGAGGTGCTGCGTGGCCCGGCCTCGGTGCTGTATGGCGAAGGCGCGATTGGCGGCGTCATCAACGTCGTTCCGAAGAAGCCGCAGGGCATGCCCTATAACGAGGCCGAGGTCTCGCTCGACAGCAACATGACGCGACGGCTGTCGGTGGACAGCACCGGTCCGATCAGTCCCAATGTGTCCTACCGCATCAACGCCACCGGCAACATATCGGACGGCTGGGTCGATCGCGACAAGACCTCGAATGCGGTGGTCTCCGCCGCCGTGCGGGTGCAGGCATCGGACAATCTCGCCTTCACGCTGTCAGAGGATTATGGCGACCGCAGCCCGTCGCGCTATTTCGGCACGCCGCTGATCAACGGCTCGATTCAGGACGCGCTGCGCTTCAAGAACTACAACGCATTGGACAGCGCAATTCGCTACCAGGACAGCTGGACCCAGCTCAAGACCGAGTGGGACGTCGCCGACGGCATCAAGATCAACAACACGCTGTATTACCTGACCAGCGAGCGGCACTGGCGCGATATCGAAAACTACACCTGGAACCCGAAGACCCAGCTGATCGACCGCTCCAGCTACATCGAGATCTTCCACGACCAGAAGCAGCTCGGCAACCGGATGGATGCGACCTTCAGCGGTCACGTCCTCGGGCTCGCGAACCAGTTCGTTGCCGGGTTCGACGTCAACCGGATCGACTTCGCCCACACCAACAACTCGCCCTATGGCGGCGCGTCGTCGGTCAATCCTTACGTGTTCGATCCCGGATCGTTTTTCGCGACGACCACGGCGACGACGCCGGGCTTCAACGCGATCGTCAATCAATACGCGCTGTTTGCCGAAGATCGTCTGTCGCTGACCGATCAATTGTCGCTCGTCACCGGCGTCCGGTACGATCGTCCCGAGGTCGATCGCACCGACTACAAGACGCCGGCGAACAGTTTTGAAACGACGCTGTCGGGCACCAGCTGGCGAACCGGGTTGGTGTACGAGCCGATCAAGAACCTCGCGTTCTATGGTCAGTACGCGGTCGGCTTCGATCCGGTCAGCAATTTGATCTCGCTGTCGACCTCGCAAAAAACCTTCCAGCTCGCGACCGGCAAGCAGACCGAGATCGGCGTCAAGCAGTCGTTCTGGGGCGGCCGCGGCGAGTGGACGCTGGCAGGGTACGAGATCGTCAAGACCGGCCTGACCATTCCCGATCCCAGCAATCCCACTGCCGGCCTGGCACTGCAGATCGGCCAACAATCATCACGCGGGGTCGAAGGATCGATCGGGCTCGCGCTGAACGATGGCTGGCGCGTCGACGCCAATCTTGCGCTGCTGCGTGCCCGATACGACAACAACAGCCAGGTGGTCGGCGGCAAGGTCGTCAGCTACAACGGCAATGTTCCGGTCAACGTTCCGCAGCAGGTCTCGAACGTCTGGCTGACCTGGGACTTCGCGCCGAACTGGTCGGTTTATAGCGGCGTGCAGATCGTCGGCGCGATGTACTCCGATCTCGCCAACACCCAGCTGCGGCCGGGCTACAATGTGGTCAATGGCGGCATCAGGTGGAAGCCCGATGATCGCACCACGGTTGCGTTCCGCGTCTACAATCTGTTCGACAAGGTCTACGCGGTGACCTCGAACGGGACGGGGCAGTGGCTGCTCGGCATGCCGCGCACCGCCGAATTGTCCGTCAACGTGAAGTTCTGACCATGCGCAACGCTCTGATCCGGCGAGCGCGGCGATGGCTTTATGTCGTCCATCGCTGGATCGGCATTGCGACGTGTCTCTTCTTCGCGATGTGGTTCATCTCTGGCCTCGTCATGATGTACGTGGCGTTTCCGCGCCTCACTGACGACGAGCGCCTCTCTGCGCTCCCTGGCATCGTTTGGGGCAAGGTACAGATCGCACCTGATCGTGCGATGGCGATCGCGGGCACGGAACATTATCCACGCGATCTCCGGCTCTCGATGCTGGACGACGTTCCGGTCTATCGCGTGACCGGATGGAACGGGGGCGCCGTCACCATTTCGGCGATCGACGGCAGCGTCATCGACCGGATCACGCCGGGTCAGGCACTGGCCATTGCACGCCATCATCCGCACGCGGTGCGTCCGCAATTGCTCGACACGGTGACGCGCGATCAATGGTCGGTCACTGCGCGCTTCGATCCGCTGCGGCCGCTCTATTTGATCGGTCTCGGCGACGCCGATGGCACCGAACTTTATGTCTCGTCGCGCAGCGGTGAGATCGCGCTCGACACCACGCGGCAGGAACGTATCTGGAACTGGCTCGGCTCAATCCCGCACTGGATCTATCCGACCGTGCTGCGCAAGGATGGTCCGGTGTGGCGGGACGTGGTGCTGTGGATCTCGGGCACCTGCCTCGTCGTCGCGGTCACCGGCTTCTGGATCGGCATTTTGCGCCTGCGGCTG
Source organism: Bradyrhizobium sp. AUGA SZCCT0105 (assembly GCF_018129565.1). NCBI lineage: Bacteria > Pseudomonadati > Pseudomonadota > Alphaproteobacteria > Hyphomicrobiales > Nitrobacteraceae > Bradyrhizobium > Bradyrhizobium sp. AUGA SZCCT0105. The sequence continues at coordinate 222,520 of NZ_JAFCMK010000008.1, read as the reverse complement.
ACGCGCCGTTACGCTGATGGCGCCGTCTCGCCCTATCGCGGCTGGATGGCCTGGCATCATATCGCCGGCCTCGTCGGCGGCATCTTCGTCTTCACCTGGATGTTCAGCGGCTGGCTGTCGCTCAATCCCGGCGGCGCCTTCTCCGGCCGCGGCCTCACGCGCGAGATCGCGGTTGGCTACAGCCGCCACGATGCGCCCGATATCGTCGCTCACTTGCAGTCGCCGCCGCAGGTATCGGCGGTGGAGGCGCGCTTCGTCTGGATCGGCGGACATCCCCTGATCGTGCTCGACGCTAGCGGCGGCCGTCGCAGCCTCGCCGATCCCTTGACCGGTGCGCCCGTGACGCTCTCGCAGGACGAGATCATCGCGGCCGCCCGGCGCGCGATGCCGAAAGCTGCGATGATATCGGCGCGACAGCTCGATGAACCGGACGCCTACTGGTACACGCTGCACCAAGCGCGCGAGCTTCCGGTGCTGCGGATCGCCTTCGACGATCTCGCCCATACCTGGCTGCACATCTCTCCGGTCACCGCCGAGATTCTCGATCGCAGCGACGACAGCCGCCGGTCCTACCGCTGGCTGTTCAACGCGCTGCACAGCCTGGACTTCCCGCTGCTGCTGCGCATCTGGCCGGCGCGCGATGTCGTGGTGTGGCTGCTGTCGGCGGTCGGCACCATCGTCTCGATCAGCGGTATCGTGATCGGCTGGCGCAGGCTGCGACGGCGCAAGGTGCGGCCGGCGCGAGGTCTCCGCCCTTGTTAGCAGATTGTCACAATCTGTTTCTATGTTGCGCCTGCCGCGGGGTTTGACGAACAGCTCTATCGATCACCGATAGATCGTGCTGTTCGGCTGGGCTTGAGGATCAAGGCGGCGCCTCATGCACTTTGTTCAATGGGTCGGAAGATCGGGCTGCGCTCGAAGCATGATCGGATGTGGCAGCGCTTTCTTGGCCTGGTCATAGGCACTCTCGTTGCCGGGAATATCCAGACGGTAACGATGGCCGCAAGCCTTGAATCAATTCGGACGCCGGCAACGGTCGACTTCGATATTGGCAGCCAGCCTCTGGTCTCCGCGCTCGATGCCTACAGCGCGGTCACCGGTCTTCAGGTCGTTTACGACGCCACACTGGCTGGGGGACGCCGCGCACAGGCCGTCAAGGGATCGATGACGCCCGACATGGCGTTGCAGCTCCTGCTCGAGGGAACCGGTCTGGTTGCAGTCTATGCCGCGGCGAACGCCTTCACGATTGTGCCTGCGGCCACTGCGCCGCAGACGGCGTCGATGCGTGGCTTCATGCCGTATCTTGCGGCCGTCCAGAGCAGCGTCGAGGAGGCATTCTGCCGGTCCGCGCTGACCGCGCCGGGCGGCTATCGGATCAAGTTCAGGTTCTGGATCGGGCATGCCGGCGAGGTGCTGCAGCCCCAGCTGCTCGGCTCGACCGATGACAGCGCGCGTGACCAGGCGATCGCCGCCCTGTTGCGTGCTGTCGTGATCGGCCGGCCGCCGCCTCCGGACATGCCGCAGCCGGTCATGATGGCGGTTTCGCCGCGGCCGCCTTCCGAGACCGGCGACTGTGCCGCGCGTGACCCAAGGCGCCCGGGACTGGTCGCGCGATGACGGAAACCACTTCGACCACGCTTCGGCAGGTGCTCGTCGAGCGCTACGACGAGCTTCGCCGCCGCCTCGCGCGGCGTCTCGGCGACGAAAGAGCCCGCGAAACCCTTCACGAGACGTGGCTGCACCTTCGCGACAAGAACGGCTCGGGCGTGGTGGACAGCCCGATCGGCTATCTGCTGCGCAGCGCGCTCAATCTTGCGATCAGTCGCGAGCGCCAGGAGACGCGCCGCCTCAAGCGGTTCGAGGTGCAGCCGATGCTTGAGATCGCCGACGCGGCGCCCGGCCCGGAACGCGAGGTCGAATCGCGGGAACAGATTGCGCATCTGGAGCAGGTGCTTGAGGAACTCACGCCGCGCCGCCGGACGATCCTGCTCGCATCCCGCCTGGAGGGCACGCCGCTCCGGGAAATCGCCGCGCGTCTCGGGGTTTCGCAGCGTCTGGTGGAGCTTGAGCTGAAAGCTGCGCTCGAGCATTGCGCCAAGCGCTTTAATAAAAAGGTCACAAGGCGTTTCGGTCCGGCACCGCGGGAAACGTCCTGATAGGAGAGCGTCAGAGTGTTGCGTATTTGGATGGACGTGCTGCCAAGAGAAACGCCCGATCGATGACACGTAGCGACGAACCGTCGGAGGAGCTGACCGCGATCGAGAGCGAGGCGCTTGCGCGCGTCCAGCGGCTTGGTTCGGGGCAGGCTACCCGGCGGGACATCGAGGAAACCCGGCATTGGGGAAGCCAGAGCAGCGCCCATTCGGAGGCGCTGGCGCAGGCCAGCCTGCTCTGGGATCAGCTCGGCCCGGCCGGCGCCAACCTGTTGAAGCGGCGCGGCGATTCCATGCCGGCGGACGTCCGGCGGCAGCCGCGCATGACGCGGCGGGCGATGCTCGGAGGCGCGCTGGCGACGTCGGCCGCCGCCTATCTCGTGGTGTCGCCACCGATGCAGCTGTGGCCGTCGCTGCAGGATGTGATGGCGGACTATCGCACCGCCGCCGGCGAGCAGCGCAAGCTCACGATCGATGGCGGTGTCAAGGTGACGCTGAACACCGGAACCAGCGTCAATGTTCAGTCGGGCGACAGCAGCCAGGATCGCATCGAGATCCTGACCGGGGAAGCCGTGATCGCGGCGGCCTCCGCGAGCCGCGAGGTGCGCGTGGTGGCCGGCGACGGCGAGATGAGCGCGCGTCAGGCGCAGTTCAACGTCCGTCATGAGCCGCGCAGCACCTGCGTGACGTGTCTCGATGGTGAGGTCCGGGTCACCCGCCACAGCTCCGTCGCGGCGCTGCATGCGGGGCAACAGGTCAGCTATGCAGCGCTTGGTCTCGCGGCGCCCATGTCGGTCGATCCCGCCGAGGTGACAGCCTGGCGCGACGGAATGCTGATCTTTCATGATGCTCCGCTCGGCAACGTCGTGACGGAGATCAATCGTTACCGGTCGGGCAAGGTCATGGTGACGAACGCGGAATTGGAACGCCGTCTCGTCAACGGCCGGTTCCGGATCGACAATGTCGATGGCATCCTGACCATGTTCCAGCAAATCTTCGGCGCGAAGGCGCGACATCTGCCCGGCGGCATCGTGCTGCTGAGCTGATATCGGGCGGCCGTGAAAGCGCGCATCATGTCTGCGCTGGAATTGTGATGCAGCCCATGATTTTGTCGTTCGGTCCCGCCGATCAAATGGCGTCCTTGGAGACGAGAAGCCCGGCATACGGTCAAGCCGTGTGACGAGCACCTGCGCGGATCCGATCTGCGCATCTTTCCGTCCGTTGTTCCCAGGGGACACCCTATGCCGTCTCGTCAGCGCGTTGCCCGCCATCCTCGCCTCGATCCGCGTCGGGTCGTGCCGCTTCCGTCGCGGCAGCGGATCGGATGGGCATCCCGCTCCATGCTGCTCGCCGGAACGAGCACGCTGGCGCTGCTGCTGAGCGGGCTTGAGGGCACATCCGCGCGTCCATTCGGCAATTTCGCGACGACGAACTCGGCGCCGGCGATCGCCAGCGATGCCGCAGCTGCCGCGGCCCAGCAGGCCACTGACGTCGCGAGGCAAAGCCAGAGCGCGCTGACGCGGGCGACACAGGCCATCCAGGCGTTGCAGGCCGCGCAGTCCGCCGCACGCAACGCAGCTGCCGCCTCGCAGCGATCGGCCACGTTGCCGCAGGTGGCGGTGCCGAACGGCCTCGCGCCGGGCGGGCTTCAGGTTGCGCCGGGCGCTGTGCCCGGTTCGAGCCTTTGGCAAGGTGCCGCCCTGCCGAGCCAGGCCGCAAGCGGTGGCCAGACCACGGTCACCGTCAATCAGACCGCGCCGCAGGCGATCCTCAACTGGCAGAGCTTCAACGTCGGCAGCCAGACCACGCTCAACTTCAACCAGCAGGCCAGCAACTGGACCGCGCTCAATCGCGTGGTGGGCAATGCCGGACCGAGCCAGATCCTCGGCCGCATCACCGCGCCGGGGCAGGTGCTGGTGATCAACCAGAACGGCATCATTTTCGGTGGCGCGAGCCAGATCAATGTCGGCTCGCTGATCGCGTCAAGCGCCAATATCGCCGACAGCCAATTCCTCGCCAATGGTCTCTATTCGGCCCAGAGCGGCACCAATTATCTGCCGAGCTTCACCGGAGCCGGTGGCAAGATTGTGGTCGAGAGCGGCGCGCTGATCACCACCAATGCGCCGTCCTCGGTCACGACGGGCGGCGGCTTCGTGCTGTTGATGGGCACCGAGGTCGACAATGCCGGTGCCATCGCCACGCCGAAGGGGCAGACCCAGTTCGCGGCCGGCGACGATTTCATCCTGCGCGCCGGCTATGGCACCAACACCAACCAGAACTCGACCACGCGCGGCAACGAGATCGCGCCGGTGCTTTATCCCAGGAGCGGCAGCGGGACCGTCACCAACACGGGTCTCGTCCTCGCCCAACAGGGCGACATCACGCTCGCCGGCCATGCCGTCACCCAGGATGGCATCCTGGTCTCCACCACCTCGGTCAATCAGCGCGGCACCATCCATCTGCTCAATTCGGCGTCCGACACGACCGGCAGCGTCACGCTGACCAATCACGGCATCAGCCTGATCCTGCCGGAGACCGATGCGGCGGCCGCACTGGTGTCCGGCATCGATCCGAGCGTGACCGCGCTCAATTCGCAGCGCGATGCCCTCATCGCCTCGGCCAAGCCGAATGTGCTGGCGACCGGCCAGTTCGACAATCTCTCGACGCTGTCCGATCGGCCCGATCAGTCGCGCATCGAGATCGTCACCGGCGGCACCATCGATTTCAGGAACGGCTCGCTGACCATGGCGCAGGGCGGCCAAGTGACCGCCTCCGCCGGTAAGCGCGTGTTCGCCGAAAGCGGATCGGTCATCGACGTCTCCGGCACCACCGGCACCGTGCTGCCCGTGTCGGCCAATTCGATCAAGGTCAACGTTCAGGGCAACGAGCTGCGCGACAGCCCGCAGAACCGCGACAACGGCACGCTCACCAACAGCAATCTGTGGATCGACGCCCGCGATCTGACCCTGGTGCCGGCCGGCACCGGCGGCTATGCGACGGACCGCTACTACACCGCGGGCGGGCTGCTCGAGGTCTCCGGCTATCTCAACAACACCGGCCACAAGATCGGCGAATGGACTGCGGTGGGCGGCACCATCACGCTGTCGGCGCCGGAGGTGGTGGCGCAGCGCGGCGCGATCTTCAACATCTCCGGCGGAGCGGTGCAGTATCAGAGCGGCTATGTGCGGCAGACGCTGCTGCTCGGCAATGACGGCCGCATCTATAGCGCCGACGATGCCCCGGCCAATTTGACCTATGTCGCGGTGGCCAACGGCTTCATCGTCAATCACGCGCACTGGAACGTCGTCGAGGTCTATCTCAGCCCGTTCGGCAAAGGCAGCTCGCGCTGGGAGAACGGCTACACCATGGGCCGCGACGCCGGCAGTCTCGTCCTCGCGACCCCGACCTCGGTGTTCGAGGGCACGATCCTCGCCAATGTGATCGACGGCGAGCAGCAGGTCGCCAAGCGCCCGGCCGGTGTCATCGACGGCTACAAGCTGACGCAGAACACCGTGCCGCTCGCCGGCACGCTGGCGCTCGGGCAGTACAATGGCTATGGCCTCGTCAACGCGTACAACACCGACGTGTCGTTCGGTAACCTGACCTCGGTCGCAGGCGGCCTGGACCCGACCTCGGCGCTGCCGGCCGGTCGCGTCAACACGGCCTGGTTCGATGCGCCGGCGCTCAACAGCTTCGGCCTCGGCGGCCTCAACATCAATACATCCAACAAGATCGCGATCGACGCGCCGCTGCAATTCTCATCGGGCGCGCAAGTCAAGCTGATCGCCCCGGCGGTCGACATCGGAGCCGACATCACCGCGCGCTCCGGCAGCGTCACGGTGAGCAACATCCTCAATGCCGCGACCGGCACGTTTGCGCTGACAAACGCGGCGGGAGGCGCAGCGCTGACGCTGGAGTCCGGCGTCACCATCGACACGCGCGGCCTGTGGGTCAACGCGCAGACCAATCCGAACAGCGTGTCGGGCCTCGGCTTCCTCGACGGCGGCAACGTCACTTTCGATTCGACTCAGGACGTTACGCTCGCTGCCGGCAGCACGGTCGACGTGTCCTCCGGCGGCGCCGTCCTCATCAACGGCAAGACGCAAGGCGGCAAAGGCGGCAACGTCACAATTCTCGCGGGGCACACCCAGCAGAATGCCGGAACGCCGGGCGACGGAAATCTTGTTCTCGACGGCGCGATCCGCGCCTGGGGCGTCACCGGCGGCGGCACGCTGACGATCTCGACGCCCGGCAACATCCTGATTGGCGACAATGCCGAACTCGCGGGTGGTGTGCTGCCCGCAGGCACGCCCGCACCCGCTGCCGTGAAGCTCAAGCAATCGTTCACGGTTCCCGCAGGCCAGCCGCTACCGACGGCGCTGACGCTGAACTTCACCACGCTGGTGTACGACACGCCGATACCGGCGGACGTCACGATATCCGCCGCGCCGACCGCGCCGACCGGTGCGGAATGGACCATACCGCAAGGTATGGACGGCCTGCAGAGCCGGGACGCCAATGGCCAGACGCAATATTGGAGCCCGGGCAGTGTGCTCCCGGCCGGGACGATCATCACTGGCTGGAGCGGCACGGGTCGCATTCCTGCGGGAACCACCATTCCATCCACTGTCTTCCCGAACGGCATTCCAGTCGCACCCTATCAAGTCACCTATGCGGCAGGATCAATTCAATCCACGCCGATGACTTATCCGGTCGGAGCCGTTATTCCAGCCGGCGTGGTGCTGCCGCAGACGGTCCAGATTACGCCAGCGCCTGCGCTCAATCCGTCGTTCTTCACCGCCGGCTTCTCCAACTACGATATCAACGGCGGGCTGGGCGTTGTGGTCGCCAGCAACACTGTGGTTGCGGCCGCGATGCCGGTCTACCGGTTCACGGCAAGCAGCTATGCGGCACCGGCCGGCATCGATCCGTCGTCGGCGCTGACGCTGTGGACGCCGCCGTTGTTCACCGCGGATCCGGTCAAGGCCACCGTGACCCAGCGCGGCGGCGCGAGCCTCACGCTGCGATCGCTCATCAGGTCGGGCGGCGGACTGCTCGCGGGCGGCGGCGCGATCGTGGTTGGTGACGGCTCCTCAGTCGGCGTCGATCCGGGCCAGAGCATCACGCTCGATGCCTTCGGTCAGATCAGCGTGTTCGGCAATCTGACCGCGCATGGCGGCAGCATCAATCTGGTCAATGATGCCTACGGTTCGCCGGTGCGAACAGGCTTCAACTTCGACCTGAGCGGCAACGGCCGCGGCGTTTCGATCTGGGTCGATGCCGCTGCCAAACTCGATGTCTCGGGCCTGGTCTATCAGGCGTCCGATACATCAGGACATCCATTCGGGAAGGCGACGGACGGCGGCTCCATCGCTATCAATGGTGGCGGTGCCTTCGTGATCGTGCGTCCGGGCGCCGAGCTCAACGCAGATGGCACGCAGGTCGCGATCGATCTCGCGGCGGGCGGTGCGGCTTCGTCAAGCCGCCCACAGATGGTCACAACGAATGGCGGCTCCATTACGTTGTCATCGCAGAGCGGCCTCTATCTTGACGGCGATATCCACGCCCTCTCCGGCGGAGCCGGCGCCTCCGGCGGCAGCCTGTCGATCGCGCTCACTACGCCGAACTTCGACGTGAATTCCTTCCCCAAAGGGGTGGCGCCGGCCAATGTGGTCGTTCCGAGCCTGATGACCGTAGTGCAGGCGCGTCCGGCTTCCTCGCTGCCGGAGAATATCGCCCCGGGCACGGCCGCGTCGCACCTGACGTTTGGCCAAACCACCGTAAGCGCCGACATGGTCAAGGCCGGCGGGTTCGACAGCCTGACGCTGACGTCCGGCGACTACATGGCGTTCTCCGGCAATGTGTCCCTTTCGTTGGGCCGGAGCTTGACGCTGACGGCAGCGGCCTTCGCGTCGGGAGCTCCGGTGACTGGACCGGTCGACTCCTCGATGGCAGCCACGACTGGCAGCGTGAAGCTGTCGGCCCCCTACATCCTGTTTCGTGAAGCGACGGCCGTTGTCCCCGATGGGACCATCAGCGGCAGCATCCGCAATCCCGGCGGTGCGGCCTTGCCGACCACGGCCACGTTCGAGGCCGACGCAAACCAGATCGACATCCAGGGCCTCATCGGCTTCTCGGCGCGTTCGCCGAACAACATGTACGCGCCGGGATTCCTGACGACGAAGCTCGTCAGCCAGGGCGACATCCGCTTCCTGTCGATGCCCGGGGTTGTCGCGACCCAGCTGTCCACCAGCGGCAATCTCGATCTCCTTGCCGCGCAGATTTATCCCGCGACCAATGCCGTTGCCACCGTCATCGCAGGCAGTGGAAATTCCGATCCCACGACGACGCTGACCATCGGACGCACCACCGCTACGATTCCGGATGCACCGCTCTCCGTGTTCGGCCAGCTCGCGTTCCAGGCGCCGGTGATCGAGCAGGGCGGCATCGTCCGCGCGCCGTTCGGTCTTTTGACCTTCGGCCTGGGCTGGCCAGTGTACACGCCGCACGTCGACCTGCTGGCCGGCAGCCTGACCTCCGTCTCGATGGCGGGCCTGACCATTCCGTACGGCGGCACGATCGACGGCGTCACCTACACGTATAACGGCACCAGCATCCGTACGATCGGCCTCACCAACTTCAACAACAACGGGCCGCAATCCGGCATCATCCTGGACGGGCAGTCGATCAACGTGGCGAGCGGCGCGATCCTCGATATGTCGGGTGGCGGCACGCTCGCCGGTGCGGGCTTCGTCTCCGGACGCGGCGGCTCCGTCAACGTGATCAACACGCCGCTCATCAACGCCAACCCTGCGACCCCTGTCAGCAAGGCGACCGACAAGGTCTACGCCATCCTGCCCGGCTACAGTTCAGGCTATGCGCCGATCGCGCCCGAAAATGGCGCCGGCGATCCCGCGATTGGTCAACAGGTTACAATTCCGTCCGGTGTCCCGGGACTGCCGGCGGGAACGTACACGCTGCTGCCGTCCAACTACGCGCTGCTGCCCGGCGCATACCGTGTCGAACTCGGCACCAGCACCACGACGCCGGTCGGCAGCCCGATCACAATCGGCAACGGCACCTACGCCACCTCGGTTACCACCGGCATCGCCAACACCGCGATCAAGGGTAGCCTGCCGGTGACGGCGCTGATCACCGCGGGCACCTCGGTCCGCAAATATTCGCAATTCAACGAGCAGAATTACAGCGATTTCCTGCTTGCCAACGTGGCGCAATTCGGCGGCGTGCGTCCGTTGCTGCCGAGCGACGGCAAGACGCTTGAGATCATATTCGAGATGCCGAACGCCACCCCGATCGGACCAGCGCTCACATTCGACGGCACCGCGCTGTTTCAAGGCACGCAGGGCGCTAATGCTGGTCAGGTGGCGCTGCTGAATGTCGGCGAGGTTTATGCGGACGCGCCGACCCAGGGATTTTCCAGTCCCTCGGTCGGCGCCGCCGATCTCAATGCGCTCAAAGCGCCGCGCCTCCTGATCAACGGAACTGTCATTATCTCGAATGGCACGCTGTTCCTTAGTCAACCCTACGGTCATGATCTGTTCATCCGCGATGGCGTCTCCCTTTCCGCCGGGGAGATATTCCTCATCGGCAACAATATCAGCGTCGGTAACAACGTGACGCTCAGCACCGTCGGACAGGGCGCAGTCCCGTTCGATTCCGTGTCGACCGGCATGAGCTATGCGGTCAGCCAGTTCACTGTGCTGGCGCTGTCCAATGGTGACATCAACTTCCTGCCATCGAATGTCGGCAACGGTTCGATTACGATCGGCGCCGGCTCGTCGCTCTATTCCGAAGGGACGCTGGCGTTCGTCACCAACGGCGCTTCCGCGATCGATCCGACCGCCCATTTCGGGTCGAGCAACATCGCGCTCGCGGTCGGCACCATCAATATCGGCGACGCCGCGACCGTGGCCGCGGCCGGCGCACCCGCCGGATTGATGTTCGATCAGACGCTGTTCAACACGTTGGTCAATGGTGATCCCCTGCACAACGCGCCGGCGTTGAAGACCATTACGCTTGCCGCGGCGAATTCGATCAACCTGTTCGGAAACGCCGGCCTCGACGCCACCGGCAGCGGTGTCAACCTGGTGCTGAACACGTCGGCGATCTATGGCTACGGCGCGGCCAGCGACAACTCGACCATCGCCGCCGACAAGATCACGTGGAATGGCCTGAGCGGTGCGACGCCGCCGGCCATCGCCGCAGGCGGGCCCGGAACCGGAAGCGGCACATTCAACCTCGTCGCCAACGAGATCGACTTCGGCCGGTTCGCCTCGCTCGATACCTCGACGGCAAGCCGCGTGATCTACGGCTTCAGCAACGTCAACATCACCGGCAACTCAAGGATCATCTCGGCTGGCAACAGCAAGCTATTCGTTTACCAGTCACCGAGTTCGGATCCTGCCGCCGCATTCGGCCAGAGCGGTAGCGGCGGCAATTTGACGCTGACGACCCCGCTGCTCACCGGTGCGCAGAAGTCGATCATGGCCTATTCGGCGGGCGGCGCGCTCAATGTCGTTGCGCCGGCGGGCGTTGCGCCGAGTGCTGTCAAATCCGTTGTGGCAGGCGCCGAGATCGACCTGACCGGCGGCAGCGTTGCTATCGGCACGACGATCTTGCTGCCGAGCGGCAAGCTCGTCGTCAATGCGACCGGCGATATCGTGCTCGACGGTGCAAGCCGGATCGACCTCAGTGGTCAACCGTCGACGATCCAGCGGGCGACTGTCTACGGCTTCGGCGGCACGGCGATCTTCAACAGCGCACAGGGTGGTCTGACGCAGCTTGCCGGCTCCGTGATCGACGTCTCCTCGACCAATGCCGGTGCCGGCTCGATCAGCATCGCGGCGGCGAATGGGCCGGTCACGCTCGGCGGCGTGCTCAACGGGGCGGCGACAAATGGCTACGCGAGCGGCGATTTCAGCATCGCCGCCGGCCGGCTGTCCAACTCAGATTTCGCCGCGCTCAATGCGCTCCTGACCCAGGGCGGGTTCTTCGACGCGCGTGCCTTCGATATCAGGAACGGCGATCTCGTCATCGGCGACGGTGTGAAAGCCAGCAACGTCACGATCGCCACCGACAACGGCAGCCTGACCGTCGTCGGCACCATCGATGCGTCCGGTGCGGCACCCGGAACCATCCGGCTCTCGGCCGGCAATGGGCTCGCGCTGGCGCCGACCGCCGTGCTCGATGTTCACGGAACGGTGCTGCAGGTCGACAGCTACGGCCAGCCGATCGAGGCGAGGAACCGCGGCCATATCGAGCTGACCGCGGCAGGCGGCGCGCTCACGCTGTCACCGGGCGCGACCATGAATCTTACCACGCCGAACGGCGTCGCCTATGGCGACGTGGTGCTGAACGCACAGCGCACCGGCGAGACCTCGGGCGATATCGCGATCAACGCAGCAGGTCCGCTCAACATCAAAGGTGCCTACAGCATCGCGCTCAACGCGTTCTGGACCTATGGCCTGCCCGGCGGCAGCACCATCAGCCAGGCGACGCTCGACGGTTACGACATCGCAAGCACGGCCTTCATAAACGCCGCGTTGGGCAATGCGGGTTTGGCGGCGCGCGTCGCGGGTCTGTCCGCGTACGGCAGCACCTACCATCTGCGGCCGGGCGTCCAGATCACATCGAGCGGCGATCTGTCGACGTCAGGCGATATCGATCTTGCCGGCTACCGCTACGGGCCGAACGCCAATCGCGACGCGACCTCCGCAAGCTACGGCGCCGGCGAACCGATGGCGCTCGTGATCCGCGCCGGCGGCAATCTGACGGTCAAGGGAAGTATCTCGGATGGATTCAAGTCGACGCCAGGAACACCGCCGGTCTATCGCCTGATCGACCTTTCGACAGATCCGCTTTCTTCTTTCTGGTCAGCCAGCGACACTGGCCTGAGCAGCGCCAGTTACGGTTATACCGGCAACGCAATACTTACCGCGGATTGGACAATACCGAATGATGATTTTTATCAGGGTCTAACGAGTTCTTACGGTGCATATGTCGATACCGCTGGTCACTCATACGGCCCAGGGAGCACTATTCCCGCCGGTACCATCCTGGATGTCGGAACTTCGGAAGGCGGGGTTGGGTGGCTGTTCTTCGAAATAGGTCATTTGCCGACGGTTGGAGCGGTGGTTACTCCCGGCGTCCCCGGCGGTTCGGGTTCGTCGGCAACGGCCTTGATGCTTGCGCCGGGCTCGCTGTCCGCTTCGATCCGCCTCGTCGCGGGTGCCGATCTCGCCGCCGCCGACCAGCGCATGCTGCAAACGACACAGGCGCTGAACGGGAGCGGCAACCTGACGCTGAGCGATCCGGCCTACAATGCGTCGCGCAACGGCACGTTCTTCAGCGTGCTGCGCACCGGCACCGGCAGTCTCGACCTGTTGGCCGGCGGCAGCTTCAGCGAAGCCACGCCGTATGGCGTCTATACGGCCGGCACCCAGGCGGCGCCGATCCTGGCGGCCGACGGCAGCAATCCCTACGATCTCGTCGGCGTCACCAGTAGCGGCAACTCCCACGCCTGGTACCCCGAGCATGGCGGCGACCTGCTGCTCACCGCGCAACGGGATATCACCGGCAATCTCCAGATCGCGGACAACAACATCCGGTTCGCCGACTCCAATCTCACCGCCAACTGGCTCCGGCTGCAAGGCGGTGGCGCCTCTGCCGATCCGTCAGCGTGGTGGATCAATTTCGGCTCGTTCGCGAAGACCAACCCTTATAATAACGGCCAACAGCTGATCGGCTTCCAGGGCATCGGCACGCTCGGCGGCGGCAATCTGACCGTGATCGCTGGCGGCAATGCCGGCGTGACGGGCAGCGGCTCGACCGGCCTCGATCTGGCGGTCGCCTCGACCGGCCGCGTTCTGGCGAATGGCACGCTGGTGCAGACCGGTGGCGGCAATCTTGTCGTGAAGATCGGCGGCGGACTCAATCCGGTGGTGCCGACAACACCTGACGGTCAGGGGCAGGTGCCGGACTATTTCGGCTCGTTCACCAACCTGCGTGGCGACACCACCGTCAGTGCCGGATCCGTCGGCGCGCTGGCCCCGAATACCTGGGGATCCTATCTGGTTTCGTACGATCCGCGCGCCATTGATCCCAACGTCTTCAAGCGCTCGCTCAAGACACCAGGGCCGCTCGTCATGCCGGGTGACGGCAGTGTCAGCATCACCACGCGCGGCGACCTCGTGCTTGGCGGCGCGGGGGACGCCGGCATGGCGGCATCGGTCGATCTGAATGGCATTGCCTACACGGTACGCAACGCGGACGGCAGCACGACGTTGAAGAGTGGCGGACAGTCGAACTTCACATTGTGGAGGCCGGAGACGGCGATCAATCTCTACGCTGCGGGCGGCGATGCGGCCGTATTGAATGGGATTTCCTTCAGCGGCACCGGCTTCTTTCCGGGAACGTTGATCGTCGCAGCCGCCAACGGAGATATCCGCTTTACGGAGCCTGGGGCGGGCGGCGGAGTGCCGACAATCGAACTGATGCCGTCGCCGTTCGGCCAGCTTGAACTGCTCGCGGCCGGGTCAATCTTCGGGACGAGCCAGGTCGTGGCGATGTCGGGCGCGGACATGAGCGCGCTGGCGACGCCGTTCAATCCCGTCTTTGCCACCGGCACCGGCGGCGCCGGCAGCAGCAACGCGTGGGCGAACGCCGCCAATCGGATCAATCCCATCAGTCCAATCGCCTTCGGCGAGGACACGCCCATCTCCAATCTGCATGCAGGCGATGATCGGCCTGCCTTGGCCTACGCGGGCATCGACATCGTCGATCTCACCCTCGGCCAGGCGCTGCCGGAGAGCCCAGATCGGGGCAAGTATTTCTATCCGACCCACAGCACCTGGTATATCGCGGCCAAGCCGTTCGAAGTCATCGCCGGCCGCGATATCGTCGGCACCGGTCCCGTGCCCAGTGTGTTCCTGAACAACGGGCCGAACGACATCTCGCTGATGCAGGCCGGCCGCGACATCTTCTATCAATCCGCCGCTGTTCTCGGTCCTGGCCTGCTTCAGCTACAGGCTGGCCGCAACCTGTACCAGGGCTACTACGGCTCTCTGCTCAGCGTGCGCGATATCGTCAATCAGTCCAACACCACGGGCGGTGCAGGCATCGTCACGATCGCTGGTGTCGGCGCCAGCGGTCCTGACTACACCGATTTCGCCAAGCTGTATTTCAACGCAGCGAACCAGCTTCCCGGCGACGGCACGCCGCTCGCCGGCAGCGGCAAGGTCGCCAAGGCCTACGCCGACGAATTATACAATTGGCTGCATAAGCGCTTCTCGTCCGGTCAGAACTATATCTACAAGGGCCAGTCCTACATCTTCACCGGCACGAAGGACGACGTGTTGGCGTTCTTCCTGTCGCTGCCCGTGGAGCAGCAGGGCGTGTTCGTCCGCGGCATCTACTACAAGGAGCTCACGCTCGGCGGTCGCGAATACAACGACAAGGCCAGCCGCCGCTACGGTAGCTATCTGCGTGGGCGCGATGCGATCGCCACGCTGTTCCCGGATCAGGATGCGCAAGGCAATCCGCTGACCTATTCCGGCAAGATCACGATGTTCAGCAGCGTCACGGGCTCCACCACCGTCAACGGCGTCACCGTCCCGGTGGTCAGCGATGCCGGGATCAACACCCAGTATGGCGGCGACATTCAGATCCTCAATCCGGGCGGGCAGACCATCATCGGGGTCGAGGGCGTGACGCCAGGTCCTGGTGCTGGCCTGATCACGCAAGGCCAGAACAGCAATATCGATGTGTATTCGCTCGGCAGCGTGCTGCTCGGCCAGAGCCGCATCATGACCACGTTCGGCGGCAATGTGCTGGTGTGGTCGGCGACCGGCGACATCAACGCCGGCCGCGGCTCGAAGACGACGGTGATCTATACGCCGCCGCTGCGCACCTATGACGCGTATGGCAATATCGCACTGTCGCCGGCGGCACCGGCCAGTGGTGCCGGCATCGCGACGCTCGCGACCATCCCCGGCACTCCGCCGAGCGACGTCGACCTGATCGCGCCGCTCGGCACCATCGATGCGGGCGAAGCCGGCATCCGTGTCTCGGGCAACGTCAACCTCGCCGCGCTGCAGGTGGTCAACGCCGCCAACATCCAGGTGCAGGGCACCTCGACCGGCATTCCGACGGTGCAGGGGCCACCGGTCGGGGCGCTGACATCCGCGTCAAACACCGCCGGCGCCAGCCAGCAGGCCGCGGCGCCGCCGCCAAAGAACAATGACCAGCCGTCGGTCGTGATCGTCGAAGTGCTCGGCTATGGCGGCGGCGACGGGAGCCCGCCGCAAGAGCAGCCGGAGCAGCAGCGCAAGCCGCGCGAAAAACAGAGCTACAACGAGAACAGCGCCTTCCAGGTCATTGGGCTCGGCGATGCGGCGGGCTCGTCCGGCAGGTGATGCGCGCGAATGGACGACTTCCGGGAGAGCGATCGCGCGCTTCCGGAAGTGCCAGCGCGGCGCGCATAGACTTGGGATAGCGATCGGTGATTACTTGACCGTCAGGTGCGCGTCCGGCACGGGCCGGCCGGGGACCCATTCCAACGCAAACCGCTGACCGGCGACGATCTCATTCCTCGAGAGCTTTGAAGCAACCGCGTCGCGGAATCGGAGATAGGCATCGCGCTGCCGCCCGCCGGTGCGGGCCGCCGCCAGATTGAGCCATTTGTAGGCCAGCACGTAATCGTTCGGGAGGCCGTGGCCCTTGTCGTACATCAGGCCGAGCATGGCTTGCGCGAACGGGTCGCCCTGCACCGCACCGCGATAGTAGAGATCGGCGGCGGCGTCATAGGCCTGCGGGACGCCGAAGCCGTGCTCATACATGAATCCGAGCAGGCCGAGGGCCCTTGGGTTGTCGCGGTCGGCGGCCGGCGCGAGCTCCCGGGACGCCCTGACATAGTCGCCGCGATGGAAGGCGGCCGTTCCGCGCGCGACGCTGTCGGCGCTCGCGACGGACGCGGTCATGCCCCAAAGCGCGACCGCAAGCGAGGCGCAAAGGGCTGTCCGTTGCGTGCGCATGCGGCGCATCGTGCGCCCCGGCTCAGTGATAGGCGGTGGTGATCGGCGCATTGGTCGATGTCGTTGCGATGTTGCCGCGCAATTTCGATCGCAGCTCCTCGGCCACCATCTGGGCGTCGGAACCGTTGCGGATGATCTGCGGGCGAATGAAGATGATCAGCTCGGTGCGCTGGGTGCCGTTGCTCTGATGCCCGAAGGCGTCGCCGAGGCCGGGAATCTGGTCAAGCACGGGAAGCGCATTGCGGCTGCCGCTCTGCTGTTCGCTGATCAGGCCCGCCAGCAGCACGGTCTGGCCATTGGCCACCGCGATCTGGCTCTTGACCCTCCGTTCCGACACCGTCGGGGTCAGGCTGTTCGCGCTGGTCTGCGGAACGTTGCTGATCTCCTGCTCGACATCGAGCCGCACGGTGCCGTTCACACTGACGCGCGGCGAGACCCGCAGGATGATGCCGGTGTTGCGATAGTCGATGGTGTTGACCACCGTGTTGCTCCCGGTCAGCACCGTCGCGCTGCCGGTCGACACCGGGACGACGTCGCCGACCTGCAAGGTCGCGACCTGGTTGTTGATCACGACCAGCGACGGATTGGAGAGCACCTTGACGCTGGTGACGGCATGCAGCGCATCCAGGATCAGGCTCGGCTGCGTCTCCGATCCGATCAGGAAGTTGAAGCCCGGGAAGGCGCGGTTGATGAAGGCATTGGTGACCGAGCCGGCGACGGAGGCGACCCCGGTGGTCGCGTCCGTGGTGGTCGCGGGCGCGGTGGTGGCTTGGGTGCCCGTGAACGAGCCGACGTTCGGCTTCAGGCCGAGGTTGCGGCTGGTGAGATAGGTCTGCACACCATAGGACAAAGTGTTGTTGAGCGTGACCTCGGCGATCGTCGCGTCGATCGCGACCTGGAGCTGCGGCTCGTCGATCTGCTGCAGCGTCGCCTCGATGATGCGGTAGTTGGCCTGGTCGGCATAGATCAGCAGATTGTTGTTCACGACATCGGGCGTGATCCGCACGTCCTGCATGACGGGCTGGCCGTTGCCTGAGCCCGAGTTGGCGCCGCGTCCGCTATCCAGCGCGGCATTGTTGCCCTGGCCCTGATTGGGATTGTTCGCTTGCCCGCCGGCGCCAAATCCCTGGCCGAGGCCCTGGCCCGTTGCGCCTGTCCCTGACGTGCCGCGCGAGGCAAAGCTGCCCGAGTTCGCGCCCGAGTTGCTGTTCGCCGACAGACGGTCGGCGACGCTCGATGTCGACGAGGTGCCGGAGCCGGGCGCGAGCTGACTGTCGGCGCTATCGAGCAAATTGCCGGACGATCCGCCGAGGAACATGTCGGTGAGAACCCGCGCGATCTGGCGCGCGTCGCCGTATTTGACGCGGTAGACATGGACCGAGGTGCGCGCGGTGTCGTTGCGGTCGAGGCGCTTGATCCATGTCGCCGCCGTATGCAGCATGTCAGGCTTCTTGGTCACCACCAGCACCGCGTTGAGGCGTGCGATCGGCATGAACTTGATGACGTTCTGGCTGAGGCCGTTCTCGCCGGAATCGACGATCTTCTCCAGCTCGGCGATGACGGGCGCGGGCGAGCCGCTCGAGATCGGGAAGATGCCGACCGATTGGCCGCGCATCCAGTCGACGTCGAAGCTGAGCACGGTGTCGACCGCGGTGCGACGCTCGGCGCCGGTGCCCTGGATCAGAAGCAGATTGCGCGTCGTGTCGGCGCGGATCGAGCCCGCCCTGGTGGCGAAGCTGTCGGTCAGCTTCAGCAGGGTCTGGGCCGACACATATTGCAGAGGGACCACCGAGATGCCGAATCCGGGTTCGGGATTGGCCGCCGCGGCATCGACGCGGCCGCCGCCAACGGCGTCGCCGAGCGGCGTCAGGCGATAGCCCGCGGTATCCTTCAGCAGCACCACGCCGCTCAGGCGAAGCGCGTTTTCAAGCACGAAGACCATGTCGGATTTCGGCACCGGTCGGACCGACACCAGGCTCACCGTGCCCTGTACCCGCGGGTCGATTGTGTATCCGACATGCAGGATGTCGCCGAGCACGACCTTGGCGACGGTCGCAACCGGCGTGCTCTCGAAATTCAGATCGAAGCCATTGCCGTTCGAGGCCGGCTGCGGCCGCGCGTCGGCGACCCCCGTCACTTCGCTTCCCTCATACATCGCCGCGCGCACGGCGCCGCCCTGGCTGCCGCCCGCTGCCGCCAGCCCGCTCACCGGTTGCGGCTGGCGCGGCAAGAGATCGAGCGATCGCACCTTGTCGGTAACGTCGACCTGGGACGCGTCCACGCTCTCGCCGACCGTCGCGGAATTGCAGGACGCCAGCAACCCCAGCGACGTCAGGGCAAAAATGGCTGCCAGGCCGCCACGGATCGTCGGGCAGCGGCCCACTGTGCCTACGCGTTGCATGAAGGCCCTTCGCTCTGACTAACTGAAATCTCGACGGCGTGCGACGATCGGTCCTACCCCGGTGGGACTCTTAGCGATCGAACATGACAGAAATAAATTGGTTACATGATTGTCGTTCGCGACCTGACGATCGCATCACACCAATCTGCGCAGCCGGCGCGCCGCCGTGTCCGCGATGCCACGTCAAGGTTTCTTGAGCCAGGCGAACGATGTGACTTCGCACAGCTGTCACACTTCGGATCGATAACCGCAGAATTGCCGGGAGCCGACGCGACGGCGGATGGCACGGACTGATCCGGGATAGTGTGGCGGGATATCGAGAATGGCCAACGACCTGTCCGTTCGGTTCGTGGATTATCTGCGCCAGAACAATCATTTGGCGCCGATCGACGGAGCGGCGGAGCGGAGCGGGCAGGGCGCCGACGCCAGGCAATTGAAGCTGTGGGAGGTCACCAGCCTCGCACCGACCGAATTCGCCGACGAGGCCGCGCGCTTCTTCGCGCTCGGCCGCCTGACGCTCCAGGAGATGACCTCGGCCGAACCGCTGGTCGGGGCGTTCTCGCCGCGCTTCCTGCGCGAGACCATGGTCTATCCGTGCCGGACGGCCGATGGGACCACTGTCCTCGCGGTCGTCGACCCGACCGACCAGGCGACGCTGCGGGCGGCACAGATCGTGCTCGGCGCCGGCATCAACGTGAAGGTGGCATCGTCGGAAGACGTCGCCATCGCGCTGAACAACTCTTCCAGCGCCGAGGAGGCCGAGACCGCCGATACGGCGACGGCGCTGCCCCGCGAAGACGACATCGAGAGCCTGCGCGATCTTGCCAGCGGCGCACCGGTGGTGCGCGCGGTCAACGATCTGATCGAGAAGGCCGTCGAGCTCCGCGCCAGCGACATCCATATCGAGCCGTTTTCCGCCGGCCTCATGGTGCGCTTGCGCATCGATGGCCTGCTGCGGCCGGTCGCGGCGCTGTCGGGGGTGTTGCCACAGGCGGTGGTCTCCCGCATCAAGATCATCGCCAATCTCAACATCGCCGAGCGCCGCCTGCCGCAGGACGGCGCGGCGCGGCTGCGGGTCGGGCGCACCGACATCGATATCCGCGTCGCGATCATGCCGATGCAACACGGCGAATCCGCCGTCATCCGCATCCTGCCCAAGGATCGCGGCCTGCTGGTCGTCGAGAAGCTGGGCTTCTTGGAGGCCGACGAAGCCAAGCTGCGGCGGCTGCTGAAGCTGCCATACGGTATGGTCGTGATCACAGGGCCGACCGGCAGCGGCAAGACCACGACACTGGCGACGATCCTGTCGATCCTCAATGAGCCCAGCCGCAAGATTCTGACCATCGAGGACCCGGTCGAGTACGAGATCCCCGGCGTCAACCAGTCCCAGGTCAAGCCGGCGATCGGCCTGACCTTCGCCACCGCGCTGCGGTCCTTCGTTCGCCAGGACCCTGATGTCATCATGGTCGGTGAAATCAGAGATTCCGAGACCGCGCATGTCGCGGTGCATGCGGCGCTGACCGGGCATCTGGTGCTGACGACGCTGCACACCGAGACCGCGGCCGCCGCGGTGCCGCGCCTGCTCGACCTCGGGGTCGAAGGCTATCTGCTGCGTTCGGTGCTGCGCGGCGTGATCGCGCAGCGCCTGGTCCGGCAATTGTGCGAGCGCTGCAAGACGGCGCGGCCGCTGGCAACGGCCGATTTCACCGAGGATCCCCGGCTCACCGCACTCGGATTCCGGGAAGGCGAGATCATTCACGAGCCATGCGGTTGCGAGCGTTGCGGCGGGACCGGTTATCGCGGCCGTCTCGGCGTGTTCGAGCTGCTCGAATTATCCAATGAACTGCGCGAACTGATCGGAGAGCGAAGCGACGGAATGAAGATCGATACGATGGCGATCCGGGCGGGCATGACCACGATGCTCGATGACGGGGTTGCCAAATGCCGCGCCGGATTGACCTCGCCCGCCGAGATCCTCCGCGTTGCAACGGTGCGGTGACGCCGTGCCGAATTATCGCTATCGTGCTTTGACCCAGGCCGGCGAGATCGTCAACGGCACGATCTCGGCTCCGACGGCGGCCGAGGTGGCGCGGCGGATCGAATATCTCAAGCTGCTCCCGATCGAAACCACCGAGGACAAGCGCGCATCCGGCGCAGCCGGTGGCGGCAGCCTGTTCGGCGGCCCGAGTGCAGCCGAGGTCACCACCTTCACGCGCGATCTCGCGCTGCTGCTCAAGGCCGGCGCCCGTCTCGACGATGCCCTGGAACTCTTGTCCGGCGATGCCGATGTCGGCCGGATGCGTCCGGTGGTGGCAAAGATCCGCGCAGCCCTGCTCACCGGCGAGAGCTTTGCCGATGCGGTGGCGGATCATCCGACCCTGTTCCAGCCGATGTACATCGCCCTGGTCCGGGTGGGGGAAATCTCCGGCACGCTCGACTCCGTGCTCGAGATGCTGGGGACCGAGCGCGCGCGTTCCGAGCAGATGCGGCGCAAGCTGACCGACGCGATGCAGTATCCGGCCTTCGTGCTGGTCGCGGCATCCGGCGTGATGCTGTTCTTCCTGCTGTTCGTGCTGCCGCAATTCTCGACCGTGCTCGGCGATTTCGGCGGCAAGTCGGATACGGCGCTCGCCAGCTTCATCGCGGTGTCGGATTTCCTGCGCGCCAATGCCACGGCGGCGAGCCTGATCAGTGCGGCCACGATTGCGCTCGCATGGTGGCTGCTGCGGCAGGCGCGCGTGCGCGCCGCGCTGGTCAGCGGGATCTCGCGGGTGCCGGGCATCAGCAGTGCCTTCCAGTTCTATCGCGCGAGCCTGTTCTGCCGCAATCTGGGTGTCCTGCTCGGCAGCGGCGTCAACCTCACGGCCGCGTTGCGCATCCTCGTCGACATCATGGCGGTGACCGGGAGCGGGGCGAACTGGACCGCCGCCGCCGACCGCGTCCGCCATGGCGGAAAACTGTCGGACGCGCTCGCCGTGGCGGACAGCCTGCCGCCGATGGCGGTCCGCATGCTGCGGCTCGGTGAAGAGACCGGGCAGCTGCCGGTGCTGGCCGGGCGGGTCGCGGAATTCTACGAAGCAAAATTGCAGCGCAGCCTGGACCGTGTCGTCGGCATCGTCGGTCCACTGGCGATCATCACGATCAGCACCGTCGTCGGCGGCCTGATCGTGTCGGTCATGACGGCGCTGCTCTCGGTCACGCAGCTAGTCGGTTAGAGCAGGGGTCATCGGTCATGATATCGCGCAACACGATCATCGAAACATTCTCCATGCGAGCGGGACGCGATCCCGCGCGCTCACAACCGCCAAGGCGCTCGGGGCAGGAGGGCTTTACCCTCGTCGAGATGCTGGTGGTGATCGCGATCATCGGCCTCATCATGGGGCTGATCGGGCCGCGCGTGCTCAACTATCTCAGCGAATCCAAGGTCAAGACCGCGCGCATTCAGTTGCAGAGCTTCTCCAGTGCGCTCGACCTGTTCTACCTCGACGCCGGACGCTTCCCGTCCACGGCGGAGGGACTTGCCGCGCTGGTCCGGCGCACGCCGGGCGTCGCCGCCTGGAATGGTCCGTATCTGAAGGGCGGTAACGTTCCGAGCGATCCCTGGAACCATCCCTATCTCTATCGCTCGCCCGGCGAACACGGACCTTACGACATCGTCTCCTATGGCTCTGACGGTCAGGAGGGCGGCAGCGGCACCTCGGCCGACATCTCGCTCGAAAAGACGACAGCCGCCAACAACGACCAACAATGAGGATGCATGGCGAGCATGAATGAGGCGTCGCAGCGCGGTTTCACCCTGCTCGAGATGGTGTGCGTGCTTGCCATCATCGCGCTGCTGGCGGCTGTGCTGCTCCCGTTCATTCCGCACCAGACCTCGCGATCGCGCTTGCAGGCCTATGCGTTGCAGACCGCAACATTGCTGAAGGCCGATCGCAATGCCGCCATCGAGCGCAGCACCAGCGTTGCGACGCTGGTCGATGCGGCGAGCCGGGTGATCCACTCCGGCGCGTCGCGCATGACGGTGCGAATCCCCGATGACGTACGGTTCGATGCGGTGCTGCCGCAGAGTTGTCAGCGCCGCGCCGCACTGTCGACCATCCGCTTCTTCGCCAATGGCGGTTCCTGCGGCGGCTCCATCGCGCTGACGCGGCTCGATGCGGGATATGAGGTCCGCGTCAACTGGCTCACCGGAAGGGTTGAAATCGTTGCTCGCGACGTCGCCGCCAACTAACCGCGCTGACGCGGGGTTCACCATCATCGAGGTGCTGGTGGCGCTGGCGCTGGTGGCTGTCTCGATCGTTGCGATCGGCGCGGTCATGGGCGTCAAGACGCGCGGCGTCCGGGCCATGGAGCAGCACGTCGCGCTGATGCAGGCGGTGCGCACATTGATGACGGTCGGCATTCCACCGCGCGCCGAACTGCAATCGGGGACGTCGACGGGGCAGGCGGAGGGCTACCGCTGGACCATCGAGGTCAGTCCGCTCGGTGGCGACTGGACGGTGCCCGAGGGCAACGTACCCTGGGCGCCGGAGCTGGTGCGCATTCGCGTCAAGTCTCCGGGCGGTGCGTTGTCCGACATTCGCACCGTGCGCCTGATGCCGAGGTCATCGCAATGACCCCGGCAGGCACAGCACAGCGAACGGGGGAGCGTGGCTTCACGCTGATCGAGACCATCGTCGCGCTGGCGCTGATGGGGCTGTTGCTGTCGGCGCTCGCCAGCATCACGGCGCAATGGCTGCCGAGCTGGAACCGGGGGCTCGACCGGATCCAGCGCAGCGAATTCATCGGAATCGCGCTGGAGCGGATCGGCGCCGATCTCGCCGCGGCGGAGTTCGTTGCCGCCAACCGCGATACCCACAAGGCGCTGTTCGACGGATCGGAATTGTCGGTCACTTTCGTGCGCACGTCGGTGGGGCCGAATGCGGGGCCGGGGCTCGACGTGGTGCACCTTGGTGAAACCCGGGATCGCAGCGAGTTCGTCACGGTTCGTTCGCAGGCGCGCTTCACGCCGCTTGCCGACGGGGTGTCGCTGTCGGAACAGGTGCATCTCGGCAGCCCGGTCGTGCTGCTGCGCGCACCCTATCGCCTGTCGTTCGCGTATGCCGGTGCCGACCGGGCCTGGAAGAGCGTGTGGAAGGATGCCAACAAGCTGCCGGCGATGATCCGGTTGACCGTGCGTGACGCGGCGAGCCAGCGCGTCCTGTCGGTTTCGACCATCGCGCCGGTCCATGTCCAGATTCCGAGCGACTGCACCAAGCCGGACGGCAATTGCGGCGACAAGCAAAGTTCCGACGGTGCCACCGATCAGGGGAAGACGTGATGGGTGCGTCCGGCAATATCGGCCGATCGCCGGCCAATCGCGGCTTCGTCATCGTTGCAGTGCTCTGGATCCTGCTCGCGCTGTCGTCGCTGGCGATCATCTTCTCGGCCTATCTTGCCGCCTCCGCGCGCGCGCTGGCGGCCAGTGACTTGTCGCTGCAGACCGAGGCGCTGGTGTCGGCCGGGCTCGAACTCACCACCTATCAGCTGACGCTGACGGATGAGAAGACGCGGCCGCAGTACGGGGCGTTTCATTTCGGGCTGGACGACGCCAGCGTCGGTGTCTCCTTCACGTCGGAGGCCGGCCGCGTTGACCTGAACTACGCGTCGAAGGAAATGCTGATCGGCCTCTTTGTCGTGCTCGGCGCCCGGAAGGACGCCGCCAGCGAATACGCCGACCGGATCGTCGGCTGGCGAACCCGGCCCTCGCCGGGCAGCGAGAATGTGGAGGCCGCGCGCTACAACGCGCTTGGCTATTCGCCGCGGCAGGGGCTGTTCACCCATGTCAACGAGCTGGCTTTGGTCGCCGGGATTCCCGAAGCCTTCGTCGATCGTGTGTTGCCTTTCGTGACGGTGTTCAACGGCAGTCCGGATGTTGATCCGGCGATCGCCGCGCCGGAAGTCGCTCTTGCCGTGGATAAGGCATCGGGGAAGCAGCAGGACAGCTTCGGCGCGCCTGCTCCCTCGCCGAACGGCGGCCCCATCGCCGGATCGCAGGCGCCGAACCCGCAAACTGCGGCATCGACCGCGCAGAGCCCATGCTACCGGATCGCAATCTCGATCCGGTTCCGCAACGGTCACCGCACCACGTCTGAAGCGGTGATTGCGCTCGGCGACAAGGTCGAGCCATATCGTGTGTTGTCCTGGCAGAACGATGTCGAGCCGCGAAGCACGGTTCTGCCGCGGAGGAGAGGTTGATGGCAATACTCGCCGAGGCACGGCAATGGTTCGAGCAATGGATCGGCGCGGTCGCGACCGCCGTCGACGGCGTCGCGGGCAGGTTCATGCGCCGGCGCAGCATTGAGCTCGACGAAAATGCCGACGGTACGTTCACAGCCAGCGCCACCGCATCGAGAGATGGCTCGCCGTCAGCTCCGGTTTCGTTCCGGCTCGATCACGATGCGCCGCAGCCTCCGCTGTCAACAGAGTGGAAGACCGCGTTCGACGGCAGCCGCATCGAGGTGCGATTGCGATCGGATCACGTCGTCAGCCGCGTGCTCGATTTCCCGAGCCAGGCGGGCGACTTCCTCGATGGCATGATCCGCGCGCAGGTCGACCGGCTGACGCCATGGACCGCGGCCGATGCGGCCTTTGGCTGGGGTTCGCCACAGCCGATCGCCAATGACCGTATCGAAGTCGCGTTCAGTGCGACCGCGGCGAGCAAGGTCGATCCGCTGATCCGGATGGCCAGGATGCTCGGCGCCGCCACCGTTGCGGTCTCAGCGCCGGCGGTTGGCGGCGATGGCGCCCCGCAGCAGGTGACGCTGCTCGACAAATCGTTGCGCGGCCTGGCCGGACCTGCGGTTCCGCGCCTGTTGCGCATCGGCCTGGTCGCGACGGCGGCTGCGGCCGCGGTCTCCCTGCTGCTCAACATCTATCTCGGCGGCTGGCTGCAATCCGAGCAGGAGGACCTGCAACACCGCATCTCGCAGCGCCGCGCCGCGCTGCGTCTCGATGCCAATGGCGACTCGTCCGGTCTCGGCCTGCTCGCCAAGCGCAAGCAGACGACGCCATCGAGCGTCATGGTTCTGGAAGCGATCTCGCGCGTCCTGCCCGACACGACCTATGTGACGGAGCTCCGCATCGAGGGCAACAAGGTGCAGGTGGTGGGATTGACCCAGGATGCGCCATCCCTGATCCGCCTGCTGGAACAGTCGCCGCAATTCACCCGCGCGACATTCTTCGCGCCGACGACCCGCGCCGCGAATGAATCGGCGGAGCGGTTCCACGTCGAGGCCAATATATCCGCTTCCTTTGGGTCCGGCTCATGAGCGCAGCATCCCGATCGCTGACGGCCGTCAGTACTTCGCCACTGGTCGCGACCGCGAGCTATCTCGGCCTCTTCGTGCTGCTGCTCTTCGTCGTCATCTCGTCGCTCTCGGACATCATCGGCCTGCGCAGCGATGTTGCGGCGTCGGCCGGAATGCTGGAGCAACTGGAGGGACGGTCCAAGGCGAATACCGCGCCCGGTCAGTCCCCGATGCCGACCGGTTCCGCCTATCTCGAGGGGGCGACCGTCACGGTTGCCGGCGCCACGCTGCTGCAGCGCGTGTCGGGCGCGGTGATCAAGGCCGGCGGCAATGTGCTGTCGACGCAGCTCGACGTTCCCAACGCGCCGGCCAAGGCCGGCTTCATCAGCATGGTCGCAAGCAGCGAGATCGAACAGGCGCAGTTGCAACAGGTGCTCTACGATCTCGAAGCCGGCATGCCGTTCCTGTTCATCGACCAATTGGTCGTGCAACCCGTCGCCGACGAGGCGGCGAAGGGCGCCGATCCCGGCAAGCTGCGCGTGCTGCTCGGCGTATCCGGACAATGGCGAGGGGCCAAATGATGCGACGCTTCGCTGCAACCATCGTGCTGTTGGCGGTGTCGGCCTATTCGGCGCCGGCTGCGGTGCCTGACCCATCCGGCGATGCGCTGGATGCCGGGATGCTCGATGATACCCGCTTGGGCGGACCGGTGCTGAGTTCACCGCCGCCGTCCGAACCGGTGACATCGGTCCGGGTGGCGCCTTCGCCGGCGCCGACGCCCCGGCCGCTCAGCGCAAATCCGCTGTGGGGCATTCCGCTCAAGACGTTGTCCAACACCCGCGACCGCCCGGTGTTCTCGCCGTCGCGGCGGCCGCCGCCGGCCGTCGTTGCAGAGCCGGAAGTCAGCAAGCCGTTGCCGCCGCCGCCACGCAAGGTTGCGCTCGAGCCGCCGCCGCTGTCGCTGGTCGGCACGATCGCGGGAGACGATGAAAGCTTCGGGATATTTCTCGACCAAGCGAACAAGACCGCATTGCGGCTGAAGCTCGGTGACGATTTCCAGGGATGGAAGCTGCGAGCCATCAGCGGACGCGAAGTCACGATGCAGAAAGACGAGCATGATGCCGTGCTCACATTGCCCCAGCCGGGCACCGAGGAGAGCGGCGATGTCCGCCTCGTTCCGGTCAGTACCGACCGGAGGCCGTTGGCTGCGCGGATCCAGCGGTGACTGCGATCTCGATCCCGCGCTAGTTCAATCCCAGCCAGCTCTGCAGGGCCGGCGTCAGGAGAAGTCCGAGCGCAAGAAAAGGACCGAACGGGATCGACGTCTGGCGTTTCATCTCGTGTCCTGCGAGTTGCAGGCTGCCGGCGACAGCAAGTGCTGCGAGCGCCGCGATCAGCAGCAAGGTCGGAATTCCCGCCGCGCCGACCCAGATCGTTGCGGCGGCAAGAAACTTGACGTCGCCCAGTCCCAAGCCGTCCACGTGCCGCAAGGCGAAGTAGAGGCGCTGCAACAGAAAGAACAGGGCGCCGACGAGAGCGGCGATCGCCATCGCACTGAGCGCGGCTGTCGTGCTTTCAGTGATGACGACATGTGCAAGACCGAGTGCCGCGATCGCAAGATTCAGCCAATCGGGAATGATGCCGTGGCGCAGATCGATCAGCGCGACGGTGCAGCACAGCACGCAAAGCGCGCCGTAAGATGCAATGAAATAAAGAGCTTCGCGATCGATTGGCATGGTGGCGGGACAAGTGTGACGCGTGAACACTCTGTGTTGCAACAACTCGCGCGCGTTGAACAGTGCATTTTCAATCGAGCAATGCGTTTGCGGGATTGTGATCGTCAACAACGATCGCGAAGCAGAAAAGATGCGACAAAAAGTCTGCGCTGTCACAAATCCGCATAGGATACCGACAATAGTTCGGCCGATTACGTGCCGCGAGCCCTTTGCGGCAGACGAGTGGGTTGGCTATGCACAAGATGCGAGTGGCGGCGTGCCTTGCTTTGCTGGCAGCGTCGGCAGGCGTGCGCACCGCGAATGCGGGCGCTCTCGAGGACGGCGCCGAGCGCTATCGGCCGTATCTGATCGAGGGCGTTGCCAGTGCGCTGGCGGGTGCACGTGCGTTGCGCGAGCGCGCCGCTGCGGCGGACTTGCCCGGTGCACGGAAGGCCTGGCTGTCGGCGCGCGCCGGCTGGGAGCGCTCGGAGGTGTTTACCGCAGGCTTCGTCCCAGAGCTCGATGCGCAGATCGACGCCTGGCCGAACGCGGACAGCGGGTTTCACGCCATCGAGGCGAAACTGTTTGGAGCGGGTAGTACCGACGTCGCTACCGATGCGACGGGCCTAGTCGAGCACCTGAACGATCTTCACGGCAAGCTCAAGGATATCAAGCTGACGCCGCAAGGTCTCCTGGATGGCACCGTGCGGCTTGCTTACGAAGTCGGCGAAAGCAAAGCCGATGGCGGCGAGTCGCGCATCAGCGGCACCTCGCTGGACGATATGCGCAACAACATCGCCGGCATCGACTTCGCCTATCACACGATTTTCTCCGCCGCGCTCAATACGGTCGACGGCAAGCTCGACGAGATGGTGACGAACCGGATCGAGCAGCTCGAGGCGATCGTCGCGACGCCCGACCTGCCGCATGTCAATATCGCCGATCTGCGCCAGACCAGCGAGGAACTGGTCGTCGCGTTGCAGAGCGCCTCGGCAAAGCTCGGGCTGCAGCGCCCGACCCTGGAGGCGCAGGCGCGATGAGATCGCTTCACCTGCGTCCGGCTGCGCTGCTTTCCGCGGTCATCGCCCTTGCGCTGCTCGGGCGCGCGGCGGCGTTTCCGGTCGATGGCGACAAGACCGTGCTGCCGGTTGCGACCGAGTTGAACGAGGATGCGCTCGACAAGCCGCGTGAGGTGTTCCAGTCCGAGCGCACCGGAGCCAAGTCGTATCTGGTGAATCTCGGCGATCTCGCCTTCAATTCGCCGGGGCTGCTCGGCGAGGTGGCGCGGCAGGCCGGTGTGAGCTGCGGCACCTGCCACGTCAATGGTGCGAACAACGCCAAATTCTTCATGCCGAAGATGTCGAGCCGGCCCGGCACGTTCGACACCACGGGGGCGTTGTTCAATCCGAAGGCCAACAACCTGTCGTTCGATCCGGTGCGGATTCCGAGCCTGCGCGGCGCCCGCTATCTTGCGCCCTACGGCGCCGATGGCCGGTTCGCTTCGCTGCGTGACTTCGTCCGCAACGTCATCACCAGCGAGTTCGCAGGTCCCGAGCCGTCGTCGGCCACGCTCGATGCGATCGTGGCCTATCTTCACGACATCGATTTCCTGCCCAATCCGAGCCTTGGTCCCGCCGGGCGGCTGGCCGGCAAGATCACCGACGCGGAGCGCCGCGGCGAAGCGCTGTTCGCGAAGCCGTTCCCGCACGATCCCGCGCTGAGCTGCGCGGGGTGCCACGTGCCATCGTCCGGCTTTGTCGATCACCAGCAGCATGACGTCGGCTCGGGCGGTCTGTTCAAGACGCCGACCCTGCGCAACGCCGACTTCAATGCGCCGTATTTCCACGATGGCCGCTTCGACAATTTCAACCAGGTCGTCGATTATTTCGACCGGACCTTTCAGCTCGACCTCTCGGCGCAGGAAAAGGGCGACCTCGTCGCCTATCTCACGGCCGTCGGCGACGGCGTGCAGCCCTATGAACGCGACGGTGCCGGTGCGACGCTGAAGGAGATCAACGATTTCTCGACGGTGCTCGCGACCGCGATTCCGGCCGGCGACAAGGACATCGTCGCGCTTGCAGTCGATACGATCGGCCGCGAGCTGCGCGAGTTGACCGAGCAATATCCCGATCGCAAGAACACCAGCGTGTCCGGCGGCGAGCAGCAGCGCGTGCTTGCGCGCAGCGGGCTGAAGGAGCTCGTGCTCACGTTGCGGCGCATCGAGATGGCCGTTGCCGCGGGTCGCAACGCGGATGCTGCAGCCGAGTTCAGGAATTATCGCAATCTGATGGCTGCAGCGGTGCCTGCGTTACTGGCGAGCGCCGAGCCATGGTCGTTGTTCAATCAAGATGTGCATGATCAGCATTACGCCGCGCTTCGCGAGGTGATGCGCTCCAGGCACATCTCGCATTGATTGAGCTGAATTGTAGGGCATTTGCGATCCGCGTCGCTGCGTGGCGCGCTCCGTCTGCTTTCGATCTTCAGTTGAAGAGTCGAATCGTGGAGATGCGGCGTGCAGCAGCAGATGTCTCCACAGAAAATATTTGAACGTTTCGAAATTTCTCGCGCGCTTTCACGCAAGCGAAAACCATGCGTCATACTGTCGCACTAAGCAGTGTGTGTTGCTAACCGCAAACACCCTGAGGTCGACAATGAGTTTGAACTACAAAAAGTACTGGCGAACCAGCACCGCGCTCTGCATCGCGTCAACGGTGCTCGTCGCAACAGCCGCATATGCCGCTCACTATCCGGGCGGACACAGTGATTGGGACAAGCGTCCGCATCACAATCACCAGGCGCATCAGGAAGCTGATCGCGTCAAGCATGACCACGATCATGACGACAAGGATCACGGCGGCAAGGGCAAGACCGCTTCGCCGATCAAGCACGTCATCATCCTGATCGGTGAGAACCGCGGCCTTGATCACACCTTCGGTATCTACAAGCCGAAGGGCAAGGGGCAGACCATCTCCAACCTGTTGTCGAAGGGCATCGTCAACGAGGATGGAACGCCGGGACCGAACTTCGCGCAGGCGCAGCAGTACTCGGTCGCGGGCCAGCCGTCCTTCTACATCGGCGCGCCGGCGATCGCGAAGTCGCCCTACAACGCGACCAATTTGATGCCGCAGCCGAACACCAATGGCACGCCGACCGCGCAGGGCGACACGTCGCCCCCGTTCAAGACGATTGCCGAAGCCAGCGTCGAAAAGGACATGGACCCGGCCGATCTCGACATCCTGACCACCGGCTTCAGCGGCCTGCCCACCGGTGTGCTTGATACCCGCGTTCCCGGCGCCGGCGGACTGAACGGACCGTTCCCGCTGCAGGGCGAGCAGATCAGCGACGACGACTACACCGGCGACTCGACCCATCGCTTCTATCAGGACTGGCAGCAGGAAGATTGCAGCGCCGCCAGCGCCACCAAGAAGAACAATTCGGGCTGCCTGAACGACCTGTTCCCGTTCGTGATGGCGACCTATTCGGCGTCGAACAAGAGCATGGCCAACTCGATGGGCTTCTACAATGCCCAGCAGGGTCAGGCCCCGATCCTGAAGATGCTCGCCGACCGCTTCACGCTGAGCGACAACTTCCACCAGTCGTTCCATGGCGGCACCGGTGCGAACCACTTCATGCTCGGCACCGGCGATGCGGCCTTCTGGAGCGATGGCAAGGGCAATCCGGTGACGCCGCCGGCGAACCTGATCGCCAACCCGAACCCGGTCGCGGGCTCGGTCAACCGCTACACCGTCGACGGCAATTGGAGCAACTGCTCGGACGTGTTCCAACCCGGCGTGAAGCCGATCGTCACCTACCTCAACAATCTGCCGTACGCGGCGGAGCCGAACTGCAAACCGAACCACTACTACATGCTCAACAACGTCAATCCGGGCTATCTGCCGAACGGCGCGCTGGCGGGCGGCAACAACGTCCCGCCGTCGTCGGTTCGTACGATCGGTGACGCTCTGATCGAGAAGAACATCACCTGGGCGTTCTATGGTGGTGCGTTCAACGACGCCGTGGCGCTTTCCAACGCCGCGGTTGCCGCCAACCCCTCGAACCCCAACCTCGGCGCCGCCGCGGTCGCCGATCCGGCGCACGCGCTCGGTGTTGCCTACTGCCAGATCTGCAACCCGTTCCAGTATGCGACCTCGATCATGGCCAACCCGGCCGTGCGTCAGGCTCACATGAAGGACACGGCGGATCTGATCACGGCGATCCAGCACAACACGCTACCCGCGGTATCGTTCGGCAAGCCGGACGGTCTGCTCGACGGTCATCCGCAGAGCTCGAAGGTTGATCTGTTCGAGGCCTATGTCCTGAACGTGCTCAACGCGCTGGACAACAATCCGGAGCTGAAGGCCGACACCGCGGTCTTCATCACCTGGGACGAAGCCGGCGGCTACTGGGACTCCGGCTACACGCAGTCGATCGACTTCTTCGGCGACGGACCGCGTATTCCGACCCTGATCCTCTCGCCCTATTCGACGGGCGGCAAGGTCAACCACAACTATGCCGACCACGTTTCGCTGCTGAAGTTCATTGAGCGCAACTGGGCTCTCGAGCCGCTCACGCACCGCAGCCGCGATAACCTGCCGAACCCGACCTACTCGAAGAACAACGAGTACGTCCCGACCAACAGCCCGGCGCTGTCTGACCTGTTCGACGCGTTCGACTTCAGCAAGCCGGTCACGTTGTCCTACACCGAGTGATCGAGCTCTCGTCCAGGACGAGGTCTTGAGTCCATCCGAGGCCGGCGCCGATCGAACCATTGGTTCGGTCGGCGCTGTCATGTTCTGCCGGCCCGCCAGCCGATCGACCGGGGATACGCGATGAAGCGCGACGAGACGACGTGCAGGAAGATGTGGAAGAAGATGTGGAAGGGCAGCAGGAATGCCATGGCCTGCCTGTTCGTCGCGATGGCCATCCTGGCCAACGTGCCGACGCCGGCCGCGGCGCAGCAGTTTTCCGCCGACCTCCTCGCGCGGAAGGACGATACGGCAACCGCCATGGGAACGCTGCGGGTCTCGGGCGGAAAAGCGCGGATCGATTCGACCGCGCTGCCCGACGGCTTCTTTCTGCTCGATACGGCTAAGCCCGCCGCCTATTTCGTCCGCCCGGCCGCACACGTCTATATGAAGGCGATGCAATCGAGCCCGCTCACCCAGCTGTTCGTCCCGGTCGATCCGGACGATCCCTGCCGGCAATGGCTGGCGATGGCGCAGCTGTCCGCGCCGGTCGATCTCGCGACATGGCACTGCCAGCGCGATGGAGAGGAAGCGATCGCGGGGCGCAACACCGACGTCTATCGAATCGCGGCGCCGTCCGGCTTGAGCTTTACCGGCTGGGTCGACCGCGCGCGCGGGTTTCCGGTGCAGATCAAGACCGCGGATGGGACGGTGATCGTCGCCGATCACATCCGCGACGAGCCGCAGCCGGCGCAAACCTTCGAAATTCCCGCAGGTCTGCGCAAGTTCGACCCGGTGGCGCTGATCCGCCGGATCCAGCAGAGCGACGTATGGGTCGCGCCGCCGGCCTCGCAGTGAGTGCGTGCGCTACTGCGGCTGCTGGCTTGTCACCGGCAATATCCGGCCGAGCGCCGTGTAGTGCGACTGATGCACGTTGCTGTTGAAGAGGGACCAGGGCTCGGCCTTCTTCAGGGCGACCGGAACGTCGAAATTCACCAACTGGGCAAATTTGCGGAATTCCGCCATCGCTTCGTCGATCCGGCCGGCGCCGACCTCGAGGTCGATACGGCGCAAGGTCAGAACGAGATCCTTCAGGATTGCGCGCGCAGCGAGCCGCTCGGCCTTGCCGCCGACCGAGGTGTTCCTGATGTCGGGGATGTGCTCGGTCAATTCGCGCAGTTCGGCGCCGACCCCGGTCACGGCCAGTGACACCACTGCGGTATCGGCGGCCGGGATCGCGACCTCGAGCACGCTCGAGAGCTCCAGCACTTCCTTCATCCGGAGCACGACGCCGTCCTTGTCGAACGGGCGTTCGCCGTCGCCGACCGCATTCAGATAGGCTACGAGGTCCTGCGTGTCCTGGGTCGACAATTCGAGGTCGAACACGCGATCGAAATGATCGACGACCTGTTCGTAGCTGTCATAGCGGCCGTCGTGGAAGTAGGGCGCATTGAAATTGGCGTTGAGCAGAGTGGGGGTCTTGACCAGCCCGCCGGACCCGACGTCGTGACGCAGCTGGTCGTTGAAGGTTCCGGCCGGAATATGACAGCCGGCGCAGCTCAGCTCGGCCTGCTTGGGGAACGGTTTGAAGAACAGCGCCTCGCCGCGGCGCTCGGGCAAGCTTGCCTGCGCGGCAAGCCTGCCGCCGGGCGCCATCTTCGGATTGGGGAGGAAATCGATATCGTTGATATAGGCGACGAGGCCGTCGAGAATCTCGTCGCGCGGCCGCGGTCCGGAAAACTCATTGACGATGACATTATATACGAAGTCGCGCAGCGAGGTGATGCGCCCGTCATGTCCGTAGGGGGCGAGGAAGCGGGCGCCCCGCAGGCTCGGGATCCTGACCGGATCGAGGATGCTGTTGAACGTCTTCGCGTTGAACACAAGGCTGGTCGTGTCGAAGGTGCCGGGGCGGGAGGATGCGCCCGGAACGAACAATTTCGGGTTCGATGCGCCGTTGACGTGACAGGTGCCGCAGCTCATCTCGGCCTGGCGGGCCTTGCCGCCCAGGATGGAAGGCGAATTGAACGCGAGATCGCCGAGATTGACCAGATAGGACTTTCGCCCGCCCATCGCTTCGGAATGAAAGATTTCGCGCGGCCGTGCCAGCGCTTCCTCTGAAAACTCGGTGCCGGCCGGCAGCACGGTCTGGTCGCCCCCGAGCGGGAATGCCATCGCGCGCGACGGGAGAAGCGCAACGACGACTGCCAGCAACGCGACCCGTGCGGTTCGAACGCCATGGTCGGCCGATGCCGCACGACATTTTCCGGAACCGGACGCCAGAATATCCCAAACCATTGCGAGAAAACGCCCCTGTCACAACGCATTTGCGCTGCCGTACGTTGGAAGATGTCACGGAGATGACAGTTTCCTGTCGGCAGGATCAATGACCATCTGTTTGGATAGACGACTGTTGATTGCGGTTTGATGACGATCGATCAACGAGACGCAGGCCGATCTCGATTTGATAGAACGAAGATTTATCGGCGCGTGCATCTTTTCACGCGTTTGTGCGCGCGTCGAAAAACGGTCATCCCGGCGAAATGTGTTTTGCATAGCGTGTAACTCCATTTCTATTTCTTTCTGAATCAGGAGAGCACTATGCGGCTTTGGGGAGCCATTCCGGCGCTCGCAGTTGTTGCTGGCGCCGTTGCCATCTCACCGGTGGCAAACGCCGAGAATTTGGTCGAAAAGATCATTGATGAGTTCAAGCACGAGGTCAGGGACGAGCTGCGTGACCTGCGCGACCGCGGTCATGAAGGTGTGCATCAATACAAGCACATCGTCGTCATCTACCAGGAGAACCACAGCTTCGATAACCTCTATGGACACTGGGGCGATGTCGGCCGTGACCGGATCAATGGTACCTCCGACGCCGATCAAGCCCATACGCTGCAGGTCCGGCAGGACAACCAGACCGTCTATGCCTGTCTGTTGCAGACTGACGTCAACCTGACTTCACCGTCGCCGCAGCCGACGACCTGCACCGACAATACGGGCTCGGTCGCGATCCTCAGCGCCTTCAAGAACAAGCCGTTCGAGATCAACGACTTCATCCCGACCTCGGCGACCACCTGTCCGAAGCCGCTCGGGTCTTTCGCGGCGCACGGATTCCTCAACGGCACCGGCGCGCCCGGCGGCTGCACCGAGGACATTGTGCATCGCTTCTACAGCGAGCAGTACCAGCTCAACGATGGCCGGCAGAACCGCTACATGACCGGCAGCGATGCTGCGGGTCTTGTCATGGGCTACTACGACACCAAGAAGCTGCCCATCTACACCTATCTCCACGGCCACGGCGCGCCGAACTACGTCATCGCCGACAGCTTCTTCCAGGGCGCCTTCGGCGGTTCGTTCCTCAACCACCAGTTCCTGGTCGCGGCCGCGGCGCCGCAATTCGTCGGCGCCTTGAACGACGGCAGCGCCAACGACTTCCACTCCATCGTCGACGCCAACGGCATGCCGACCAGCACGCCGCTCTACACGCCGGTCTCGACCGTGAAGGATGCGCAGCTGACGGCGAAATGCAACCAGGCCGGCCTGCCGGCTGGCCTCGCCTGCGGCGACTACGCGGTCAACACCACGCAGCCGACCTATCAGCCCTATTCGCCGGGCACTCCGGACATCAAGCGCCTGCCGCCGCTGCACACGCCGAACATCGGCGATCGGCTGTCGGCCAAGCATGTTGACTGGGCCTGGTATTCGGGCGGCTGGTCGAACGCCAATGGCGATGTCGGCGCGTCCGGCTGGACCAACGGCAACGGCACCACCTGCACCGATCCGAACCATCTCTCCACGGCGGTGTTCCCGAACTGCCCCGATGTGGACTTCCAGTTCCACCATCAGGCGCTCAACTACTTCGCCAGTTACGCGCCGGGAACACAGGCCCGCAGGGATCACCTGAAGGACGAGGCGGAGTTCATCCAGGCGGCCAAGAACGGCCGGCTGAAGCAGGTCAGCTTCATCAAGCCGATCGGCGAGGAGAACGAGCATCCGGGCTACACCAGTGAATCCGAAGGCAGCCAGCATCTCGTCGATCTCGTCAAGGCGATCGTCGAAGGGCCGGATGGCAGGGACACGCTGATCGTCATCACCTATGACGAGTTCGGTGGACAGTGGGACCACGTTCCGCCCCCGCCGCACAACCGCCGTGGTGCCGAGGCCCGTGCTGCGGACCAGTGGGGTCCGGGCACCCGCATTCCGGCACTGCTGATCGCCAAGCGCTTCAACAAGTCGGGCGTCGCGCATGAGGACTTCGACACCACGTCGATCCTCCGGCTGCTCGAGAAGCGCTTCGATCTCGATCCGCTGGTGACGCGCCCGGTGCGCAGCCTCTCGGCGGCGCTGAAGGCCGGCGAAGGCTGGCACTGACCCGAGAAACGATCCTGGCCCGCGCCGACATCCGACGCGGGCCAGGACCTTCACCAGGCTTCAGGGCCCTTACATGATCAGATCGTGAGGCGCATGGGTCACGACGGCGTCCATGTTGATCGAGGAATATTCTGGCTGGTGCTCCGGGATCGCCGTCCCAGTTGCTGGCGCTCCATCTGCAGCCCCTTGTGCCAGGCGAAAGCCGGAGAAATCCTGGTGGTGACCGAACCACGCCGCGGCTTGATCGAATTGTGCAGGGGACGAAGCTCCCTGCTGTTCATGGCTCGGAAGTTGCTCCGCGAAATGAAAGGACTGCTCGGTTCCGGACGTTCCGCTCCCTACGAAGGGCACCATGGCCTGTGACGATGCTGCGTCTTCGTGGCCGCTGGTTGACGTAGCGCTGACGACGGAGGCTGGAGCGTTGGTGCTGCCGCCGACCGGTGGTGCAGCAGCACTGTCCGGGCTGGGCGCGAATGTGAAGGCGTCCATCCCCGCCGTGTGGCACTGAATATCGACCTGAAGATTGGTTGTAGCCGAGTCGCCATCTCCGTCGACCGCAGTTACATCGAACAGGAGATCCGTATTGATACTCGTCTTCTCGGTATAGTTGATGTTGTTGACTGCGAAGGTGGGGTGCCCGGCCTCCGGCCGATCGTAGTCGACCTGGACTTGATTGAAAGCCTTGTCAACGTACAGCGTGTACGTCGTCGTCGTGGCATCAAAAGCATAGGTGTCGATCAACGAAGCATCCGATGTCTCCTGGACCACGAAGCTGGCACTGCCGCACAGCGGTTTGGGAACATCGATGCAGAAGTCGTGAACGTCGGCGCCGCCGTCAAGAACCTTGAGGATCACGCCGGCGGTGCCATAACCCTGCCATTGCGTGAGATCGAAACTGACCTGCGACTGCTTCCCGGAGAACGCGAGATTCAACTGCTCAGTGGGGTCCATTTGCAGTCCGCTGTCGCCGACCGCGATACCGCACTCCGACGCTTTGACGTCGAGCGGATGGCCGGCGCAGTCGGACCCGGTAATCACCAGTTGTCCGTCCGGAGCGGTTAATGACGGCGTGCCGCAGGCCGGGGCGTCGAAATCGGAGCCGCTAACGGTGACGTTCTTCGACAGCCCGGCGTGCTCTAGATCAAAGCAATAGGTTCCATCCGGATCGATCAGCAACTTGAAGTACGGATCGGCCAGCGTGCCATCGCAATCCCTGAAGTACGCGTCGAGTTCGACACCGCCGCCCACCTCATGGGTCGTATAGTAGAAGCTGTAGTCATCGCCATGTCCGGTGACGTGCACCGAGGTGATGCCGTCACCCAGGGATGACGTGGCCAGATCGTATCCCGTGCAGCCGACTGCACCATTGTAGACAGCAACGCGCATCGCGGCGTCGCCATCCGCGCCGAAATCGACATGGTAAGTGCCGGTTGCAGTCTGATTGTCCTGAGCGGCGATGAAGGTCTCCGGGAAGCCGCAAATGGTCGGGTGATCGTCCGTGATCGTCAACTGCTTGCCGAGGTCGATGTACGCGCTCTGGGTGTCACCATCCTTGTCCGTGATGGTGGCAACCAGGTTCACGATGCCGGCGGTCAGCGACGCGGCTTCGTCAGCGCTGGTGCAGGACGGATGCGTCACCGCGCGATATTCGGTGAAAGTGACGCTTCCGGTGGCCGAATCAAGCGCGATGGTGAATGCCAGCTCCCCGCTTGCCGTGCCGACGTGGCCTTCGATTGTGTCGCCGTGCAGAACCAGCACGTCGGCGAGGCCGGTATGTGAGTCGGTCAGACCGGACGGAGTGCTGTTACCTCCGTTGATCATCAGGGCATAGTGGGTCGTCGCGCCATCGGCGCCTTGTACCGAAGTGAATGCCGTCGAGAAATCAGCCGAAATCGTCGTCAGTGCCGCGCACGGTGCCGAGCCCGCGATGTGGTCGTCCAGCGCCGTTGCCGTCAGATGCGTCTCGCTCAGCGTCAGCGATGGGGCTGTGCCCGTCGCCGCAATGTGCGGGCCATCGTCCGTGATTGTCAGCTGCTTGCCGAGATCGATGCTTATATCCTGGTACAGGCCATCGCTGCTCGTCACCGTCGCGATCAGATTTACAATGCCCGTCCCTAGCGCGATCGCTTCGCCGCTGTCCGGGCTGGTGCCGGACGATTGTTCCACCGCGCGGTGCTCGACGAAGGTCACGCGGCCCGTGGCCGGATCGACCGTGATGGTAAATGCGAGCGTGCCGCTTGCTGTGCCGACATGGCCTTCGATGGTGTTACCGTTCAGAACCAGCACGTCGGAGAGGCCGGTGTGCGAGTCGATCAGCCCCGACGCTGCACCGTTGCCGCCGGTGATCGTCAGCGCGTAGCTGACCGCCAGACCCGCTTCGGTAACGAATGCCGCCGAGAACTCGCCTGAGGTCGTCGTCAACGCGGCGTCCGGCGCCGAGCCGGCGATGTTGTCGTCCAGCGCCGTCGCTGTCAGGTGCGTCTCGCTCAGCGTCAGCGACGGCGCCGTTCTGGCCTCGATCAGCGGGCCGTGGATGGTGATTGTCACCACCTGCGGGGTTCCGCCAATCGTGGTCACCGTGAAGCTGTCGGTCAGCGTGTCGCCGACATGGAGGGCTTGCACGGAGCTGTCGGCGTTGTTGAGCGTATAGGTCCACACGCCGGCCGTCGTTAGTGTGAATGTGCCATGGCCGCCCGCGCTTGTCGTGGGCACGTTCACCGCGGTGAAGGTGTTGGCGGGGTCGTCGACATCGGTGTCGGTGAGCGTGCCGGTCGCGATGAGCAGACCGGGCGAGGCTCCGCTGACGCCGACTGCCCCCACAACCGCGCCAGCCTTGGCGCCGGAGATGATGGAGGCGTCGTCGACACCAACAATGGTGATGTTGAAGCTCTCACTCGTCGAGAGCGTGCCGTCCGATACGGTGATAACGAAACTTTGGCTCGAGTTGACCTTCAGCGCGTTGATCGCGGCATTGTTCGGAACGAATGTGTAGTTTCCCGTCGCGCTGTTGAGGTAGAGCGTGCCAAACTGTCCAGTGCTCGACACGTCGTAGGTCAGCTGGCCCAGCACCACGTTGCCGGCAGTTCCGCCGCCGATACCGAATGTCACTGCACCGTTCTTGCTGCTCGCGGAAAAGGTCCCGCTCGCCGCACTGAAGTCGTCAAATTTCGCCGTGTCGATTTCTGCCAGTCCTGCTCCGAGGTTCAGGCTCGGCGGCACCGGCGGCGGCTTGAAGGTCTCAATGGTGGCGAAGATAACCACCGGCACGGGCGCGAGCGGATCTTGCGTCAGCGGCGGGGCGCCAGGCTGAAAATTGATCGGTTGCAGCAACGGCGACCCATCGAGAGCGGGCATGCCGGACCCTTTTGATCCTGCTCCCTTCTCGAAATTGGCAAGCGCCTCCTGTTGGGCCTCCCGCAACTCCTCCATGTGCGCAGCAGAATTCGTGACATGGCTTACGCCGAAAGAAGACCCTTTTCTGCTCAGAATGATCGTCTCGCCGGGATCCTCGACGATGATGTGCCGGGGGATCGCCTCCTTGGTCACGAGCTCAAACACGCCGTGGTGGAGGTCCTTGTAGCTGATGCTGTCGTCGTCCAGGAACGTGACGTTCGGCTCCGCAGCCCGGGCCTCGTTCAGGAGCGAGAAGGTCAGCGCGGTGAGCGAAAGCGTGCCGAAGCCGCCCGCTCGAATGTCGCCCACCGACGGGGCCGCTGTCGGGGGGCCCGACCTCGCCAGCCAACTGCCAATGGAACGGAAGATGCCCCTGGTCTTCGCGAGCAGGCCCGGTCGCGCGATGTCGCTGGGGTCCTGCGCGCATGCATCTAGCTTGAGGCAGGTGCCGCCTGGCAGGTCGAGCACCCTGCCATCGATCAAGCGTATCTCGATCCGCCCGCCGGCTGCGACCTCGATGACGTCACCCTCGCGAACGGGGTCGCCAATCGCGCCTCGAACCGCGATGCCGCTCGCACGCTTGATAGTGCCGCAGCCGATCGCCGTCTGAATGTTGCCGATCAATCGGGGCGGCCGGCCCAAAGCGGCCACGCACACGCCCCCGAACTCGACGCCGGACGCAACTGACATTGGCTTTTCGCCTGCTGAGCAATTCAGACGGAACGTGGTTGCCGAGTTTTTTGGTTTGGCTCGCCGCGAGGTAAAAAACCCTCGCGTCAGCAGCCATAGGCTTGCCCGCCGAAACGTCCTGATTGAAACTAAATTCGGTAGTGAAAATCGAATTCCAGTACTGCGCGGAGCGTTTACGAAAATGGCAGAACAGCTGTCCTTTATCGCGCGTGCAGCCCCACAAGATTAATAGTATAGTTACCAAGCAAATTGTCCACTTATTAATTTTTAGTCGAACTGCGTCAGGTACTTAGGCCTGTCTGCGGCAACTCTTTTGGCACTCAAGGTCCTGCGGTCTCGGCCCGACGGTCCGGTTACCATCGCGCTGCGACACGACGAAATCTTCTCAAAGGAGGGGATCGTGCGCATCCATTTGCTTGTTCAATTGCTTGCAGGCTTCGTCCTGGCGCTCGCAACTCTCGCGCCCGGCGAGGTGCAGGCGCAAACCGAGCCGGCGCAGCCCGCAGTCCAGAATTCTCCATTGAAATTCATCGGGAGAGTAGTGGCGGCCACCGGTTCGGTCACGATCGAGCATGCGGGTGCTGTCGTCGTTCAAGCAGGGTTGCCCGACAAACCGCCTCAAACGCAGGTTGGCGACCCCGTCTATTTGGGCGATGTGGTGCAGACCGGGGCCGACGGACGGGTGGGGATCAACTTCACCGATGGCACCTCGTTCAATCTGTCGAGCAACGCCAAGATGGCGATGACCGAATTTGTATACGACCCGAACGGCAAGTCGAACTCGACCTTGTTCAAGCTGGCCAATGGAACGTTCACCTTCGTTGCCGGCAATATCGCGAAGACCGGTGACATGAAGATCGACACGCCTGCCGCAACGATGGGAATTCGAGGCACCACGCCGCGCATCGAAATATCTGAGGATGGAACGGTGAGGTTCGCTACGCTCGTCGAGGAGGGCAAGAGCAAGGTCAGAAAGACCGGGACGCGAACGACGCCGCAACCTGAGCAAAACATCCTCCACAAGTTCAATCCGAACATCTGCCGAGGATGCTAGGCCAAGCGTGGGCCTTTTCGAGCAAGCAAGGGCCGACATGAAATCTCGTGCAAGCGCCGGCGCAATTGTCAACCTGATATCGCTTCTCGTTGCGCTCTTTGCATTACCGGCGGTCGCGCAGAAGACGAAGCCGAAGGACAGCTATCTGCGGAACGTCGAACTGTGCAGCGGGCGAGAGCATGCGCCCCTCGACGCGCGCATTGAAGGATGCACGGCGCTGATCGACGCGGGTCAGGACATGACGCCGGCCGGCCTTGCGATCGCCTATAACAACCGCGGCAACGCCTACGCCGCCAAGGGAGACTATGACCGTGCCATCCCGGATTTTGATCGATCCATCGAGCTCAATCCAACCTACGCCAAGCCGTTCAACAACCGTGGCGTGGCTTACTTCAGAAAGCGCGAATACGATCGCGCGACCGACGCGTTCGATCAGGCCATCAGGCTCAACCCGAATTACGGCGAAGCCTTTGCCAACCGAGCCGGTGCCTACCTGAAGAAAAATGAATATGCCCGCGCAGGGCAGGACTACGATCAGGCCATTCGCCTCGAGCCGAACCTCGACGGCGTGTGGAACGGACGCTGCTGGAGCCGGGCTATCCTTGGTTCGTTGCAGGAGGCGCTGGAAGATTGCAACAAGGCGCTGCAATCGGGATCCGCCAACGCCGCGACCTACGACTCGCGCGGCCTGATCCATCTGAAGACCGGCGAGCTCCGCGCGGCAATCGACGACTATAGCTCCGCGCTACGCACCGATCCGAAGCTGGCAAGCGCACTCTATGGACGCGGGCTGGCGAAGCTGAAGCAGGGCGACAAGGCCGGCGGCAATGCCGACATCTCGGCGGCCAAGGCGATCCAGGGCAGCATCGGAGACGACTTCACCCGCTACGGCGTGCAATAGCGCGCATGGCCAGCTAGAGCGTTTTCGAGCGAAGTGGACGCCGGTTCGCGTGAAGAAAACGCGTCAAAACAAGAGTCTAGAGTCTAGAGTTTCGGTTCTGATTCAATCAGAACCGAAATTGCTCTGGTCCATGATCTCGACCGTGGCCGAACGCCCGGCGACCAGTGCGATGCGATCCGGCAGGTGATCGAGCGCGATGCGCACCGGAACGCGTTGGGCGAGCCGGACCCAGCTGAACGTCGGATTGACGTTTGCGAGCAGGTTCGCGCCGTCCGTTCGGTCGCGGTCCGCGATGCCGGCCGCAATGCTCTCGACATGTCCGGTGAGCCGGACCGGCTCACCCATCAGCCGGACCTGCGCCTTGTCGCCGACGCGAATGCGCGCGAGCTTGGTCTCCTCGAAATAGCCCTCGACATGCAGCGTATCGGTGTCGACCAGCGCCATCACGCCCTTGCCCGCGGTGACGTAGGCGCCGGGCCGCAGGTCCATATTGGTGATGGTGCCGTTCACCGACGCGTGGACTTCGCTGCGATCGAGGTTGAGCTGCGCCACCGCGCGATCGGCGACCGACTGGTCATAGGCGGCCTTGGCCTGAAGCTGGGTGGCCAGTACCTGCTCCTGCTTCTGCTGCGACACCGCATCGGTGGTCAGCGCGCTGTAGCGTTTGAGGTCGGCGTCGGCTTGATCCAGTGTCGCGCGATGGCCGGCGACCGCAGCGTCGGCCTGCTGCAATGCCAGGGCAAAGCGGGCGCGATCGATCCGGAACAGGATATCGCCGCGATGCACTTGCTGATTGTCCTTGACCAGCACGTCGGTGACGAAGCCGGAGACGTCAGGAGCTACCTGAACCACGTCGGCGCGGACCCTGCCGTCGCGAGTCCACGGCGACTCCATGTAGTAGATCCAGAGCGCGCGGCCGACGGCGAGCGCGGCGACGAGCGCGATCGCGGTCAGCGCAACCCGGCCGAGCCAGGCGAAATTCCCTTTCATGGCAGAAACTCCGAAAGATAGACGACGACGCCGAGCAGGCATACGTACAGGGCGAAATTGAACAGCGCGCGATGCCAGACCAGCCGGTAGAGCCCGAAGCGCTGCATGATCCGGCTGATTCCCGCGCTCAGCGCATAGGCAACGATCAGCCACAGCAGCAGCGCCGGGACCAGGACACCGTAGATGTCGAGCTCATATCTCATGCGGCAAAGCTCTCCTCGGGCTGCGATCGATACGCAGGTGCATCCGGAAACAGGCCGCGGCGGATGCCGACGAGGCCGAGCAATGCATCGTCCCGCGCGCGTTCATTGGGATCCTTGACGACCGCGGTCACGGCCGCATCGACGCGCGACAGCAATTCGGCCGGCAACGCCTCGTCCGCATGGGCACGAAACGCCGCCGCGAGGTCGTCCAGCATGTCGTCGATGGTGCGCACGGTCGATGCGGCGAGGCCGTAACGGGCTCGCCTGAGGTCGATGATGTTGAGCCCGATGCGCAGCTGGACCAGGCTGTCGGCATCGCGGCGGTCGCTCTCGGAGATGAAGGCGATGCGCTGGACCAGGAGGCCGAGCCGATGCAGCATCAGACCGGCGAACTGCGCGCGATCGCCGTGGCCGCGCCGCTCGGCCGCGACCGCAAGCGTCTGCCAGCCCGACGTCATCAGCCGCTTGGCGATCCATTCGGCGCCGACGCCGCGCGCGACCCGCGTCACGATCTCGGCGATGACGACACCGAGGAAGAAGGCGACCGACGTGTTGGCAAAACCGGCAAAATCGGCGCTGTAGGTCGATTGCAGCGCCAGCAGCGTCGCGGTGTTGGCGGCGAGCGCCATGCCGATCGGCGCGGTTTTGGGCCGCGCGATCAGGAAGCCGTACAGCAGGAAGGTCGGCGCCAGCGCGGCGATCAGAACCTCGACATGGGAGATGCCCGGCACCAGTGCGAATTGATAGATCGCGACGACGACGATCGCGACCAGCGAGAACAGGCCGAAGGCCCGGATGCTGCGCGCCGGCTCGTCCTGCGCGGCGAAGAAGGAGCAGGCGACCGCGGCCATCATCGGCGCCGAGGCGCCATCGGCCCAGCCGGTCGCAATCCACAGGCCGCAGCAGATCAGGATGGCGACCGCCGCCCCCGCGGCAGACCACAGCGCCATGCCGTGGTCGCGATGACGGACCGGCGCGGCGCCCGATTCCGGGTGGAACGCCAGCGGGACGGTTGAGATA
The DNA here is from genome assembly GCF_018129565.1 of Bradyrhizobium sp. AUGA SZCCT0105. NCBI lineage: Bacteria > Pseudomonadati > Pseudomonadota > Alphaproteobacteria > Hyphomicrobiales > Nitrobacteraceae > Bradyrhizobium > Bradyrhizobium sp. AUGA SZCCT0105. Next base: position 177,604 of record NZ_JAFCMK010000008.1, on the reverse strand, counting down.
TCCTGGCCCGCGGCAATCGCATCGCCGATTGCGCGGCAGTCGGCCGAGATGTCGACGAGCTCGCGGAGCCGGAGCAGCAGGCTGATCGTGATGATGCGCTCGCGCGGCGCGAGGCCGTCGAGGGCAGATTGCCGCTCGGCGATCGCAGCGCGGATCTCGTTGCCGGATTGCCGCTGGCGATCGTCGTCCACGATCCATGCGGCGAGATCGCCGATCAGGCGCCGCAGCTCCGGCTGCCTTGGCAGCGCCGCTTCGCCGAGTGCGGCGAGCCGGTCTTCGATCGACGTGATGATCGGCAGCAGCATCAGCATGCGCAGCCGGACCTCGCCGAGGCCACGCGCGGTGCCGGCATCGGCCAGCCGGTCATAGGCGACATGGGTTGCCAGCGTATCGATCTCGACGATGTCGGTCGCAAGGCGAAGGCGTTGGGCCCGGCGCGTCTCGCTGGTCCCGCGATCAAGCAGTACGTCGCGGGACAGGCGGCGCGCATCCGACAGCCAGCTCCTGACGCGGCCGCCGACCGCCGGCGCGACGCTGCGCGGGAACACCACGGTCGACACCAGGCTCGCACAGATGATGCCGAGCGAGATCTCCTCGACCCGCGCCAGCGCAACATCGAAGATGCTGCCCGGGTCGGCGACCGACGGAAAGCCGATCAGTGCGACGGTATATCCGCCCAGCATGAAGACATAGCTGCGCGGCGTGCCGTCGAGCAACGACAGATAAAGGCACAGTCCGACCCAGAGCGCGATCGCGAGGCACAGCAGCTCCGGCGCATTGATCAGGTTCGGCACCAGGGCGACCGTCATGCTCGCGCCGACGAGGGTACCAATCACGCGGAAGAACGCCTTCGAGCTGGTCGCGCCGGCCAACGGCTGCGACGTGATATAGACCGTCGCCATCGCCCAATAGGGCCGCGGCAGATCGATCGCCAATGCGATTACAAGCGCCAGCATCGACGCGGCGAACGTCTTCAACGCGAAGATGAGGTCCGCGTGGCGGACCAGGAACGGCTCTTCCGCGCGCATGACTATTTCGCCTCTGCAGCGGTCTTGGCTAGAGCGGTCTTGGCTGCAGCGCTCTTGGCGTCTTGCAGGCGGCTCGCCCGCGCCTCGATGCGCTGCAGCGTCTCGAAGGTTATCGCAAGTTCCTCGCTGCCGATATCCTTCAGCACGCTGGCCCGCACGCGCCGCAGCACCCGGTTGGTTTCCTCGACCTTGGCTTCGCCGGCCGCGGTGAGATGCAGTGTCTTGGCGCGCCGATCGGTTGGGTCCTCGCGACGCTCGACCAGGCCTTCGGACTGCAGCAGATCGATCAGCCGCACCAGTGAAGGCCCTTCGATCCCCAGTTCGTCGGCGAGCACGCCCTGGCGGACGTTCTCGCCCTGCCGCGACAGCACCAGCAGCGGTATAGCCGTCGCGTAGGACAGGCCGTGATCGGACAGCGCCTGATCCGACTCGCGCCGCCAGATCCGCGCGAGCCTGGTGATCAGGCGGCCGATCTCGGCGTGGATATGGGATTGCGAAGGAGGCATGCAAATTAGATAGGATACGAACTATTAGGATGCAATAATATTGCTTCGAGCGTTGCCGATGATCACGCAAATGCGATCACGCGGCAGGGGCGTCGACGTGGCCGGTGCTATCGAGGTAGCGGAACATCCCACCCCAGCACGCCGACTTCCTGGCCGGGAAGCGACAGGAGGTTGAGAACATGCGCAGTCGCCCCCGCAGATGCATAATAGACAAAGCAGCCAATCATCGCGCCAGAACCGTCTTCGATCGCGCGGATCGTGAGCGCGCCGAGTCTGGTGTTCTGCGCCGCTAGGCCGACCAGCCAACCGAGCTATTCGTACGACAAGCTCTCGGATCGATCGGTCGACAGACCGGCGAGCAACATTGCCTGTCCTTGAGCTCGGTATGCCGCGCGGCAGCGAGCAGAATCCGGAGGACGTGATCGTCCTCCGGGCGAAGCTTCACAACGCGCGAATAATATTAGACGACACCGCCGCGTCTTACGGATCGAGCTCAGTATCCCAGTAGAGATAATCGAGCCAGCTCTCGTGCAGATAGTTCGGCGGGAACAGCCGGCCGTTGCGGTGCAGCTGATGCACGGTCGGTGCATAGGGCGTCTGCTTCGGGAACATCTTGGCCTGTTGCGGCGTCAGATTGCCCTTGCGCAGATTGCACGGCGAGCAGGCGGCGACGACGTTCTCCCAGGTGGTCTGGCCACCCTTGCTGCGCGGAATGATGTGATCGAAGGTGAGGTCGTCGCCCGACAGGCAATATTGGCAGCTGAATCGGTCGCGAAGGAAAACGTTGAACCGGGTGAAGGCGGGGTGGGTGGTCGGCTTGACGAAGGATTTGAGGGAGACGACGCTCGGCAGCTGGATTTCGAAGGAAGGACTTCGTACCGCTCGGTCGTAATATTCGACGATGTTGACACGATCGAGGAACACCGCCTTGATCGCGTCCTGCCAGGACCAGAGCGACAGCGGGTAATAACTCAGCGGCCGGAAGTCCGCATTCAAGACCAGCACCGGCCAACCGCCTTGCGAGACATGTGCGTTCAAATAACGCTCCTGATCTCCCATTAGCTGCGAAGCAGCATGCACTCACATACTACAGGCAGCGTGACGGGATTGTGAAGAGCAATGAGCGGCTTATCCGCCATGCCCTGCCATGTTCCTGCCCCGATTGCCTCCCGCCCGCGAGGCCCGTAAAGGGAGCCGCAAGGCCCTGTCGGCCAGTGACGGACCCTGCCGATGACCACGACCACAAGCTATCTCGAGGCGCCGCGCCGGTTGCGCGCATTTGTGCGTGCGCACGAGACGAGCCTCGTGGTGCTGGCGCTGCTGATCGGCGCCATTGGCGGCCTCGTGGTGGCGGTCATGAGCGGCCTCGTCACGGTGCTGCATTCGGTGCTGTTCAATCTGCCGCTGGGCGATCGGCTGTCGAGCCAGCCCAGCATCGATCCCGTGCGCGCCCTCGTGGTTCCCACGGTTGGCGGGCTGGTGCTTGGAGTAGCGTTCCTGCTGCTGCTCAGGGTCCGGCCGGCCCGGGAAATCGACCCGATCGAGGCCAACGCGCTTTATGGCGGCCGGATGTCGTTCCGCGGCAGCGTGATCGTGGCGCTGCAGACGATCTGGTCGAGCGGCGTCGGCGGCTCGGTCGGGCTTGAGGCCGGCTACACCCAGCTTTCGAGCGGCCTGGCCGCCTCGCTGGGCCGCGGCTTTCATCTCCGCCGCAACGACCAGCGAATCATGGTCGGCTGCGGCGCGGCGGCGGCGATCGCGGGGGCCTTCAGCGCGCCGCTGGCGGGCGCGTTCTACGCTTTCGAACTTGTGATCGGCGGCTATACGCCGGCGAGCCTGACCCCGGTCGGTGTGGCGGCGGTGGCCGGCTATTTCGTCGCCCATGCCTTCGAGCCGCTGCCGCTCGGCGTCGGCGTCGGAACCGTCGGCGATGTGCTCGGGCGGGATCTTGCGATCGCCGCGCTGCTCGGCGTGGTCGCGGCCCTGACCGGGATTGCGATCATGCGCGGGGTGGCGCTGTGCGAGACGCTGCTCGCCAAGACCCGGCTCTGGCCGCCGCTGCGGCCGGCGCTGGGCGGGCTTGCGGTCGGCGCCATGGCGCTGCTGACGCCGCAGGTGATGTCGTCGGGCCATGGCGCGCTGCGCTTCGCCGGCATCGTGGCGATGCCGCTCACCTTCATCGCCGGCGTGTTCGCGCTGAAGGCGGTGGCCTCGATCGTCTCGCTCGGTTCGGGCTTCCGCGGCGGATTGTTCTTCGCGACGCTGTTCATGGGCGCGCTCGGCGGCCGGCTGTTTGCGGCCGGCGTCGACATCGTGTGGCCGGGGCTCAATCTCGATCCCAACGCCTATGCCGTGATCGGCATGAGCGCGCTGTCGGCCTCGGTGATCGGCGGTCCATTGACGATGTCGTTCATCGCGCTGGAATCCACCGGCAATCTCTGGCTCACCACCGCGGTGCTGGTCGCGGTCATCATCTCGACCACGATCACGCGCGAGTTGTTCGGCTATTCGTTCGCGACCTGGCGGCTGCATCTGCGCGGCGAGACCATCCGCAGCGCCGCCGATATCGGCTGGATCCGCGATCTCACGGTCGGCAAGATGATGCGGCAGGACATGACGACGGTGAACGCCGCGATGCCGATCGAGGCGTTTCGCGAGGAATTCCCTCCCGGCTCGAAGACCCAGGTCGTCGCGATCGACGGCGAGGGACGTTATGCCGGGCTCGCGCTGGTCGCGGAGGCGCACGCGCCCGATCTCGAGGCCGACAAGGGGCTTGCCGCCATCCTGCGCTACGCCGACGTGGTGCTGCATCCTGCCATGAACGTGCAGGAGGCGATCGCGGTGTTCGACGCCGCCGAAGCGGAATCGCTCGCGGTGGTCGAGGACGACGGCGACCGGCGCCCGATCGGCCTGCTCACCGAAGCGCACGCGATGCGGCGCTATGCGGAAGAATCCGAGCAGCGCCGCCGCGAGGTGATCGGCGAGATTTGATTGCGGCGGGCGTGATCATCGCGTGGTGCTCGCTATTTGATCCGTCATCCTGAGGCGCGAGCGGAGCGAGCCTCGAAGGATGCACGGCCACCAGCCGGGCCGTCGACCCTTCGAGGCTCGCTCCGCTCGCGCCTCAGGGTGACGGGTTAGAGGGATCGCTTCGGTACGCTAAAACTACACCGTCACCCGCTCCAGCTTCTGCAGGCACCGCGTCAGGCGCACCGCGGCCGGCATCTCGGTATCCGGAAAGCTGGTCTTCCAGTCGGTGACGCCGACTTCGCCGACATAGATGTCGCCGCGCGAGTCCAGCGCGATGCCGTGCGGCGCCAGGAATTTGCCGGTCTCGACGCCGGGGCCGTGCTCGCCGCCGAGCCGGGCGATGCGCTTGCCGGTGTGATCCACGATCGACAGCCGCGGGCCGAGATTGGGCACCTTGCGGTTGACCGCCATGCCGGGGCCGAGCTCGCCGATCACGAAGTTCGGCTGCTTGCCGCCACCGCAGCAGCACAACGCGCAGGGCCGGTGCAGATTGTTCCACTGCGTCTCGTATCTGCCGTTGCCGTCGAACACCTGGACGCGGTGGTTCTCGCGGTCGGCGACATAGACCCAGCCGTCGGCGTCGGTCGCGATGTTGTGCACGATGTTGAACTGGCCGGGATCGGTGCCGGGCTCGCCCCAGGTTTTGATCAACTTTCCATCCGGCGTGTATTTGTGGACGCAGGCATTGCCGTAGCCGTCGGAGACATAGATCTCGCCGTTCGGCGACAGCGCGGTATGGGTGCAGCGGTGGAACGGCTCGCCGCTCATGAACGGCGCCGGCTTGTTCGGGATGCCGATCGTCAGCAGCACCTTGCCGTCGGTCGAGCACTTGCGCACGGTGTGGTCGCCGTCGTCGGTGCAATAGAGATTGTCGTCGGCATCGATATGCAGGCCGTGGGCGCGTGCGAACACGCCTTCGCCCCAGCTCCGGATGAAGCTTCCCTCGCGGTCGAGCACCACCATCGGATGTTCGCCGCGGTTGAACACATAGACACGGTCCTTGCTGTCGACCGCGACGGAGGCGACATCCGTCAGGCTCCAGCCGTCGGGGAGTTTTGCGAAGTTCTCCACCACGCGATAGCGGTGCTCGCCGGTGCCGAGGATGGTTGGCATTGCTCGTCCTCTTTCTTCTCGTCATTCCGGGATGCGCGAAGCGCAGGCCCGAAATCCATTCGTCCGCAGAGATTGTGGCCCAATGGATTCCGGGTTCGCGCTACGCGCGCCCCGGAATGACGGCTGACTACATTAGCCTCGCCACCGGCCCGACATCGCGCGGCAACAGGCCTTCCTCAATCGCCTTGATCTGCAGCGCCAGATAACGCGAGTTGATGCGGCATTGCGCGAGGCTGCCGGCGATGAACCACAGGCCGGGCTGCGGCGTGCGCGTATACATGTTGCGCAGCTCCTGGCCGTCGCCAAAACCCCAGATCGGGCCGACCCGCGCGGCCATCACCTCGCCGAACAGCCTCTTCACCAGCTCTTCCTGCGGCCGGTAGCCGGTCGCGAGCACGATCAGGTCGGCGGCAACCGTGTCGCCGCTCTTCAGCCGCGCGCCTTCGCGCACGAAGGTCTCGATGTCGGCAAATTGCTTCAGGACGATCGCGCCGCTCGCGACGAGATCGGAGCAGCCGACGTTGAAGTAATAGCCGCCGCCGCGGGTCAGGTACTTGAACTGCCAGCCGGTGCCGCCGTCACCGAAATCGAGCTTGAAGCCCTTGCGCGCGAGACCGTCGAGCAGTGGTCTGTCGAGCTCTTTCGACTGCTCGGTCATCAGCACATGGCTGCGCTTGGCGAGCGCCAGCGGCATCGAGGTCGCGATCAGATCGTTGTCTTCGAGCGAGCCTTCATTGTAGGCGGCATAGGCCAGCTGCGCCGAGGGCTCGATATTGGTGACCAGCGTCGAGGAGCGCTGCACCAGGGTGACGTCGGCGCCGGAGGAGTGCAGATCCTGCGCGATGTCGTGGCCGCTGTTGCCGGTGCCGATGACAAGCGCGCGCTTGCCTGCCCAATGTTCGCCGTCTTCATAGCCGCTCGAATGCAGCACCTTGCCGGAGAAAGTCTTCAAGCCGGGGATATCAGGCACGCTCGGAATGCCGCTGACGCCGGTCGCCATCACGACATGGCGCGGCTGCAGTTTCCGCGTCGTGCCGTCGGTGCGGCGCAGCTCAATGGTCCAGCGTCCCTGTGCGTCGTCATAGCTGCCGCCGACGAATTCCGTTCCGGTCCAGAAGTTAAGCTCCATGGCATCGACATAGGATTCGAACCAGTTGGCGAGCTTGTCCTTCGGGATGTAGGTCGGCCAGTTCGGCGGGAACGGCATGTAGGGCAAATGATTGACCTGCACCTGGTTGTGCAGGGTGAGCGCGTGGTAGCGCTTGCGCCAATTGTCGCCGACGCGCGCCTCGCGGTCGACGATCAGCGCATCGATCTTGAGCTGTTGCAGCCGGGCGGCGATCGCAAGCCCGGCCTGTCCGCCGCCGACCACCAGCACGTCGGGATCGTGGTCGGCATATTCGGCGGCCGCCTTGCGCAGGTCGAGCCAGTTGGGTCCGCGGAAATCGCGCGAATAGGCCTGTCCACGCGGTCGTGTGTTTCCCTGCTGCTCCTCGAATCCCTTCAGTTCCTCCAGCGCGGTCAGCAAGGTCCAGGCCTTCAGCCGATCGCCGTCGGCGGCGTCAGGGATCAGCCGCACGATGCCGTGGCCGCGGCCGACAGCGGTCTCGAACTTGAAGATCGCCTCGATCGCGTTCGTGCCGGCGCGCATCACCCGGCGGGGCGGCGCGCGCTCGGCATCGATGCGGAAATCATGCGGCGCGCTGCGGCGGGCATGTGCGGGCAGTTCCTCGATGATGGCAAAGGCGCGGTTGACGGTCTGGATGTTCCAGCTCAGCGCCAGCACGTCGCGCCAATAGCTCTCGGGATGGAACAGCGGCTTCAGCAGCACATCGTCGGGGCCCGCCAGTGCATCCTCGAACTGCACAAGCCAATTGTCGGCGGCGACCGAAATATCGTCCGTCTTGTCGAGCATTGAGCGTTTCTCGTCATCGGCCGCCTTGGTGACGTTTTCTTGGCGGCGTTCCCTTGTCCGCGAGCCTATACCCATTGGCGAGGCCGCAGAAAGGGCGCGACGGGATATCGCCTATTCGGCCAGCGACAGGATCAGGCCTTGATCCGGCGGAACGCGGCCCTGCAGGGTATCGAGATAGGCCTCGCGCACCGCGGCCGGGCCCCGCCGCTCGACGACATCGAGCCAGTTGGGCAGATGCGGCACGAGCTCCGTCCATGCGGCGCCGAAACGCTGGTCGATGCCGCCGGGACCCCATTCCTTGGCGCGCTTGCGGATCTGGTCCGGTGCGAAGAACCACACCGGCTTGGCGCCGGGCAGCGTCGGCTCGTCCGGCTCGCTCGCACGATGGGTGAGCCCGACCCGGCCCGAATAGACCATCTGCGCACCGAAGTGCCGGTGCAGCGTCTCGCGTAGCGCGCTGTTGCCGGCCATGTCGACATAGGCTGTAGGCTCGGCCGCCGGGATCGCGGCGACCTGGTCATAGGTGACGACCTCGTCGTAGCAGCCGAGCGAGGTGACGAAATCGACATTGCCCTTCGAGGTCAGCCCGATCACCCGGATACCGCGCTTGTGCAGGAGGTGGGCGAGCCCGAACGCGGTCTTGCTCGAGGCCGACGACAGGATGACGCGGCGTGCGCCGTAGAACGCGTTCTCGGCCAGAAAGTCGTCGACCAGGAACGACAGCATGAACAAGGGCAGCAGCAGCGCGCGGAAATCGCCCTGCTGGCCGGCATAGGTCGGATCGCCGGAGACGCGGGCATAGGCATTGTAGACCGGCGACACCTCCTGCCGGTGCGCGGCGCCGTCACGCAGGCCACGCTTGCTGACATCGGCCGCCTCGATCACCAGATGGGTCGCCATCGGGAAATAGCCGAACAGCGTTTCGCCGGCTGCGACCGCGGGATGCTTCGAGGCCAGCACCTCGCCGAAGCCCCACACGGGGATAATGCCGTACCCGTCGGGCGCCGGGAACAGGTGCCAGTATTTCAGCTGCTCGCCGATCACGGCGTAGGTGATGTTGTTGGCGGTGAAGGCGAAGCGGGTCACCTTCACCAGCAGCGCATCGGCCGGCAGCGCCGTGGCGTCGGGCAGCTGCGTCTCGATTACCTTGCATTGCTGCAGGTCGTTGCGGATGACGATGAAGTCGGTGGAGTTCATGGCGATGATCCCGGCGTCAGATGCGCCGGCATCGTTGCGTCGATCGCCGGCCTTTTGCAACAGCAACTAAGTTTCAAACGCCGTTCGCCTCACCGTCACCTTGGTTAGCGAAGCTGCCCTTCGCGGTAGAGGTCGCGCAGCTTGCGCTTGAAGATCTTGCCGGTGGCCTCGCGCGGCAGCGCGTCCATGAAGCGGATGTCCCTCGGCACCTTGAAATTGGCGAGCTTGCCGCGCAGGAAATCCTGGATCGCCGCGACCGACAGCGTGCTGCCCGCTTCCGGCTCGACGCAGGCGAACAGCCGCTCGCCATACTCGTCGTCGGGCACGCCGAATACGGCGCAGTCGCGGACGCCTGCCATGCCGATCAGGGTATTCTCGATCTCCGCGGGGTAGATGTTGACGCCGCCCGAGATCACCATGTCGCGCTTGCGGTCGCACAGGAACAGATAGCCGTCAGCGTCGAGATAGCCGACATCGCCGACGCTGATCAGGCCGTCGTGATCGGCCTCGGCGCGTGCCTTGGCGTTGCCGTGATAGTCGAAGTCCGAGATCAACGTTTGGCGCATGAAGATCTCGCCGGGCTCGTCGACGTCGCATTGCGTCCCGTCGGGCCGGAAGATCTTGACGATGCCGCCCTCGATGGCGCGGCCGACGGTGCCGGGCTTCGCCAGCGCCTCGGCCGACGAATGCCAGACCGGGATGCCGGTCTCGGTCGAGCCGAGATATTCGTTGATGACCGGTCCCCACCACTCGATCATCGCGCGCTTGACGTCGACCGGGCAGGGCGCCGCGCCGTGCACGATGAAGCGCAGCGACGACAGGTCGTAGCGGCGCCGTGTCTCTTCCGGCAGGCGCAGCAGCCGCACGAACATAGTCGGCACCATATGCATGTGGGTGACGCGGTGACGCTCGATCAGTTGCAGCAGATCCTCGGGATCGAAACGCGGTTCGAGCACGATGCTGCAGCCATTGCGGAACGCGAGCATGCCGTAGGAATGCGGCGCCGAATGGTACATCGGCCCGTTCATCAGGATCACCTGATCTTCGTCAGGCTTGACGCCATAGGTGATGGCGCCGATGCGGGCCGCCGCCGGCAGCTGCTCGGGACGCATCGGCTTGCGCCGCACGCCCTTCGGCAGTCCGGTCGTGCCCGAGGTGTAGAACATCGGCGCGGCGCCGAGTGGGGCGTCGGTCAGCGGCGCATGGGTGTCGCGCCATTGGTCCCAGTCGGCGACGCCGTCGGGCACGCGCGTGAGTTCCGGCGCCACGCCATAGGCTGCGGCGATCTCCGGCGGCGTCGTCACCACCAGGAGCTTGATCCCCGGCGGCAACCCGTCGCGGATCTGCGGCAGCAGGTCGGCGTGGCAGACCAGCGTGTCGGCGCCGCTGTCGGACAGGATGTAGGCGACCTCGTCGGCCTTCAGATGCCAGTTGATCGGCACCACCGGACTGCCGAGCGCGGCTGCGGCCGCGACCACCTCGAACAGCGCGAAATCGTTGCGTAGCATCATGCCAACCGGCTTGCCGCCCTGAACGCCGAGCGCGCGGAAGCCGGTCGCCGCCCGCGCGATACGGGCGTGAATGTCGCTATAGCTGATCTGTCTGTCGCCGCTGATGATCATGGCCGATTCCTCCAGACGATCATGCAGGCGTCAGGCACTGGCCCGCAAGAAGTCGCTACGCGCCGCGGTGAACTCCGCCTTCATCCGCGCCACCAGCTCGGCGACCGGCGGGGCGTCGGTGATCTGGCCGATGCCCTGGCCCGAGCCCCAGATGTCGCGCCAGGCCTTGGCCTTCGTGTTGCCGCCGGAGCCGAAATTCATCTTGGACTTGTCGGCGACCGGCAGATTGCCCGGATCGAGGCCTGCCGCTGCGATCGACGGTCCGAGATAGTTGCCGTGCACGCCGGTGAACAGGTTCGAATACACGATGTCGTGCGCGGCGTATTCGGTCAGCGCCTGCTTGTACCTGATGTCGGCATTGGCTTCCTCGGTCGCGATGAAGCGGGTGCCCACATAAGCGAGGTCGGCGCCGAGCGCCAGCGCCGATGCGATGCTCCAGCCGTCCGAGATCGCGCCCGACAGCAGGATGGTGCCCTTGAACCACTGCTTGACCTCGCGCACCAACGCGAACGGCGACAGCGTGCCGGCATGGCCACCCGCGCCGGCGCAGACCAGGATCAATCCGTCGACGCCCTGCTCGGCGGCCTTGCGGGCGTGCTTCACGTTGATGACGTCGTGGAACACCACGCCGCCATAGGAATGCGCGGCTTCGACGATTTCGGACGGCGGACGCAGCGAGGTAATGATGATGGGCACCTTGTGCTTCACGCAGGTTTCCATGTCGTGCATCAGCCGGTCGTTGGAGGCGTGGCAGATCTGGTTGACTGCGTAAGGGGCGACCTTTTTCTCCGGATGCTTCGCCTGGTACTCGCCGAGCTCGTTCTCGATCTGGGTCAGCCATTCGTCGAGCTTCTCGACCGGGCGGGCGTTGAGTGCCGGGAATGAGCCGACGATGCCGGCCTTGCACTGCGCGATCACGAGCTCGGGCCCCGAGACGATGAATAGCGGGGAACCGACGACCGGCAGTTCAAGCCGGTTGGCGAGCGAGGCGGGCAGCGACATTGTTCGGATCCTCCATGCGCGCCGCCCGGCTAGTGCCGGGGTGGATCGCGATTTGTTGTGATGGCCGGAGCGGCGGCTCCCTTGGCGCGGCAATATAAGGCTGGACGGCTGCGTCATGACGTTCAATATTGAACAGATGATTGGCCAGAAATGAACAAAGGCGCGGGCGGCGGCATGGACTGGGAGCTTTGCAAGACGTTCGTCGCCGTGGCTGAGACGCGCAGCTTTGCCGGGGCGGCGCGGCGGCTGCGCATCAGCCACCCCACCGTCGGGCGCAACGTCGCGGCGCTCGAGAAGCAGCTCGGGACCCGCCTGTTCGCCCGTTCGAATGACGGCCTGTCGCTGACATCGCATGGCCGCAAGTTCCGCGAGCACACCGAGGTGATGGCGGCTGCGGCCCTGCGCGCGGAGGCGGCAGCGTCCGCCACCGGTGCGCAGGCCCGCGGCGTCGTGAAGCTGTCGATCGGCGCGACGCTGGCGGCGCATTGGCTGATGCCGCGCCTCGGGCCGTTCCTGCACGATCACGCCAACATCCAGCTCGAGATCATCACCCATCCGTTTCCGGCGAGCGTCCGGCGTCGCGAGGCCGACGTGGTGCTGCGGCCGGTCGATGCCGGCGACGAGAACCTGATCGGGCGCAAGATCGGACGGCTCGGCGCCGGCTTCTACGCGTCACGCGGTTATGCCGCTGGACGCAAGCTGCCGGAGCGGCCGGACGAGTGGCGGGGGCACAGCGTGATCGGATTTGCCGACCAGGCCTCGAATGCGCGGCTGGCGCGGTGGAGCGATGTCATCACACGGCAGGGCACGCTGGTGATGCGCTGCTCCTCGCAAAGCGACATGCTTGCGGCGGCGCGGGCTGGCCTCGGGATTTGCGCGCTGTCCTGTCTGGTCGGGGCCGACTATCCCGATCTGGTTCGGGTCGCGCCGCAAAAGCTGTCGAGCCTCTCCGATCTCTGGCTGCTCGCCCATCCCGATCTGGTCGAGCTTCCCTCGGTGCGCGCCGTCATCGGCTTCGTCACCGATTGCGCGCGCGAGGACCGCGTCAGGCTGCGCGGTTAGCTGTGTTTCAGGCGCGGGCCCGCCATAACGTTACCGCGAGCAACATGAAGGCAGCGCAAGTCCACAGCGACTGCCAATTCTCTGGCCCTTCGTTGAGCCCTGTGTAGACTGCGGCTGCAAGGAAAATGCCGGCAAATATCGATTCCGCCAGAGGGCGGTTTCCCTTCCCGGGAGGATTGAGCAGCGTCAAGGCTGCAAAGGGCACCGCCGCCATCGTGAGGGGCGCGAACGGAAAATCGATGAAGCGCGGGTCGAAGATAAGGCCGAGTGCTGTCGCTGTGCCGATCACGGCGGTGACCATCAAGGCCAATCCGTGCACCGTCACCAGTATCGATTCAGTGTGGTAGCCCCTCGGACCCAGCAATTCGGCAAAGCTGGGCGGTGCGCGGCCCGACATCAGGGCGTTGGCGCCGAACACCGGCGAGGCCGTTGCCGCCACAAGAAGCGAGCCCCACACAAGCCAGCCTCCGGTGCCGTAGCTTTCATAGACCAGTCGCTGCGCGGCGACCCCGAACAGGATTCCGGCTGTGGTCGCAGAGAGTCCAACCGCAAGCCATGACACGAGCCTTGCTTCCTTTGGCTCCCTCGGCTTGCGGCGCAAGGTCAGCCATGCCGCGCCGAACACCAGGATCGCCAACGCCATTCCGCTGCACATTTGCAGTTTCCAGAACGGAAAATTGCTGATCGGCAGGCCAGCCGGATACTTCAGTGTTCGCTCTTCGGAATCGAACAGGCCCCAGGAGCCGCCGACCGTGCCCTCGATCTCGCGCTTCCATCCTTCATCGTACGCCTCGAACAAATTGACGCGGAAATGCTCACGCCGGGCAAGGTCGAGCACTTCCGAGACCACCCGCGCCTGATTGACGCGTGACGGCAGCGCAGACTCGCGCATGCGCCCCTCGCTCGGCCAGCCTACTTCTCCGATAAAGATTTCCTTGCCCGGAAAAACCGCCGCGATCTGCCGGCGCATCTCGTCAGCGTGGGCAGCGGCACGTTCCGCGGGGATCGGGATGTTCTCCCAGTACGGCAGGATGTGAATCGTGATGAAGTCGACGGCGTCGGAAAGTTCGCGATTGCTCAGCCAGAACTCCCAGACGTCGGCATAGGTGACGGGAACGCTAACCTGCGCCTTGATCGAGCGGATCATGGTGGCGAGGTCGGACGGCGACATTTCCTTGCGCAGCAAAACCTCGTTGCCGACCACGAGCGCGATGATCGTGTTGGGATATTCCTTGGCGAGGCGTATCGCCGTTTCGACCTGCGTTGCATTCTTCTTTCGGTCCCGATCGAGGAAAATGCCCTGAATGACTTTCAGCCCCGCCTTGGCTGCGAGCCCGGGAATCTGATCGAGACCGAGATCGGTCGCATAGGTGCGGATGCAGTCGGATATCTTCGCGAGTTGCGCGAGATCTTCCGCGATCTGTTCCGGTGTGACCTGCGTCGCGGGAGCAAGTGATGTCTGATTGTTGCGGAACGGGGCGTAGGAGATGCACTGGACTTTATCGCTCGGATCGATCGGAGCGCGCACCAGGCTGACCGGGATGCCCAGCCACCACCACGCCGCGGCGATAGCCCCGAGGGATATCAGGAGAAGCGTCAGCGGAGTGCGAAGTAAAACCAGGTCCGTCCTCCTTGCAGGAAGGATGTGCTGGGCAAAATGGGCGAGGCCGGCAAATTGAAAAAATATTGGTCTGCTCTTGCTATATCACGCGATCACGCAGTTGGAATATTTTCTCGACGACCTACTTCGCGCCGGCGATCACGCCTTCGCGATTCCTGAGTACGCGATAATATGCCCACCACAGATGCGCGGCGGCGCCGCGCAGCGGACGCCACGGTTCGGCAAGCGGTGCCATCTGCTTCGGCGTCGGCCGCTCCTTCAGCCCGAGCCCGACCTTGACCGCTTCCTGGACGGCGAGGTCGCCGGCCGGCCACGCATCGCCATGGCCGAGGCAGAACAAGAGATAAACGTCGGCGGTCCACGGGCCGATCCCGGGCAGCGCGGTCAGCGTGTTGTGCGCGGCATCGGCCTCTTCGTTGGCGAGCACATCGAGGTTCAGCCGCTCCTCGGCGAGCTCGCGCGCGATGTGCTTCAGCGTCTTGATCTTGGCCGCCGAGAGCCCGAGCCGGCCGAGCCGGTCGGCGCGCGCCTTGCGAATCGTCTCATGGTGGAACGGGTCGAACGCCTTGCTGACGCGACCCCAGATCGCGGCAGCACTCGCGGTCGACAGCTGCTGGCCGCAGACGATCGCGGCAAGTCCCGCAAACCCCGGCTCGCGCTGCCGGATGGCCGGCATTCCGGTCAGTTCTAGGATCGGGCGCAGCCGCCGATCCTGGTCGACCAGCTTCTGGATCGCCTCGTCAAGGTCGGCCTGGGTTTCGAGATGGATCAGCATTGCGGGATCTGCATTCGGCTTGTCATGCGCGGGCTTGACCCGCGCATCCATCTCCTATCGTAACAGAGTCTTGTCCAGCCGCATGGTCCGGAAAAGTGGAAACCGGTTTTGCTTCGCGACAAGCGCCAGGCGTTTGCGCGAAGATCATGCCCAAACAAGCATCGCCGGGTCGAGCCCGGCAATGACCTGCGATCGAACGCCATGCCACCCGTTTTCCGTTTTGCCCCGAGTCCGAATGGCTACCTGCATCTCGGCCACGCCTATTCGGCGCTGCTCAACCATGACCTCGCGAAGCAGTCGGGCGGACGCTTCCTGCTGCGGATCGAGGACATCGACGCGACGCGCTGCCGGGTCGAGTTCGAGCAGGCGATCTACGAGGATCTGGCCTGGCTCGGCATCGCCTGGGAGACCCGGGTGCGGCGGCAGTCGGAGCATTTTGCCGCCTATGGCGCGGCGATCGATCGTCTGGCGGCCGAGCGGCTGGTCTATCCGAGCTTCGAGAGCCGCGCCGACATCGCGCGGCTGGTCGCGGACCGCGAGTCCGCCAGCGCGTGGCCGCGCGATCCGGATGGCGCGCCGCTCTATCCGGGAACGGCGAAATCGCTCTCGGCCGAGCAGCGAGACCGGCTGATCGGGCAGGGCGCGCCGTTCGCGCTGCGGCTCGACATGGCGGCGGCATGCGCGCGCGCCGGCGGCCTGCGCTGGCAGGAGGCCGGCGAGGGACCGGCCGGCGAGACCGGGGACGTGGGGGCCCGGCCGGAGGCCTGGGGCGACGTGATCCTGGCGCGCAAGGAGACCCCAACCAGTTACCATCTCTCGGTCGTGATTGACGACGCGCTGCAAGGCGTCACCGATGTGGTCAGGGGCGTTGACCTGTTCTGGTCGACCAGCGTGCATCGGCTGTTGCAGGAGCTGCTTGGCGTGCCCGTGCCGGCCTATCGTCACCATGCGCTGATCCGGGACACCGCCGGCCAAAAGCTGTCGAAATCGACCCGGGCGACCGGGCTGCGCGAGCTGCGGGCCGAGGGTGCGAGCCCGGCCGATATCCGCCGCCTGGTCGGCTTGCTCTAGCGTGCTGCACATGATTTCGGAATAATGGAAGTCTGCCGTTGATTTGCCCGACGTGTCAAGTTGCCGTGTCGAACGCCGGTAGCCGCCGGCTACTTTGCATGGGGTTGTTTTCGATATTTTGGCGGCGCGTCCCTGCGACGGCAGGCTATCGCATATGGCTGTCAGCCAAGTGCCATGTCCGACAGCCCTTCCCGCAAGCGGGTGAGATACCGCGGGTGGATGGACTGGTTACCATCATCCTGACTTGCCTTGGCTAAACCCAAAGGGCGCCGTGACTCTGCCGCTCCTGGCATGCCATGCTGCCCGCGGGGCGGGGTCACGGAGATCATGGCGAAAGTATCGCGCGGAGGGCGCAACAAGCGGCGAGCCAAGGGCGAGCCGTCGAAGACCAGCGTCGCCAAGACGGTCACCAAGACGGTCGCGAAGCCGGGCCGCAAGCGAACTGCGCCGAAGGCCTCCCGCAAGGCCGGTCCCGGCATGATCGAGACTGCGCTTGCCGCCTTTGCCCATGAGGTCCGGACCCCGCTGACCGGAATCCTCGCGATCAGCAACCTGCTCGCGACATCGGATCTCGACGAGCGCGAGCGGCGCTGGGTCGATACCATCAAGGCCGGCGCCGAGCATCTGGCTAACCTTGCGACCCTGTTCGTCGATGCTGCCCGGAGCGAGGGGCCGGGGCTCGAGATCCGGCAGGATTTCTTCGACCTGCGCACGCTGGCGCGCCACGCCGGGGATTCGCTGGCCGGACGCGCGGCAGCCAAGGGATTGCGGGCCTCGGTCGAGATCTCCGCCAAGTTGCCGGCGTTTGCGGTCGGCGATCCCGTCCGGCTGCGCGCGGCGCTGGAGAACCTGATCGACAACGCCGTCAAGTTCACCGAGCAGGGCAGCATCGAGCTGCACGTCGCGCCGGCGCGCGCGGCCAAGGGGGCGGCCAAGAGAAAGGCCGACGGCAGGATCGGGGTTGTCTTTGCGATCTCCGACAGCGGCATCGGCTTGACGCTATCGGAGGTCAAGCGCCTGTTCCGGCCGTTCTCGCAGGCCAATGTCTCGATCGCCGCGCGGTTCGGCGGCGCCGGGCTCGGCCTGTCCTCGGTGAAGCAGCTCGCGCGCGCCATGGGCGGCGACATCGTCGTGGCCCAGCGCAAGGGCGGCGGCGCCGTCTTCACGCTCAACGTGGTGCTGGCTTCAGCCGCAGGACCGGCCGGTGCGTCCTCGAGCGAAGGCGCGGCGGTGCCTTCATCGCAGGGGCTGCGGCTGCTCAGCGTCGAGGACAATCCGTTCGGCCGTGTCGTGCTCAACACGATCCTGACCGAGCTCGGCCACCATGCCGAATTCATCGGTCAGGGCGAGGGGGCGCCCGACCGGCTCGGACAGGGGGCCTTCGATGCCGTGCTGATGGATATGGTGCTGCCCGGCATCGGCGGTGTCGAGGCCATCAAGCGCATCCGCGCGCTGCCGCCGCCGCACGGCCGCATCGTGATCGTCGGGATTTCCGGGCGTGCCGAGGACGAAGCCGCGGCGCGCGCCGCCGGCGCCGACGCGTTCCTGGTCAAACCTGTTTCTCCGCGGGCGCTCGCGACTGCGCTGCTTGAAGCGGCACGCCGTGCGGCAGCCGCGACTTGATGATCGCCGCGTTCAGCTCGCCGCCGAACACGAAGATCGCGGCGATGAAATACAGGAACACCAGCGCGATCACCACCGAGGCGAGCCCCGCATACATCGTGACGTAGTTGTTGGCGAAGCGCGCCAGATACATGCCGAAGCCGATGCCCGAGATCAGCGACGCCACTATGGTGAAGATGATGCCGGGCAGGATCTGCGTGAAGCCGCGGCGGCCCGCCGGCAGCCAGGCGTGCAGGATGAAGAGCGCGACGACCAGCGCCAGCACGGTGATGCCGTAACGGGCGGTGTTGAGCAGGCTCTCGTTCGATTCGACGAAGAACGGAATATAGCGCCGCGCCGCCTCGATGATCAGCGGCCCGAGCACGATCAGGAAGGCCATCGCGAGCGAGGTGAACGCCGCGACCAGCGTGTAGCCGATCGATTCCAGCCGCAGCCAGTACCAGCGCCGCGGCTCGATCACGGCATAGGCGCGGTTGAGCGCCACCCGCAGCGCCTCGACGCCGTTGGAGGCGAAGTATACCGCGAGCACCGCGCCGATGGTCAGGATGCCGCCGCGGGTGTTGGTCAGCACGTCGTGGATCTGGCCGGACAGCGCCTCGGCGACCTGCTGCGGCCAGACCTGCAGCAACAGACCGACGGCCTGGTCGGCAAGCTCGTTGGAGCCGAAGAAGCCGGCCACCGACGTCAGCACGATCAGGAACGGAAACAGCGCCATCAGGGTCGACAGCGCGATGTGGCTCGCGATCGCCCAGCCGTCGTCGGCGAGGAACGTGTAAAAGGCATCCATCACGACGTGGTAGACGTAACGAAGCTGCTTCACATTCCACCCGGCATTGTCGAAAACCGCTCGGTCCGAGGACGGACCCAGCATCTGATATTACGCCGTGAAAAGCCAGTTGGTTGCATGCGCCGCCTGTGTGGAAGTCCGCGTCCTGCGGTGTTATGTACCGCAGATGACATCTGTCCTCAGCACGATCATTCTTCCCGTTGCCGTCGGCGCCGTCGCGCTGGTGCTCTTGCTCGGCCTCGTCAACATGATGAAGGGCGGCTCGCCGAACACATCGCAGAAGCTGATGCGGCTGCGCGTGCTGCTCCAGTTCGTCGCCATCGTCATCGCGATGATCGCGGTCTGGGCGATGGGGCGGTAGACGCGTTTTGAGCAAAAGTGCGCGAGGCGCAAACCTTAGGGGATCACGGCCATGGTCGTTCTCAATCGGATCTACACGCGCACCGGCGATGACGGCACCACCGCGCTCGGCTCCGGCGAGCGGCGACCGAAATACGATCTGCGGGTTGCCGCCTATGGCACCGTCGACGAGACCAATGCCGCGATCGGCGTGGTGCGGCTGCATCTGGCCGACAGCCACGAGGTCGATGCGATGCTCGGCCGGATCCAGAACGATCTGTTCGATCTCGGCGCCGACCTTGCGGTGCCCGAGCGCGAGGGCAAGACTGAGCGTCTGCGGATGCTGGCGAGCCAGGTCGAGCGGCTCGAGCATGACATCGACAGCCTCAACGACCAGCTGGCGCCGCTGACCTCGTTCGTGCTGCCCGGCGGGACGCCGGCTTCTGCATATCTGCATCTCGCCCGGACGATATGTCGCCGCGCGGAACGGATCATGGTGGAACTCGCAGCCCGGCCGGACGAGACGGTCAATGCCGCTGGCATCCAGTATATGAACCGACTGTCCGATTTCCTGTTCGTTGCCAGCCGCTTCCAGAACAATAAAGGGGCCGGTGACGTGTTGTGGGTGCCGGGCCAGAACCGCTAAACTGGTTCAAAACCGGGGGACGGTTTTTTGGCTTTGCCGCGTTGACCGGGGGGTACGGGACCTTTAGGTTCCGCGCCAGCCAACCGAAACCCATAAAATCAAAGCGAAAGAGGATCGATGAAGGTTCTTGTGCCGGTAAAGCGGGTCGTCGACTACAACGTCAAGGTCCGCGTCAAGAGCGATGGATCGGGCGTGGAGCTCGCCAACGTCAAGATGTCGATGAACCCGTTCGACGAGATCGCCGTCGAGGAAGCGCTGCGGCTGAAGGAAGCCGGCAAGGCGACCGAAGTGGTGGTGGTGTCGATCGGACCGGCGCAGGCTTCCGAGACCATTCGCACCGGGCTTGCGATGGGCGCCGACCGCGGCATCCTGGTCAAGGCCGAAGGCAATGTCGAACCGCTCGCGGTGGCCAAGATTCTCAAGGCGGTCGTCGAGGCGGAGCAGCCCGGCCTCGTCATCCTCGGCAAGCAGGCGATCGACGACGATAGCAATCAGACCGGCCAGATGCTGGCCGCGCTGCTCGGTTGGTCGCAGGCGACCTTCGCCTCCAAGCTCGAAGTCGAAGGCTCCGACTTCAAGGTCACGCGTGAAGTCGACGGCGGCCTGCAGACCATCAAGCTCAAGGGCCCGGCAATCGTCACCACTGACCTGCGCCTCAACGAGCCGCGCTATGCGTCGCTGCCCAACATCATGAAGGCGAAGAAGAAGCCGATCGACGACAAGAGCGCGTCGGATTACGGCGTCGATCTCACGCCGCGTCTGGAAGTGCTGAAGACCGCGGAACCGGCAGGCCGCAAGGCGGGCGTCAAGGTCAAGGACGTCGCCGAACTCGTGAACAAGCTCAAGACCGAAGCCGGGGTTCTCTGATGACGACGCTGTTGATTGCTGAACACGACCACGAGACCCTGAAGGACTCGACCAACAAGGCGCTGACGGCGGCGAGCCAGCTCGGCGGCGACGTCCATGTGCTGGTTGCCGGTGGCGGCCAGGGCACCAAGGCGGCGGCGGAAGCAGCCGCCAAGCTTGCCGGCGTCGCCAAGGTGCTGGTGGCCGAAGGTCCCGCCTATGAGCACGACCTTGCCGAGCCGCTGGCTGCGCTGATCGTCGCGCTGGCCCCGAACTATGACGCCTTCGTCGCGCCCGCGACGTCGCGCTTCAAGAACGTGATGCCGCGCGTCGCAGCGCTGCTCGACGTCATGCAGGTCTCGGAGATCATCAAGGTGGTCGCGCCCGACACCTATGAGCGGCCGATCTATGCCGGCAACGCGATCCAGACCGTGAAGTCGAAGGACGCCAAGAAGGTGATCACCGTCCGCACCTCGACCTTCGCTGCGGCCGGCGAGGGCGGCAGCGCCGCGATCGAGAACGCCGCATCCGCCGCCGATCCCGGCCTGTCCACGTTCGTCGGCGAGGAAGTCGCCAAGAGCGACCGTCCGGAACTGACCTCGGCCAAGATCATCGTCTCGGGTGGCCGCGCCATGCAGAGCCGCGAGAACTTCGCCAAGTACATCGAGCCGCTCGCCGACAAGCTCGGTGCCGGCGTCGGCGCCTCGCGCGCCGCGGTCGATGCCGGCTATGCGCCGAACGACTGGCAGGTCGGCCAGACCGGCAAGGTGGTGGCCCCGGAACTCTATGTCGCGGTCGGCATCTCCGGCGCGATCCAGCATCTGGCCGGCATGAAGGACTCCAAGGTGATCGTCGCCATCAACAAGGATGAGGACGCACCGATCTTCCAGGTCGCCGATTACGGCCTGGTCGCCGACCTCTATCAGGCGGTTCCGGAGCTCACCGAAGCACTCGGCAAGCTCGGAAAGTAAGCGACAAGACACCGGCCGGGTGGCTAAGCTCCGGCCGGTGTTACTATTCTTGGGGCGCAACTCTTGGGGCGCAACGATCCGGAAACGGTTTTCCGGAAGGATCGTTTCCGGCAGGGAAGATGGATCGGGTGCGATTACGTCGTAATCACATCATGGTCCCGGGAAACGTTTTCCGGCGGATTGGGCAACCCGGAAGGCTTCACTTCGGGTATCGTTGGAATTGGGCAGGCGCGACATGCGCGCCGTTCCGGTGGATGACAAGATGACGGTGGCAATCAAAAAGGTCGGCGTGATCGGTTCGGGCCAGATGGGCAATGGTATTGCCCATGTGGCGGCGCTGGCCGGTTTCGACGTGGTGCTCAATGACGTCTCCGCGGACCGGCTGAAGTCGGCGCTGGCGACCATCAACGGCAATCTGACCCGCCAGGTCGCCAAGAAGGCGATCAGCGAGGGCGAGCGCAAGCAGGCGCTCGACCGCATCGCCTCCGCCGAGACGATCGATGCGCTGGCCGATTGCGATCTCGTGATCGAGACCGCGGTCGAGAAGGAAGAGACCAAGCGCAAGATCTTCCACGACGTCTGTGCGGTGCTGAAGCCGGAAGCGATCGTCGCGACCAACTCGTCGTCGATCTCGATCACACGGCTCGCTGCCTCGACCGACCGCCCGGAGAAATTCATCGGCATTCATTTCATGAATCCGGTGCCGGCGATGGAGCTAGTCGAGCTGATCCGCGGCATCGCTACCGACGACACGACCTTCGACACCGCCAAGGCGTTCGTCGCCAAGCTCGGCAAGCAGGTCGCGGTGTCGGAGGATTTCCCCGCCTTCATCGTCAACCGCATCCTGCTGCCGATGATCAACGAGGCGATCTACACGCTGTATGAAGGCGTCGGTAACGTCGAGGCGATCGATGCCGCGATGAAGCTCGGCGCGCACCACCCGATGGGCCCGCTCGAGCTCGCCGATTTCATCGGCCTCGACACCTGCCTGTCGATCATGCAGGTGCTGCATGAGGGGCTCGCCGACTCCAAATACCGGCCGTGCCCGCTGCTGGTGAAATACGTCGAGGCCGGCTGGCTCGGACGCAAGAGCCAGCGCGGCTTCTACGACTACCGCGGCGACAAGCCGGTCCCGACGCGGTAATCCACGCGCTCTCGTCAGATCAGTGTCCGCAGCAGTGCAAGCGTCGCGGGCACGAGACCTGCAATCATCGCCACGCCCATTCCAAGTCCGAGCAGATGCGCCGTCAGCGCGAGGCGTTGGATCTGCCCGTGCGCTGTCATTGCAGTGCCTCGCAAGCGCGTTTCAGACGCCTTCCGGCCTCCTCGATGATCGATGACGGGTTGGCGAAGCTGACCCGAATAAAAGGTGACAGCCCGAGATCCTCGCCGGGAAATACCACCAGATCGGCTTGCTCAAGCAGGTAGGTCGCAAAATCGCGGTCGGTCGCAATCAGCTTGCCGTCGGCAGCGCGCTTGCCGATCACGCCGGCGCAACTGACCAGCAGATAGAACGTGCCTTCGGGCGGCGTGCAGGAGAGCCCGCTGCATCCGTTCACGCGTTCGGCAAAGCGGTCACGCCTCGCGCGAAGGATGGCGGCGCGCTCGGCCAGCACATCCTGCGCGCCTTCGAGCGCCGTGACCGCGGCGGCCTGGCTGATCGACGAGGCGCCGGACGTGGTCTGCGACTGGATCGTGATCATCGCGCGGATCAGCGCCGATGGTCCCGCGGCATAGCCGATGCGCCATCCCATCATGGCGTAGCTCTTGGCGAGGCCGCTGACGGTCAGCGTCCGCGGCTTCAGGCGCGGTTCGATCTGCGCAAGCGTCGGCGCGGGCGCGCCATCGAACACGATGTGCTCGTAGAGCCCATCGGCAAGCACCCAGATGTCCGGATGCTGCAAGAGGATCGCGGCGATGTCAGCTAGGTCCTCCAGAGAATAGACTGCACCGGAAGGATTGACCGGGTTGTTGATCACGACCCAGCGCGTTCGCGCCGATATCGCCGCCTGCAAATCCTCCGCACGCAGCTTGAAGCCATTGTTCTGTGCGCACGGCACGACCACCGGCGTGCCGCCCGCCAGCCGCACCTGATCGAGATAGGGCGCCCAATACGGCGCAGGGATGATCACATCATCGCCGGGTGCCAGCGTCGCGAGTAGCGCGTTGAACAGCGCCTGGGTCGAGCCGTTGGTGATGAGGATCTCATCCAGCCGATAGTCGAGGCGATGGTCGCGCAGCAGCGCGGCCTGCACCGCCCGCTTTAGCTCCGGCGTGCCGTCGACATCGGTGTAACGGGTTTCGCCGCGCAATGCCGCTTCATGCGCCGCCGCGATCACATGGTCAGGTGTCGGGAAGTCGAGATTGCCCGACGACAGCTCGATGATGTCGCGTCCGGCGGCGCGCAGTTCACGGGCGCGACGGCGCAGCACGGACGCCGGCGATGCCTTGATGCCGCTCATGCGCGGCGAGAGGGTCGGTGTCGCGGTCATCGGACGTACTGCGCCTCACCGTTGCCGAACGACCAGTTTTCCGGAAGCACCTCGACCAGGTTGATGAAGATGTCCTCGGCGCGCAGGCCGGGATTCTCGGTCAGCAGTTCGGCGATGCGTCGGTAGAGCCTCTGCTTCTGCGCCACCGGGCGGGTGTTGCTGACCGTGATCTGAATGATGACCAGATCGTCGCTGCGCCTGATGCCGAGATAGTCGGCGCCGTAGGCGAAACCGTCGTCATCGTGCTCGGAGATCGTCATGAAGCGATCGCCTTCCGGCACATCGAAGGTTTCGCGCATGGCGCGATAGAGGCTCTCGAGAATGGCCTTGCGGTAGGCGGCGGGCTTGCCCCGCCGCAGGGAGACGCGGGTCAGCGGCATGATGATGGCTCTCCTGGAGGCGATCGTTGCGTGCAGCCAATCCTAGGGGCTTGTTGATCATTGAAAAACGGTATGATATCGCATTTCAATGATTGTCAATTTAAATGTCTGGCCATGAAGGCGCTCGACGTCGAGGCGGTGCAGGCCTTTGTCCTGGTCGCCGACCTCAGCAGCTTCACGCGCGCGGCGCAGGCCATGGAGACCACGCAGTCCGCGGTCAGCCTGAAGATCAGGCGGCTGGAAGATGGGCTCGGCCGCCGGCTGCTGGAGCGAACGCCGCGGCTGGTTCGACTGTCAGCGGAAGGCACCGCCTTCCTCGGTGCGGCGCGCAATCTGGTGGCCGCGCATCAATCGGCGATCGGGGCGTTTGCGGTCGAGCATCGTCGGCTTATCGTCGGCATCAGCCACCACATCGTCGGATCGGAATTGGCCTCGCTGTTGAAGCGGATGAACGCCACCGATCCCGGACTGGTGATCCAGTTGCATGTCGATACGTCGCGTTCGGTGCTCAGCGCATTTGACGACGGCAGGCTCGATGCCGCGATCGTGCTGCGCCACGACGCCAAGCGCCGCGATGGCGATGTGCTGTTCGAAGAACCCTTCGGCTGGATGGCCGCGCCTGATTTTCACCATCGACCGGGCGAGCCGCTGCGCCTGGCGACGCAAGCCGAGCCTTGCAGCGTGCGCGCCATGGCGGTTGAAACTCTCGACGCCGCCGGCATCGCCTGGACCGAGGCATTCGTCGGTGGTGGGCTTTCGACGATCGGGGCCGCGATATCCGCCGGGCTGGCCGTTGCCGCGTTGGCGCGCCGGGTGGCGCCGGCCGACACCGTCGACCTCGGGCCGCGGCTTGGCCTGCCGCCATTGCCGTCGCGCGACGTCATGCTTCACTCAAAGCTGTCGGACGCGCGGACCCGGCAGGCGCTGCGCACCCTCGGTGCGGCCTTCGCCGCGAACGCAGCCTGACCGCGCAAGCATTGTCCGCTTCTCATTCTGTCAGGCGACATCCCGCGCGCTTGAGCATGTCGCGGATGATCAGGGGCGTGGCCGGCGTCTCGGTCGCGGCGGTGGCTGCCGCGCTCGCGATCGCATCACGCGCCTGCTGCGCGTCGAGTGTCAGCCGCCGCGCGCAGGGCGGCAGGCCGCGTGCCGCATCGAGCAGCCAGCCGGCGGTTTCGCCGGTACCGGCCAGATAGGCCGTCAGCGTCTGCCGCGCGGTCGGATTGGCCGCGGCCTGGTCCAGCATGGCCCTGACCTGCGCGACCGAGATCTGCCCGCGCGATGTCGAGGGCAGCGCGTGAGCCGCGGTCGTCAATAGAAGGACGGCGCAGATGGCGTGAGCGGCACGAACGAGCATGACTTCATCTCCTGAGGCATGTTGACTTGCAGATATTAATTATCGTAAAACAATAATATCAGATCAGCAATCCCGAGGTTGAGTCATGTCCGCGTCCCTCTCGTCAGAGCTTTCCCCATCCGCGCGGCCGGCCCGCCTGGAACGCATCCGCGCGGTCAGCCGCGTGCTCGCCTATGCCTGCATCGCCATCTCGTTCGTGCTCGCGGTCGGATTGCTGGCCTATTGGCTGGCGAGCCCGGATGAGGCGATCCTGCGCGATGCAGGGCTGACCGGCATTGCGTTCCATCCGATCGGCTGGCTCGTTCGCCTGATGGGTCTGTTGGTCTCGGCGTTGCCGCTCGCCTGTCTGATCTGGGGCTTGTCGCGCGTGCGCCGCGCTTTCACGTCGTTCGCGGCAGGCCGCTTCTTCACGGCGGCAAACGTCGCGGGGTTGCGTGACCTCGCGATCGCGATGCTGCTCTCGACCCTGCTGAAGCCGGTGATCGGCGCGCTGCTCTCGATCCTGCTGAGCTGGCAAACCTACGCGCAGGGCAAGTCCGTCGTCATCGTGCTCGGCTCCGACACGCTGCTGGCGCTGCTGTTCGCGGGTCTGGTTGCGGTGACGGCCTGGGTGATGGCCGAAGCCAATGCGATCGCCGACGAGCACGCACAATTCGTCTGAGGCCTTTGCAATGCCGATCCGGGTCCGGCTCAACGTGATGCTCGCCGAGCGCAATGTGAAATCGAAGGAGCTCGCCGAATATGTCGGGATCACCGAGGCCAATCTGTCTCTGCTCAAGCAGGGCAAGGTGAAGGGCGTCAGGTTCGATACGTTGGAGCGGATCTGCACCTACCTGAAGTGCCAGCCCGGCGACTTGCTGCGCCATGACGACGACGATGCGTCAGCCTGACGCGGCCACCCGTTACCCAAGCATTAACTTTCGCGCGCTACGCAAAAGCAAGCTTTGGAGTGCCGCGTATGGACATGATGAGCATGGTGTCGAGCATCCTGTCGATGCAGCAGGGCAATTTGCAGGGGCAGATCGCGACCCGCGTGACCAAGCAGAACCTCGATGCGGAAAAGTTCGCGGTTCAGACCCTGCTCGGTACGCCGTCGACCGCCAATCTCGGTCCCGGCGTCGGTGGCAACCTCAACGCCGTCGCCTGATCAGAACCCCGCCGCGGCCGGGGCTAGCGCCGCCTTCACCAGCTTGATCGCATCGTCGCTCGCCCATTCGGCGGGACCGGCGATATTGGCGATTTCGCAGCCCTTGCCGTCGATCAGCACCGACGTCGGCATGCCCAGCGCCTTGCCTATGTTCTTAAGGTCCTGAAAGACCTTGGCTTTCTGGTCGCTGAAATAGCCGAGATTGGTCAGATTGGCTTCCTTCAGGAAGTTCTTCGGCTTGTCCGGATCGCGCGTGTCGATGTTGATCGCAACCACCTCGAAATCCTTGCCGCCGAGCTTGGTCTGCAGGCTGTCGAGCGCCGGCATTTCCTTGCGGCAGGGCACGCACCAGGTCGCCCACAGATTGACCAGCACCGTCTTGCCGCGCCAGTCAGAGAGTTTCTTCGGCTGGCCGTTGGCGTCCTCGAAGGTCAGGTCGGGAAGCCGGAGCGGCGTAGTCGCCATGGTCAGCGCCGCGACCTCGCCATGGGCGAGCGGGGCGATCTTCTTGGCCAGATCCACCGCGCTGTTGCAGGCGATATCGCCGCCGGCGGGATGCCTGAGGCCGGAGACGCCGACATAGCCGATCACGGCCCCGGCCAGCACGGCGCCGATCACCAGCGGGATGCGCCATTTGGCCGTCGGCTTGGCGGTCGGTTCGGATGGGGTCGTCTCGGGCATATCGTTTGTCATCCTGGGTCAGATATGGCTATGCAGTGCCGGGAATACGTCCGGAACCGCCATGCTGTTTCGCCACTACGGCCAAAGAAACAGCACGGCCTGAAATACAAATTCGTGAGCGAGATGTCATGAGCAACAAGATGTGGGGCGGCCGGTTCTCGGAGCGTCCCGACGCCATCATGGAGGAAATCAACGTCTCCATCGACGTCGACCGTCACCTTTACGCCCAGGACATTGCCGCGTCCAAGGCCCACGCCGCGATGCTCGCCGCGCAGGGCATCATCACCTCAGCTGATGCGAAAAATATCGGCAAAGGTCTAGACACGATTTTGTCAGAAATCGGCAAGGGTGATTTCGATTTCAAGCGCGCGCTTGAGGACATCCATATGAATGTCGAGTCGCGGCTGTCCGAATTGATCGGGCCCGCGGCGGGCCGGCTGCACACCGCGCGCTCGCGCAACGACCAGGTCGCGACCGATTTCCGGCTCTATGTCCGCGACACGATCGACGAGACCGAAGCCGCGCTGGCCGCGTTCCAGCAGGCGCTGGTCGCCCGCGCGCTCGAGCATGCCGGAACCGTGATGCCGGGCTTCACCCATCTGCAGACCGCGCAGCCCGTGACCTTCGGTCATCACCTCCTGGCCTATGTCGAGATGGCCGGCCGCGACCGCGGCCGCTTTATCGACGCGCGCAAGCGGCTGAACGAATCGCCGCTCGGCGCCGCTGCGCTCGCCGGCACCTCGTTTCCGATCGACCGCACGGCGACCGCCAGGGCGCTCGGCTTCGACCGGCCGATGGCCAATTCGCTCGACGCGGTGTCCGACCGCGATTTCGTGCTGGAAACGCTGTCGGCGGCGGCGATCTGCGCGGTGCATATGTCACGCTTCGCCGAGGAGATCGTGATCTGGACCTCGCCGCTGGTCGGTCTCGTCAAGCTCAGCGACAAGTTCACCACCGGCTCGTCAATCATGCCGCAGAAGCGCAACCCGGACGCGGCCGAACTCGTGCGCGCCAAGACCGGCCGCGTGATCGGTGCGCTGACCGCGCTGCTGATCGTGATGAAGGGCCTGCCGCTCGCCTATCAAAAGGACATGCAGGAGGACAAGCAGGGCGCCATGGAGGCGTTCAAGGCGCTGTCGCTCGCGATCCGCGCCATGACCGGCATGGTCGAGGACCTGGTGCCGGACGAAGCCAAGATGAAGGCCGCGGCCGGCGAGGGCTATGCCACCGCGACCGATCTGGCCGACTGGCTGGTGCGCACCCTGAAAATGCCGTTCCGCGAGGCCCACCACGTGACCGGACGCATCGTCGGCCTGGCCTCGGCACAGGGCGTGGCGCTGCACGAGCTGCCACTGAAGGCCATGCAGGAGGTCGAGCCGAAGATTACGGCAGAGGCGCTGAAGGTGCTCAGCGTCGAATCCTCGGTCAAGAGCCGGACCTCGTTTGGCGGCACGGCGCCGAAGAATGTGATGGCGCAGGCCAAAGCCTGGGCCAAGCGGCTGGAAAAAGAGCGAAAATTGGGCTGATCCGGAAAATTTGGCCGTGATTTCATGGCGCTCCGCCTCTCGCCAGAGCACGCCAATGTTTGTATGGTGCCGCCCGAATTGGGGAATTCGTCGTGATTAGCAAGAACCGCCTGACCCCCTCGGGATGGGCCATCATTGTGCTGAGCGCTGCAACGCTTGCGCTCGGCGGCTGCGGCCGCAAGGGACCGCTCGACCTGCCGCCGACCGCGAACGCCGCGCCGGCCACAGCACCGGGCGACACCGAGAGCGAGCGGGCGGCACAGCCCAGCGTGTTCAATCCGACCTATGGCTCGGATGCCGCGCCGGCCGCGTCGAAAGGCAATAAACGGTCTTTCGTCCTCGATCCGCTGCTCGGCAACTAGTATCTAAAAGCCCGTCATGAACCATTTCGACTATCGCAACGGCGTGCTGCATGCCGAGGCGGTCAATCTCATTGAGCTGGCGGAGGCCGTCGGCACGCCGTTCTATTGCTATTCGACCGCGACGCTGGAGCGGCACTACCGCGTCTTCACCGAGGCCTTTGCCGGCGAGAAGGCGCTTGTCTGCTACGCGATGAAGGCCAACTCCAACCAGTCGGTGCTGCGCACGCTGGCCAAGCTCGGCGCCGGCGCCGACGTGGTGTCCGGCGGTGAGTTGAAGCGGGCGCTCGCGGCCGGCATTCCGCCGTCGAAGATACTGTTCTCCGGCGTCGGCAAGACCGAAAGCGAGCTCCGCGCCGCGCTCGCCGCCGACATCCTCTGCATCAATATCGAGTCCGAACCCGAGCTCGAGATGCTGTCGCGCCTTGCGGTCGAGATGAAGACGACCGCGCGCATCTCGGTGCGGGTCAATCCCGACGTCGATGCCGGCACCCACGCCAAGATCTCGACCGGCAAGTCGGAGAACAAGTTCGGCATTCCGATCGCGCGCGCCCGCGAGGTCTATGCCCGCGCGGCGAAGCTGCCGGGCATCAAGGTCACCGGCACCGATGTGCATATCGGCAGCCAGATCACCGATCTCGGTCCGCTGGAGGCCGCGTTTCGGCTGCTCGCCGAATTCGTGCAGACGCTGCGCGCCGACGGCCACGACATCTCGCATGTCGATTTCGGCGGCGGCCTCGGCATTCCCTACTACATGGATCGCGCCGCGCCGCCGGCGCCGGCCGCCTATGCCGCAATGGTCAAGCGCGTCACGCATAATCTCGGCTGCACGCTGATGTTCGAGCCGGGCCGGCTGATCGTCGGCAATGCCGGCATCCTCGTCACCCGCGTGATCCATGTGAAGCCGGGCGACGCCAAGAACTTCGTGATCATCGACGCCGCGATGAACGACCTGATCCGGCCGACGCTGTATGAGGCGCATCACGACATCCTGCCGGTGCGCCAGCCTGCGCAGGGCACACCGACCATGGTCGCCGACGTGGTCGGCCCGGTCTGCGAGACCGGCGACTATCTCGCGCTCGACCGTTCGCTGCCGCAGCCGAAGGCCGGCGATCTCCTGGCGATCATGACCGCCGGTGCCTATGGCGCGGTGCAGGCCGGCACCTACAACACGCGGGCACTGGTGCCGGAAGTGCTGGTCAAGGACGACCAGTACGCCGTGGTCCGCCCGCGCATCGACGTCGACGCGCTGATCGCGATGGACAAGCCCGCGCCCTGGTTGTGATGGCCGGTGTCGCGCCTCACTAACGGTGTCGTCGCTGCGAAAGCAGGGACCCATGACCACCGCTTGTTGTCGTTGCAGTTATCTGGGGCCACAGCCCCTTAAACCACAAACGCCTGTGGTTATGGGTCCCGGGTCGCGCTTCGCTTGCCCGGGACGACAGCGTTATTTTGTCGACGGCGCTTACTTCGCGGCGTGACTGCCGCCCTTAGCACCACCCACGATCACGCCCGCGGCCTTTTCGATCGGCTTGATCGCCGCGGTGAAGTCCGACTCCGGTCCCTCGTCGCGGATGATGACTTCCCAGAGCCGACCAACCGCCTCGGCGACTTCCATCGACAACCCGAGCGAGCGCATCTCCTCGACCGCGAGCCGCACGTCCTTCACCATCAGGCCGGTGGCGAAGCCGAAGTCGAAGCTGCGCGGCAGCACCGAACGCGGAAACTTGTCGCGGCTCGCGGTGTTCAGCCCCGAGCCCGCATTGATAACGTCGATCATCACGGCCGGATCGAGCCCGGACTTGACGCCCATCACGACAGCTTCCGAGGTCGCGACCATCGCGGTCGCCGACAGGAAGTTGTTGGCGAGCTTCATGGTCTGGCCGGAGCCCGGCTTGGTGCCGATGAAGAACACCTTGCCGATGACGTCGAGCGCGGATTTCACCAGCTCGAAATCGGCGCGCGGGCCCGACACCATCACCGCCAGCGTGCCCTTCTCGGCGCCGGAGACGCCGCCGGAGACCGGGCTGTCGATCTGCACGATGTTCTTCTTGGCTAGCAGGTCGTGGATCTTCACCGCCATCTGCGAGCCGACGGTGGAGAGATCGATGAAGCGCTTGACGCGCTTGCCCTCGATCACGCCGCCTGCGCCGGTCGCGACCTCGAGCGAGGCCTGCAGCGAGGGCAGGCTCGCCATCACGGTCTCGACGCGGTCGGCGATGTCCTTCGGTGAGGTTGCCGTTGCGGCGCCGCGCGCAACCAGCCTGTCGAGTGCGTCCTTGCTCGTGTCGAACACGGTGAGCCTGTGGCCGGCCTCGATCAGCCGGCGCGCCATCGGGAAGCCCATCTTCCCGAGGCCGATGAATCCGATTTCCATGGGTCGTGTCCTCTATGTCGTTATGTGCCGGGCCGTGCGCCCCACATTCATCGTCGTCCTGGCTTTCGCCGGGACGACGATGCGGAGGCAGCCGCGCCTCACGCCTTGTTGTCGAGCTCGGCGAACACCTCGCGCGCGATGCGGAAGCTGTCGACGCCGGCGGGAATGCCGGCATAGATCGAGACCTGCATGAAGATCTCGCGGATCTCGTCGCGCGACACGCCGTTGGTCAGCGCGCCCTTGATGTGCGCCTTCAGCTCGTGCGGCCGGTTCAGGATCGAGATCATGGCGAGGTTCAGCATGCTGCGCGTCTTGCGCGGCAATTCCTCGCGGCCCCAGACCGCGCCCCAGCAATATTCCGTGACGAGTTCCTGGAACGGCTTGTTGAAGCTGTCCGAATTCTTCAGCGCATTGTTGACATAGGCCTCGCCGAGCACCGCCTTGCGGATTTCGAGCCCCTTGTCGTGTGTTTTTTGGTCCATGTCGTTTCCTCATGCGTAAGGCGTTGGTTCGGCCGGGACGTTACGGGGTCGAACCGCCGCAGTCACGCCTTCGTGTTATGCGTATTTCCCGGTGTGGGTTACGTCCCGGAACGGGTGCCTCAAAGCCGCCGCTGTGCTAGGCTGACCTGCCGGCTACCCCGGAGATTCTTATTGAGCGGAGCCAACATCGACCCGTCTGAGAACCCGTCACGCGCCGTCAACGACAGCGATGCGGACGCGCGGCTGAAGCTGACGCAACTGAAGCTGACCGAGGCTCTGCAGCGGGCGAAATTCGCGATTGCGTGGGAGCGGGCGTGGCCGCATCTGGCGCGGTTCCTGACGGTCGCCGGTCTGTTCCTGGTCGCGTCCTGGGCCGGGCTGTGGCTGCTGCTGCCGTTTGCCGCACGCGTGGCCGGCGCCGCCCTGTTCGGCATTGCCGCGCTCGCGGTGCTGGCGCCGCTGCTGCGCTTCCGCTGGCCGAGCCGCGAGGAGGGCCTGGGCCGGCTCGACCGCGGCGCCGGCGTCCGCCATCGCCCCGCGACCACGCTCTCCGACACGCTCACCAACAAGGATCCGTTCGCGCTGGCGCTGTGGCAGGCGCAGCGCGAGCGCACACTGGCCTCGATCAAGCGCATCCGCGCCGGCCTGCCGCGGCCGCGCGTCTCGCTGCACGACCCCTGGGCGCTGCGCGCGCTGGTCATCGTGATGCTGGTCGCGACCTATGTCGCCGCCGGTGACGAGCGTGGCCTGCGGGTCGCCTCCGCGTTCGACTGGAACGGCATCATGGCGCCGGCCAATGTCCGGGTCGACGCCTGGGTGACGCCGCCGAACTACACCGGCAAGCCGCCGATCATCCTGTCCAACGCCAACAAGGACGCCAACGCGGCCGACAGCACCCCGCTTGCGGTTCCGGCCGGCAGCACGCTTTTGGTGCGCTCCAGCGGCGGCACCATCGACGTCGTGGTCGGCGGCGGCGTCGCCGAGGTCGCGCCGGAGGGGCAGGCGCCGAAGGGCACCAATGAGCGGCATTTCAAGATCACCGGCGACGGCACCGCGCATGTCCGCGCCCCGGCCGGCCAGCCGCAGTGGAAGTTCACCGCGACGCCGGACCGTCCGCCGTCGATTGCGCTCGCCAAGGATCCGGAGCGGCAGGCGCGTGGCGCCCTGCAGATGTCCTACAGGCTCGAGGACGATTACGGCGTGACCGAAGCGCGCGCGCAGTTCGCGGCGCGGCCGGGCGATGCGCCCAAGGATGCGGCCAAGGATGCCGACGGCAAGGCCGCGCAGCCGCGTCCGCTGTTCGAGCCGCCGCAATTTCCGCTGGTGCTGCCGAATGCGCGCACCCGCAACGGCGTCGGCCAGACCGTCAAGGACCTCAGCGAGGACCCTTACGCCGGCGCCGATGTGACGCTGACGCTGACCGCGAAGGACGAGGCCGGCAATGAGGGCAAGAGCGAGCCCTTCAACATGCGCCTCCCCGAGCGCCTGTTCACCAAGCCCCTGGCGCGCGCGCTGATCGAGCAGCGCCGCATCCTGGCGCTCGATGCCAACCAGAACGGCCAGGTCTACGCCGCGCTCGACGCGCTGATGATCGCGCCGGAAATGTTCATGCCGGAAACCGGCTATTACCTCGGCCTCCACACCGTGAGCCGCCAGCTCGAGGCGGCGCGCACCGACGACCAACTGCGCGATGTCGTCGCCAGCCTGTGGGCGCTCGCCGTCACCATCGAGGACGGCAACATCAGTGATGTCGACAAGGCGCTGCGCGCGGCGCAGGACGCGCTGAAGCAGGCGCTGGAGCGCGGTGCGAGCGACGAGGAGATCAAGAAGCTCACCGACAATCTGCGTGCGGCGCTGGACAATTTCCTGCGCCAGATGGTCGAGCAGTTCCGCAACAATCCGCAGCAGCTCGCGCGCCCGCTCGATCCCAATGCCAAGGTCCTGAGCCAGCAGGATCTCAAGAACATGCTCGATCGCATGGAGCGGCTGTCGCGCTCCGGCGACAAGGATGCGGCGCGGCAGTTGCTGGAACAGATGCAGCAGATGCTGGAAAACCTGCAGATGGCGCAGCCCAACCAGGGCGACGACGACATGCAGCAGTCGCTCAACGAGCTCGGCGACATGATCCGCAAGCAGCAGCAGTTGCGCGACAAGACCTTCAAGCAGGGCCAGGATTCCCGCCGCGACCGCATGCGCGGCAAGCAGGGCGATCAGTCGATGGGCGACCTGCAGCAGGATCAGCAGGCGCTGCGCGACCGGCTGAAGAAGCTGCAGGAGGAGCTCGCCAAGCGCGGCATGGGTCCGGAGCAGCGCGGCCAGAAGGGCCAGAAGGGCCAGAAGGGGCAAGGCCAGAAGGGCGATCAGGCGCAGCAGGGCGACCAGGGCGGCGACCAGGGTG
This sequence comes from Bradyrhizobium sp. AUGA SZCCT0105, assembly GCF_018129565.1. Classification (NCBI taxonomy): domain Bacteria; kingdom Pseudomonadati; phylum Pseudomonadota; class Alphaproteobacteria; order Hyphomicrobiales; family Nitrobacteraceae; genus Bradyrhizobium; species Bradyrhizobium sp. AUGA SZCCT0105. The sequence goes on along the minus strand of NZ_JAFCMK010000008.1, from coordinate 143,251 downwards.
ATGACGACGGCGACGGGCTCGACCAGGCCGATTCCGCGATGGGCGATGCCTCCGGACGGCTCGGCGAGGGCAATGCCGACGGTGCGGTGGATTCGCAAGGCCGCGCGCTGGATGCGTTGCGCAAGGGCGCGCAGAGCCTTGCCGACGCGATGCAGCAGGGCGACGGCGACCAGCCCGGCGATGGCCCCGGCAACCGTGCCGGCCGCCAGCAGAGCGGCGGCAACCAGACCGACCCGCTCGGCCGGCCGCTGCACGGCCGCGAGTTCGGCGACGACTACACGGTGAAGATCCCCGGCGAGATCGACGTCCAGCGCGTGCGCCGCATCCTCGAAGAGCTGCGCCGCCGCCTCGCCGATCCGTCACGGCCGCAGATCGAGCTCGACTACATCGAGCGGCTGCTGAAGGATTATTGAGCCCGCCATTCCCCTCCGCTGTCATCGCCCGGCTCGACCGGGCGACCCGGTATTCCAGAGGCGCCAGCGATGGAATCGAGAGGCCGCGGCGTACTGGATGCCCCGCTGGAGCCTGTCATCGGGCGCGCGTTCGCGCGACCCGGTGGCGAGGCATGACACGGAATGTGAGGCGAGTTGCTCCGCCCCGCAATGACGCCTAGCTCGCCTTCCTTGCCGCCAGCGCATCCGCCACCGCAGTGCGGATATCGGCCACCGAGAATGGTTTCGTCACCACGTCGTGCACGATCGCCTCGAGGCCGGAGGCGCGCTCGCGCTGGTGAGCGAAGCCGGTCATCAGCAGGATCTTCAATGCGGGAAAGTCGCGGGCCGCGGTCAGCGCCAGCGCGATGCCGTCCATCACAGGCATCTGGATGTCGGTGAGCAGGAGGTCGAACGCGCCTTCGTCGCGCGTCAGCATCTCCAGCGCCTCGGCGCCGTCCTGCGCGGTCACGGTCTCGTGGCCGTCCATGGCGATGGCGCGCGCCACCAGGGAGCGCATCGAGTCTTCGTCGTCGGCGATCAGAACACGCGTCATGGTGATTGGTCGGTTTCCGAAAGTGCTGGCCGCTAGCCTCAGGCGCGGCCGCCGGTGAGATCATGCTTGTTGAAGAAGCGTACGTCGATATTGCGGCCTTCGGGCGGCGGCGAGGCGAGGCGCGACTTGAAGAAGGCGCGTTCGCCGGGATTGAGCACCGGCTGCTCCAGCACCGCGTTCCAGGCATAGATTTCGGCGCCCTGCGCGTCGCGGACCGAGAAGCGCAGCCGCGGCAGTTCGACCGGCTTCCTGGTCTGGCCGACGATCATGCCCTCGATCACCAGCACCGGCTTGCCGTCCACGGTCTCGTTGGTGATCTTGAGGTCCTTGAAGGCGAGGCCGCGCAAATTCACGTCGAGCCCGACCATCTTGTAGAACAGCGCCGTCTGCGGCAGCAGCCGCACCACGTCGTTGCGCCAGACGAACAGCGCAATGATCAGCGCGCCCATCGCGGCGCAGGTGGTCGGCAGGGCGCCGATCACGGGCATGAAGGGAATCCGGGGCAGCGAGGGCAGCCGGAACAGGCGGGGCAGCCGCGGCAGGCGGAAGCGGCGCTTTCCGGCGGCGTCCTGGGTACCGGCATGGGCGGCGGCATCCGCCTCGGCCACCGCCGGCCATTCCGTGGCGGCGTCCCCGTCGGCGGGCAAATCGGCCGAAATCGAGGGGCTGTCGACCATCGGGGTCGTGTCAGCCTCCTCGCGGCCCATCGCGTCCCATTCGGCGGCGAGATTGGAGCCCGCGGCCTCGTAGGCCAAACTGGGTGCGGTCGCCCCGATCGCGTCCTCCGGCCGGGCCAGCCAGACCTCGCGGCAGCGGGAACAACGGACCGTGCGTCCGGCCTCGCCGAGGGTGGCCGGATTGATGGCGTAAGATGTTGTACAATGCGGGCAAACGATATGCATATGGAGCCGAATCTCCACCGTGTGGTATGCCCGGATGCTACCGAGCGACCGTTAACGAATCGGAAACCATAATCGACGCACAAGCTTTCTGTGCGGTTCGCGGCCGCTCGGCGGGTGTTCGGGCCGCGAAAGCGTTTTCGAGCGAAGTGGGTACCGGTTCGCGTGAAGAAAACGCGTCCAAACAAGAATCCAGAGCCTCGTTCCGATTTCATCGGAACGGAAAAGGCTCTGGAGCTGGGTATTGGGCCACAGGCCCTCTCGAACGGAGCTAGCGCATTGGTTCGGTTCGAAAATGTCGGTCTGCGTTACGGGCTCGGCCCGGAGATTTTGCGCGACCTCTCCTTCATGATCCCGGCGCACTCGTTCCAGTTCCTCACCGGGCCGTCCGGCGCCGGCAAGACCTCGCTGCTGCGGCTGCTGTTCCTGTCGCTGCGGCCGACCCGCGGGCTGGTCAATTTGTTCGGCAAGGACGTCTCCCTGCTGAGCAAGGACCAGGTCGCCGACCTGCGCAAGCGGATCGGCATCGTGCTGCAGGATTTCCGCCTGCTCGACCATATGACGACCTACGAGAACGTCGCGCTGCCGTTCCGGGTGATGGGCCGCGAGGAATCGACCTATCGCCGCGAGGTGATCGACCTCCTGAAGTGGGTCGGCCTCGGCGAGCGCATGGATGCCTTGCCGCCGATCCTGTCGGGCGGCGAGAAGCAGCGCGCGGCGATCGCGCGCGCGGTGATCTCGCGGCCGCAATTGCTGTTGGCGGACGAGCCGACCGGCAGCGTCGACCCGACGCTCGGGCGCCGTCTGTTGCGGCTGTTCATCGAGCTCAACAAATCCGGCACCGCGGTTATCATCGCGACCCACGACATCACATTGATGGATCAATACGAGGCGCGGCGGCTGGTGCTGCATCAGGGACGGCTGCACATCTATGAGTAGGAGCGGCGACGAGAAAGTGTCGTTGGTCGATCTCGGGCGCGAGCGCCCGCAGGTCCCGGCCACCGCGCGCAACATGTCGCCGATCGTGCCGCGCGCCTCGATCTCGGGCCGCGCGCTGGTCGCGGTGGTCGCGATCATGACCTTCCTCGCCTCGCTGACGACCGGCACCGTGCTGCTGGTCAGCGCGTCGGCGGCCGAATGGCAGTCCGAAGTGTCGAGCGAGATCACCATCCAGGTGCGCCCCGCGCCGGGCCGCGATCTCGATCGCGATGCGCAGGCCGCCGTGGAGGCGATGCGGGCGCAGTCCGGCATTCTCGAGGTCCGTCCGTTCAGCAAGGAGGAATCCGCCAAGCTGCTGGAGCCCTGGCTCGGCAGCGGGCTTTCGATCGACGAGCTGCCGGTGCCGCGCGTGATCGTGGCGCGGGTGCAGCCCGGCACCACGCTCGATCTCGCCGCGTTGCGCGCGCGGGTGACGCAGGTGGCGCCGACCGCGAGCGTCGACGATCATCGCGCCTGGATCGAGCGCATGCGCTCGATGACCGGCGCCACGGTGTTTGCCGGCGTCGGCATCCTGATTCTCGTGATCATCGCCACCATCATCTCGGTGTCGTTCGCGACCCGCGGCGCGATGGCGTCCAACCGTCCGATCGTCGAGGTGCTGCATTTCGTCGGCGCCGGCGACAGCTTCATCGCCAACCGCTTCCTGCGGCATTTCCTCCGGCTCGGTCTCGAGGGCGGGCTGATCGGCGGCGGCGCGGCGATGCTGGCGTTCGGCTTCTCCGAGTCGATCGCCAACTGGTTCTCCGGCACGCCGGTGGGCGACCAGTTCGCGGCTCTGCTCGGCACGTTCTCGCTGCGTCCGTCGGGTTACCTCGTCCTGGCGTTGCAGGCGGTGCTGATCGCGGCGATCACCGCGTGGGCGTCGCGGCGCACCCTGTTTGCCACGCTCGACGACATCGACTGACGGCCCGCAGCGTCGCAATCATGGGGCCGGTTTCGTGATCGCGTTTCGCCGCCAGAGTGTGATTTCGCGCGGATCCGCGCCGCTCTGGCCGGGCAAAACCGGTTTCCACTTTTCCGGATCATGCTCTAAAATCCCCGGGGGGAAGGATATCAGCATCACATGAGCTTGCAGCCCGACGATACGTCGCCGAAAGGCCATGCCGCGCAGGCGCGCGGCTGGCTTCGCGTCGTCATCGTCGTGCCGCTGGCGCTTGCCTTCGTTGCCGCCGCGGTCGGTTTCATCGGCTTCCTGTCGCAATTGCGCGGTGTCGAGACCGATCCGCCGCACAATGCCGACGGCATCGTGGTGCTGACCGGCGGCTCGTCGCGGGTGTCCGACGCCATGGAGCTGTTGGCGGCGGGCTACGGCAAGCGCCTGCTGATTTCCGGCGTGCATCCGACCAACGACGCCAATGACATTTCGCGCTCGGTTCCGGACAGCCAGGGGCTGATGCGGTGCTGCGTCGATCTCGACCGCTCGGCGGTGAACACCCGCAGCAATGCGGCGGAGACGCGGCGCTGGGCGCACGAGCGCGGCTTCAAGTCGCTGATCGTGGTGACGTCGAACTACCACATGCCGCGCGCGATCGTGGAACTGTCACATGCGATGCCCGATATCACGCTGATCCCGTTCGCGGTGGTCGGCGACAAATGGCGCGACGAGCCGTGGTGGACGAGTGGCGGAACGTTCCGCCTCTTGCTATCGGAATACGCCAAATATGTCGCCGCGGAGATGCGGGTGCGGCTGGCCGATATCGGCCTCGACCTGACCTCCGATCTCGCCGAGCCGGCAGCCGTGCCACGCCGCCCGGCGACGGCGCAGGCGAATAGGGACTAGGCATGATCCGGAAAAGTGCGGAGCGGTTTTCCTTCGCGACAAGCGCGGAACGCGTTTGCGCGGAGATCATGCTCAAACAAGGACTGAAATGATTTTCCTGCGCTCGCTGATCTTCAACGTGCTGTTCTACCTGGTGCTGGTGCTGCTCTGCATCGTCGCGCTGCCGGCGCTGCTGCTGCCGCGCGGCGCGATGATGGCGATCGAGGCCGCATGGGCCAACATCAGCCTGTTCCTGATGCGCGTGATCTGCAACATCCGGATCGAGTTCCGCGGCGTCGAGAAGATTCCAAAAGGCCCGCTGATCGTCGCCTCCAAGCACCAGTCGTTCTGGGAGACGTTCGCGCTGGTGCGCTTCTTCGAGTATCCGCTGTTCATCCTCAAGCGCGAGCTGATGATGATCCCGGTGTTCGGCTGGTACCTCAAGAAGGTCGGCATGATCTCCGTCGAGCGCGGCGGCGGCCCGCGCTCGCTGATCAAGACGCTGAAGCGTGCGGCGGCCGAGGTGAAGCTCGGCCGGCAGCTCGTGATCTTTCCGGAAGGCACCCGCACCGCGCCCGGCGCCGCGCCGAACTACAAGGCCGGCGTCGCGCAGATCTATGCCGAGAGCGGCGTGCCGTGCCTGCCGATCGCGCTCAATTCCGGGCTGTTCTGGCCGCGCCGCACCTTCATGCGCTATCCCGGCACGCTGGTGGTCGAATTCCTCGATCCATTGCCGCCGGGCCTGCCGCGCGAGGAGTTCATGACCCGCCTGCGCGAGGCGATCGAAACCGCCACCACCCGCATCGTCGACGCCGGCCGCGCCGAGCAGGCGAAATTGTTCGGCGGCGTGCCGGGTTCGGCGAAGGGGTAGGGCGCGCGCTGCGACGCTCCGCGCCGGCGGGCATATCCGAGGTTGGTCAATCGATGCCGGCGGAAGGCAGGCGTATCGCGACCTGGAGCCCGCCGAGCGAGGACCGGTCCAGAGCGAGGGAGCCGGCATAAAGCTCGGCGAGCTCTCGCGTGATCGACAGCCCGAAGCCGAATCCGGGAGAGCTCTCGTCGAGCCGTCGGCCGGCCTGTGTCGCCGCCGACATCTGCTCCGGCGAAAGTCCCGGTCCGTCGTCCTCCACGACGATGACCGCGCTCCTGCCGTCCTCGCTCGATCTGACCAGAACCTTGCTTCGGCACCAGGAGAACGCATTCTCCAGAACGTTTCCGAGCATCTCGTCGATGTCCTGCTGCTCGCACGCCACCGACAGCCCGGGCGGAATGGTGTTGACGAAGGTTGTCGACTTATCGGCGTTCACCTTGCCGAGGACCAGGGCAAGATCGGCGACGCGTGATGCGACCGCCGTTCTGGTGCGGACCGGACCGCCGAGTGCGGCCGACCGGGCGCGCCCCAGATGATGGCGGATGCGGCGGTCCATCAGCACGACGAGATCGTGAAGATCATCGGACCCCGGCGTCTGCTTCTGCAGCGCAATGGCCAGCGTAGCGAGAGGCGTCTTCAGGCCGTGCGCCAGATTGGAGACGTGCTTGCGCGCCCGATCGAGGTTTGCGGCATTTTGGACCAGCAGCGCATTGAGTTCGGTCGCCAGCGGCTGTACCTCGCTCGGCTGAGCATCCGGCACACGTTCGCGAAGCCCTGATCGTACGTCGGCGACCGCGCGACGAAGTCGCTCGAGCGGTCGCAGTCCGAGGCGAACCTGGATCAGCATGGCGCCGATCAACGCGATGCCGAGCACCGCAAGCGACAGCGCCAATGTGCGCATCGCTTCCCACAATGGTCCGAGCACCGCATCCCTGGGCGCGGACGCGACGATCGTAGCCGGAACGCCGGATGCGGACACGTTCAGGATGCGGAAGTGGAGCCTGCGGTCGTCCGGACCCACGCCATCGGCCGGAGCCGGGCGGCTTCGTGAAGGCGGATCGTCGGCCCGACGAGGCGGGGGCGGAGGCGGCGGGGGCCTGTCACGGATGTCGGGAGGCGACAGGTCCGCGCCATCGAGTGACCGGGACCGCAGCACGTTTTTTGGTCCGGAGATCTTCCAGTACCAGCCGTGTCGGCGCCGATCGAAAGGCGGGCCGTCGGCGGATCCTGCCAGGCGCAGATTGTCGCTACCATCGACGTCGAGCATCGAAGACAGAAACTGGATCTGGGCATCGAGCCTCTGATCGATCTGCCCTTGCACGAAACGATGCAGAACGAACGAGATCAGGACCGCGGCCACGACGAGCGCGGCGGTGATGAATATGCCGGCCCCGATCATGAGGCGTCGGCCGAGCGACGTGCTCTGGCTCATCATCAAGATCCCGAGTTGAGCTTGTAGCCGCGGCCTCTTTCGGTCTCGATCAGCGTCTTCCCGACCTTGCGGCGCAGTCTGGCGACGATCACTTCGATCGAATTCGAGTCCGTCCCGATATCCCCTTCGTAGACCTTCTCCGTCAACAGGCCGCGCTCGACCACGGTATCCTTGCGCAGGACAAGGCACTCCAGAACGCGCCATTCCAGCGCAGTCAGCTTCAACGGAAGGCCGTTGAACTCGAACACCCCGGTCTGTGTTTCGAACGTCAGAGGGCCGCAGGAGATGCGCGGCGCGGCATGCCCGGAGGCACGACGGACCAGCGCACGAAGGCGCATGACCAATTCCTCGGTCCGAAACGGCTTCGTCAGATAGTCGTCGGCTCCTGCCTTGAAGCCCTCGACCTTTTCAGTCCAGCCGTCGCGCGCGGTCAGGATCAGCACCGGCAGATGCCGGTCGTGCTTTCGCCATCGACGCAGCACCTCAACCCCGGGCACCCTGGGCAATCCAAGATCGAGCACCGCGACGTCGTAGGATTCCGTCTCGCCGAGATGCTGTCCGTCCTCGCCGTTCGCCGCCACATCGACCGCGAAGTTTTCCTCACGCAAGGCGCGGGCAATCTCTTGCGCGAGCAGGCGATCATCTTCCACCAGAAGGATTTTCATGCCGCTTCCACCTCGGACGGGACCTATGCCCGGGAGCTTAACCCAACCTGAACGAAACGGTTCAGGCTGGATTGGGGGCGGTGTCCTAGGCTTCGGTCATCGCAATCGAAAGGGACCACCCGATGACCGAGAGCCATTCACATCCAGATGCCGCCCCATCGCCCCCGGCGCGCCGACAGCCGCGGCATCGAGCCCTGCTGGCAGGTGCAGCACTCGCCGTACTCGCCGTCGGTGCTGCCGGCGGCGCGGGTGGGGTGAGACTCGCCCAGAATTGGCAACCGCGCAGCGTCATGCTGCTGCAGCCGACCGCCATCAATGCGCTGCAGCCTGGAAGTCCATCCGCGGTGCGCGGCAGCGTCGCCGAGATTTTCGGCAACAAGTTCATCATCGACGACGGCAGCGGTCGGGCGCTGGTCGACCTCGGACCGCGCGGAGAACGTACCGGCTTGGTGACCAAAGGCGAGACCGTGACGGTCGAGGGCATATTCGAGCGCGGGATCGTCCACGCCCAGATCGTTTCGCATGCCGACGGCAGGGCGGAAGCCTTCGGTCCCCCGCCGCATCCGCCTCGAGGGGCGCCACCTCCGCCGCCGCGGGCGGACGCGCCGCCGCCACCGCCTCCTGGAGCGCCGCCGCCGCGCGCGGATGCACCACCGCCACCGCCGCCTGGGGCTCCTCCGCCCCCGCGGGCCGATGTACCGCCCCCGCCGCCACCTCCGGGGCCCAAAGCGCTGTGAACGAATGACGAATGAATGAAAATCAGGAGACCAGAATGTCCGAAGACCAGATCAAATTATCCGGGAAGATCGTGCACGTGTTCGCACACCGCTTCGTGGTTCAAACTGCGAATGGTGCAGTACTTGCCGATCTCACGCCGCACGGAGCGGACCTCGTCAAGCTCCGGATCGGAGCTGACGTCGAGCTGGAAGGCGAACAGAAGCCCTCCGAGCTCAAGGTGACGCGTTTCGCCTGCGGCCGTGAGAACGTGATGATCCAGCACAAGAGGAAGCCCGATCACGGCCATCACGAACCCGCGGACTCCGCTACGGCGATCGAGGCCGCGCGCGCGGCCGGGTTCGAGCCGGTCGGCGCGCCGCGTCGCAAGCCCAAGCACTTCGAAATCGAGGGCCGGCGAAACGGTGAGACCTACGAACTGCACGTTGAATTGGGCGGCCGGATTCGGAAGGCCAAGCTGGTCGGCAACGGACACGAGGCTGCCTGAGGCTTGGGGCTTCGCCCCGGCAGCGACCCGACGTCAGAAATGGCGGCCGGAGCCGGAACTCAACCGGCTCTGGCTCCATTGAGGAGCCGGCGAGCGGACGGATCAATCACACATTGGGAGATGTTGTGTCCAATTCACGCGAAGAGATTCCGTTGCGGTTCGTGCAGATGGGCGACCTGCATCTGACCGAGCAGCGATTGCAAAACCATCAGGACTTCATCCGCATCGTGCGCGAACTCAACCGGAGCGTCGCTGGTGACGTCGATTTCGTTTATCTGCCTGGCGACAATGCCGACGACGGCACCGACGATCAGTTCGGCCTGGTGCGCGGTGGACTCGACGAACTCCGTCTTCCATGGCGCGCGATTCCGGGCGATCACGACTTCAAGCCGCGATCGCTTGACAGCTTCTATCGCGGACTTGGTGTCCCGCAACTGCCTTTTGCCGAGGAGATTCGAGGGCACCTATGTCTGTTCCTGGACGTCGTCTCGCAGGGCGCCGGCGGTCCGGATTTCAGGTTGGGCGCCGAACAGTTCGACTGGCTGAAGGATCGGCTTGCCGAAGCGCAGCGCGATGGGAAAGCCTGTGTCGTCTTCATGCACGCCTATCCGGCCGATCTCGGTGAAGAAGCCGAGCGACTGTCACAGCTGCTCGACCTGAGCTGTGCCCGTCTCGTCGCCATGGGCCACACGCATTATAACGAGATCGCTCATGACGGACGCACCATCTATGCCGCGACGCGATCGACGGGACAGATCGAAGAGGGGCCCGTCGGCTTCAGCTTCGCCGCGCTCGACGGCGATGTCGTGAGCTGGCGCTTCAAGCCGCTCGATTCGCCCTGGCCCTTCGTCATGATCACGTCGCCCGCGGACCGGCGGCTCGATCTCCGTGAGGCCGAGGCCGCACCGACGCGTCTCATCCGTGCCTGCGCCTGGGGTGCTGCAACTGTTACGTCCGGCGCGTTTCGCGTCGACGACGGTCCGTGGAGTCCGATGTCTCCTGGCGATCGCGGCATCTTCACGGCACCGATCCTTGCCGGCCGTGGAATGTTCCGCCTCGAAGTGCGCGTGACAGACGAGAACGGCGCAACGGACAGCGACGTCATCGAATGCGACGCGAGCGGCGTTGGTCGCAGCTCCACGGGAAGTGATGCCGGCTCGATCGGCGCATGGCCGGAACGCCATCTCTTCGCAACGCAACTGGGGCCGAACCGTAACGGGCGGAAGTGGTGACGATGCAGAATCTCGGTGCCGTCTGGCTTTATCCGATCATCCTCGTCGCGGGCGCGCTGCAGGCCTGGGGTCCACCCATGAACAACGCCTTGCGCAACTCGATGGAGAACCCGTGGCTGTCGAGCATCGTCTCGTTCCTGCCGGTGGTCGCGTTCCTGTCTGTCATCTGGATGTGTCAGCCGCATCCGTTCCCGACCCGCGAAAGCATCGCGGCGATGCCCTGGTGGGCGCCCCTCGGCGGCCTCATCGGTGCGTTCGCCGTCGTGGCCGGTCTGCTCTTCGTCGGACAGGTCGGTGCAGGAACGTTCGGCGGCCTCACCATCACCGCGAACATCCTGATGTCTCTGCTCGTCGACAAATACGGCTGGTTCGGCATGACGGTTCACGCGCTCACGCCAGGCCGCGCGGCCGGCGCGGTTCTGATGATGGCCGGCATCTTCCTCATTTCGCGTTTCTGAGGAGCAGCGCCGGTGACCACACACAACGCAAAACGAGATGGCGCGCTGCGTCCGCTGCTCGCGCTGAACTTCTTCATGGCAGACATGCAGGCCGGCATCGGCCCGTTCCTGGGCGTGTTTCTGCTCGCGCATGGCTGGCAGAGCGGCTGGATCGGAACGGTGATGACGGCGGGCGGCATCGCCGGGATGCTGATGACGACGCCGGCAGGGGCCCTGATCGACGCCACGCGCAGCAAGAAGCTGTTCGTCATCATCCCCGGCATCTGCACCGTCATTGCGTCCGGCATCGTGCTGCTGTCGCAGGAGTTCTGGCTGGTGGCCGCCTCCCAGGTCGCGACCGCGATCGCGGGCGCCGCGATCGGCCCGGCCGTCGCCGGTATCACGCTGGGCATCGTCCGCCAGGCCGGCTTCAATCGGCAGAACGGCCGCAACCAGGCCTTCAACCACGCCGGCAACATGGTGGGCGCCGGGCTGTCCGGATTCGCCGGCTGGATGTACGGCTTCACGGCGGTGTTCTGGCTCGCCGCGGTCTTCGGCGTCCTCTCCATCACTTCCGTGCTGCTGATCCCGAGCGCGTCCATCGACGACGACGCAGCGCGCGGGCTCGAACACGAGGCCGGTGACAACAGGCCCGCCAGCGGGCTCCAGGTGCTGTTCGAGTCGAAGCCACTGCTGGTCCTCGCCGCAGCGCTGCTGTTCTTCCACCTCGGCAATGCCGCGATGCTTCCGCTCTACGGATTGGCCGTCGTTGCCGACAAGCAGGCCGACCCCGCGAGCTTTGTCGCCATGACCATCGTCATCGCCCAGGGCACCATGATCCTGACCTCGCTGGCTGCGATGCGGATGGCCGAAAAGGAAGGCTACTGGCTGGTCTTGCTGGTGTCGTTCATGGCTTTGCCGATCCGGGGTATCATCGCGGCCTGGCTCTTGAACAGATGGGGTGTCTATCCGGTGCAGATTCTCGATGGGGTTGGGGCGGGCCTTCAAAGCGTCGCGGTGCCGGGCCTCGTCGCGCGGATCCTGGACGGCACCGGGCGGATCAACGCCGGTCAGGGCGCGGTCATGACGGTGCAGGGAATCGGCGCCTCGCTCAGTCCGGCGATCGGCGGCTGGATCGCGCAGGAGTTCGGCTACGGGCCGATGTTTCTCATCCTCGGCGGCTTCGCCGCGGTCTCGGTCGCGCTGTGGAGTGTCTTCGCTCCGTTGCTGAAACCCGCCTGTGCGACGAAGCCCGGGCGGGCATCAGGCGCGACGGCCTCACACGTCGCAGGTGTCGCCTGATGTTCGCCAACAATGCCGCGACCTGGGGCATCGCGGGTCTTGCGACCCTGGGCGTCATCGCCCGTCCGTGGAATCTGCCGGAATACATCTGGGCGGTGACCGGCGCCGTCTTGCTGATCGCCTTCGATCTGCTGCCATGGCGGGATGCCGTCGCAGCCGCAGGGAAAGGCACGGACGTCTATTTTTTTCTGATCGGCATGATGCTGCTGGCCGAGGTCGCACGGAAGGAGGGCCTGTTCGACTGGCTTGCCGAACAGGCCGTCAGGCAAGCGCACAATTCGGCGTCCCGGCTGTTCTCGATCGTCTACGCGGTCGGTACGCTGGTCACGATCTTCCTGTCGAACGACGCCACTGCGGTCGTGCTGACGCCCGCGGTCTATGCCGCGACCCGTACCGCGAAGGTCGAGCCGTTGCCGTATCTGTTCGTTTGCGCGTTCATCGCCAATGCTGCCAGCTTTGTGCTGCCGATCTCGAACCCGGCCAACCTCGTCCTGTTCGGCGCGCGGATGCCGACGCTGCCGGAGTGGCTGCACTACTTCCTGCTGCCGTCGATCGTGGCGATCGCAGTGACCTTCATCATGCTCCGGATCAGCTTGCGCAAGAGCCTGCTGGGCGACGTCGATGAGCGCGACGGAGAGCCGGCCATTCTGACGAGGAGCGCTGCGATCGTGGCGGCCGGCATCGGCGCGACAGCCGTGGTGCTGCTCGCCGCATCGGCTCTCGGTCTTGATCTCGGAATCCCGACCTTCGCCTGCGGTGCCGTAGTAACCGCGATCGTTCTCCTGCTCGGCCGCAAATCGCCGCTTTCTGTCGCCCGCGATATCTCCTGGTCGGTGCTGCCTCTCGTCGCCGGGTTGTTCATTCTGGTCGAAGGGCTCAACCGGACCGGCGTCCTGCCGGCGCTCGCCGAAGAGCTCAAGCGAACCGCCGCGCTGTCGCCGCACACAGCCGCATGGGGGGCCGGCATCATCACGGCGATCGCCTCGAACCTCATCAACAACCTGCCGATGGGGCTGATCGCGGCGACGACGACGCAAGCCGCACAGGTGTCGCATCACGTCACAGGCGCCGTCCTGATCGGCGTCGATCTCGGACCCAATCTGTCGGTCACGGGCTCGCTTGCGACCATCCTGTGGTTGATCGCGCTGCGCCGCGAAGGCGAACACGTCAGCGCGCTGCAGTTCTTCCGGCTGGGAATCCTTGTAACGCCTCCGGCCCTGATCTTGGCGTTACTGGCGCTTTCGCTGGTTGCGCCGTGACGTGGGCAGTCTTGTGAGTCTGCGGGCTTGATGCGCCTCTCCCACCGGGGAGAGGTGCATACCGGACCTTCTTCACCGCATCACGAACGGATTCGCCGGCACGTCCGTCGCGGTCGAGATCCAGACGCTCTTGGTCTCCTGATATTCGCGCACCGCGTCGATGCCGCTCTCGCGACCGACGCCGGAGAACTTCATGCCGCCGAACGGCATCATGTAGCTGATGGCCCGGTAGGTGTTGACCCACACGGTGCCGGCGCGGAGCTGCTTCGGCACGCGGATGGCGCGCGCCAGATCCTTGGTCCAGATGCCGGCGGCAAGGCCGTAGATCGTGTCGTTGGCGATGCGGATGGCGTCTTCCTCGGTGTCGAAGGAGATGATCGACAGCACCGGGCCGAACACCTCCTCGCGCGCGATCCGCATGGTGTTGTCGACGTCGGTGAAGATGGTCGGTTCGACGAACTGGCCGCCCTTGATGCCGTCGCCGGAGGCCGGCTTGCCGCCGAGCAGGCAGCGCGCGCCTTCGGCCTTCGCGATATCGATGTAGTCGAGCACCTTCTTGTACTGCGCCGGCGTCGTGATCGGGCCGACATTGGTGTCGGCTTGCATGGGATCGCCGATCTTGGCGGACTTCGCCAGCTCCAGCACGCGCGCGACGAACGTCTCCTTGATCGAGCTCTGCACCAGCAGGCGCGATCCGGCGATGCAGGTCTGGCCGGTGGCGGCGAAGATGCCGGAGATCGCGCCGGCCGCAGCCGCCGTCAGGTCGGCATCCTCGAATACGATGTTGGGGGACTTGCCGCCAAGCTCGAGCGAGACCCGCTTCAGGCTCTTGGCCGCGGTCTCATAGACCTTTGCGCCGGTGGCGTCCGATCCCGTGAAGGTGATTTTTGCGACGCCGGGGTGCGAGATCAATGCGGAGCCTGCCTCGGGCCCGAAGCCGGTCACCACGTTGAAGATACCGTCGGGAATTCCGGCCTCCTTGGTCAGCGCCGCGAACTCCAGCGTGCTGGCCGAGGTGAATTCCGAGGGCTTCACGACCACGGCGCAACCGGCGGCGAGCGCGGCGGCGCATTTCCAGGCGACGAACAGCAGCGGCGAATTCCAGGCGGTCAGCGCCGCGACGACGCCGACCGGCTCATGCGTCGTGTAGGCGAAGGTATCCGCCTTGTCGATCGGTACCAGGCCGCCCTCGAGCTTGTCGACGAGGCCGCCGAAATACCACCACCATTCCGGATGGTAGCGCAGCTGGCCCAGCATCTCGGCCATCAGCTTGCCGTTGTCGCGCACCTCGATCTCGGCGAGACGCTCCGCGTTGGCCGCGACGAGGTCGCCGAGCTTGCGCATCACCTTGCCGCGCGCGGACGCCGTCATCTTCGCCCACGGGCCGCGCCACATCGCCTCATTGGCGGCTTTCACTGCCTTGTCGGCATCGGCCGCCGAGCCGCGCGGAATTTTGGCCCAGGCCTCGCCGCGATAGGGATCGATGCTGTCGAACCATTCGCCATTGGCGGGGTCGACATACTGGCCGTCGATGTAGAGCTGATAGGTCTTCATGAGATCCTCCCGCAAGGCGATGGGTCTGGTTGGCGAAACGCTATCACGCATTCCGCGACGCCGTCATAACGCAGCCGCGGGAATGGGTTGCAGGCCGTGTGGGCCGGCATTAGCCGTGCGGCGCGGCCAGCTCGGCTGCGATGATGGCGCCGAGTGCCATGTCGCTCTGCTGCCCAAAGCCGTGATGCACGATGTTGCCGTCGCGGCCGATCAGGATGCTGGTCGGGGTTCCCTGCATGCCGTAGCGCTGCATGGTGACAGGGATCGGCGTGCCTTCCCCCACCTCGTCGACGCCGATCGGGAAGGTCAGCCGGTACTCGTGGATGAAGGCTTCCAACGTGACCTCCGTCATCGCCGCGTGGTGCTCGAACACGGTGTGCAGCCCGATCACCTGCAGATCCGAGTGCTTGAACAGCTCGAACGCGCGCTGCGTCTGCGGCGTGCCGTGCGAGACGCAGCCGGGACACAGCATCTGGAACGCGTGCAGCAGAACCGGGCGGCCGCGCAGCGCGGCCAGGGTCAGGGGTTCGCTGCTGTTGAACCAGCGGGACGCGGCGATTTCCGGTGCTGCAGTCACGGCCTGGTTCCTTGCGCCTGCTATCTGGCGGCAGGTTGGCAAGGCGGGACAAGGTCTGTCAACGACCCCCAAAGCATGATCCGGCAAGTGTAAAGCCGTCGTCCCTCGTGACAAACGCGGAACGCGTTTGCGCGGAGGATCCGCTCGGACAAGAGGCTAACGCGCGAGGACGCTTCAATCTGATCTCATGTGACCCGCAAGAGATGTCGGCGACTCCCAATTGCTGCTGCGCAAAATAGACCATCGAGCATATTTCGCCGGTCGCATTTCCCTGCTGTAATCAGGGTAGCTGCAAGCCACTGGTGTTTCGAGCCACAGCGAGGCGATGCAGCGACTTTCATTGCAGGAGACCATGGTTGCACGCCGATTTTTTGTCGGCGTCTCTTAAGGGAGATCAGTCATGAGAACCTTACTGGCGAATGCTGGTTTGGCGCTGTTGTTGGCCTTGGCAACGGGACCAGGCGTCAGCGCTCAAGAGGCCCCTGACTATTTCAAACAAACATTTCCTGACCAGGTACTGAAGCCGCATTGGGACGAACAGCTGGCGGTGATGAATCCCAACGGAGCTTTGGACGCGAAGACCAAGCAGCTCATCGCCCTCAGCGTGGCAGCACAAATTCCCTGTGTCTATTGCGTTTACGGACACACCAAATTGGCAAAGGCCGCTGGTGCGACCGATGCGCAAATAAAGGAGGCCGTCGCGACCGCCGCGCTGGTCCGTTTCAACAGCACGATGCTGCAAGGCGCGGGCTATGACCTGCAGAAATTCCAACAGGAAGTTGATAGACTGTCCGCACCGAAATAGCCTTGGTGCCAGTTTTGCTGCATCTGCTCACGACCGCTATTGGCCCTTGGCGGACATTCGCTCAGGCATCGCCGACGCTTGCTGTGCAAGGCTAACGCGGATCTCGCTGCTCTGCGCGCGCTTCGGATTTGTGAGCGCGCGCTCTGGTCAGGACGCGCGTGCCGTGGCCCGCCGTGCCCGTCGGGCGGCGCGGCGGCGCTGGACCCACAGCCTGGCGCGGTCGAGATAGAGATAGACCACGGGCGTGGTGTAGAGCGTCAGGATCTGGCTCAGGATCAGTCCGCCGAAGATCGCGATACCGAGCGGCTGGCGCAGCTCGCTGCCTTCGCCAAGGCCGATCATCAGCGGCACCGCGCCGAACAGCGCGGCGAGCGTCGTCATCATGATCGGGCGGAAGCGCATCAGGCAGGCCTCGTAGATCGCATCGCGCGACGACAGCCCGCGCTGGCGCTCGGCGTCGAGTGCAAAGTCGATCATCATGATCGCGTTCTTCTTGACGATGCCGACCAGGAGGATCACCCCGATCATGCCGATGATGTCGAAATCGGTGTGCGACAGCATCAGCGCCGCCACCGCGCCGACGCCGGCCGAGGGCAAAGTGGAGAGGATGGTCAGCGGGTGGACGTAGCTCTCGTAGAGCATGCCGAGCGAGATGTAGATCGTCGCGAGTGCTGCGAGAATCAGAAACAGCTCGTTCGCCAGCGCCTGCTGGAAGATCTTTGCGGAGCCCGCGAACCCGCCGGAAATGCCCGCCGGCATGCCGAGCGTGTGCATCGCGTTCTCGATCGTGGTGGTCGCGGTGCTGAGCGAGACGCCCGGCGGCAAATTGAACGAGATGGTGCTGGCGACCAGCAAATCCTGGTGGTTGACCGCAAGCGGCGTCTCGCCGTGCTCGAAGCGGGCGACGCTCGACAGCGGGATCATCGTCTCCGCGCTGGTCGAGACCGCGGTTCCGGTCGAGGCGACGCCCTTGCCCGTGGCGCCGATCGAGTTGGTCGCCTGATTGCGCACCACATTGGCGGCGACCGAGCTGATCGAGCTCTTCTGCGACGACGAGGCCACCGTGCCGGCCACCGCATTGGTGCTCTGCGTGCCGGTCGCCGATCCGCCCGAGGTCGAGATATAGACCTCCTTCAGGGTCTGCGGGTCCTGCGAGAAGCGCGGCGCGACCTCCATGATCACGTGATACTGGTTGCGCGCGACGAAGATGGTCGAGACCTGGCGCTGCCCGAATGCGTCATAGAGCGTGTTGTCGAGCTGGCTGACCGTGATCCCGAGCCGCGAGGCGGCGTCGCGGTCGATGACCAGATTGGCTTGCAGCGCCTTGTTCTGCTGGTCGGTGTTGACGTCGGCGAGCGTCGGCTCCTTCTGCAGTGCGGCGACGAGCTTGGGCGTCCACTCGTTCAGCTCCTCGAAGGTCGAGCCCTTCAGGGTGTATTGATACGCCGCGTTGCCCGAGCGGCCGCCGGCGCCGAGATCGCCGATCGATTGCAGGAACAGGGTGGCGCCCGCCACCTTTGCCAAGGGATCGCGCAGCCGCTCGATCACCTTGTCGGCGCGCAGCTTGCGTTCGTTCATCGGCTTCAGCGAGGCGAACACGGTGCCGGTGTTGGTGCCGCCCGGACCCACGCCGCCGCCGCCGGTGAAGCCGACGGCGGTATCGACCGCCGGATCTGACTTCACGATGTCGATGAACTGGGTCAGCTTCTGCTGCATCAGCTGGAACGAGGTGCTCTGGTCGGCCTGGATCGAGCCGATCAGCAGCCCGGTATCCTGTTGCGGAACGAAGCCCTTGGGCACCACCGTGTAGAGATGGACGTTCAGATAGAGCGTGCAGCCCAGGATCAGCATCACCAGCAGCGGATGCCGCAGCGCGAGGCCGAGTGTCGCGCGGTAGCCGCTCAGCATCAGCTCGAAGGCGCGCTCGTTGATCCGGTAGATCCAGCCATGCGGCTGGCCTTCCTCCTTGCGCAGCAGCACCGCGCACATCATCGGCGTCGTCGTCAGCGAGACCACCAGCGAGATCACGATCGCGATGGTGATGGTCATGGCGAATTCGCGGAACAGGCGGCCGACCAGGCCGCCCATCAGCAGGATCGGCACGAACACCGCGATCAGCGACACGCTCATCGACAGCACGGTGAAGCCGACCTCGCGGGTGCCGACCAGCGTCGCCTCCAGCCGCGACATCCCGGCATCCAAGTGACGGGCGATGTTCTCCAGCACCACGATGGCGTCGTCGACCACGAAGCCGGTCGCCACCGTCAGCGCCATCAGCGAGAAGATGTCGAGCGTGTAGCCCAGCAAATACATCACGGCAAAGGTGGCGATCAGCGACACGCCGACCGCCACGACAGGCACCAGTGTCGCCCGCGCATTGCGCAGGAAGGCGAACACGACCAGGATCACCAGCGCGACGGCGATCAGGAGCGTGATCTCGACATCGTGCAGCGAGGCCCGGATCGTCTTCGAGCGGTCCATCGCCAGCGTGATGTCGATCGCGGGCGAAACCGAGGCCCTGAGCTGCGGCATCAGCCCTTTTACGCTGTCGACCATCTTGATGATGTTGGCGCCCGATTGCCGGTACACGATCATCACGACGGCCGGCTTGCCATTGGACAGGCCGAGCGTGCGCACATTCTCCACGGAATCGATGACGTCGCCGACATCGGTCAGGCGCACCGCCGCGCCGTTGCGGTAGGCGACGACGAGCGGCTTGTAGTCGGCGGCTTTCCGCGCCTGGTCGTTGGCGTAGATCTGGTAGCGCTGGTCGCCGACGTCGATGCCGCCCTTCGGGCTGTGCGCGTTGGCGCTCGACAGCGCCGCGCGGACATCCTCGAGCCCGATGCCGTATTTGTAGAGCGCCGGCGGGATCAGCTCGACGCGCACCGCGGGCAGCGAGCCGCCGCCGACCGAGACTTCGCCGACGCCCTCGACCTGCGACAGCTTCTGGGCCAGCACGGTCGAGGCGGCGTCATAGAGCTCGGCCGGGGTCAGCGTGTCCGAGGTCAGGGTGTAGATCAGGATCGGCGCCGAGGCCGGGTTGAACTTGCGGTAGGTGGGGTTGGCGCGGAGGTTGGTCGGCAGGTCGGCGCGCGCGGCGTTGATCGCCGCCTGCACGTCGCGCGCGGCGCCGTTGATGTCACGGTCGATGTCGAATTGCAGCGTGACGCGGGCCGAGCCGAGCGAAGACGTCGACGTCATCTCGGTGACGCTCGCGATCTGGCCGAGATGACGCTCGAGCGGGCTCGCCACGGTGGAAGCGACGTCGGCCGGGCTGGCGCCAGGCAAGGTCGCCTGCACCATGATGGTCGGGATGTCGACGTCGGGCAGCGGCGACACCGGCAGCTTGAAAAACGCAATGATGCCCGCCACCACCAGTCCAAGAGACAGCAGCGTGGTGCCGACCGGCCGGCGGATAAAGGGGGCGGAGAGGTTCATTGCATCAGTGTCGATGTTCGCGGATGAGCTTCTATCCGTCCGTGCCGCGATGCAAAAGCCTAAATGTCACAGGCCGCCGCCATACAGCCGCCGCGATTTGTCTAGCCGCAACAAAGCGCCAGACGGCGGCCATATTCCCGATCGCATCGTTCTCGGCCGCGCGGACACGGATTACTTCGCCGCATTCTGGCTCGCGCTGACAAAGTAGAAATCCTCAGCTCCCGGCACCGAACCGTAGCTGAAGGGCTGCTGGCGCCGATCCGTCGCCGCCATGACGTCGTCGCGCACGAGGTCGAACAGCTTGCGGATCTCGATCCGCGGGGTCTGCATGCGCCTGATCAGGGCGGTCACGAACGGGCTGTGACCGCCGTCGCCGTCGAGCGCGACCTGGCCGTGCTTGGCGGCGTAGACGACCAGCGTGCCGCTGTCGGGTTCGACCTGGGCCAATCCCCTGCCGATCGAGCGTGATGCGACGGTGCGCTTGATCTGGTTGGCAAACGGATTGTCGCGGCAGGCATCGAGAATGACGAGGTGCAGCTTGCGGGCGCCTTCGGTGGCGCCCATCACCTGGGTCAGGGCGACGGCCTCGAACGACACGTCGCGGTCGGTGGCGAGTTTGGCGTCGACCGGCACCAGATAGTTCTCGCCCGCCATCTCCATGCCGTGGCCGGCATAGTAGATCACCGCCCAGTCGGCGCCGTCCGCCGCGCTGGCGAATGATTTGAGGGCCTCGACCAGGCTGTCCCGCGTCGCGTCGGTGACGAGGCGGACATCCTGAAAGCCCACCGCGCGCAACGTGTCGGCGATCGCCGCGGCGTCCTGGCCGGGGTTCGGCAGCACCGGGACGGAGCGGTATTTCGAGTTGCCGACGACCAGGGCGATGCGCCGTTCGGTCGTTGTTGCCTTCGGGCCCGCGCCGATCGGCGCGAGCGGAACGGCCGCGGCGAGCGCGGGGGCGGGCTTGACCGTGTCAGGTTTGGTCGCGACGTGATCGGCGACGACGCTCTTCTCCGTAGTGGCGACCTGATCCAGCCGTTGCAGGCCTTCCCTGGCGATGCGCTGGCCCTGCGTGCGGTCGAGCTGATCGAGGCCGATGACGTCGAGCGCGTGGCGGAAGTCGGTGCGCGCAGCGTCGATATCGCCCTTCTTCTCGTCGGCGAGACCGCGGCGTGCGTAATTCAGCGCGCCCTGTGCATTGAGTTGCGTGGCGTGGTCGTAGTCGCGCATCGCCTGGTCGAGCTCGCCCTTGCTGGCGAGCGTCAAGCCGCGCAGCGAGTAGAATTCGGCTTGCCCATCCTGGATGCCGATCGCGCGTTCGATATCGCGTGCGGCATGGTCGAGATCGCCGGCGCTGATCTCGACCACGGCCCGGCAATAATAGGGGCCGGCTGCGCGCGGCGCGAGCTTGATCGCATCCTGGCAATGCAGCGCCGCGAGCCGATCTTTGCCGCTGAAATCATAGACCAGCGCGCGATTGACATAGGCGTACCACGAGTTGGGATCGAGCTCGATGGACTTGCCGTAATCGGCCAGCGCGCGATCATAGTCCCCGGTGGCGACGAACAGCTCGGCGCGATTGTTGAACCAGCCGGCGCTGAACGGACCGGCAGGCTTGAGCCGGATGGCCTGATCGAAGTCGCTCAGCGCGCGGTCATAGTCTTGGTTTTGCAGATAGACCTTGGCCCGCTGGCCGTAGGAGGGCGCAAACGACGGATTGATCGCGATCGACTGATCGTAGTCCGATTTGGCTTTCGCCAGATCGCCCTTGTTATGCCAGGCGAGCGCCCGGTTGTAATAGGTGATCGCGAGGTCGCGTCCCCTGGGATTGGCCGCGATCAGGCGGGTGCAGGCGGGGATCGCGAGCTCCGGGTGCGGCTCCTTGGCGTCGCATGCCGCGCCATCCTCTCTCAGCCCGGCATAAGACGGGGTGTTCAGCAGCAACAGCAGGCCGAGTGCGGCGAGCTTCAGCAATGAGGGGCGCATTCCAGTCGTTCCATTCCAGCGATCGGAAATTGAAACCACAATATTGTTCGCGCCGTGGCAAAATTCCGCGAACCGGTTCCTCAATGCACGCGATCGACGCCAATGGCGCTGCCGCACTCAGGCCTGGTCGAGCCCGTCCGCCGCACGTGCATCGCGATGCAGCGTCGTGCCCGCGTCATGCAGCATCACCGCCAGCTGGTGCAGCGGCTGATCGCGAAAGCCCTGCTTCTCGATCGCGGCGACCGTCGAGAGCACATAATCGCGGTTGTTGCCGGAGCGACCGTGGCCCTGCTGCACCAGGCGCAGTTGCTCGGAAAGCGACAGCCGCCCGGCATATTGCACATGGCCGCGATCGACCACATAGGCCAGCGCACTGACGCGGTCGCGCGCTGCATTCTCCAGCCACACCGAGCGCATCACCTCGCGGTAGACGTTGGTGGTCTGCTCGCG
This sequence comes from Bradyrhizobium sp. AUGA SZCCT0105, assembly GCF_018129565.1. Taxonomy (NCBI): domain Bacteria; kingdom Pseudomonadati; phylum Pseudomonadota; class Alphaproteobacteria; order Hyphomicrobiales; family Nitrobacteraceae; genus Bradyrhizobium; species Bradyrhizobium sp. AUGA SZCCT0105. The sequence continues at coordinate 121,377 of NZ_JAFCMK010000008.1, read as the reverse complement.
CGCCCGCAAATAGGCGACGGTGTCGTGGCGCAGGCGGGCGGCGACGCGGAATGCGATGCCGCGGCAGGCGCCGCCGCGGTCGAGGCCGAGCACCAGGCCCGGCTTCTCCGGCGTGCCGCGGTGGTCGAACGAATAGACGCAGAGCGCGCGATGCTCGCCGATCAGCCGTGCCGGCACCTGCTCCAGGAACTCGAAGCCCGGCTTCCACATCAGCGAGCCGTAGCCGAACACCCAGAGGTCGCCGTCGGTTTCGGAATTGGGAGGATTTGCTGACATCGCGCAGATGGGCTAGCAGAACACGCCGTCGAAGCGAAGCAGATTCCGTGATGTTTCCAAGGGTTACGTAAGGGTTACGCAAAGGTTGCGCGAGGATTGCACAACAGGTGCGTAAGGGTTGCCCGCGGCCTGCTGCCGCTTCGATTTTGACAAATTCGCCCGCCAAAGGACGCCGCATGTCCGATTTGAACTCAGCCCCCCGCCGTCGCTCGCGCTTCGGCCTCTATGCCGTCCCTGTCGTGGTCCTGATCGCCGCGGTGCTGTGGAGCGGCTTCTGGTTCTTCGCCGCCTCGCAGGTCGGCGTGCAGGCCGATGCCTGGCGCGCGCAGGAGGCGACGGCCGGCCGGGTCTATGATTGCGACAAGCGCTCGGTGGCGGGGTACCCGTTTCGATTCGAGGTCCGTTGCACCGATCCGAGCGTGATGCTGGTGTCGCAGACCGCCTCGCCGCAGATGGCGTTCGTGGCGCGGCTGGCCGAAATCCTGGTCGTGGCACAGGTCTACGATCCCAAGCTCGTGATCGCCGAGTTCAAGGGACCGGCCACGATCGCCGAGCGCAACGCGCAGCCGACGCTACAGGTCAACTGGAGCCTGGGACGCTCCAGCGTGGTCGGCCTGCCGGCAGTGCCGCAGCGCGCCTCGCTGGTGTTCGACAATCTCGCCATCGATCGCACCGGCGGTCCCGCGCCGACGCCGCTGATGCGCGTCAATCATATCGAGCTGCACGGCAGGCAGGTCGACGCCTCGGCCCCGGACAGCCCCGCGATCGAGACCGTGCTGCAGATCGCCGGCGGCACCCTGCAGGACGTGCATCCGCTGCTCACCCAGCCGTTCAACGCCGACATCCATGCGCGGCTGAACGGCCTGAAGGATTTTTCGCCGAAGCCATGGCCGGATCGTTTCCGCGAGATCCAGGCGGCCGGCGGCAGCGTCGAGATCCAGCAGTCGCGGATCGAGCAGGGCGACGTGCTGTCGGTCGCGGCCGGCACGCTCCGCCTCAACGCGCAAGGCCGCATCGAGGGCGAGCTGCAGATGACGGTCGCCGGCCTCGAGCGCGTCATTCCCGCGCTCGGCATCGACAAGATGCTGGAGGACGGCGTGCCGCAGGCGACGCTCGATCGCGTCGCGCCTGGTGTGAAGAGCCAGGACCTCAGCAATCTGTTCGGCGCGCTGGACCGCGCGATCCCCGGCCTCGGCAAGGTGATCAAGCAGAACGCCAATGCAGGCATCTCCGCCGGCATCAATTCGCTCGGCACCGAGGCCACGCTCGAAGGCAAGAAGGCGCGCAGCTTCCCGCTGCGCTTCGCCGATGGCGCGGTGTTTTTGGGACCGCTGAAAGTCGCGCAGATTCCGCCGCTGTTCTGAGCGGCGCAGCCCGAGAAGGGCGGGTTTGGCGAAGCCGTAACCCGCCGAGCAAGCCAACCAAACATGGCGGATTACGCTACGCTAATCCGCCCTACGCACTACGCACCGTTACGCATGCTCAAACGGGCCGACTTCGCGGATCACCTTGCAGATCTGCAGGAAGCCGCTGGCGTAAAATTCGGCATGTCCGCGCTGCATGGTTTCGACATGTTCCGGATGATGGCGCCAGGTCTCAAGCGCCTCTTCCGAGGCAAAGCGAAACAGGGTGAGCTCCTCGCCATCCGCCGCCTTGAACGATTTCACCGACAGGAATCCCGGAAGGCGGCTGACGATGTCGTACATGCGTTCGCCCAGCCGGCTGTATTCGTCGAGCGAGGCGTCATCCCGCAACTTCAGGTCACCGACCACAATGACTTCACCGATCATGTTGCTGTCCTTCGTCCTTCGAATGTCCATGGCAGCCTGAAGCAGGCGCCGAACGACAATTCGATCTCGCGACCGGTGTTGTTACATGTCCGCCGTCGCTCTCCGCAGGCTGAGAGGCGGATTGTGCTGCGCAAAATCCACCCTCCGCAGTGCATCGACACCTTAACCCCTCGCGCGCGATATCGTCCGTCGCGGCAAAACATTCCCGCGGCCGCGATGAGAAAAACGTGACCGGAATATTGCGGGCCGCCGCGAATATCAGTCCTCGAATACCGCTCTCTCTGGCCTGAGGAAACAACCTCGCGTGGGAGAGAAGCGATGCGAATTCTCGGGGGAATTCTGCTCGGCAGCATGCTGCTGTCGACTGGTTCTGCGTTTGCGGAAGACGATGCGTCCGAGCTGAAGGCGCTGAAGACGCGGCTCAAGCAGCTCGAACAGAAAATGGAAGTGCAGGCGCGCAAGGAGGAGGCGCTGGCGGCAAGACAGAGCGCAATGCAGAACACGCGGATGGCGGCCAAGGCGCCGGTGCCGTTCGATCCCTGCGCATCGGGCAAGCTCTGCTACAAGGGCGTCACCTTCACCTTCGGCGGCTGGGTCGATCTCACCGGCATCTATCGCACCCGCAATCTCGCTTCCGACACCGGCTCGGTCTACGCCTTCATTCCGTTCCCGCAGAGCAAGAACTTCAACACCGGCGAGTCGCGCTTCTCGGCGCGGCAGACCCGCTTCTCGGTGCTCGCGGAAGCCGAAATCTTCGCCAACACCCGCGTCGCCGGCTACGGCGAAATGGATTTCGAAGGCGCGGCGCAGACCGCGAACTCGGTCGCCACCAACTCGTTCAACCCGCGGCTGCGTCAGGCCAGCGTCGAGGTCAGCCGCACCGATCTCGGCCTGCACGTGCTTGCCGGTCAGAGCTGGTCGCTGAATGCGCCGAGCAAGTCCGGCATCGATCCGCGCGGGGTCGATGCGCCCGGCGTGATCGATTTCGAATCGGTGCCCGGCTTCCTTGCGGCGCGGCAGCCCGGCATTCGCGTCTGGCAGGACATCGGGCCCGAGTTCAAGCTCGCGGTCTCGGCGGAAAATCCGCAGACGTCGTTCTTCGGCGGCAACACCCCGCTGGTCGGCACGCCGGCGGTTGGGCCACAGGGCGTGCTCAACCCGAACCTCCTGGTCAACCTCACCGGGCCGGGCGGCAGCTTCTTCAACAACGCCAACAATGTCAGCCTCAATCACGTGCCTGATTTCACCGTGAAGGGTGCGTGGGATCCGCGGCTTGGGCCCTACAAGCTGCATGTCGAGGGCTGGGCGATGTATCGCGATTTCTACGATCGCTTCAACTTCGCAAATCACGACGTCAACACGGTGAGCTTCGGCGGGCATTTCTCGGCGGAGATCGTGCCGCAGCTCTTGGAGCTGCAGGGCTCGGCGTCGCACGGCGCGCTCGGCCGCTTCACGGCGACGCCGTTCCCGGATGCGACGGTGCGCCAGGACGGCTCGATCCAGCCGCTGCCGATCACGGCGTTCCTGCTCGGCACGGTCTGGCACACGACGCCGTCGCTCGATCTCTATGCCTATGCCGGCCTCGAGAAGACCAAGGCGACGTTCTCCAATGTCGGCACGGTGCCGTTCGGCTACGGCAATCCGCTCTACAACAATCTCGGATGCAACATCGAGAACTCGCCGGCGGCGACCTGCAACGGCAACACCTCGGAGGTCAGGCAATACACGGTCGGTTTCTACGACACGATCTTCAAGGGCGACTACGGGGCGATCAAGGCCGGCGTGCAGTATTCCTATAACCAGCGCTTCGCCTTCCAAGGTGTCGGCGGCGCGCCGAAGACCGACGACCACATCGTCATGACCCAGATCCGCTACTACCCGTTCTAGGACTCCGGTTACCTCGCCCCGCGTGCGGGGAGAGGCGCAGGCCGCCTTCGGCGGCCGTCCTTAAGAACGCCGAGGCAGAGCTTCGGCTACGACGCATCGAAGATGCGATCTGGGTGAGTGGGAGTCTCCGCGAGTTCGTTAGCCAGCATTGTTGCGGAGACGGCCCTTCACCCCAACCCTCTCCCCGTAAGAACGGGGAGAGGGAGCGTAGAGCTGGAAAGGAACATGCAGATGAGGATCGTGAGCAGCAAGGAGAGGGCCGTGATCGCCCGCGAACTGATGATGGTCAGCCGCGCCGCGCATGTGTTGCAGCGAACCGGTCTGGCGATGGCCGGCGCCATGGCCGGCACCTTCGTCGCCGCCCAGCTCGCGAAGGGGCACATCGCTTTCTTCGGTACGCTTGCCTTCATCGTGACGACGATCGTGATCGGTGCCGTCGGCTTCTATCTCGGCATCGATATTCCAAGGCCCGCCTTGCGCGCCACGGGGCGCATCGATGCCGTCGAGCTCATGAGCGCGGGCGGCATCTTCCTCGCCGCGCTGGCTGCGCTGGTGTCGGTCTATGGCATCGTATTCGACGAGATTCCGCCGCGCGCCTGGGAGTTCGTGATCGGCTCCTGGTGGTTCGGCGGCGACGTCATGCTGGCAACCGCCGGCCTCGTCGGCCGCCAGCGGCTGACCCAGAAGGTTGCGCCGATATCGGCGGCGGGGCCGATTCGGGATCAACGGTTGCGACGGTGAGGTTCGGCGCGGTGGTAGCTTAATCGTCATGCGCCCGGGCTTGTCCCGGCATCCACGTCTTGGGTTTCCAGCGTGAAGAAAGACGTGGATGGCCGGGCATAGGCGAGCGGAAGCGACGCCGTTCTTCGAACGGCTAAGCCCGGCCATGACGGCCAGGAATCGAAAGCGCTCTAGCTACCCCAGCCGAAGCGGTAGTTGAAGCCTACCTTGACGGTATGGTCGTCGTCCCTGAACCGGACGCCGACGATCGTGGCGGGGCCGCCGGCGAAGCTGGTGTTGCCGAAGTTGTAGTACTGATACTCGGCCTTCGCGGACCAGTTCCGCGCGAACATGTATTCGAGACCGCCGCCGAGGGTAAAGCCGCCCCGGTGACTGCCATTGGTCGCAACGACCACCGGAATTCCGCCGGAGCTGGCGCTGATATTGAGGTTGTCGCGGACGGCGTAACCGCCCTTGGCGTAGAGAAGCGCGGGGCCCCAGGCGTAGCCGAGCCGGCCGGTGATCGAGCCAAGCTGATTGCTTGTTACCAGGGTGCCTGCCGGAAGGGTCGAGTCTTTGCCACCGTTACCGGTGAGCCCGCTAAACTGAACCTCGGCACCGATCACCCAGTTCGAGAACTGGTAGTCGAAGCCACCCTGCAAGCCGCCCAGGAATCGGGCCTTGTCCCCGCCGAGGCTGTTGTTGCCCGCGAAGGCACCACCAACGTGGCCGCCGATATAGAAGCCGGTCCAGTTATAGACCGCCTCCGGCGCCGTATAGGCCGGCGCCTTCGGATAGGTGCGCGCCGGAAGATCGGCCGCGAACGCGGGAGCCGCGCAGGCGATACCAGCGACCGCACCGAGCAGAAGCTTTTTCATGAGATTGGTTTCCCGTTGTTGTGGTTGTGTGGCGAGGTCCGGAGGACCGTCGTTGATGCGCGCGTGTGTTGTGGCGACTTGCGCATTGAAGGGTCTTCCTGCCCCGCTTCTGACCTATGACCTTGGGGCCGGCTCAAGCGGTTTATCGCCCGCCGCGCCGAAAAAGGCCTTGAGCCGGACCTAAGGTCACACCGTAAGGTACGGGCGAAGGGGCCTCCGTCGATGAACGAGCCGAGAGACAAAGCCGACAGGGACGTTTTGCTGACTGCGGCAGAGTGCGCCGCTCGCATCGGTCTCACGGTACGCGGACTTCGGCTCTATGAGAGCCGCGGCCTGATTTCGCCGCGCCGCACGGCGAAGAGTTGGCGGCTCTATGGTGCTGCGGAGATCCGCCGGCTGCACGAGATCCTCGCGCTAAAGCGAATGGGGCTCAGCCTGGCGCAAATCGCCAAGCTTCTCGACGGCGGCGCGATCGATCTCGACCGAATCCTGGCCATGCAACAATCGTCGATCCTTCAACTGCGCAACCGCGCCGATGAGGGCCTTGCGCTGGTGAATGTGGCGCGTTTGAAGCTTTCTGCGGGCGGGTCGCTCTCGATCGCCGACCTCATTGCGCTGGCCAAAGAGACCAACATGGCCGAAGCATCATTCGATGCCGTCGCGCAACGGCGCTACGAACAGGCCCGGCCCCGCGCTGCGATTCAGATCGATCCCGGCGTGATAGAGCGCTACGTCGGTCATTTTCGGTTTCAGACCGGCGGGCAGGTGGTGACGATCACACGCGATGGCGGTCATCTGTTCGCGAAGCCGCTCGGACAGTTCGCCTCGGAAATACATCCCGAAAGCGAGCACACGTTTTTTCTCAAGGTCACGGCGGCGCAGATTGCCTTCGCCGTCGAGCCGGATGGAATCGCGAACGCCCTGACGCTTCATCAAGGCGGGTTGACGCACAACGCGACCCGGATCGACGACGGGCAGGCCCAAGATGCGGCGACCGCGCTGGCAAAGAGGATCGATGACAAGACGCCGTCGCCGGGAACCGAGGAGGCGATCCGCCGCCTGATCATTCAGCACCAGCAAGGTGCCGTCGACTACGCCGGCATGAGCGACGTCATGGCGGCGGTGGCCCGCGAGCAGGCTCCGGCGATCATCGCCGCGCTGGACCTGGCCGGGGGCATGCAAACGATTCGCTTCAAGGGCGTCGGGCGAGACGGTTGGGATGTCTATGACGTCAGCTTCGCCAATGTCGACATGGAGTGGCGGATCATCTTGGCATCCGACGGAAAGATCGATGGAGTGCTGCTTCGGTCGTTGCCTTGAGCAGAAGCGAAGAAGCGGCGCTGAAGCTGTTCGGCAGGAATCGGGTGCGACAAAATCAACCCGACGGGCAGCGCAGCAAAACCTGTCAATCCTTCGCCTCGGGCAAATCGTGTCGCGAGAATGCGAAGCTGCACCCCACCCACACTGTCATCGCCCGGCTCGACCGGGCGCTCCAGTACGCCGCGGCTTCTCGATTCGAGCACCGGCGTCTCTGGAATACTGGATCGCCCGGTCGAGCCGGGTGATGACACCGAGATGAAGTGCGCAATGACGGTGCGTCGTATCGCGCGAGAACCATCCTCATCGTCGTCCTGGCGAAAGCCAGGACCCATTACCCCAAGTGTCAGTTGTCGTGCGACGCTGGGCTGCGGTCCCGTTCACAACCCAATGCGGTGGCAATGGGTCCTGGCTTTCGCCAGGACGACCAAGTGGAGAAATCGCGGGCCCCGGCTACTTCTTCAAATTCGCATGCGGCCGGCCGAAATCGGGCGCAGCCGAATCCTGGCCGATCTCGACGATGCCGCGGCGGATGGCGCGGGTGCGGGTGAAGTGGTCGAACAGCGCGTCGCCGTCGCCGCGCCGGATCGCGCGGGTCAGCTTCGACAGATCCTCGGTGAAGGTGCCGAGCATCTCGAGCACGGCGTCCTTGTTGGCGAGGAACACGTCGCGCCACATCGTCGGGTCGGACGCTGCGATGCGGGTGAAGTCGCGGAAGCCGCCGGCGGAGAACTTGATGACCTCGGATTCGGTCACCTGCGCCAGCTCGTCGGCGGTGCCGACGATGGTGTAGGCGATCAGATGCGGCAGATGGCTGGTGATCGCAAGCACGAGGTCATGATGATCCGGCGTCATGATCTCGACCTTGGCGCCGAGCGCGGCCCAGAACGCGCGCAGCCGGTCGGTCGCCGCGGGATCGGTGCCTTCGGGCGGCGTCAGGATGCACCAGCGGTTGATGAAGAGCTCGGCGAAGCCGGAATCCGGTCCCGAATGCTCGGTGCCGGCCACCGGATGCGCCGGCACGAAGTGCACGCCGTCAGGCAGATGCGGCGCCATGTCCTTGACGACAGCGCCCTTCACCGAGCCGACGTCGGAGATAACAGCGCCGGGCTTGAGGTGGGCTGCGATCTCGGCCGCGACCGGGCCGCAGGCGCCGACGGGAATGCAGAGAATGACGAGATCGGCATCCTTCACCGCCTCGATATTGGTCTCGACGACACGATCGACGATGCCGAGCTCGGCGACGCGGGCGCGCGTCTTCGAAGAGCGCGCGGTGGTCACGATCTCGCCGACGAGGCCTTGCGCGCGCGCGCCGCGCGCGATCGAGCCGCCGATCAGGCCGAAGCCGATCAGGGCGATGCGGTTGAAGAGCGGAGCCGTGGTCACGTCGGTGTTCACTTTCCGGCCAGGAAGTCGCGCAAGCCCTCGACCACGAGGCGGTTGGCTTCCTCGGTGCCAATGGTCATGCGCAGCGCATGCGGCAGCTTGTAATTGTTGAGCGCGCGCAGCACGAGACCGCGCCGCGTGAGATAGGCGTCGGCTTCCGCGGCGGTCTTGCCCTTGTCGGCCGGGAAGTGGATCAGCACGAAGTTGGCGACGCTCGGCGTCACCTTGAGCCCGAGCTTGCCGATCTCCTCGGTCAGCCAGTTGCGCCACTGTTCGGTGTGCGTTCGCGACATCTGCACATGGGCAGAGTCCTCGATCGCCGCCACCGCCGCCAGCATCGCCGGCGTCGTGACGTTGAACGGACCGCGGATGCGGTTGCAGGCATCGACGATATGCGCCGGGCCGAACATCCAGCCGACCCGCAGCGCGGCAAGGCCGTGGATCTTCGAGAAGGTGTGCGTCACCACCGTGTTGTCGGTGGTCGCGACCAGCTCGATGCCGAGCTCGTAGTCGTTGCGCGAGACGTAGTCGGCATAGGCGGCGTCGAGCACCAGCAGCACGTGCGACGGAAGTTCGGCGCGCAGTCGCTTAACCTCGTCGAACGGGATATAGGTGCCGGTCGGATTGTTCGGGTTGGCGAGCCAGACCAGTTTCGTGCGCGGCGTCACCACCTTGAGGATGGCGTCGACGTCAGCGGTGAAATTGGTCTCGGCCGCGATCACGTTCTTGGCGCCATTCGCCATGGTGGCGATCGGGTAGACCAGGAAGCCGTGGGTGGTCGAGATCGCCTCGTCGCCGGGGGCGAGATAGGTGTGCGCCAGGAGATTGAGGATCTCGTCGGAGCCGGCGCCGCAGATGATGCGGTCGGGATCGAGCCCATAGGCACGGCCGATCGCCTCGCGCAGCACCCGCGAGGTGCCTTCCGGATAGTCCTCGAGATGGTCAGCCGCGCCCTTGTAGGCCGCGATCGCCTTCGGAGACGGACCGAACGGCGTCTCGTTGGCGGACAGCTTGAACACCTTGCGGCCCGGTTCCGGCACCGGGCTCTTGCCGGGCGTGTAGGGCGCAATATCGAGGATGCCGGGATTCGGCACGGGGCGGGACATCATCAACTCCGGATATACAGACGGCTAGCTCTTGGCCGATCCGTTAGAGGGCACCGTATAGCGCGTTGCGTGGCTGCCGACGAGGGCCGAAGAGCGCACCGAGGCGCCGGCCTCGATCAAGGCGAGCTTGATCTTCTCGAAATCGTGCCCGGTGACCGAGACCAGCAAAGCCGCGCCGTCGAACGCGGTGTCGGGGACCGCGACGATCTCGGCGAGCGGGGCCAGCGCCCGGGCGACATCGGCGTTCCAGCCGGAGACACGCACGCTCCAGATCTGCACCTCCGTGACCATAGCGTCGTCGGCGACCCGCGAGATCAGGAACACCGGCAGCGCGGCGGGATGGTCGGCGCGTTCGAGGAACGGCAGCCGCGCGATGATCTTCGGCGCGCCATCGGCCTCGAGCGCATTCCACCACGGTGTGCGGCTCGCGATCGCGGAGACCAGCGCGAGGTCGCCCTTCGATTTCGCCGCCGCCTCGACCGCGGCCTGGGCGCTGAAATGCGACACGTAAGGCACCACGAAGCCGAAGTGAAACCGCGCCGAGTCGCGCATCGCGGACTCGCCGACCGAGACATCGGCATGCACCGCGAACGGCGCCTGCACATAGGTGAAGGTCGAGATGATGACGCGCCAGATGCTCTCGATGGTGTCGAGCGGCAGGATGCCGCGATGGCGCCGCACCAGCTCGCGCATCATGCTGGCCTCGCGCGCCGGGCGGAACGCCGAGCCGACCTCCTGGGTCTTCTTGACCTGGATCAGGCGGTCGATGATGTCGCCGCGCGCCATCAGCAGGCGGTGAACCTGCTCGTCGATCGCATCGATCTCCTTGCGCAGCTCCTGCAGCGAGGGCGGCGACGGGGGTGGGTTGGACATGCTCTCAAACCTTGTCGTCCGGGCGGCCCGATGCCGTGCCAGACAGGGTCCCTGATTAGGAAAGACGGCCAGCGAAAGCAAAGAGAAACGTCGCAGGCGTGCCTTGCGCATTCGGTTAACCATCGGCGCCCGGCAAGGGGAGGTTCACTGGCCGCCTTGACGACGGGGGGCCTGAGGACTAGGTTCGCGTTACTCCGTGGTCATTTGAGCCGGCCGGCTTGCAGCCACGTTAAACAACTCGCTAAACAGGCCGGGGACAGATCAGCTCCCGGCCGAACCTTGTTCAGGCCGGGTTTTTTATGGCCTGATTTCTGTTCGAGCCCTCCCACGCGGAGGCAGGGTCGCCTAGATGAGCAACGTGCGTCCGATACCGAGCCCGCCGATGTCCAGCGATGATCGCGCCCATGAGGCGGATCATCCGTCGTCATTGGTGGCGAAGTTCGGCATGGATCAGCCGCTGAAGCTGGATTGCGGCGTCGATCTCGCGCCGTTCCAGATCGCCTATCAGACCTATGGCGAGCTCAATGCTGACAGGTCCAACGCAATCCTGATCTGCCACGCGCTGACCGGCGATCAGCACGTCAACAACACCCATCCCGTCACCGGCAAGCCCGGCTGGTGGGACACCATGGTCGGCGCCGGCAAGCCGATCGATCCCGAACAATACTTCATCATCTGCTCCAACGTGATCGGCGGCTGCATGGGCTCGACCGGGCCCGCGTCGCTGAATCCTGCGACCGGCAAGGTGTGGGGGCTCGATTTCCCGATCATCACGATCCCCGACATGGTGCGCGCGCAGGCGATGCTGATCGATCGCCTCGGCATTGCGACGCTGTTCTGCGTGGTCGGCGGCTCGATGGGCGGCATGCAGGTGCTGCAATGGACCGCGGCCTATCCCGAGCGCGTGTTCTCGACGCTCGCGATCGCCTGCTCGACGCGCCACTCGGCGCAGAACATCGCGTTCCACGAGCTCGGCCGTCAGGCGGTGATGGCCGATCCGGACTGGCGCGGTGGCCGCTATGTCGACGAGGACACCCATCCGCATCGTGGACTGGCGGTGGCGCGGATGGCGGCGCACATCACCTATCTCTCGGACGCCGCGCTGCACCGCAAGTTCGGACGGCGGATGCAGGATCGCGAGCTGCCGACCTTCTCGTTCGATGCGGATTTCCAGGTCGAGAGCTATCTGCGCTACCAGGGCTCGTCCTTTGTCGAGCGCTTCGACGCCAACAGCTATCTGTACCTTACGCGCGCGATGGACTATTTCGACATCGCTGCCGACCATAATGGTGTGCTCGCAAAGGCGTTCACCGGCATCAAGACGCGGTTCTGCGTGGTTTCGTTCACCAGCGACTGGCTGTTTCCGACCTCGGAATCGCGCGCGCTGGTGCATGCGCTGAACGCGTCGAGCGCACGGGTGTCGTTCGCCGAGATCGAGACCGATCGCGGCCATGACGCATTCCTGCTCGACGTGCCGGAATTCCTCGAAATTTCCCGTGCCTTCCTGCAGGCCGCGGGCAAGGCGCGCCGACTGAAGGACGACGGCCAGTCATGAGCATGCAGCAAACCTTGCCCTTGCCGGGCGTCGCGCCGGAGCGGACCGGCGGCTATCGTACCGATCATCTGCTGGTCGCCGACATGGTGCGGCCGGGTTCGCGCGTGCTCGACGTTGGCTGCGGCGACGGCGAATTGCTGCAGCTCTTGGAGAGCCGCGGCATCGACGGCCGCGGCATCGAGCTGTCGCGCGAGGGCGTCAATGGCTGCGTTGCCAAGGGCCTCGCGGTGGTGCAGGGCGATGCCGACACCGACCTCGTCAACTATCCCGACGATGCGTTCGACTATGTCATCCTGTCGCAGACCTTGCAGGCGACGCGGCAGCCCAAGGTGGTGCTGGAGAATCTGCTGCGGATCGGCCATCGCGCGATCGTCTCGTTCCCGAATTTCGGGTTCTGGAAGATGCGGCTGCAGCTTTTGATCGGCGGCCACATGCCGCGGACCGAGAATTTGCCCGCGAGCTGGTACGACACCTCGAACATCCATTTCTGCACCATCAAGGATTTCGTGCAGCTCTGCGAGGAGATCAACGTCAAGATGGAGCGCGCGGTGGCGCTCGATCTCTACGGCCGCCCGGTGCCGCTCAACCTGCCATGGTGGGTGTGGAACATGTTCGGCGAGCAGGGCGTGTTCCTGCTCAGCCGGGGTGAGAAAGGGAAATAGTTGCCGTCATTGCGAGGAGCGATAGCGACGAAGCAATCCATGCTTCCGCGTGTGGGAAGATGGATTGCTTCGCTTCGCTCGCAATGGCGATCGATCACACCGGCGCCGCCACCAGCGACCGCGGATCGCGCACCGGCCAGCGGCCGGCCTCGACCAGTGCGATGAAGCGCTCGACCATCTCGTTGAACAGCGCCGGCTCCTCGAGGTTGAGCACATGGCCGGATTTCGGGAAGAAGGAAAGGCCGGCGGCCGGCAGATGCTGCTTCAGGAACATGCTCGGCGCGATGCAATTGTCGTCCTCGTCGCCGCACAGGATCAGCGCCGGCGTCGCTGCGCGCTTGATGGCCGCGGTCATGGTGTAGATCGAGGGCCTGCCGCCCTGGAAGCTGCGCATCGTGTTGGCTGAGCCCTTGGCGTCGTGGCGCGCGAGCGCGGCGTAGAAATCGGCGTGGCCGCGCGGGTCCTTGACCAGGAACGGAATCCGGCTCGGTGCCTCGCGGGTCACCTTGGCGACTTCGGCGGAGCCGATGGACTCGAGCTGCTCGGCATTGGCGCGGCACTGCGCGCGGAAGGCAGCGAGATTCTCGAGGCTGGAGCCCGAGCCGACCGCGGCCAGCGTCATCGACAGCGCACGCTCAGGTGCGTTGAGCGCGACCTGCAGCGACGAATAGGAGCCCATCGAGAGGCCGATGAAATGGGCCTTCGCGATGCCGAGATGGTCGAGCACCGCGAGCGCGTCGGTGTAGAAATGCGTGTAGGTGTAGACGTCGGCGCTCGGCGGCACGTCCGACGGCGTGTAGCCGCGTGCGGAATAGGCGATGCAGCGGTGACCGCGCGAGAAGTAGCGCATCTGCGGTTCCCAGTTGGTGTGGTCAGCTGCGAACTCGTGCAGGAAGATGATCGGGGTCCCACTGCCTGCCTCTTCGAAATGCAGGCGGACATGATCTTTCGTGATGGCATGGGGCATTGAAATTCTCCTCTCGTTGGCCGCCCTCAGATTTGCAATTAATTTCCGCGGCTGCAATGCGGCAGTTCTGGCTATTTTCGTCATGGAATTTGCGCGGAATGACCCCGAAATCGTTTTCGCAACGCCGCATGAAATCTTCCTCTCGCCACATCCCGATCTTCAAAACCACCACCGCATCCCCTTGGGAATGCGACGGGGAGTTGGGGGGCGTTTCAGAGGGTCTCGTGAAGTATGGTTCAGTTGCTTGCGTATCGCCGGTCGCTTCGAGTTTTGGCGCTGGCTCTGTGTTCGCTCACGCTCGCCGTGATCTCCGCCGTTCCGGCGTCCGCCCGTCCGCACCATTCGCGTCACGCGCATTCGGCTCATGCCGGCCATCACACGCGGCATTCAGCTCATCATCACTACCGGCACACAGCGCGGCTGTCGCGTGCCGAGCGTCGCGCCCAGATGCAGGCGGGCGGCTTTGGCGAGGCCAATGCAGCCGTGTTACCGGGCAGCGCTGAGGCCGCGTCCAACTCCGACGTGAGCGCGACAGGTGGCTTCGGCTCATCCGGCATCGTCGACACGGCGCGCCGCTATCTCGGCGGCAATCCGACCGGCCGCTCCAGCCTGTGGTGCGCGCGCTTCATGAACATGGTGCTGCAGCAGACCGGCCATCGCGGCACCGGCTCCGACATGGCGAGCTCGTTCGCCAAATACGGCCAGCGCGTCTCCGGGCCGCAGGTCGGCGCCATCGCCGTGATGGGCCGCCGTGGCGGCGGTCATGTCGGGATCATCACCGGCGTCGATGCCAAGGGCAATCCGATCATGATCTCGGGCAACAGCAGCCACCGCGTCCGCGAGGTGCCGGTCTCGCGCGGCCGGATCTACGCCTATGTGATGCCGACGAATTGATCAGGGACTGGCCACCTCTCCTCTGAGAATGGGGGAGGTGGTCATACGCGGTGCGAGATCAACCGATACTGCCGGCTGGCCTCACTTCTCGTGCTCCTTCGCCTCGATCGTGTCGACGTTGGTCGTCTCGAGGTTGCTCAGGGGGACTTCGACCGCAGCGGGTTGATACCAGGCGAATTGCGAGAAGTAGTTCGCGAGCACCTGATCCTTGAAGAACCGGCCATGCCGCGCGAAAATCTCGTTTCGTGCGATCCGCAGCTCGATCGCCGACATGTCCTTGAGATCGGCCTCACTCAGAAATCGTCGATCGGAATCAGGAAAGAGAAAGCCGTCATGCGCCTTGGCGCGCTGCGTGACGGAGGCCGGAACGGCGGGCGGCGTCGCGCGTCCGACGGTGGTCTGATCGTCCTGCCCGCCTGACTTCGCCACGGTATGTTCGAACGCGGGCCCGACGGTCCAGACGGCCAGCGCCAATGCCGCGGCGGCGAGGCCTGCGCCGTACTTCCAGTAGCGCTTGATCGGCGAAACTTCACGCAGCGGCGATCGCCCGGCCTCACTCAGGACCTCGTTGATCGTATCGATCAGGCGGGTCATGTGCACGCGAAAATCCTGACCCGAGTCGACCCGGGCGGCGTTGCAGAAGTGCAGGAAGCGAAGCGATTCCGGCAGCTCGGCGGCCTCCGGCATGGTTGCGCCGTTCACCAGCAGCGGCAGCAGCGTCTTGTTGTGCTTCAGCGCCGTTTCGATCTCGAAGCGCACGGAATCTGCGGGATCCTCCAGACGCGCAGGTTTCCCATCGTCGGTCTTGCCGATCCAATGCGGACCGATCACCGCGATGACGATGTCGCAGGCGACGATGGCCTTGGCGATCCGGTCGACGAAGTTGGCGCCGGTGCGAATGCTGTTGACGTCGAAGAAGACGGATTTCTCACCGTACTTCTCGATCAGATGGTCGGCGATGCGGCCCGCTGTATCCTGATCGACCCGCCGGTACGAAACCATGATCATGCTCATGGCAACCCCGTACAATCAATTTCGACAAATTTGCTGCAATTCAAAATGTCGAGTGAAGTCTATTGCACGCAACCAAACATTGCAATGCGATGCACGTTTATGCCGTCTTCAAGGAATACGGAACCTGGCGTGACCTAGTGCGGTTCCGCGGCAATCGTGTCGCCGACGGCCGCGCCGCCGTCGCTGATGATCTCGGCGTAGATGCCGCATTCGTTGTTGCCGAAGCGCTGCATCAGCGTGTTCGGGACCGAGAGGTCGCGCGCGCCGGTATCGGGATCGACATTGACCGCTGCACAACGTGTGATCCGCTTCACAACTTTTGCCCGTGCGCTGCCGATCGCAATGGTCTGGTCGAGCAGGTTGGCGTCATGCCAGGCCGGCCAGCCCTCGACATAGAGGTTGGCGCGGAAGCGCAGCGGATGGACCGGCGCCTGCACCATCTCCTCGATCGCCCGCAGGCTCGCCAGATTGATGATCGAGACCACCTTGCGCGGCACGTCGGAAAAACTGTGCCCGGGGCTCACCAGCACCTTGGGCGGTCCCTTGATCTGGCCGGCGTGACGATCGGCGAAATAGCGCTCGATCGCCGCGCGCCCTGCTTCCGTTTCGAGATCGCCCTGCGCCACCATCGCGCCGTCCCGGCGCAAGGTCAGCACGTGGCTGTCGTCGTCGAAATGGGCACGCAGCGGCGCCAGCCACTCGTCCCGTTGCAGCATCAGGAAATGCGGCTTCGCCAGCCACTTCGGCGCCGCGGGATCGAAACCGCTCGGGCCGTTCTCGATCGCGTAGCGGCGATCGGAGCGGAGCGTCTCGCCGACCTTGAGCTCGGCGCGGGGCAGGGACTCGGGCGTCAGACCCTTGACGGGATAGCGGTAGATGCCGGTGATCCGGGCGGAAGAGGTGTGCGTGCTGTCCATGCGTCCGCTCTAGCCTGTTTGGCGCGCGAGGAGAACCGCCGCCGATGCGAAGGCAGCTAGTCGGGCCGCGCCGCGCCTGCGGCATCCAGCACGCGCTGCATGAAGACGAGGTCGAGCCAGCGGCCGAACTTGCGTCCGACCTCCGGCATCCGCGCGACCTCGACAAAGCCGGCCTGCGCGTGCAGCCGCAGCGAGGCGGGATTGCCGCCGTCGATGCCGGCGATCATGACGTGCTTGCCAAGCGCCGTCGCGGCGGCCACGAGCGCGTCGACGATGACGCGGCCAAGGCCGTGGCCGCGATGATCGGCGTGGATATAGACGCTGTGCTCGACGCTGTAGCGGTAACCCGGGAAGGCCCGGAAATCGCCGAACGTGCCGTACCCGAGCACCACAGGCCCATCGGCCGCGACCAGCACCGGATAGCCCAGTGCCAGCCGCGCCTGCATCCAGGCCAGCCGCTCGGCGTCGGAATCCTGCTTCTCGGTCCAGATCGCGTTCGAGTTGGCGACCGCCTCGTTGAAGATCGCGGTGATCGCAGGAATATCCTGCTCGGTGGCGGGGCGGATAATCATTGGTCGTTCCTCGATAAACCTCTTGAACGGACCCCATCGTCTACTATATAAGACATCATGTCAATTATAGAAGACGGGCCTGATGAGGCTCTCGGGCGGCGGGTTCGCGCTGAACGGGAGGGCCGCGGCTGGTCGCTGGCGGAACTCGCCGGGCGGGCCGGCGTGTCCAAGGCCATGCTGAGCAAGATCGAGCGGGCGGAGGCCAGCCCGACGGCGGCGACGCTGTCGCGGATTGCCACGGCCTATGGCCTGACCATGGCCGCACTTTTTGAGGTTGCCTCACACAGTTCCCGCCTGCAGCGGGCCAAGGATCAGCCGGTGTGGCGCGATCCGAAGGCGGCCTATCTGCGGCGGCAGGTGTTTCTGCATCCGGCCAATCCGCTGGAGCTGGTGGAGGTCGAGCTGCCTGCCGGGCAGGAAGCCGGTTTTCCCGCCAGCGCCTATCACCTGATCCGTCAGGTGGTCTGGGTCATCAGCGGCCGCCTCACCTTGATGGAAGGGGCGGAGCGCCATGAGCTCGCTGCGGGTGACCGCGTCGAGCTCGGGCCGCCATCGGACATCGTCTTCCGTAACGAAACTGCTCAGCCCTGCCGCTACCTTGTCGCCATCGTGCGGCGCTGAGCTCCATCGGGTGAAATCGCAGACCGTGGCTCTTCCGTTTCGGAACCAAGTGCCCACATCTGCGGCAAGCCTGAAAAATGATGGCGACGACCAGAGGCTGGTTGAGGAACGTCAACGCGGCCCGCGGAAAACCCAATGAAGATGCCGTTGTCATGCCTGAATGGGTGACGATGGCAGGCCGAGGGAAAACGAATGAACATCGAGAAGTACACCGAGCGCTCGCGCGGATTCATCCAGTCTGCCCAATCGCTCGCCATGCGCGACGGTCACCAGCAGTTCTCGCCCTTGCATCTGTTGAAGGTGCTGCTGGACGACAATGAGGGGCTCGCCGGCGGTCTGATCGACCGTGCGGGCGGCAATTCCAGAGCGATCCTGAAAGCGACCGAAGAGGCGCTGAACAAGCTGCCGAAGGTTTCGGGCAATGGTGCCGGACAGGTTTACCTGTCGCCGGAGCTGGCGCGCGCCTTCGACGCGGCGGAAAAGGCCGCCGACAAGACCGGCGACAGTTATGTCACCGTCGAGCGGCTGCTGCTCGGGCTCACGCTCGAGAAAGGCAGCGAGGCGGCCTCCATCCTGAGCAAGGGCGGCGTCACGGCGCAGAACCTGAATGCGGCGATCGAAGCGCTGCGCAAGGGCCGCACCGCTGACAGCGCGACCGCCGAGAACGCCTACGACGCGCTGAAGAAATATGCCCGCGACCTGACTCAGGCCGCGCGGGACGGCAAGCTCGACCCGGTGATCGGCCGCGACGAGGAGATCCGCCGCACCATCCAGGTGCTGTCGCGGCGGACGAAGAACAATCCCGTCCTGATCGGTGAGCCCGGTGTCGGCAAGACCGCGATCGTCGAGGGCTTGGCGCTACGCATCCTCAACGGCGACGTGCCGGAGAGCCTGAAGGATAAGAAGCTGCTGTCGCTCGACATGGGCGCCTTGATCGCCGGCGCGAAATATCGCGGCGAGTTCGAGGAGCGGCTGAAGTCCGTCCTGCAGGAGGTCTCGTCCGCCGAGGGCGGCATCATCCTGTTCATCGACGAGATGCACACCCTGATCGGCGCCGGCAAGACCGACGGCGCGATGGACGCGTCCAACCTCCTGAAGCCTGCGCTCGCGCGCGGTGAGCTGCACTGTATCGGTGCGACCACGCTCGACGAGTACCGCAAGCATGTCGAGAAGGATGCCGCGCTGGCCCGCCGGTTCCAGCCGATCTATGTCAGCGAACCGACGGTCGAGGACACCATCTCGATCCTGCGCGGCCTGAAGGACAAGTACGAGCAGCATCACGGCGTACGCATCACCGACTCCGCGTTGGTGGCCGCGACCACGCTGTCGAATCGCTACATCACCGACCGCTTCCTGCCCGACAAGGCCATCGATCTGATGGACGAGGCGGCGGCGCGGCTGAAGATGCAGGTCGATTCCAAGCCTGAAGAGCTCGATTCGCTGGATCGCGACATCATCCGGCTGAAGATCGAGCAGGAGGCGCTGAAGAAGGAGAACGATGCCGGCTCGAAGAGCCGCTTGCAGACCCTGGAGAAGGAGCTCGCCGGGCTCGAGGAGAGATCGGCGGCGCTGACGGCGCGCTGGAGCGCGGAGAAGAACAAGCTCTCCAACGCCCAGAAGCTGAAGAGCGAACTCGATGCGCTCCGCGTCGAGCTTGCCAATGCGCAGCGTCGCGGCGAATTCCAGAAGGCGGGCGAGCTGGCCTATGGCCGGATCCCCGAGCTGGAAAGGAAGCTCGCTGATATCGAAGCGCAGGAGAGCAGCAAGCCGAACGGCGGCGAGATGATGGAGGAGGCAGTCACCGCCAACCACATCGCGCAGGTCGTCTCGCGCTGGACCGGCGTGCCGGTCGACAAGATGCTCGAGGGCGAGAAGGACAAGCTCCTGAAAATGGAGGACGCACTTGCCAAGCGCGTCGTCGGCCAGGCCGAAGCGGTGCGTGCGGTGGCAACCGCGGTGCGCCGTGCCCGTGCGGGCCTGCAGGATCCGAACCGGCCGACCGGCTCGTTCATGTTCTTGGGTCCCACCGGCGTCGGCAAGACCGAGCTGACCAAGGCGCTCGCCGCTGACCTGTTCAACGACGAGACCGCGATGGTTCGCCTCGACATGTCCGAATACATGGAGAAGCACTCGGTCTCGCGGCTGATCGGCGCGCCTCCCGGCTATGTCGGCTACGACGAGGGTGGTGCACTGACCGAAGCTGTGCGGCGCCGACCCTACCAGGTCGTGCTGTTCGACGAGATCGAGAAGGCGCATCCCGACGTCTTCAACGTGTTGTTGCAGGTGCTCGATGACGGCCGCCTGACCGATGGTCAGGGCCGCACCGTCGACTTCCGCAACACGCTGATCATCATGACCTCGAACCTCGGTTCGGAATTCCTGGTGAATCAGCCGGAAGGCGAGGACACCGCGGCGGTCCGCGATCAGGTGATGGGTGTCGTGCGGGCGCATTTCAGGCCGGAATTCCTGAACCGCATCGATGAGATCATCCTGTTCCACCGGCTGCAGCGGAACGAGATGGGCCGCATCGTCGAGATCCAGTTCGCGCGGCTGACCAAGCTGCTCGAGGATCGCAAGATCGAGCTCACGCTCGATCCGAAGGCGCGGAACTGGCTCGCGGAAAAGGGCTGGGATCCGGCTTACGGCGCCCGCCCGCTGAAGCGGGTGATCCAGCGCAGCGTGCAGGACCCGCTGGCCGAGATGATCCTCGCCGGCGAGGTCAAGGACGGCGATCGCGTGGTGATTTCGGAGAAGGGCAACGTGCTGACCTTCAACGGTCAGGTGCCCAACACCGCCGAGATCGTGCAGTTCGATGCCCCGGTCTCGAAGCGCAAGCTGAACTGATGCGCATGCAAAAGCCCTCCCCGCGGTCGCGGGGAGGGCTTTGTTGTCCAGGCTAGTCCTGCGGGACGATCGGTGGACCGAGCTGACCGGGCTCGTCGTCATCGGCGGGTTCGAGTTCGGACAGGATATCGACCAGCTCGCGGGTGCGGCCTGTGGCCAGCGGCCTGCCGGCGTTCATCAGCGGCTCGTCATTGGCAAGCCAGGCCTGGGCTTCGGCAAGCTCGGTGATCGTGGCGCCGGATGCGATGATCCTGGCGATGGTGACATCGTCGGCGTGGCCGACGGCCTTCAGCACATCGTCGCGGGTGAGCTGGGTCATGGCGCAAATCCTTGTGCATATCTTCGTTGAGCACGACCAAACCCCCGCCCGCCGGCGATCCGCGCCAGCGGGTAGGGATGCATCGTTTCAAGGCCTCAGCTGTGTGTTGTGAGCCGAGGCGGATGCTGTGACATCGCCCAGAGTTCGATCGCGGCAAGGACCGCGACGGCGACGCCGATCACCACGTGCACGGTCGTCGCGGTGGTCATTGCCTGGAACCCGAGGACCCAGGGCGAGACCATTGCCCAAAGCCCGACGATGAGGTTCAGCCACTCCTCCCAGACCGCGAATGCCGCGAGCGCGGCGATCGCAAGGATCGCCATCACGAGGCCGACGATGTGGGCGTTGGTGGAAACCATTCCGGCGTCGAACTTGAACAGCCACGGCGAGAGGAAGAGAATCGCGCCGAGGATCAGGTTTGCGACGTCGCACAACCTTGCGTTCGTCCAGTTCTCCATGACACCCTCCATTGGAGGTTTTACTGCTGAATCAACTGGATGATCGCCGTTCGGGTTCCCATCCTACGGCGCGAAATTTGCTGAAACTGGCGGCGTCATGGCCTCGAAACGGCATCGCATCTGATCTGCGCCTGCAGCGTTTCCTGGGATCTGCGCGGCCGGACGGGCCGGCCTTTTGCATCATCAGCGGTTGCTGATGGACCGCGTCATCGGCGCGCTGCCGGTGGCATCCGAAACGATGCGCGAGCTGCCGCGGCTGGACATCTGGGCTTCGATCCGGTCGCGCTCCTTCTCGAAGCCCGCCAGCATCGGGCCTTCGAGCGACCGGCCGCGCGGCAGCTTCACGCGCATAGGGTCGACGAATCGACCGTTGACCAGGATTTCGTAGTGGACGTGCGGGCCGGTCGACTGGCCGGTCGAGCCGACAAAGCCGATCACCTGGCCCTGCCGCACCTTCTTGCCGATCTCCATGCCCTTGGCGAAGGCCGACATATGGCCGTAGGCCGTCTCGTAGCCATTGGAGTGCTTGATGCGGATATATTTGCCGTAACCGCCCTCGTACCCGACCTTCTCGAGCATGCCGTTGCCGGAGGCGAAGATCGGCGTGCCGTAGGCGGTGGCCCAGTCGACGCCGGTGTGCATCTTCACGTAGCCGAGGATCGGATGGCGGCGGCCGCCGAAGCCCGAACGCATGATCGCGTTGTTGACCGGCTTGCGGACCAGGAACTTCTTCGCGCTCTTGCCGGTCTCGTCATAGTAGTCGACGACGCCGTCGTCGGAGCTCTGGAAGCGGTAGTATTTCTTGGTTTCGCCGCCGACGGTCAGCGCGGCGTAGAGCACTTCGGTCTTTTCGGTGCTGGTGACGCCCTCATCCTCGCCGGCATAGAACACGTCGAACGAGTCGCCGGGCTGGACCTTGCGCTGGAAATCGACGTCATAGGAGTAGATCTTGACCATGTCGTCGATGACGGTCGGCGGCACCTTGTTGCGCAGGGCGGTCTCGTAAATGCTCTGATAGAGCCGCACGCCGCTGCCATCATCCTCTTCATCGTCGCTGGAATTGTCGGCGGTATCGGTCGTGGTGTTCATGCTCTGCACGTCGACGGCAACGTATCTGCCGATATCGGACAGTGCGGCGACGGCTTCGACGACGGAGTCGTTGGCGACGATCACCCGATAGGGTTGCAGCCGGGCGCCCGGTGCTGACGGCGCCATCAGGATTCGCACCTTCTGGCCTTCCTTCAGGCCGCCGTCGCGGCCGCGCGGGCCGAGCGTTGCCGCAATCGCCTTGGCCTCGTCGGGCGTTGCGCCCTGATCGCGCAGGATCGAGGTGATGCTGTCGCCCTTCTTGACGAGGTGAACCCGTTCACCGACCGGATTGCCGCCGGTGACCTGCTCCTTGGTCTTCGGCAGCAGGGTGACGTTCTCCGGCACCACGCGGGTCTCGAAGCCTGCATAGGGGTCGGAGGTGTTGCCCTCGGTGGCGTAGGCCATCCTGATATCGGGGCCGGCGCCGGTGGCATCGGCCGCGGCATTGGCGAGTGACGCGTAGCGCACCGAACCGCCGGAGCCGCGCCAGTTGGCGGCGTCGCGGACCCGCATCAGCACGTCGTCGAGTGCGACAACGGCGGCGAGCTTGGCCTTCGGCAGCACGGATCCGAGATCCTTGGTGACGAACGAGACCTCGGCGTCGGGCTCGGCGGCGTCGGCCGCATTCGGATCCTCGGCCGCCGCCGGCGTGTCGGAGCCGACGTCGGTCAACAGACGCTGCGCGTTGAACGCTGGAATCTTGGACGACAGATCGCTCGTGGTCATCGAGAGATTGCCGGAAATCCGGATGAAGGGCCGCACCCGCATCACGTCGCGATTGCCGACGCGGGTCACGGTCGACACGCGCACCAGGCTGCGGGAGGCGGAGGATTCGCTCGGCGGCGGCAGGCGGTCGCCCTTGTGCAGGCTGACGACGCGATCATTGCCGGTGAAGGCGCCGCGCAGCGCGCCTTCGACGCGCTCCGGCACCTTGGCAAACGTCATCTCGCCATCGAGCGACGCAAAAACGGCGCCGCCGATCAGGGCCGCGCCACATAGTCCAGTCAGAATGGTGCCGCTGAACCATTGTACGGAGACACGGCGGCGATCGATCACCGCGGCCTCGGTGCCGTCGACTGAAAGCGGCGGTTCGTGACCGAGATCGATCATCCCGGTCTCGCGCCCAATGCCGCTTCCGCGTGACGCCCGTTGGCTCAACCCGATATCCCCCCAAAATCCAGCAACTGCGATCGACCTCTGCTCGTCCTCGTCCCCACCTCGATCCCTTGAAGAGGAATCTCGGCAGTGTGGCGAGCCACACGCATCGAAGTCGAGAAGACGAAGGCCATTAGCTAGCCGCACTCTCGAACGTCAACGGTGTGCAGATCTCTCGATGTTGCTCGGCCGCGAAGGGAAGAAGGCGACGGGTTCTTGGAGAAAATCGCCTGGTCCCCCAGAAAAACCACCCGAGCCCCCACAGGTTTCGAGCGGTTCAATGCATGTCATATAGCCAGATCGTCGCAGGATTGTGGCTCAAGTGCGGCATTTGAGATGGAAAAGTTTCCTGAAGCAGGTCCATGCCGCCGCCCGGTCCGGAGCGCCGGGGGACCCGTTCAGGAGGGCTGGGGAACCCGTTCCGGAGGGCCTCACGAGCCCTTCGGCAACAAACTTTTTTTGAAGTTTTTTGCAACGCGGGTTGGGTTGCGAATTTTTACCTCCGACCTAAGCCACAGAAAATACGAGAATTTTTCCGCACTGCACACGCGATTTCGGCGTGCGACGATTTGTTGACAATGGTCGTTGACAATCCCGAGGGGTGGGGACTATAAACCAACCACTGAGCGCGGCGCCGCCGGGTCACTGACCAAGGCGAGCGAACGCGCCACTGATGCTCCTCACTTCGATGAGTGACACAGCAGCCGACATAAATCGGTTGAGGTTCACTGTTCGTCGCTGAAGGGTAGAACCACCCTCTAAGGGTGTGGGGTCATCGGATCCCGGGCTGTTTGACAAGTGAAGATGAAGAAAGAGAAACGTGGACGGCGGAGTCCTTGCGTCTCTCGGAATACTTGAAAGCTTCGGCTTTTGACTTTCTGAGGGTGGACGAAAGACTTCGGCGGTACACGTTTAAAGGTTACACCATCGTTGCCAGCGATGTGAATCGTAGGCAGCTCGCAGACTTCGGTCGGCGAAGAATGGTGGGACCTCGTCAAACGTTGTGATCAGCCGGTTCAAAGTTCAAGTCCAACTTGAGAGTTTGATCCTGGCTCAGAGCGAACGCTGGCGGCAGGCTTAACACATGCAAGTCGAGCGGGCATAGCAATATGTCAGCGGCAGACGGGTGAGTAACGCGTGGGAACGTACCTTTTGGTTCGGAACAACACAGGGAAACTTGTGCTAATACCGGATAAGCCCTTACGGGGAAAGATTTATCGCCGAAAGATCGGCCCGCGTCTGATTAGCTAGTTGGTGAGGTAATGGCTCACCAAGGCGACGATCAGTAGCTGGTCTGAGAGGATGATCAGCCACATTGGGACTGAGACACGGCCCAAACTCCTACGGGAGGCAGCAGTGGGGAATATTGGACAATGGGCGCAAGCCTGATCCAGCCATGCCGCGTGAGTGATGAAGGCCCTAGGGTTGTAAAGCTCTTTTGTGCGGGAAGATAATGACGGTACCGCAAGAATAAGCCCCGGCTAACTTCGTGCCAGCAGCCGCGGTAATACGAAGGGGGCTAGCGTTGCTCGGAATCACTGGGCGTAAAGGGTGCGTAGGCGGGTCTTTAAGTCAGGGGTGAAATCCTGGAGCTCAACTCCAGAACTGCCTTTGATACTGAAGATCTTGAGTTCGGGAGAGGTGAGTGGAACTGCGAGTGTAGAGGTGAAATTCGTAGATATTCGCAAGAACACCAGTGGCGAAGGCGGCTCACTGGCCCGATACTGACGCTGAGGCACGAAAGCGTGGGGAGCAAACAGGATTAGATACCCTGGTAGTCCACGCCGTAAACGATGAATGCCAGCCGTTAGTGGGTTTACTCACTAGTGGCGCAGCTAACGCTTTAAGCATTCCGCCTGGGGAGTACGGTCGCAAGATTAAAACTCAAAGGAATTGACGGGGGCCCGCACAAGCGGTGGAGCATGTGGTTTAATTCGACGCAACGCGCAGAACCTTACCAGCCCTTGACATCCCGGTCGCGGACTCCAGAGACGGAGTTCTTCAGTTCGGCTGGACCGGAGACAGGTGCTGCATGGCTGTCGTCAGCTCGTGTCGTGAGATGTTGGGTTAAGTCCCGCAACGAGCGCAACCCCCGTCCTTAGTTGCTACCATTTAGTTGAGCACTCTAAGGAGACTGCCGGTGATAAGCCGCGAGGAAGGTGGGGATGACGTCAAGTCCTCATGGCCCTTACGGGCTGGGCTACACACGTGCTACAATGGCGGTGACAATGGGATGCTAAGGGGCGACCCTTCGCAAATCTCAAAAAGCCGTCTCAGTTCGGATTGGGCTCTGCAACTCGAGCCCATGAAGTTGGAATCGCTAGTAATCGTGGATCAGCACGCCACGGTGAATACGTTCCCGGGCCTTGTACACACCGCCCGTCACACCATGGGAGTTGGTTTTACCTGAAGACGGTGCGCTAACCCGCAAGGGAGGCAGCCGGCCACGGTAGGGTCAGCGACTGGGGTGAAGTCGTAACAAGGTAGCCGTAGGGGAACCTGCGGCTGGATCACCTCCTTTCTAAGGATGGTTCTTCAGCGAGCTCACGCTCACTATCGAACCGTTTTAGAAACATTCAGGGGCCAACAGTTTCAGGATTGTTGAGCTCCATTGGCGGGATTTCGCCGTCTTCGTTTCTCTTTCTTCGCGGACGAACACGCGCCAGGGCTGAGCGCTGTGCGACGCACCGACGATAAGTCGGGTGCGCGCCGGCATGTCCCTCGTGTTAGGGGCTTGTAGCTCAGTTGGTTAGAGCGCGCGCTTGATAAGCGTGAGGTCGGAAGTTCAAGTCTTCCCAGGCCCACCATTTTGATCGAGTGCGGAGCATTCGTCTTCTGGTACGGGGCCATAGCTCAGCTGGGAGAGCGCGTGCTTTGCAAGCATGAGGTCGTCGGTTCGATCCCGTCTGGCTCCACCAGATGGAATTGAAGCTCGACAATGCGCCTTGTGCAGCAGGCTCTGTTCAAATCGTCCGCGAAACATCACTTCGCACTCATTGGTCCGGATGGACGGTGACGTGCGTGTTTTCTGACATCGTAAAGAGGAGATCGATCCGAGTTTGGATCTGCGAAGCAAT
>NZ_JAFCMK010000008.1:0-90000 GCF_018129565.1 Bradyrhizobium sp. AUGA SZCCT0105 | reverse complement strand
CCGAGCTTCTCGTCGTCATACGGCCCGACCCACTCGGCGGCGTCGATGGTGCCTTTCTCCAGCGCCGGATAGATGTCGCCGCCGGCGATCTGCTGCGGCACGCCGCCGACCTTGGCGATGATGGTGCCGGCGAAGCCGCCGACGCGGAATTTCAGCCCCTGCAAATCCGCCATCGACTTGATCTCCTTCCGGAACCAGCCGCCCATCTGGGCGCCGGTCGAGCCGGTCGGAATGCCGACACAGTTGTATTCCGTAAGCAGGTTGTTGATCAGCTCGCTGCCGCCGCCCCATTGCAGCCAGGAAATATGCTGGCGCGTGTTGAGGCCGAACGGCAACGAGGTGCCGAAGGTGAAGGCGGGATTTTTGCCCCAGTAATAATATAGCGCGGTGTTGCCCATCTCGACCGTGCCGTTGGAGACGGCGTCCAACACCTGCAGGCCCGGCACGATCTCGCCGGCGGCGAAGGACTGGATCTGGAAACGGTTGTCAGTGATTTCGGCGACGCGCTTGCAGAAGAATTCACAGCCGCCATAGAGCGTATCGAGCGCCTTCGGCCAGCTTGCCGCGAGCCGCCACCTGACCTCCGGCATCGATTGCGCGACCGCAGGTGCAGCCACCGCCGTCGCAGCCAGTCCGACGCCGCCTGCCCTCAAGAAATCACGACGCTTCATGCGTATTCCTCCTGTGTGCCGATGCCTCGACAAGGGGAACGATCTTGGTGCCGTCTTTCTTCGCCGATCGATCGACGTTGCTGTGGTGAATGTGTCCGGTGACCCTCGACGGGCTCTTGTGTTTGGAAATCCGAGCCTTCGGTTCCACCGGTCAGGATGATCGTTTGCCGGAGGAAATCAAGCGCCCGCCTTGGTTGCAGCTGCGAAGGGAAATCGGCGCTGTTGGTCTCATCCGATACCTGTCGGTCTTGCCGTGATCTGCTACGCAGGGCAGGTGAGTTGATGGGAGTTCAAGGACATGGCCAACAAGAAAGTCGTGGTCGCCGGCGCGACCGGCCTCGTGGGCAACGCCGCCTTGCGACACTTCGGCGCATCCGGCGACTGCGAGCGCATCGCGCTGTCGCGTCGCAAGCCGCGCGATCTCTATGGCGCGCAGCATGTGCGGATCGACCTCACCAGCGCTGAGGATTGCCGCCGCGCCGCGGCCGAGCTCGCCGGCGCGACGCACCTGATCTATGCCGCGCTCTATGAAGCGCCGAGCCTGGTCGATGGCTGGCGCGATGCCGGGCAAATCGAAATCAACGACCGCATGCTGCGCAACCTGATGGGCGTGCTCGAACCCGTCGCGCCTGATCTCAAACATGTCGCACTGCTGCAGGGCACCAAGGCTTATGGCGTGCACGTCCGGCCGCTCACGGTGCCGGCGCGCGAGGGCCGCTCGGAAATGTACGAGCAGCCGAATTTCTATTGGGCGCAGGAGAATTTCCTGCGGGAGCTGCAGCGGGGCAAGCGCTGGCACTGGAGCATCCTGCGCCCGGTGTTGATCATCGGCGAGGCCATGGGCGGTGCGATGGATTTGATCCCGCCGCTCGGCGTCTATGCGGCGGTGTTGCGCGCGCAGGGCAGGCCGCTCGACTATCCCGGCGGTGCGCCGCGCGTCGCGCAGGCGGTCGACGTCGATCTCCTGGCGCGCGCGATCGCCTGGTCGGGCGAGGCCGAGACCGCGCGCAATGAAGCGTTCAACGTCACCAATGGCGACGTCTTCACCTGGGAGAATATCTGGCCCGCGGTATCAGATGCGCTCGAGATGGCGCCGGGCCGGCACGTGCCGTTGTCGCTGGCGCAGGAGTATCCGAAATGGATCGCGCTGTGGGACGAACTGCGCAGGAAGCACGATCTGATCGCACCTAGCTTGGAAGAGTTCGTCGGCCTGTCGTTCCAATATGCCGATTACAGCATGCGCTACGGACAGACCGAATCCGGTCCGCCCTCGATCGTCTCGACGGTGAAGATCAACCAGGCCGGCTTCACCGAGATGATGGATACGGAAGCGATGTTCCGCAAATGGTTCAAGCTGGCGAAGGCGAGGCGGCTGCTGCCGTGAGTCGTTCGGCGGTGCTTTCTCTTCTCCCTCGCCCCGTTCTTATGGGGAGAGGGTTGGGGTGAGGGGCCTCTATCCGGCGAGCACTTTGCGTCTTGTTGAACAGCGTGCCTCGCCCCTCACCCGGATCGCATCTGCAATGCGACATAGCCGAAGCTACGCTTCGGCGTTCTTGAGAACGGCCGCCAAAGGCGGCCTTCACCTCTCCCCGCAAAGCGCGGGGAGAGGTGAAGGACGTCCTGTCGTTCGAGCGTCAGCGCGAAAACGTCTGCTCCATCGCCTTGCGCGTCTTGATGGTGTCGTTGCTCTCGTCGACCTCGACGTCGCTCCAGCGCACGACAGCGCCATGGGCGATGTCGTTCTTCAGCTTGACGCGATGCGCGAGCCCGATCGGCAATGCGCCGGCGGCGAGGCTGGCGGAGGCGGGCATCAGTTTGCCCCACACCGTGTAGCCGCCTTCGCCGTCGAGCATCTCGCCGGCGCGCAAATTGCGCTTCGCCACCGCTGCGACGTCGCCGCGGAAGCCGCGCGGCTGCCCGGTCGGCTCGTTCCGCAGCGCCGCCGACAGGACGGAAATGTTCAGCTCGAGTCCGATCAGATGATACGGCTTGTACATCGCCGCATAGCGGCCGGACGCATCGGTCTTGAGGCCGTACTGCTTGAAGCAATCGGCGGCATAATCGTTCGGCGCCTCCAGCACCACATAGACACCCCAGCGCAGATCGCGAAACACCGGACGGCCGTCGCGCTCGAGCGACGACACCACCTCGACGATGCCGGATTTCTCCAGCACGCCGCCTTTGTCGCGCGGCCGCATCACATGCGGCAGGTCGTCGACGCCGCAGGGCGGAAACAGCAAGCCCTCCGACGGCACATCGAGCGTGCAGGCATTGGCGATCGCCGCCATCTCGATCGCGGACTTGGTGCCGTCGAGGAAGGAATTGAACATCTGCGGGTTCATGCCGGCGGATTGCGCCTCGCCTGATGTGAGCCCGTAATGCTGCCACACGCCTTCCGGCGTCACGTCGTGATAGGCGGGCAAATATTTCGTGCCCTTGCCGGCAGCGACGACGCGGAATCCCGTCGCGCGCGCCCAATCGACCATCTCCGCGGTCAGTGCCGGCTGGTCGCCATAGGCGAGCGAATAGACCACGCCCGCCTTGCGCGCCTCTTCGGCGAGCAGCGGGCCCGCCAGCACATCGGCCTCGACATTGACCATCACGACATGCTTGCCGGCTGATATCGCCGCGCGGGCATGGCGGATGCCGACCGCGGGATTGCCGGTCGCTTCAACCACGACATCGAATGCACCGCCCGCGATCGCACGCGCGCCGTCATCGGTAAAGGTGGTCGCGCCGATCCGCGCGTCGTCCCAGCCGACCGTGCGGCACGCCTCGCGCGCGCGGTCGCGGTCGAGATCGACGATCACCGGCACCTCGAGCCCCGGCGTGTGCGGCACCTGCGACAGGAACATCGAGCCGAATTTTCCGGCGCCGATCAGGGCGACGCGAACCGGCTTGCCGGCGGCGGCGCGGGTTTTGAGGAGGTGATGCAGGTTCATTTTGCTTTCCAAACAAAAGGGTCATTCCGGGGCGACGCGCTAGCGTCGAACCCGGAATCTCGAGGTTCCCCGATGCGCAATCGCGCATCTGTGGTTCGCGCTTCGCGCGCCCCGGAACGACATCAGGGATATTACTCCGCCGCCTGGCGCGGCGCACGGGCCAGCCGCAGCAGTGCGTCGTCGGCGACCGTCTGGATCGGCGTGAAGTCGCGGTGTGCGATGTAGTCCGGCCGCGTCGGGGTGCGGATGTAGTTCGAGACCGCGTTCAGCGTCAAATAGACGATCTTGCGCGGGTAGGGCGTGATGTTGCCGCTCGAGCCGTGGACCAGATTGCCGTGGAACATCAACATGCCGCCGGGCTTGCCGGTCGGGGCGACGATGCCGCCCTGCTTCACGAGGCGCGTCACCGTCTCCTCGTCCAGCGTCCACAGCGGGTAGGACGTGGTTTCGAGATCGTGCGACGCCTTCAGGTCGCCGGCGGTCTGGCTCTGCGGCACCAGCATCAGCGGGCCGTTGATCGGCATCACCTCGTCGAGGAAGATCGCGATGTTCATCGCGCGCGGCTCCGGCATGCCGTCGTCGCGCTTCCAGGTGCCGTAATCCTGGTGCCACTGCCAGACGTCGCCGGTGAAGGCCGCCTTCGCGTTGATCTTGAACTGATGCATGTAGACCTTCTCACCGAACAGCTGCTCGATGGGGTCGATCATGCGCGGATGCGCGCCGAGGAGGCCGAACGCCTCGTTGTAGAGATGCGCGGCGAAGGCCGTACGCGGCGCGCCGCTCTTCTCGCGCCACACCTCGGGGCGGTTGGCGTCATAGATCGAGACCGCCTCGCGTGCGAGGAAATCAACCTCTTCCTGGCTGAACAGCTCGGGCAGGAACAGCCAGCCTTCGCGATGGAAAAATTCGATCTGCTCCGGCGTCAGTTTCATGGTGCTTTCCTCCTTTGATTTTTGGTTTTCGTTCTTGGTGCCGTGACGGTCGTGTTCACGCCGCCACGTCGATAGCCCTCAGCTTCTCTTCGGTCATCCGCCCGGCCGTCTGCGCATGGGCCAACGCGGCGGCCTCAGCGGCGGCGGCGTTGCCGGAGAAAATGTGTGCGGCGATGGTCTCGTGCTCGGTCCAGGCGCTGTCGCGGTAATCGAGTTCGGCGAGCACGGTCGCCATCGAGCGGCGCATATGCGGCCATTGCGGCGCGATCATTTCCTCGATCGCGGTATTGCCGGCCAGCCGATAGATCGCGCTGTGGAAGTCGACGTCGAGCGCGATCAGGCGCGACAGCGGCGCGGTGTCGTCGATCGCGCGCCCGGCTTCCAGCGCGGCCTCGAGCTGCGCACGTGCCGCGGAATCCTCTTTCACACGCGTCGCGGCAAGCCGCGCCGCCAGCGCATCGATGGCGCCGCGCACTTCATAGAGCTCGCGGATGCGCTGCGGATCGAGCTGCGTCACCTCGAAGCCGCGCTTGCCGCTCTCGGCGACGAGGCCCTGGCGATGCAACAAATGCAGCGCGTGCGAGATCGGCTGACGCGAGACGCCGAGCCGATCGGCAAGTTCGTTCTGGGTGATGCGCTGGCCGGGCAGCAGCGTGCGGTCGATGATCGCTTCGAGCAATCGCCCGTAGACCTGGTCGATCAGGTTCGGAAGCGGGTCCAACGGGATCATATGCCGACCATCCAAATTGGAATACGGAATTCCGTGTTCGAAAGGTAAGCTACTGCGGCTAGCGGGAACGGTCAAGGTTGAAGTCAGGGATCGATCTAAGCTGTTGATGAGTGGACGCTTTTTCTGACTTGGCTCTGCCCGAGCCCATCCGTCATGGCCGGGCTTGTCCCGGCCATCCACGTCTTTCCTCATGCGCAAACCAGGACGTGGATGCCCGGGACAAGCCCGGGCATGACGAGATCATGGTCGTCAGCGAACCCGTGGTCCGAGCGCTACTTCGCCTTGCCCTGCTCCATCAGGATCCGTGTCATCAGATAGAGCCGCGGCACGATCGAGTTGGTGTCGATGTATTCGTCGCGGGCGTGATAGCCCCAGCCGGCGAGGCCGAAGCTTTCGACCACGATGGCCTTGCCGCTGCGCGCGGCGTAGCCGGCGTCGGTCGCGCCGCCGGTCATCTCAGCGATATCCAGCGTGCGGTCGAGCTCGGCGTAGATCGCCTGTCCCTGCCTGGCGAGCGCGCGGCCGCGATCGTTTGCCACGAAGGGCGGGCGGCCTGCGACGACCTTCACGGTCACTTCGGTGTCGGGGATCAGCTTGCTCTTCACCTTTTCGTCGAGCGCCGCCTGCAGCTTTTGCACGCCGTCCGGAATGGTGAGGCGGATGTCGGCGCCGGCGCTGGCGTGATCGGGGATCTGGTTGCGCACGGTGCCGGCCTTCGCGGTGGTCCAGTTCAGCTGCGTGCCCGGAATGGATTTCGCGACGTCCTGGGTCTGCAGCAATTGATGCGCGAGCTCGATCAGCGCGTTGCGGCCGAGCTGCGGCGCGGCGCCGGCATGCGAGGCCTTGCCCTTCACATCCATCGTGCCGGTCGCGGTGCCGCTGGCGCCGAGCAGCAGGCTTTCGTTCTTGGCCACTGGCGGTGCAACTGTCGGCTCGCAGGACAGCACCACATCGTGCTGGTCGGCGAGCTCGGCGATGATCTCACCGGAGCCGATCGAGCCGACCTCTTCATCCGGATTGAACGACACCGTGAGTTTGGCGTAGTCGCGCCAGCCCGCATCGTTCAGGATCTTGAGCGAATGCAGGATGACGGCGATGCCGCCCTTGTCGTCGGCGATGCCGGGCCCGTAGATCCTGTTGCCGTCGACCTTGTAGGGCTGGGTGTCGAGGATGCCGTGCTCATAGACCGTGTCCATGTGCGCGATCAGCATCAGCTTCCTGCTGCCGGTGCCCTCAAAGGTGCCGATCACCATGTCGGCGCCGGCGCCCTTCGTGGTCTTGCGCCGTTCGGTTTTGGCGCCGAGCGCCTTCAGCCGTGCTTCGGTGTAGTCGGCCATCTTCTTCAGGCCTTCGACATCGCTGGAGCCCGACTCGATCAGCACCATGTCGTGCAGGCTCTCGATCACGGCCGGCTGGGCCTGCTCGGCGGCCGCGCGCAGCTTTTCATCCGCGGCAGCAAAGGCGGGGGACGAGGCAAAGGCGAGCGAAAGCAGGCCAGCCGACGCGAGCAATTTGATGGATAGTTTCATGATTGTCCTCCCTGTATAGCGCAGGGAGGACACTAACATCGCGGCCTGTTCGCCTCTAGCTGCGATCAACTCGGATCGAGGACTTCGACATCGAAGGCTTCGATCTCTGCGGGCTCAGCGGTGGCATCGATCGCCGCGATCTTGTCGCCAGATATCGTGACCCGCAGCACGACACGCAACGCGCCACCGAAGATGACGGCAACGCCGATCTCGCCATCGACCAGCGCTGGCTTCGCGGCCTGCGCGCGCCCCTTGAAGCTTTCCGCGACCGCAACTGCGCCGTGGGTGACCGGCAGCGAGCCGAGCCGCTGCGCGGCCTGATCGGCGCGCACCACGACGTCGGGCGCGAGCACGGCAAGCAGCCCCTCGAAGTCGCCGTTGCGGGACGCCGCGAGGAAAGCCTCGACGATGCCGCGCTGCCGGCTGAGATCGGCATCCGGCGCGGGCGGCGCGCCCTGCACGCGGCGTCTGGCGCGGCTTGCCAGCTGCCGCGCGGCGGCCGGCGTGCGTCCGACGATCGGCGCGATCTCCTCGAACGGCACCGCGAACATGTCGTGCAGCACGAAAGCCAGCCGCTCGGCCGGCGCCAGCGTCTCCAGCACCACGAGCAGCGCCGCGCCGACGGAGTCGGCCATCTCGGCCTCGCGCTCGGACGGATTGTCCGCGATCGGCTCCGGCACATGCGGCCCGATCGGCTCCTCGCGGCGTGATTTGCGCGAGCGCAGCATGTCGAGGCAGATCCGCGCGATCACCGTGGTCAGCCAACCCCCGAGATTGTCGACCGTGGCAGCATCGGTACGACCGAGCCGCAGCCAGGCCTCCTGCACGGCGTCGTCGACTTCGGCGGTCGAGCCCAGCATGCGGTAGGCCACCGCGCGCAGGCGCGGCCGGTTGGCCTCGAACTGTTCGGCCAGAAATTTTTCTTCGTCCATCGGTCACATTCCCTTTGTCCGTTCCGTCATGGCCATGACGAACGAAAGCGGGCCGATGTGACAACAGATCGGCACGGCTTCGTCAAAAGGCAAATCAGGAGAGTGAGATGATGAAAGCCCGCATGAACCACCCGGTGATGGTTGTTCCCGATGCCATGAAAGCGCTGCAGGCGCTCAGCGAGAGCACCAAGCCGGCGCTGCCGGAAAAGCTGCTCGAGCTGGTCCATCTGCGCGCCAGCCAGATCAATGGCTGCAGCGTCTGTGTCGATATGCACCCGAAGCTTGCCAGGCGCGCGGGAGAGACCGATGAGCGGCTGTTCGCGGTCGGGGCCTGGCGCGACACGCCGTATTTCAGCGAAGCCGAACGCGCCGCGCTGGCGCTGACCGAAGCGGTGACCCGGCTCAGCGATCGCGAGGATCCGGTGACGGACGCGGTGTGGGACGAGGCGGCGAAGCATTTTGACGAGCAGCAGCTCGCGTCCCTGGTGCTGGGGATCGCCGCGATCAATGTCTGGAACCGGCTGAATGTTGCCGTGCGGCAGCCGGTCGGTGTCTGGAAGGTGTGAGGTGTGGGTCTCCCTCTCCCCGTTCTTACGGGGAGAGGGTTGGGGTGAGGGGCTCTCTCCGCGAGCGATGTGGTTGGACAGACCTGTACCCCCTCACCCGGCGCGCAACGCGCGCCGATCTCTCCCCGCAAGCGGGGCGAGATGAAGAGGTGTAGCGGCGCCTCAGCCCGCCAAGAACTCCAGCACGATCTCGCAATAGCGCTGCGGGGCCTGCTCGAACATCGGATGCGTGGTGCCCGGGATCATCTCGGTGCGCGCGCCCTTCACATTGGCGGCGAGCGCGTGCAGCACCTTCGGCAGCACGCCCTTGGTGTTGGCGCCGCCGATGAACAGCGTCGGCGTCTTGATCGCCTCCGCGTCGGCCTTCGAGAACGGCGGGCGCTGGTCGCGGGTCTGGCCGAGCAGGGTGGTCGCGTTGTCGCGCAACAGCTGCTTGGAGGTCGCCGGAATCCGCTTCCAGGCGCCGGGGCCTTCGAGCGCGTCCATGAAAATCTGCAAGCCGCCGTCGATGTCGCCCTTGGCGATCTCAGCGGCACACGCCGCGAAGCGTGCCGCCAGCGGCGAGGGGCCCGGCTTGAAATCGGGATCAAGGCTCGCGTCGAGTTCGCCGCCGGGCTCGGCGAGGATCAGCTTGCGCAGCAGGTCCGGCCGGCGCTGTGCGACGCGGAAGCAGATATGGCCGCCGCGGGAATGCCCCATCAGGTCGACCGGCTTGGTGTCGAATGCCTCGATGAAGGCGATGACGTCGTCGACATGTTGCGCGATCGAATAGGTGTCGCCAACGCCGTCCCAATGCGCCGGGAAGAAATGCCGCAGGCTGACCGCGATCACGCGATGCCGCCGTGTCAGGGGGCCGAGCACCGCCGACCAGATCCGGAAATCGCACAGCGAGCCGTGCACGCAGACCAGCGGCGGGCCCTCTCCGATATCGAGATAGGGCATGTCGAAACCGTTGACGCGGAGGCTGTGCATTTGGGGCTCGCGGAGGGCAGGAGATGTTGTTGATTTAGCCCAAGTTCCCACGGAATTCGGGTGGATAGCAACATTCTCCAAGCCTAGATTTCAGATCAGCAACAGGCTCGAATGTGTGAGCCCAAACGATATGAAGGAACATCTGGAGCGAGCCATGACCGGCCAGCATTTTGCAATCTTCGAAACCATGATCGGCGCCTGCGGCATTGTCTGGGGCGAGCACGGC
This sequence comes from Bradyrhizobium sp. AUGA SZCCT0105, assembly GCF_018129565.1. Taxonomy (NCBI): domain Bacteria; kingdom Pseudomonadati; phylum Pseudomonadota; class Alphaproteobacteria; order Hyphomicrobiales; family Nitrobacteraceae; genus Bradyrhizobium; species Bradyrhizobium sp. AUGA SZCCT0105. Next base: position 80,500 of record NZ_JAFCMK010000008.1, on the reverse strand, counting down.
GTCACCGGTGTGCAGCTGCCGATGGGCACCGAGGAGAAGACCCGCAAGCGCATCTTCCAGCGCAACGGCGACGTCACCGAGGCCGCGCCGCCGGCCGAGGTGCAGCACGCGATCGACGGTATGATCGAGCTGCTCGCCGGCAAGCCGAACGACCTCGCCGACATCGTGCTCGATCTCGACGGCGTGCCGGCGTTCAACCGCGGCGTCTACGACATCGCGCGGAAGATTCCGCCGGGCAAGACCGTGACCTATGGCGATATCGCCAAGCAGCTCGGTGGCGTCGAGCTGTCGCGCGACGTCGGCCAGGCATTGGGCCGCAACCCGTGCCCGATCGTAGTGCCCTGCCACCGCGTGCTGGCGGCCGGCAACAAGCCGGGCGGATTCTCGGCCAATGGCGGCGTGGTGACCAAGCTGAAGATGCTGCAGATCGAAGGCGCGGTGGTGAACCACACGCCGAGTTTGTTTGATTGAGCGGGGCGCGCCCTCCTTATCCTCCCCTGGAGGGGGAGGATCGGTTCGCATGAAATGCGAACCGAGGTGGGGTGAAGGTCTCCCGTATCGGGCGCTGCCCGCGTTGAGAGATCACCCCACCCCGTCTCACATTGCGCTGCGCTTCATGTGAGCCGACCCTCCCCCTCCAGGGGAGGGTGGAAGAGAGCGACTGTCGCGAATTCAGCCTACTTCACCGTCTCACACACAAATCCGTTGCCCTTCCGCCTGATCTTGCCGACCGTCGGCGAGGGGAAGTGCGCGGGGCAGCACAGCGTGTCGGTGTCGCAATAGCGCTCCAGGAAGCTGCGCCGCGTTTTCGCGGCCTGCGCCGGGTCGACGTCGAACTTCGGCGACAGCTCCGGATAAAGCGTCTGGAGCGGCGAGTGCATCAGATCGCCGGCGAACACCGCATCGTCCTTGCCGCGGCCGAAGGTGAAGGCGAGATGGCCCGGCGTGTGGCCGGGCGTCGGCAGCACGCGCATGTGATCGCCGATCGCAAAATCATTGCCGACCAGGTCGGCCCGCTTGGCTTCGACCACCGGCAGCACACTGTCGACGAAGGGCGGGACCTCCGCCTTGGCGCTGGTCTCGGTCCAGTAGTCGAACTCGGTCTTGTCGAACACGTAGCGCGCGTTCGGGAAGGTCGGCACCCAGCGGCCGTTCTCGAGCCGCGTGTTCCAGCCGACATGGTCGACATGCAGATGCGTGCACATCACATAGTCGATGTCGCCGACCGAAAAGCCCGCCGCCGCGAGGCCACGCAGATAGTTGTCGTCGGTCTTCATGTTCCAGCTCGGCCGCCCCGGCCGCGGCTTGTCGTTGCCGATACAGCTGTCGATCAGGATGGTGTGGTGCGGCGTCTTCACGATGTAGGACTGGAACGCCAGGATCAGCGTGTCGCTGTCATCGAGTGCGCCGGCCGCTTTCATCCAGGCGCGGTTCTCCGCGAGCAGCTCCGGTGTCAGTCCGGGCAGCATGTCATGCGCGGGCAGGAACAGCCCTTCCTCCTCGACAATGCGATGAATGGTGAGATCGCCGGCGGCAAATTTCAAGCTCATGGTGATTCCTTGGATGAGGTCAGTGCGCGTCGCGCACGGCGGGAATGCTGATGTTGGCGAGGATATCCATCGCCGCAAGGTCTTGCTCCGGCGGGCCGTACCGGGCTGCCGTCATCATCATCACAAAGTCGAGATCGGAGAGGGTCAGCGCGAGCGCCAGGCTCGCGCTGAAAATCGAGAGGCGGGGACGCATTCGCGCATCGTCGTTCTCCCCACGCGTCGCCCTGCTACGCTGGCGGCGGCGCCGAGATCTTCACCGACGGCTGCTCCAGCATTCTCTGGTAGAACGCGTCGAGCTTGGGATAGGCCTTGCGCCAGCCGCAATCGGCGAAGCGGAAATCGGCGTAGCCGAGCACGCAGACGAGGCCGATCTGCGCGATGTCGAACGACGCGCCGTTCAGCACGTCCGGCCGGTTCTCGAACCGCGCCATGCCCGCCCAGGCCCTGTTCCAGTGGTCGTCATACCAGGCCTGCCACAGCGAACCCTGCGGCCGCACCATCTTCTCGTAGCGGCACAGCAGCATGGAATCGAGCATGCCGTTGAGCAGCGAATGATCGGTCTTCAGCTGCCAGCGCCGCGGACCGTAGCCCGGGATCAGCCGGCCGCCGCCGATCTCGTTGAGATATTCGACGATGACGTAGGAATCCAAAATGACGTCGCCATGGTCGAGGATCAGCACCGGCAGCTTCTTCAGCGGCGAGATCCTGGAGTATTCGTCATTGGCCGTGCCCGGCGCAACGCTGGCCGGCACGAACTCGATCTTGTCGATCAGGCCAAGCTCGATCGCCGCGATGCGCACCTTGCGGGCGAACGGGGAGGCGGGGGAGAAGGTGAGTTTCATGGGAGGCCCCTCTTCTGTCAGATTGGATCGTCATTGCGAGGAGCGAAGCGACGAAGCAATCCATTGATCCGCTCGTGTGGACAGATGGATTGCTTCGCTTCGCTCGCAATGACGGGTGGCGCTAGCCGAGCCTTACGCCGCGACGATTTCCTGGCGCTGCTCGCCGAGGCCTTCGATGCCGAGCGTCACGACGTCGCCGACATTGAGGAAGGTCGGCGGCTTCATACCGAGACCGACGCCAGGCGGGGTGCCGGTCGTGATGATATCGCCGGGCAGCAGCGTCATGAACTGCGAGACGTAGGAGATGCATTTCGCCATCGTGAAGATCATGGTCTTGGTCGAGCCGGTCTGCCGGCGCTGACCGTTGACGTCGAGCCACATCGACAGGTTCTGCACGTCGGCGATTTCGTCCTTGGTCACGAGCCACGGGCCGACCGGGCCGAAGGTGTCGTGCGACTTGCCCTTGGTCCACTGTCCGAGGCGCTCGGTCTGGAAGTTGCGCTCGGAGACGTCGTTGCAGACGCAATAGCCGGCGACGTGGTTCAGCGCGTCGGCTTCCGAGACGTACTTGGCACGGGTGCCGATGATGGCGGCGATCTCGACTTCCCAGTCCAGCTTGGTCGAGCCGCGCGGCTTCTCGACGGCATCGTTCGGGCCGGACAGCGAGGTATTCGCCTTCATGAAGATGATCGGTTCGGTCGGGATCTGAGCGCCGGTTTCCTTGGCGTGGTCGGAATAGTTCAGGCCGATCGCAACGAACTTCGAAATGCCGGTGACCGGAGCGCCGAAGCGCGGCTTGCCGGAGACGGCGGGCAGGGAGGCGGGATCGAGGGCGGAAAGCTTCTTCAGCGATTCCGGCGTGTAGGCTTCGCCGGTCAGGTCCTTCAGATGGGCCGAGAGGTCGCGGAGCTGGCCGGATTTATCGATCAGGCCGGGCTTTTCCGCACCCTTTTCGCCATAACGAACAAGCTTCATGTTGATCACTCCCTACGATGTCTTGAGGATTGTTACTGGTATACCTCGACACGCTTCATGGAACAGCGCGCCGGGAAATTCAACCGCTTCACGGCCATGGCATTGCAGCCATCACCTGCCAGCGTAGCCGTTTTGGGCCGGCACTTTCAGACGCCGGTCATGATCGCGGACGCGGCGCGGCCAGCATCCGGGTGAACATCTCTTCCAACAGCCGGCACGGCGGCTCGGGATCGCGGGTGCCCGCGACGATCGCGTCGTCGACCACGGCATGCATCCCGTCGAACACGATCAGCGCCGCGCTGCGGGCGTTCGGGAACGCCCAGACGCCGGCCCTCCTGCCGTCCTCTAGCACGCTGACGACCTGCGCGATCACGTCGTCCTTTTCCTGTGACTGACGCTGATGATGCGGGAAATCGTGAAACACGACGTCATGCAGCTCGACATTGGCAAGATAGGTTCCAACGGCGCCGCGCAGCCAGGCGGAGAGCCGCCCGGCGTGATCGTCCGCGGCACGCTCACTGACCGAGGCGGCAACACGGGCAAGGAAATCCTGCGTGAAGCGGGCGCGCAGGGCGATGACGACATCGGCCTTGGTCGAGAAGTAATGGTAGAAGGTGCCCTTCGCGACGCCGGCCCGCTTGACGATGTCGTCGATCGTGGTGGCTTCGATGCCCTTCGCGATGAACAGCGTAGCTGCCGCGGCCATCAGGTCGTCCACCCTGACCTCGGCGGGCTGGGTTCGTCTCCAGTGCTGAGCTGCACCGCGCGTGGCCGCCGCCTGCCGCTTCCCGATCATCCCGTCAGCATCCATCCATACCTGATATCCGCTTCTGAGATCGCATATTTAGAATGAATTTGAAATAGCTTAGATGCATTGACCGACCGTCAGTCGATGGATATTTGAGCCCCGCTGTCGTCCTGATCAGCCCGATCAGCACGGCCAGGTGTCGTCATCATGAGGAAGCTTGCATGAAATTCTTTCGCGAAGCCGAGCCCGGCATCTTCATCGCAACCGGCCGTCTGCAAACCGAGCAGGACGGCTGCGACTGGACCGCGGAATACACCGAGCTGCTTGCCGCAAACCGTCCGCTCGCCGTCATCGTCAATATCAACGATCAGCCGGAGGTCGCCGCCGGCAAGCCGATGGTGCTGTGGATGAAAGCGCGCAAGGCCGAGCTCGGCCGGCTGATCCGGGTCACCGTCTACATCGCCGATGATGACGAGGAGCGCGCCGAGCTCGAGCGCAACCTTCCGGGCAGGGCCAGGGCCTTGCCCTATCCAGCCGCGATCGCCGCCAGCGAGGCCGAGGCGCTCTTCCTCGCGCGCGCCAGCCTGATCTAGCGCGCGATGAGACTAGGTCGAATAGCGATCGTACTGCGCTCCCTCTCCCCGTTCTTACGGGGAGAGGGTTGGGGTGAGGGGCCGCCTCCGCGTATTCGATGATAGCTGTGTTTGCGGAGGCTCCCCCTCACCCGGATCGCATCTGACGATGCGATCCGACCTCTCCCCGCACGCGGGGCGAGGTGGAGCGGAGTCCGCTGTTCGATACGAAGTAGAGCCATGCCGCCCTAGCTCAGCGCGACGAACCTGAACGCGTCGCCGTCGCGCTTGATGTGGCCGGCGTTGAAATGCCCGCCGATCACCAGCGTCGGCGTGTCGGCAAAGCGCGAGAACAACTCGCGCCGCGTCGCGGCCGATTGCTTCTGGTCGGAGTCCGCGGTCGACGACCAGTCGAGGTGATACATCTGGCAGGGATGATGGGCGACGTCGCCGGTCAGCAATCCTTCCGCGCCGCCGGACCTGATGTGGATGCTCATATGGCCGGGGCTGTGTCCCGGCGTCGGGATCAGCGTGATCTCCTCGGTGAGGCGATGATCGCTCGGTACCAGCTCGGCCTTGCCGGCATCAGCGATCGGCTTCACCGAGTCGGCGAACACGGCGGCATGCGCGGCATCGTCGCTGTGGTCGCGCCAGTGCTCGAATTCAGTCTTGCCGAACACGTAACGCGCATTGGCGAAGGTCGGCACCCATTTGCCGCCGGAGAGTTTCGTGTTCCAGCCGACGTGGTCGACATGCAGATGCGTGCACAGCACGGTGTCGATGCTGTCAGGCGCAAATCCGGCCGCGGTCAGCTTCTCCAGGAACGGATCGTTGCGGTTGTTCCAGGTCGGCACGTTGCGGCCCTGCTTGTCGTTGCCGAGACCGGTGTCGACGATGATGCGGTGCTCCGGCGTCTCGACCAGAAGCGAATGGATCGACATTTTCAGCCGGCCATCCTCATTGGCGAAATGCGGGATCAGCCAGGGCAGGCTCTGGATCTCTTCCCGGCCGGCCAGCGGCAGGATGAAGCGCGTGCTGCCGACGGTCTCGAGCTCGACGACCTTTGTGATCTTGACCTTACCGATCGTCCATTGCATGCGGCGTGTCCTCGGTTTTCTTGTTTCTCTCGTTTGCGTTGCTCACTTCACCTCGCCCCGCTTGCGGGGAGGGGCATAGGCCGCCTACGGCGGCCGTCCTCAAGAACGCCGAAGCAGAGCTTCGGCTATGTCGCATGCAGCGAAGCGGAATGCGGTCCGGGTGAGGGGGAGCTTCCGTATACTCCATCCTTACCATCTTTGCGGTGGCAGCCCCTCACCCCAACCCTCTCCCCGTAAGAACGGGGAGAGGGGGAAGAGAGCCTGCCCATCATCGCGCGCAGTCGACGATCACGGTGCCGATCTTGTCGCCCTTCTCGACGGCGAGATGGGCCTCGGCGGTCTCCGTCAGCGCGAATTGTCCGGCGATGTTGTGCACGCGGGTGCCGGACTCCAGCCAGCTCGTGATGTCGGCCTGCGCGGCCGCGAGCAGCGGCGGCGGCAGTGCGAACAGCACCAGCGAGCGCACCGTGATGCATTTTTCCATCAATTCGCGCACCGGCAGCGTTGGCGTGCGGTTGCCGTTGGTGGCGTAGACCGCGATCGTCGAGTTCAGCGCCATGATCTTCAGCGTGGTTGCGAGATTGCCGCCGAAATCGACGTCGATCACGCGGTCGACGCCGCGATTCTCGGTGAAGGCCATCACCTTGGAGACGACGTCCTCGGTCCGGTAGTTGACGACCGTATCGGCGCCGGCAAGCCGTGCCTCGACGTCCTTGACGTGCGAGCTCACCGTCGCGATCACGCGCGCGCCGCCCCACTTGGCCAGTTGCACGGCATAGTGGCCGACTGCACCGGCGCCGCCGGTGACCAGCACCGTTTGTCCGGCGATCGGACCGTCGGCAAACAGCGCGCACCACGCGGTCATGCAGGGGATACCGAGCGTAGCACCGGCCGCGAACGACACGTCCTGCGGCAGCGGCGTCACCAGGTAATCGGCGAGCGTGATGTACTCGGCCGCGCTGCCGAAGGCGCGGCCGTTGCGCTGGCCGTTGAACAGCCAGACGCGATCGCCGACGGCAAAACGCGTCACGCCTTCACCGATCTGGTCGATGAGCCCCGCGCCGTCGCTGTTCGGGATCACGCGTGGAAATTCCATCGCGCGATAGTTGCCGCTGCGGCGGCCGACATCGGCCGGATTGACCCCGGACGCCTCGAGGCGAACCCGGACTTCGCCCGGGCCCGCGTCCGGCGTCGGCATCTCGCCGACGGTGAGCACCGTCGGCGCCGCGCCGGTCCGTTCGTACCAGACGGCTCTCATAACGTGCCGGGGAAGGCGCCGCCGTCGAGCAGCAGGTTCTGTCCGGTGATGAAGCCGGCCTTGGCGCCGCACAGGAAGGCGCACGCGTAACCGAATTCGTCGGGATGGCCGAAGCGGCCGGCGGGGTTCAGCTTGGCGCGCTCGGCCAGCACCTGCTCGGCCGAGATGCCGCGCTTCTCGGCCTCGGGCTTTGCGGTGCCGCGCAGGCGATCGGTCTCGAACGGGCCCGGCAGCAGGCCATTGATGGTGACGTTGTTGATCACGGTCTTGCGCGACAGACCGGCGACGAAGCCGGTGAGGCCGGCGCGGGCGCCGTTGGACAGGCCGAGAATCTCGATCGGCGCCTTCACCGCCGCCGAGGTGATGTTGACGATGCGGCCGAATTTGCGCGCCATCATGCCGTCGACGGTCGCCTTGATCAGCTCGATCGGCGTCAGCATGTTGGCATCGATCGCCTTGATCCAGTCGTCGCGGGTCCAGTTGCGGAAATCGCCGGGCGGCGGGCCGCCGGCATTGTTGATCAGGATGTCCGGATCGGGGCAGGCCTTGAGCACGGCTTCGCGTCCGGCCGGCGTCGTGATGTCGCCGACGATCTCGGTGACGGTGATGCCGGGATGCGCCTTGCGGATTTCGTCGGCGGTCTGCTTCAGCGCCTCGGCGCCGCGCGCCGTCAGCGTGACATGCACCCCCTCATTGGCGAGCGCGATCGCGCAGGCGCGGCCCAGTCCCTTGCTCGATGCGCAGACGATGGCGCGGCGGCCTTTGATTCCAAGATCCACGAGTTCGCTCCCTGTGATGTCGGGTTGGTTTGTAAAGCTTCGATGGCGCCAGTCTAGCCAAGCCCGGCGTCGCCGGTAAGGGACGTGCAATGCATAAGTGCATGCCGGGCAGGAACAGGCGGGCGAACGCGATGGGTTAGAGCCCCGTTCCGATTGAATCGGAACGGGGCTCTAGATTTTGTTTTGACGCGTTTTCTTCACGCGAACCGGTATCCACTTCGCTCGAAAACGCTCTAAATGCGCTGCTCGCGCCGCAGCCGCTCGATCGCCATGGTGGCTTCGGGCGGCAGCGACCGGAATCCGGCCTGTCCGGCGGCGGAGAACCACGGCCGCAACTGCGATCCGTTGAGGAATTGCGGCTGTCTCGCCGGCGGCACCAGCTGATCGAACACCAGCACCAGCGTGGTCACCACGAGGCCGACCCTGATCGCGCCGAGCAGCGCGCCGCCGAGCCGGTCGCCGATCCCGATCTCCGAGCCCATGGTGTCGTCGAGCATCGTCCGCGCCATCTTTCCGAGAATGACGCCGATCAGAAGGAAGAGGCCGAACAGCAGCACCCCGTTGGGCGGAAACGGCGAGGATGGCAGCGCTGCGATGTGGGGCCCGACCATCGCCAGCAGCGCGACCGCAAGCGGCATGGCAACGAGATAGGCCAGGATGGTGACCGCGCTGCGCAACAGGCCGGTTGTGAATCCGGTGGCGACCGCAAACAACAGACCGAGCGTCACGACGATGTCGAAGAGGTTCATGGATAAGGAATTCCTGCCCCGATCTCCTACGGTCCCCTGGTTGATCACACCTGCTTACATCAAGGACAATTGTCGCTATCACTCGTCCGCTTCAATCCGGGAACCTGCCGATGTCCGACCTATTCGATGTCAGTAAAGAAATCATCCTCATCACCGGCGCCTCGCAGGGGCTTGGACGGCAGTTCGCCCGCGTGCTGGCGGCGCATGGCGCTGCGGTGGTGCTGGCGGCGCGCCAGACCGCGAAGCTGAAAAGCCTCGCGGAGGAGATCAGGGCCAAAGGTGGCCGCGCTGCCGCGGTGCAGATGGATGTTGCGGATGTTTCCGGCATTGCGAAAGCGATCGACGCCGCGGAATCCGCACTCGGTCCGGTCTCGGTGTTGATCAACAATGCCGGCATCGCGATCGAGAAGCTCGCGACCGAGCAGACCGAGGCCGATTGGGACGCCGTGATCAACGCCAATCTGAAGGGCGCCTATTTCCTCGCGACCGAGCTTTCGCGGCGCATGATCCTGCGCAAGCAGCCGGGCAACATCATCAATGTCGCGTCCGTGCTCGGCCAGGGCGTGCTCAAGGCCGTCTCGCCCTATGCGATCTCCAAGGCCGGCATGATCCAGGGCACCAAGGCGATGGCGCTGGAACTCGCCGGCAACAACATCCGCGTGAACGCGCTGGCGCCGGGCTACATCGACACCGAGATGAACCATGATTTCTGGTCGACGCCGGCAGGCGAGCGGCTCGCAAAACGGATTCCGCAGCGCCGCGTCGGTGCGGAGTCCGATCTCGACGGCGCGATCATGCTGCTCGCCTCCAACGCCTCGCGCTACATGACCGGCACCGTGGTGACGGTCGATGGCGGGTTTTTGCTCAACTAGCTTTGCCGCCCGGATGAAGCGCAGCGAAAAGCCGCCAAACAAGATCTCATCCTGAGAGGATGTGAGGCTATGTCCTCGTCCACCGCCGTCATCGCCCGGCTTGTCCGGGCGATCCAGTACGCCGCGGCCCCCCGGCTCAAGCACTGTGGTCTCTGGAATACTGGATCACCCGCATGCGCGGGTGATGACACTGCGAGGGGCGTCTGCACGATTTCTGGATTCTGGAAGAATGCCGCTGATTTGCCCGACGAGTCAAGTTGCGGTGTCCGCCGGCAGTCGCCGGCTACTTTGCATGGGGTTGTTTTCGATATTTTGGCAGTGCGGCCCTGCGACGGCAGTCTCATAGGGTGGGCAAAGGCGCTCTCGCGCCGTGCCCACCATCAAGAGCCGGACAAGAAGAGGCGGGCACGCTTTGCCTTGCCCACCCTGCGCATTTGGTCACCCCGCCCGCATCTCGGCCTTGATCATGTCGGCGGCCTTCTCGCCGATCATGATGGTCGGCGCATTGGTGTTGCCGCCGATCAAGGTCGGCATGATCGAGGCGTCGACCACGCGCAGGGCCTCGAGCCCGTGCACGCGCAGCTTCGGGTCGACCACCGCAAGCGGATCATCGGTGCCCATCCTGCAGGTGCCGACCGGGTGATAGACGGTGTCGGAGCGCGCCCGCAGGATGCTGCGGATGTCGTCGTCGGTGCGGACATCCGCTGTGAACATGTCCTTCTGCTGCAGGGCGCGCAGCGCCGGCGTATCGAGCAGCCGCTTCGTCATCTTGAAGCCTGCGACCATGGTCTCGACGTCGCTGTCCTCGCCGAAGAAATTCGGATCGATCGCGGGAGCCGCGAGCGGGTCGGCGCTGTTCAGCCACACGCTGCCGCGGCTTGCCGGGCGCAGCAGGCAGACATGGCAGGAGAAGCCGGTGCCCCAGCGCGGCTTGCGGCCGTGGTCTTCCACCATGGCCATGCAGAAATGCAGCTGGATGTCGGGAACGTCGAGCTCAGGTCGCGTCTTCAGGAAGCCGCCGCATTCGGCGACGTTCGAGGTCATCGGGCCGCGCCGCTCGCGCCGATATTGCCCGATGCCCTTGAGGATCCGCCCGATGCCGCTCCACGACAGTCCCGAGAAATAAGGTGCGTCGGAGGCGAAGCCGAACACGAAATCGGGGTGATCCTGCAGGTTCTGTCCGACACCCGGCAGATCATGCACGCTGGCGATGCCGTGCTTGCCGAGCGCCGCGGCGTCGCCGACGCCCGACAGCATCAGCAATTGCGGCGACTGGAACGCGCCGGCCGAGAGGATGACCTCGCGCCGCGCGCGCAGCACCTTCTTCTCCTTGCCCTGCATGTATTCGACGCCGACGGCACGCTTGCCCTCGAAGAGGATGCGGGTCGCCCGCGCCTGCGTCTCGATCCGCAAATTGGGCCGGCCGCCCATGTGGGGATGGATGTAGCCGCGCGCCGCGCTCCAGCGCTCCCCATTCTTCTGGGTCACCTGGTAGATGCCGAGGCCTTCCTGTTCGGCGCCGTTGAAATCGTCGCGGATCCGGAACTGCGCCTCGCGCGCGCCCTGGAGGAACGTCTCCTTGACCGGATTGTCGGACTGCAGGCCGGTGACGTTGAGCGGGCCGCCCTTGCCGTGATATTCGCCGTCGAGCTCGGTGTTGTTCTCCGAACGCTTGAAATAGGGCAGCACGTCGGCGTAGCCCCAGCCGGTATTGCCGAGCGAAGCCCAGTGATCGTAGTCGGCGCGATGACCGCGGATATAGACCATGGCATTGATGGCGCTCGAGCCGCCGAGCCCCTTGCCGCGCGGCTGATAGCCGATGCGGCCGTTGAGACCCTTCTGCGGCACCGTGTCGAAGGCCCAGTTGTTGAGCTTGCTCGAGAGCATGAGAATGATGGCGCCGGGCGTGGTCACCACCCAATTGTCGTTCTTGCCGCCGGCATCGAGCATCGCCACCGAGGTCGCCGGGTCCTCCGACAACCGCCCCGCCACCGCGCAGCCGCCCGAGCCGGCGCCCACCACCACGAAATCGAATGTGTCAGTCACGTATGTTTCCCCCTTCATTGTCATTCCGGGGCGATGCGTTAGCATCGAACCCGGAATCTCGACGTTCCGGGTTCGCTTCGCGCCCCGGAACGACAGCCCTGCCTACGACAACAGCCGCATCAGCTTCTCCAGCCGCGCGATCTTCGCGCCATAGGGCGGATAGAGATCGGCGAGCCGGTTGAAGCGTGAGCGGTAGAACACCGGCTTCAACTTGGTCAGCGTCTTGAATCCCCATTCGCCGTGATAGGCACCGGTGCCGGAGGCACCGACGCCGCCCATCGGCTGATAGGCCTGCGCGAAATGGAACAGGCAATCGTTGACGGTGACGCCGCCCGACACAGTGCGTGCCAGCACCTGATCGCGCGCGGCGTTGTCGGTACCGAACCAGTACAGCGCCAGTGGGCGGTCGCGCCGGTTGATGAAGGAGATCGCCTCGGTTGCGTCGCGCGTGCCCATGACCGGCAGCAGCGGTCCGAAGATCTCCTCCTGCATCACGGTCATCTCGGGCGTGGCATCGACGATGACGGTCGGCGGGAATTTGCGCCTCGCCTTCCACTCGGGATCGTTCGGCGCGGCCGGCTGCATGATGGTCGCGCCTTTCGCAGCGGCGTCGGCGACGAGACCCTCGAGCCTTGCATAGTGCCGGTCCGAGACGATCGAGGTGTAGTCCGGATTTTTCGGATCGGTACCGAACATGTGCTGCGTGTGGCCTTGCAGCCGCATTGCGAACGGCTGCACCGAGGCTTGCGGCACCAGCACGTAATCGGGCGCGATGCAGGTCTGGCCGGCATTGAGCAGCTTGCCGTAGGCGATGCGCTGCGCGGCCTCGTCGATGTCGGCGGAGCCGTCGACGATCGCGGGCGATTTGCCGCCGAGCTCGAGCGTCACCGGTGTCAGGTTGCGGCCGGCCGCCTCCGCGACCAGCCGGCCGACGCGGGTCGAGCCGGTGAAGATCAGATGATCGAACGGCAGCGCGGCAAAAGTCGTTGCGATGTCGTCGTCGATATCGGTGACCGCAAGCTCGGTGGTGTCGAACTTCTTCTCGATCACCTCGGCCAGCAGCTCGGCGAAGCGCGGCACCAGCTCGCTCGGCTTGATGATGGCGCGGTTGCCGGCCGCGATCGCCGCGACGGCGGGTGCCAGGGTCAGCTGCAGCGGATAATTCCAGGGTGCGATGATCCCGACCACGCCGAGCGGCTGCGGTATCAGCCGGTTCCTGGCCGGCGCGAACTGCACCGTGGTCGGGATCCGCTCGGGCGCCATCCAGCCCTTGAGGTGCTTGGCCGCATGCTTGATCTCGCCGAGCACCAGCATGGTCTCGGCGATCGCGGTCTCGACGGTGGAGCGGTGGCCGAAATCGGCCGAGATCGCCGCCTCGAATCGCGCCTCGTTCTCGGTCAGCGCAGCGCGCAGGCGGCGCAGCCGGTCGAGCCGCGCCTGCAATGTCGGCGCCGGCTCGCTCCGCGACAGCTCGAACTGGCGGTGAAAGGTGTCCTCAAGCGCATGCAGCCCCGGGCTCTTCAATGGCCGGTCCATGGCGTTTCCCCTCGAATGACGTGTCCTTGACGGATTTTGTTGGGCGCCAAGCTCCGCTTTTGCGCACGATCTGGCAAGAGCCGGTTCCCGACGGTAAATTTGCCAGGAAAACCGGCGATTTGGACGTCACAAAATCCTCAAAAACCCGCATCCGGGGCTTTCCAAACCGTACTCACGTTGATACATACCCCTCGCACCCGACGGCTTCGGCCCGGGTCGCCTTCTCAGGAAGCCCTCCGGACGGATCGATCGGCGCCATCTGATGCGTTGGCCGACCGGCTCGGGCACTCTTTCTGCAAGGCACGCAACGGTTTAACGCGGGGTGGAGCAGCCCGGTAGCTCGTCAGGCTCATAACCTGAAGGTCATAGGTTCAAATCCTATCCCCGCAACCAAGTTCGACATGGAAACCCAGCAATCTGAATGGATTGCTGGGTTTTTGTTTTTTGGGTCGAACGTCGTCGCAACGCAATCAACGACTCGGGTTTTCGTGGGTTCGAAACACCCGCCACCTCCTGCGGCCGGCATCACGACACCGGCGCGAACAGCGCAGGCCGACTTGCCTTGGACATCTCGTGTGGCTTGATTGGGGGATACCGTCGATCTCGCCGATCAATCGGATTATCGACGCCGTCAACTCGCGGTATCGTCTCGACGATGTCGGCGCGTGGATGGCCCTGACGGTCGTGTGAGCCGAACCAGAGGAGGTCGCTGCGGCGAGGGACGTTCAGTATGGCGCCATTGACGAGGTGCTTCGGTGAACCACCAAGCGTGCAGGCGATGCGCATCCGGATTGCAACCGCGCTTGCCTCGATGCGTTGTCGACACAAGCCCGATCATTTTTTGTCCTTGTCGGCGGTGTCGTCCACATTGCCTCCATTGTCGACGCATTTCTTGAAATAGTCGCGTTCGGCTTGTCCGTTGCCTTTGGCGCTGCCCGCCGCCGGATTGCCGGGCTGACGTGGTGGAAAGTTCTTCGCAACGAGCGCATTGCATTTCCTCGCGACCTCAACGGTGACGGCTGATGTCTCGGATGGCAAAAGCAGGGGAGCCACCAGCGAGAATGCAAGAGCGGCTCGCTTGAACTTCTGTTCGGCGCGCATGGTTACCCTCCCTTGTGTGCTGCCATCATCGTTGACGCGGCGTGATCCTATCGCGGGGTGCAAAACAGGCAATGGTCGATCGTGCAACCCGTTCACGCCGGGGTCCGCAGATCAGCGCCTTGCGAGCCCTGGATCAATGCGAGCCTTGGATCAAGATGACCGCAAGGCCTGAGCGGGTAGGGGCGTCTGCTGACGCGGCACGTACGATCCACCGCCGGGCGATTAATCTTACGCTGCAACAATTGCCGTCGACCTCCGCACTGCGCATGCAAGCTGATTTTGGCTACATATGCGGATCATATTTTGAGTAGGCTATATGACCAAAAAAGAGCATTAATAACCGGCGTAACTGGTCAAGACGGTGCGTATCTGGCCGAATTACTGCTCGCGAAGGGCTACGAGGTCCATGGCATCAAGCGACGGACCTCGCTTTTCAATACCGACCGCATTGATCATCTCTACGTCGATCCACACGAGCCGGATCCGCCGTTCCGACTGCACTATGGTGATTTGACCGACTCTTCCAGTCTGATCAGGATCGTCGGCAGGTACAGCCGGACGAGATCTACAATCTCGCCGCCCAAAGTCACGTGGCCGTTTCGTTCGAGGAGCCGGAATATACCGCGAATTCGGACGCTCTTGGCACGCTGCGAATCCTCGAGGCGATTCGGATCGTGGGGCTCGAGAAGAAGTCCAAATTCTACCAGGCCTCGACGTCAGAACTGTACGGCCTGGTGCAGGAAGTCCCGCAGAAGGAGACCACTCCGTTCTATCCGCGGTCGCCCTACGCCGTTGCGAAGCTCTACGCCTACTGGATCACGGTGAACTATCGTGAGGCGTATGGAATGTATGCCTGCAACGGAATTCTGTTCAATCATGAGTCTCCCGTGCGCGGCGAGACCTTTGTCACCCGGAAGATCACACGAGCGTTGGCCCGCATCCACCTCGGCCTTCAGGAACGTCTTTATCTGGGCAATCTTGACCCGCTTCGCGACTGGGGGCATGCGCGTGACTACGTCGAAATGCAATGGCTGATGCTGCAGCAGGATACGCCGGAGGACTTCGTCATCGCGACCGGTGTGCAGCACTCGGTTCGCCACTTCGTCGAGGTTGCCGCGGGCGAAGTGGGGATGCGGATCCGCTGGGAAGGAACGGGCGTCGATGAAAAGGGCTATCATGCCGCCACAGGCAAGTGCATTGTGTCCGTCGACCCACGCTATTTCCGTCCGACGGAGGTCGCGACCCTCTTGGGCGATCCCTCCAAGGCGAAGGAGAAGCTTGGCTGGTGGCCCAAGACCTCGTTCGAAAGCCTCGTGCGTGAGATGGTGCAGGAAGATCTCGCGTCAGCGAAGCGAGATGAACTGATCAAGCAACACGGCTTCAGATATTATCCGCGTCACGAGTGACGGCAGCCCAAAACGCCGTCGCTTGTAGAGGCGGGGGCCCCGAACGCTTTCCGTCGACCACACGCAGCGGGCGTCCCGATGCCGTCAAGGCAGACGGATGGCGTCCTTCACCGTGATCGCGTCGGGCGGGCCAGCGGTCATCGCCGCCTGCGTTCCGGACGGGACCGGTGCGTTTCGCATCGCGCTCATCTCGAGCGCCCAGCGACCGACGATGGCCCGACGATCCCAACGCTCGAGTGAGCGCTTCCGTCCCTCGGCTCTAAACGCCGCGCAGAGCGCCGGATTCTGGGCAAGCGTGCAGATCGCATCGGCGAGAGCCCGCGTGTCGCCGGGCGAAACGACCATCCCGGCACCGTTGACCTCCTCGGCCAACCCCGTTCCTTCGGTCGCCATCGCGATCACCGGACGGGCGGAGCCAAGCACGGCCCCAAGCTTGGATGGCAAGACCAGATCAGCCGCCTCCGCCTTCTGCGGAATGAGATGCACGTCCGCCGTCGCCATCAACTCGTTGAAGCTCTCGTTGGGTTGCAGTCCGAGAAAATGAACATTGGAGCGGCCGGCCGCCATTTTGATCAACCTCGCCTTGTCAGGCCCTTCTCCCGCGAGGATGAAATGAATGTCGGGATGGCTGTGTTGCAGGATGGAGGCGGCGTCGATCACGAGATCGAGCCCCTGCTTGGTCGACATCGTGCCCGAATAGAGTCCGACGATATCGCTTTCGCCAATGCCGAATTCATGCCGATACCTGGTCTGCCGCGACCGAGGAAAGATGGCGTTCGTGTCGATCCAGTTTCTGATCTCGACGGTCCGCTCCGCAGGAACGCCCTTGGCCAGCAGCCGGTCGACCATCTGCGGTGAAATCGACGATACCCGGTCGAACGACCGAAGGATGCGAGATTCGGCCCCGAGCATCAGCCTGCGAAGCGCGCCGTTTCGAAGAAATCCGAGATCAAAGGCGGCATCAACCTCGAAATCCTGCACATGGAGCCAGGACTTCACACCGATCCGCCGCGCGACGAACGAAACGAGCGCGGACGACATCAGGGAGGGAGCGGTGGACAGCATGACGTCGGGGTGCCATTCGAGCGCCTTCGTCAGCATCGGCAGCGCGCTCGTCAACGCAAACGAGGCATGGTGCAGCAGCCTCTTCGCACCCGTCGGCTTCCGCGGCACGTATATCGGGGCGCGCGTGATCTCGACACCATTGACGTTCCGGGCCCTGAAATAGTGGCTGTCGAAGCCGGCCGGGATTCGCCAGGCGGGGTAATAGGGCGGTGCAGTGATCACTCTGACCTCGTGCCCCTCGGCCACAAGGCTCTCACAGAGCTCCGTGTTGTATTTTGCGACGCCGATCAGATCGGGCGCATAGTTGATGCCCACCAACAGAATACGCATTCAAGTACAATCCAACTTCTAAAACTGGAATCGAAAACTCACGTCTCGAAAAAAGCGCGTTGATCTCGTCAGTCGCCGGAATTCATTTCCAAATGACGACCGTAGCCCTTCAGAAAATCCTCATATGCCCCCGCCAGCCCGGTCGGTAGCGGGGTAGTCGAACGCCAGCCCAGTTGGCGAATCCGCGAACTGTCGAGGAGCTTGCGGGGCGTGCCGTCCGGCTTGGACGTATCAAAAACCAACTTGCCCGCATAGCCCACGACCTCCGCTACCATGGCGGCAAAATCGGCGATAGTGACTTCGTCACCACTGCCGACGTTGATGGGCAGATCGTTCGAGTAGTTCTTCAAGAGGAAGACGCACGCATCGGCGAAGTCGTCGACGTTGAGAAACTCACGAAGCGGATTGCCCGTGCCCCAGACGGATACCGTCGAGGTCCCTGCCAGCTTGGCCTCGTGGAAGCGTCGTATCAGCGCCGCCGGCACGTGACTGTGCGCTGGATGATAATTGTCTCCGCGGCCATAGAGGTTGGTCGGCATCACCGATATGAAATCGTCACCATGTTGCAGCCGGTGTGCCTGACAGATTTTGAGGCCGGCAATCTTGGCGATTGCGTACCATTCGTTGGTCGGCTCGAGCGGCCCTGTCAGCAATTCGCTTTCGGCGATCGGCTGCTTGGCGTGCTTGGGGTATATGCAGGACGAGCCCAGAAACAGCAGGCGCGCAACGCCGATTGCATGGCTTGCGCGGATCACGTTCAGTTCGACAGCGAGATTGTCGCAGAGAAAATCGACGGGGAAATTACTGTTGGCGGCAATGCCGCCGACCTTGGCGGCAGCATGGATCACGACGTCCGGACGGTTTGCCTCGAGCCACCGCAATGTCGGTTGCTCCTTCGCAAGGTCGAGCTCTCGGCGATCGGCATAAAGGAGGATGCACCGCTCCGACGCGAGGCGGCGCACGATGGCCGAACCTACCATTCCGCGATGGCCGGCCACGAAGACCCGCCTTCCAGTCAGATCGTAGGAGAACCCCCCTGACATAAATTAACCCTTGCCTACTGAAATCCGAATGCTTCACGGCCGCCGCCAGGGCCTTTCAATGTTTGTGGTCCCCGGCGTTCGAAACCGAGCCGGGCAGCCGTTCCAATACTCCCTACCAATACGACGGCCGGTTGTAACCGAACGAGTATATTAATGATGAAGATGCGAAGGGATCCTCAGGCGGGACAACACAATGACGGCCTATTCTCCCAAATGTGGCCAGGTATGCGACAGTATGAGCAGCACAACCTATTTCAAAGATGGTGGATGAAAGTTCGAGAATACCAACAGCCCAAATTCAGCCGGCCCAAAGGCCGCAATGCCTCGGATGCCGGCCCGACCAAATATGCAATAATTCTTTGCCCAAGTTAAGGTCCATTGCGTCTCTCCCTTCAGGGACGTGCCGTTGCAGCACCCGAAAATTTACGGGCAAAGCAACGAGGCTATGCGCTGTCGGGCGACCACGGAATCTTACGGGGTCGGAAAAGTCTCTTCCGCGTGCTCGGCAAAGTGCAGGAAATTCTCGTTCGGGCCACGGGGCGCACCGACTATCACATTCCTGGGTTTCCCCCGACGGGGCGTTACGACACGCATGCGGCGAGAGAGCAAGTCGGGACAGGTCCGGACTCGCGTGGCCACTGGATTATCTCAACCCGATAGATGAGAACCCGTCGACATCCAACGTTCGCGTCGATTCCTGGATGAGCCGCTCGATCTGCGATTGAGATGTTTGCAACTGCGGACCCAAATGCCGCCGTCGAACGTGGAGAGGCAACAGCCCTGCTCGTGATGTTCGCGTCGAATTAACCTTGCTGAATTGCACCTGCCGGCGTCCGTCAAAAACCATTGATGCCAATCCGTATAATTTTAGCGGTGCTCGCAGGCGCACCTTAATGACCAAAACAACTCGTACCCGGCCATTAAAGTCAGGAAAACGGGCGATGCCATAGCAATTTCCCAGCTGAGGAGAGTGCTATGTCGATTGATCCGAAAAATCTCGCTGGAACGGCCACACTCACGTTTTCGGACGATTTCAACTCGCTCAGCCTGTGGAATGGCGCGAGCGGCACCTGGGATTCGACCTATTGGTGGGCGGCCGCCAACGGCATCAACATTGGTGGCAACCAGGAGGTCAACTGGTACATCAACAGCAATTATGCACCCACGAGTTCGGTGACGCCATGGACCGTGAGTAACGGCATCCTCGATCTTCATGCGGGCCCCGCAGCTGCCGCGATCCAGCCCTACATCAACAATGCCCAGTACACGTCGGGCATGATCACAAGCTATCACTCCTTCTCGCAGCTCTACGGCTACTTCGAGATGAGGGCCGAGCTGCCTGCCGGCCAGGGGCTCTGGCCCGCATTCTGGCTGCTGCCCGCGAATAATGCGCTACTCGGGACCGTGCCCGCTCAAGAGCTGGACATCATGGAGTCGCTCGGCAACAACCCGACGATCGACTACATGACATCGCACAGTTCTGCGACGGGCAGCATGCAACTCCAGCAGAGCGGAGTCTCCGTCCCGACAATGACGTCTGGATTCCATACCTACGGCATGGATTGGGAGGCCGATACGATTACCTGGTACGTCGACGGAGTGAAGATCTTCCAGATTGCCACTCCATCCGACATGCACACCCCCATGTACATGATCGCCGACCTGGCGCTGTACGGGCCGGCCATCACCGACCCCAGTGCGCCGGTCGGCGGCGACATGCTTATCGACTACATCCGCGCCTATTCCGCCAAACCGCCTGTCATTCAGATCAACTCGTTCTCGCCCGATAGCAACATCACCGGCGACGGCATCACCAACGCGAAGCAGATTACGCTGACGGGCTCGGCTGCCGTCGGCACGACAGTCCAGATATTCGACGGCTCGACCAAGCTTGGCACGGCGGTGACAGACAGCACCGGAAAATGGTCGTTCGTCACGGCAAATCTGACCGACGGGGTTCATCCCTTCACAGCGAAGACGGCGGATCAGAGCGGCAACGTCACGTCGTCGACGTCACTCACGGTGACGGTCGACACGACCGCGCCCGCGGCCCCGAGCATTGCTTCATTCACGCCAGACAGCGGAACGATCGGCGACGGCATCACCAACCAGAACCACGTCACGCTGAACGGCACCGCAGAGGCCAGCAGCACGGTCCAGATCTTCGACGGAACGACGCAGATCGGCACGGTGGTTGCCGACAAGACCGGCAGCTGGTCTTTCGCGACAGCAACCTTGAGCGACGGCAACCACGCGTTCACGGCCAAGGCGATGGACGTTGCCGGCAACGTCAGCTCTGCCTCAACGTCGCTTACCGTGACGATCGACACGACGGCTCCAGCCCAGCCTGTCGTTGCGTCGTTTGCGCTGGCTCAATCCGCCATTTCCGGTACTGCCGAAGCCGGCGCGACCATCGCACTCTACGACGGCACTATCCTGATCGGCTCCGGAAAGGCCAAGAGCGACGGCACCTGGAGCATCAACGTCGGATCGCTTTCCTCGGGCCCCCACTCGTTCTCGGTGACTGCGACCGACGCAGCGGGCAATACGAGCGTGCAATCCAATGTTCTCCAGACCAAGGTCACCGAAAGCGCGGGAAGCACGACCCTGGAGCAGGTCGGAACCAGCCTCCACTTTGTCACAGGCAGCACCGACGTCGTATTCAAACTGGCGAGTGCCGCGCTGAGCACGGATCAGTTCCCCAGCTACAATTTCATCGGCGCCGAGAAGACGGCGACCGGCTACGACGTCGCCTGGAAGGATGCCGGCACCGGACTTTATTCGGTCGTGGCGACCGATACGAACGGCAACTTCCTGTCGACCATCGCCGGCTCGGTCTCCGGCACAAGCGATGCGCTTCGATCGCTGGAGTCGACGATGCATCAGGATCTGAACGGCGACGGCACGATCGGCCTGCCCGTCAAGATCATCGAGACGGCGGGCAGCACGATCCTCGAGCAGGTTGGAAACAGCCTCCACTTTGTCACAGGCAGCACCGATGTCGTGTTCAAACTGGCGGGCGCTGCGGTCAGCACGGATCAATTCCCCAGCTACAATTTCATCGGTGCCGAGAAGACGGCGACCGGCTACGACGTCGCCTGGAAGGATACCGGCACTGGCCTGTATACGGTCGCGGCCACCGATGCGAACGGCAACTTCCTGTCGACCATCGTCGGCTCGGTCTCCGGCTCGAACGCGTCGCTGCTCTCGCTGGAGGCGACGATGCATCAGGATCTGAACGGCGACGGTACGATCGGCACGAAGGCCGGCACCGTCGCGACCAGCGTTAGCCTGCAGCTTACGATCGATGCTGGAGGCAGCCTCGAGCTCGCCGGCGCTGCGTCGGGCGCGATCACATTCGGCAAAAACACGGGCATGCTGATCCTGGATCAGTCCACCAAGTTCACCGGCAATATCGTGGGTCTTTCGGGCAATGGCGATCCGACCGCCTCGGATATCCTCGACCTGAGGGATATCGCGTACGGGGCCGGCACCCGGGTTTCGTACATCGGAAATACCTCGGGCGGCGAGCTGACGGTCACCGACGCGCAAAACCATGCTGCGCATCTGAATCTGACGGGCGACTACACGCGAATGACATTTGCCCTGTCCAGTGACGGACACGGCGGCACATTCGTCATCGACCCTCCCGCGACGAACGTTGCTCCGCTGACGCTGTCGATGCCGAATCAAGCCGCCACAGTGAGCCAGGTCGGCGATGGATTTGTTTTTCATCCGTCCGCGGCCGCCGCCAGCACAAGCACGTATGATGGCCACGCCCCGCCGCCGTTCAACGAGGCGCAGCTTGATTGGTACACGAATGCGATTGCGCAGGATGTGCATCTCGACATTCACGCCCTCGCGGATGCTATGGGCTATACCCACACCCACGACAGCTTCATGCTGCATGTGTAGAGGGAGCAGAAGCGCGTCTTCCTGAGGGGGAGGGGGCAGAGACAGTGAAGCCTGCCGGCCCCGCCGTGATGGAATTGCAACCGATCTGGAAAGCGCGAACGCTCCGACCGCGCTGTGCCGCGCAAATCTTGCCGAGAGGTAACGGGTCTGCCAGTATCGCGTGCGATCACCTGGAGCCTGAGAGATGCCGACACGCAGGGAGATTTTAGGCTCTGCTTTATTTGCGCTGCTTCACAACCAGGCCCGCGCCGCCGAGCAGACCCCGGCGCCGCTTGCAGATCTCAACTTTCTCGATCGAACGGCATCGGACCAGCACGCGCGCGTCCTTCGTGGCAATCTGCGCTACGGGGACCACGAGGTGTTCGGCGATCCAGCCGGCGTCATGATCGAGGAAGCGGCTCTGAACGGCGTTGAGGATGCCCGCTTTTCGGCAGAAGCCGTGCTTCCGTCGGGATGGCAGGTTACGCCGATGGCCGGCAAGGTCGTCACCTTCACCAAGGTCAACGCGACGTCCGGTCGCCTGCAACTGCGCGGAGACGCCGCAGGCCAGTTCTACGTTGTCATGGCTACCAACCGGCACTTCGCGGTCAAGCGCGGCGAGCTGCTGACGGGATCGCTGGCTTTGCGGCTGGCAAATCGCGACGCGGGCGGGCTGACCAAGGTAGAGCTCTGCATCCTGCAGCTGAAGTCGGACGGATCGGCCATCCTTCCGGTCGCTGTCCCAATTCAACTGATGCAGACCGACAAGCCGTGGTGGGAGCAAGTTCGGTCGGTGGCCCCCGAGGACGGTTTTGCGAGCCTCGCCCTGAGAGTGACGACGCAGGCGCGGTTCGACGCCACATTCGAGCTCCATTCGCCTCAGCTGGAGCAGCGCGCCTGGCGGTCGACGTTTTGCGCCACATCGCGCAAGGCCGACGACGTCATGCTGACCGACGCTGAGGGCTATCTCTCGCACGCCGAACGGTCGGTCCTCATTACGGCCGATGCGCCGAGATTTGCGGCGTCGGGCTCGCTATGGTGCGAGTACGCCGATCCCGACAACTATGTCGAGATCCGGCAACGCGACAGGGTTCTCTATGTGACTGTCGTGAGCAAGGGGATCTCGAGCGAGGTTCGGCTCGGTGTCGTGCCGCCGTTGATGCGGTTTACCGTTTGCTTGGTTCAAGGCACCGGCGGACTCGCGGCATCGCTCAATGGAAAGACTCTCAAGACGATCGATTGCGAAATGCCCGCGAGATTGAAACTCGCCCGACTGGGCAGCGGCTTGAGCGGCAGCTGGAATTCGACGATCGCGAGACTGACCCTGTTCGCTGCGAAGGTTTCAAACGGTGCCTCGTTGAGCCGCCCCCCCAAAGGCTTCTTCGACGACTTCGACCGTCCGGACTCCCCGAATCTCGGCGCCTCGCCGACAGGACAGGTCATCCGCAGGATCGGCACGGTCGGCAGTATGATATCGAAGGGGAAATGGGTTGTGACGGACGGCGGAATAGGACTGGCGCATGCTGCGTATGGGATCGTCCGGTTGGACCGTCCGCCACGGTATCTTGGTGCGGTTCTCGATTGGACGGCGGGATCACCGGGTGGAGCAGCAGCGATGCTCGCCGCGACCGACGACGATCCCGGGAGATCCATCGATGCGCTCCATGCCGTCGTCACGGATCAAAAGGAAATCTTCCAGACCATGATCGCGACGAAGGTCGAGGCGGCTCTGGCCGAGTTCGTCTATCCAGTTCCGATGGAGCGCGATAGCAGAACACCTTACGGGGTGGCCTGCCTGATCAATTTCGCGGAAAAGGCGGTTGTCTATGTCGGTCCTCAAGGGGATCTGGCGCGTCACGTCCACCACACCTATACTGAAAGAGCCGGTCCGTTTGCTATCTTCGAACACTTTTGGCAGCTAACGCAATGCCGACCGGAATTTCTCGCCGTCGCGGCGGCGTGAGACAGTTCCCGATCATTGCGACGATCCGGAAAAGATGATCCGGAAAATTGGAAGGAGCGTTTCATGAGATACGGAACAGCCATGCTAACCCTGTTGTTGCTATCCGGAGAGGGAGCAATGGCGCAGGGCGTATCGCAAACCCCGACTCAGACCGTTACGCAGCAACGCCAGAGCGGATCGGCGGTCTCGGGGGGACCGAATTCGGCGGTGAGAACCAACCAAGGCGTCAGCACCGGATTTAGCAGCCCGTTCACAAGTCCATTCGGAAGCTCCACCAGCACCCAATCGAAGGGCGGATACGCCGGTTCCGGCTCTAGCCGGTGACTCTCCTTACCAGAGTGAGGTCTTACCAGAGTAGTGAGGTCTTACCAGAGTGAGGTCGCCAAATCGGCCGGCTGTGCGCCCTCCCGCCGCTAGATGCCTCAGCAGCCAGCGATCGAAATCCGCGCCGGTATGCGATGCTTGGTTAACTGCTGGTTGAGTCACCGCAAGTTCGTTGCAAATCAGCAACTACAGTGCCCCAAAAATCTGCTGCAACGCAGATTCGCTTAGAGATTGCGCCGAGCCCATGATAGTTCCGAGAGCATGGGGACTGGTTTTAAAATCAAATTTTTTGCTGGAATTGCGCTCTGCGCCACGATTGCTTTGGCCGGGTGCAGCTATTTGCCGACGTCGGGGCCGTCCGGCCAAGCTGTAAAAAACGAGACGCCGGTCGATGAAAACAGCCTTCCGTACGCGCTGGTCCGCGTCAATTCAGACGTGGTGTCCGTGCTGGCGCGCAATACTGGCAAGCTGACGGTTACCTATCCCGATCGTCAGCCACCCCGCGAAATCAGATTTGGCATCGGCGACGTCGTCAGCGTCACCATCTTCGAGGCCGCCGCAGGCGGCCTGTTTATCCCGGTTGAAGCGGGTGTTCGGCCCGGCAACTTCATCGCCCTGCCTAATCAGACAGTCGACCACAACGGCAATGTCTCGGTTCCTTATGCCGGCGCTATCCGCGCGCAAGGCCGGACGCCTTCCGAAGTCCAGCAGGCGATTGCGGATGCGCTGAAGAATCGCGCGATCGAGCCGCAGGCTGTCGTCGCCCTCATCGATCAGCGGACGTCGCTCATCAGTGTTCTCGGCGAAGTGAACAATCCGGTTCGCTATCCGGCAAACGCTGCAGGCGAGCGCCTGCTTGATGCGATCACGCGTGCCGGCGGCCCCAAGGGACAAGGCTTCGACACCTGGGTCATGCTCGAGCGCAACGGCAAGCAGGCGACCGTGCCGTTTGGGTCGCTGGTGTACGAGCCGTCGAACAATATCTGGGTCCATCCGAACGATACGGTTTACGTCTATCGTGAGCCGCAGACCT
Source organism: Bradyrhizobium sp. AUGA SZCCT0105 (assembly GCF_018129565.1). Classification (NCBI taxonomy): domain Bacteria; kingdom Pseudomonadati; phylum Pseudomonadota; class Alphaproteobacteria; order Hyphomicrobiales; family Nitrobacteraceae; genus Bradyrhizobium; species Bradyrhizobium sp. AUGA SZCCT0105. Next base: position 55,317 of record NZ_JAFCMK010000008.1, on the reverse strand, counting down.
TTGTGGCCTTTGGTGCGACCGGCCAGCAGGGGCAGTTCAATTTCGACGCTTGGCGAATTTCGGTGGCCGAGGCCGTGGGCAAGGCAGGCGGCCTGAACGATACGCTGGCTGATCCCGGAGCGATCTTCCTCTATCGCGGTGAGCGGCGCGAAATTGCCGCGATGATGGGCGTCGACGTGAGCCGTTTCACGACACCGATCATCCCGATCGTGTATAATTTCAACATGCGCGACCCGTCGACGTACTTCCTGGCGACGAAAGTTCTGATCCGCAACAAGGACGTTCTGTACACGTCGAACGCTCCAGCGGTGGAATCGGCGAAGCTGATGACGTACATCAGGCTGGTCACCGCAACGGTCAACGATCCGATAGTTGCAGCCTACAATGGTGCGGCGCTTCGGAATCTGGTCGTAACGACTCCCTGATCCGCATGCGGTACGACCGGCGATACATCGTCGTCTTGCAGACGGCGGTGGTCGCCCTGAAACCGCGGCAGGCTTCGGATGCGTTCGCTGCGCTGCTGTTCGCGGTCGTGGCCATTTTGCCTTTCCCGTTTGCATCAGTGTCCTCCGTCGCCATTTCGCTTTGGTGCGGCTTGGTGGGCATAGCGGTGGTCGGGCTTGCCCTGCGACCACCGGCCATTGCTTCACCGCTTTTTCTTGCAGCCATCATTGCCGTCGGCGTCGCGAGCTATGCGACCATCCTCTACCTTCAGGTCGTGGCTCGAGCGCCGTCCGATCCCCTGGTCCATCCGATCTGGGCCCTGGCCAGCGAGATTCTGGGAATGCCCCTGGAGGCGAGCGCGTCGATCGCCAGGGGGCAGCCTTATCTCGCGATCGGCACGCCGCTTCTGAACCTGCTGCTGTTCACGGGGGGCTACATGTGCGGCGCCGACGAGACACTCTCGCGCCGCCTGTTCCGCACGATCGCTTGGGCGGGCGGCCTCTATGCCGTTTACGCGATTTGCTCCTACGCGCTCGAACCCAACCTGGTGCTGTGGCAAGAGAAGATCGCCTATGCCGGCAATCTCACCGGGACGTTCACGAACCGCAATGCGGCTGCGGTCTATTTCGGGTCGATCGCCATTGTCTGGTTGCTGCTCGCGTTCCGACGCCTCAGTCTGCGCAAGAAGCGCCGTCCCGGCAAACGCCGCCGCCCATCGAGCACCGGCGTGAATTGGCGTGTCCTTGCGGTGCCGGGCAGCTTTTTTTGCATTTGCTTGCTGGCACTGGTCCTGACCGGCTCCCGTGCGGGGGTGGCGTGCAGCTTTGCCGGCCTGCTTGTGGCCTTTGGGCTGAATTTCAGATCGGAGATGTCGCCCAGGCTTCGCAATTGGCTGGCCTTCGGCGCTGCCGTCGTCGTCATCCTGGCGATCTACCAGATCTTCGACAGCGGGTTGGGCGAACGGCTGGAAACCGAAGGCGCAGCCGGCGGTGGACGTGCCAGCGTCGTGGCCTCGGTTCTGCGCATGATTTCGGATTTTCCGTGGCTCGGGAGCGGTTTGGGCTCGTTCCGCTGGAGCTTCGCCGCCTATCGGAGCAGCCAGATTTCAGGCTGGGGCGTGTGGGATCGGGCCCATAACGTCCCCCTTGAGATTGCGGCAGAAGGCGGCCTGGTCCTGGCGGGCATCGTCGTTCTGGCCTGGATTGGCGCAATGGCGATCCTGCTGCGTGCCTGCCTCGACCCCAAACGCTCCCGCACCCTGCCGCGCGCCGCCCTGGCTGTCTCAACGGTCGCGGTGTTACACTCCTTGATTGATTTTTCCCTGCAAATCCCTGCTTACGCCGGTACCGTGATTGTTCTGCTCGGTGCTGCTCTCGCGCAAACGCAGAGGCCGGTGGCAGAGGTTGAGGCGGCTGAGGCGGTTAACTTTGAAGTGAACCAAACTCCGGAAAGCCTCGACTGACGTTGATGTTGCGGCGCTATGCGGTTAAGATATCGTTATATTTTCGGAAGGGTTCATGGTATGTTCCATATCGCTTTTAAGCAACAAATCACGGGCGTCGCAGCGTTTGCAATTCTCGCAGTGTGCGTAACCGCTCAGGTCCCGACACCAGCGTCGGCCCAGCGTTCACCGCAAGCCACTGCTCAATTCCTGAGCAACCCGGCGGAGCTTCTCGCCAAGAATCCCACCGGTGGCGCCGAGCTCGTCAGCGCCATTCGCGAACTGGTCTCGAGTGACGCAGCCACACTACAGCCGATCATCAATTTGATCGCGAATGCCAACAAGGACCAGAAGGCGGCAATCGGCGCCGGCCTGGCGCAGGCTGCCAAGGTCATCGTCCGAACCAACCCCGGTCTTGCCACAGAAATCCAACAGGCGATTCTCAACACCAAGGATCAGGACGTCGTTCTGGCCTTCGCAGCCGGCGCGGGCGACCGACCGATCGGAGCCGCAGGCGGCGGCGGTGGTGGCGGTGGTGCTGGCGGAGGTCAGACCAATCCGCTCCAGTTCGGCGCGGGCGGGGGCGGCGGTGCGCAGCCGATCGGCGGAAGCGGCACCAACACTCCGCTGTTCAGTTACACGTCGAGCGTTAGCGGCTTGGGCAATACGTTCGCGAACTCCGGCACCGTTTCGAGTTCAGTAAGCCCGTGAGAGCAATGCCGGGGAAATCCGGCATTGGCTGCATTACCGGCTCAGGCCGGAATGAGCGACTGCTTGCGAAACAGGCGGCCGTCTTGGCTTGCCGCATCACAATGATTCCAAAATGCTCCAGCTCCTGAAGCCCGAGGAACGCGAGATCGAACGCGCGGACTACGTGTCGCCCGATCAGATGTTTGCGGCTGTCCTCGGTTTCGCTCGCCGCCAGTATCCGATCTTTCTGGTCACGATGCTGATCACCCTCGCTTTGGGGGCCGCTTATCTCGTGGTGGTCCGATCGACCTATACCGCGCAGGCGACGATTATCATCGACACGCGAAAGCTTCAGCCCTACACGTCCCAGAACTCCCTCTTTACCGAAGTCCCCGTGGACTCGCCTGCAGTGGACAGTCAGCTCGAGCTGATCAAGTCCGACAACATTGCGCGATCGGTGATCCGCGACCTGCATCTGGCGCAAGAGCCCGAATTCTCCCGTTACGGCGGAGGCTTCGTCGGCAATCTCCTCTACTATTTCTACCAGCTCTTCGAACCCGGCGATGAGTCCCAGGACGAGATCGAGCGACGCGCCCTGCGCGAGTTCTCAAACAATCTGTCGGCGAAGCGCGTAGGCGTTACCTACGTGATCGAGATAGCGTATCGCTCTGCCTTGCCGGGGCGGGCTGCCCAGGTGGCCAATGCCGTCGCCGAGGCCTACATCAACGATCAGCTCGACGCCAAGTACCAGTCGGCCCGCCGTGCGGGCGACTGGCTTTCCGGCCGTATCCAGGAGCTGAAGCAGCAGGCGATCTCCGCCGATCGCTCGATCGTCGACTTCAAGAGCAAGAACAACATCGTCGATGCCGGCGGGCGGTCGATTTCCGAACAGCAGGTCGCAGAGCTCAACAGCCAGCTACTCGCAGCACGGACGGTCACCGCGGACGCGCGTGCACGCCTCGATCGCATCGAGCAGGTCATGAAATCGGACGTTCGCGACGCAACGGTAACGGATACTTTGCGAAGCGACGTCGTAAGCAAGCTGAGGACGCAATACCTGGATATCGCCAACCGGGAAGCCGACCTGTCAGCCCGCTATGGGGTGAACCATCTGGCCGCGGTCAATCTGCGCAACCAGATGCGCGAGATCGCCAAGTCGATTACCGCCGAACTCGGCCGCCTCGCGGAAACCTACAAGAGCGACTACGAGATCGCCAAGCAACGCGAGGATGAGGCGCAACGCGCGCTGGAGGCCGCGGTCGCCCGCTCTCAAATCGGTGGCCAGGCCCAGGTCCAGCTGAAGGAGCTTGAGAGCAACTCCCAGACCTACCGCTCGATGTACGAGACCTTCCTGCAGCGCTATACTGAATCCATTCAGCAGCAATCGTTCCCGATCACGGAGGCCCGCATCATATCGAGCGCGGGCCGGCCGTCCAAGCGCAGCAGTCCCAAGACCGTTCTCGTTCTCTCTATGGCGTGCGCCGGCGGCCTGATGCTGGGCTTCGGCATCGGCCTTATGAGGGACCTGTCCGATCGCGTGGTACGCACCAGCGACCAGGTCGAGCGGTTGCTGGGAGCTGATTGCCTCGCAACCCTTCCGGTTCTTCCGGCGCCCGCTCTCCAGCCCAACGACACCCCTCCGTCACCGCATGAGATGCAAGCCGACATTGGAGCTTTCTGGGCCGTCGTCAGCTCGCCGTTCTCCAGATACGCCGAAGGCATCCGATCGATAAAGTCCGCGATAGACCTCAATAGTCGACTGCGCAGCGGCCGCGTCGTGGGCCTCTCCTCGGCGCTCCCCGGCGAGGGCAAATCGACCACTGCCGCGGGCCTTGCGCTGCTCAGCGCGCAGTCCGGGCACAAGGTCATCCTGATCGACGCGGATCTTCGGAATCCGTCGCTCACGAAGCTGATGGCGCCAAACGCCGCCGCCGGCCTCGTCGAGGTTGTCCTGGGGCAACGCAAGTTCGAAGACGTCGTTCTTCGGGAGAGTACAACTGGCCTGGATTTCCTGCCCACGGTGATCCATACCCCGATCGCACACACCAGCGAGATCCTCGCGTCCGAAGGCATGCGAGCGCTCATCGAGCGCTTCAGCAGCATGTATGACTACATCATCATCGACCTCTCTCCGCTGGCGCCGGTGATCGATGTCCGCGCCACCGGACATTTCATTCCCACCTATCTCCTGGTGCTCGAATGGGGCAAGACCAATATCGATGTCCTCGAGCGGGCATTGGCGAACGCCCGGTCGGTTCGTGAAAATCTGCTTGGCGTGGTCATGAACAAGGCCGATACGAATCTTTTGAAGCGATACGAGGGATACGGGACGAGCTACTACTACGATCCCAAGTACTCACAGCCGAGCTAGATCGTTGAGGAGTGGCGATCTCACCGGTGCAGCCGCGACTGGTATCACGTGTCTGCTTGCGGCCGTCCTGGGACTGGGCGGGGTGGCTTGGTCAGCCATCACGTTGCCGACCTTTTGGCGACAACTGCCATTGGAGCAATTCGCGAACCGCATTGTTCGCGGAGAGACCTTCCCGGTCGACCGGCTGGAAGAGAAGCTCCGGCTTTATCGCGAGGCTGGTAGCCCGGTCCGCTGCAATGCTACCGCGGCCCACGATACGGCTGTTGTAGATCTGGCGATTGTCCGGGGGCAGTTCGACGCATCATCGGAAACAGACGCCCGCCTCGAGCGCAGCAGAAACATCGTCGTGGAAGCGCTGTCATGCTTGCCCTCCGATCCGTATCTATGGTTTTCGCTGTTTCAGATCGAAAGCCTTCGCGTGGGACTCCGACAGGAATACCTTCGCTACCTCGACATGTCGTACCAGGTCGGTCCTAACGAGGGCTGGCTCGCGATTCCCAGAAACCGCGCAGCCTTCGCCATCTTTCCAGCCCTTCCCGAAGCGCTCCAATCCAAGGTGATAGACGAGTTCTGCTTGCTTCTGCGAAGCGAGTTGTATGCGGAGGCGATCGAGATATTCCTTGGCGCGGCTCGACCTCACCAAGCCGAACTGGTGAGCCGGATGGGCGCGGTCCCAATCAGGAACCGGCAGCTGTTTGCAGTTCAACTCGCGCGCAAGGGTATCGACGCTCATATTCCGGGGACGTCCGTGGTCGTTCGCTGAAACGCGCAACGCGACGCGACATTCGCCCCGTCCGATCAGCACATCCCGGGAGAGCTACTTGCGGGATAGCGATCATCAAAAATCGTAGTGGAAGCTTCCTGCCCGCCAGTTGCAATCACGCGATCGCTGCCCTGAGCACGGAGTGGCCCCGAACAAATCTGATCATGATAGCAACACCCACACACATCACAGCATCCATGGCGAGCAGAACGCCCTCCTGGCCCCAGATCTTGAAGAAAACGCAAGCAATCGGCACATAGATCAACGACTGCCATACCTGCAGCCTCGCTGCTTCCCTGATATTGGACGTACCGATCAGCAAGGCGGAGAAGAAGAACTGCAAGGCGCTAAGAACGATGAGCAGCGATGCTCCCGTCAAAAACAGATGATCAAGTTCGATCGTCGTACGCAGCCAGATTGACAGCGCAAAATTACCGAACAGCCAGAAGCCCGTTCCTGCCAGGCAAGATCCTGCCAGCAGCATGATCCCACTGAGGCGCACGATCCGCGTGGCCGACAAATCGTCCCGCATTTTGAGCTTTGTCGCGACGATATTTGACAAGGGATACGTAAAGGCGATGACGAGCCCTCCATAGGACTGCATCAACCGCATGAATATTCCGAGTTCGATGACAGCGTCTGGCCCCGCCATGAAACCGAAGAGTCCGGTAGCAAGTTGATATAAAATCCCTATCCCGAGGCTAATGATGGTGAAGTCGAGCGAGCTCAGCAGCAGGCGCCGGGCGATCCGGGGTCTCCACCTCCAGTCGCTTGAAAACAGATTCCGGTTCCGGCGAACGACGTCCAGCGCATGGAAGACTGAACCCGGTAAAAAACCGAGACTGAGAAGGACAGCGGCGAAGACGATCGATGGATGGGTCGGAAATACAAACAGCAGCAACACGAACGACAGTACATAACTCGCCAGCTGGAACAGATACAGTCGATGCAGCTGATGGTGCCCGGCATCTATTCCCTCAAAGATCGAGAGGAAGAACCACAGGGCCAAGCCGAAAAACACGACCAGAATCGTTGCAATAAACTCGCCGTAGTTTGCGAGAATCACCTCATTCAGCGGCACCAGCCACATGAAAATCATCAGGGCAACTGCTGCAATTCCAAATAACATGAGATTGAGACCTGCTGCGAGCACCGCAGCAAGCGACACGGTTTCAGTCTTGAAGGCACTCGCGCTCCGGCGAGTTCGAGCGACGACATTTGCGATCACTCGTCCCATGCCGACATTGGCAAACCCGATCCACGAACTGATACTTAGAATAACAAGGAGCAGACCGAATCGCGATGGTCCCAGCCTGTCGAGAACCATCGGAGTGCCCACCAGATTCAACAGAATTGCGAGCAGCCTCGCGAGCCACCCCGCAAGCGTCGATAACAATATTGGCTTCATATCGACCAGCGCATGCGATGCAACCTAGTTCGCAATCAATAGATGATTGCGTCTGTGCGCGAGAAGAACTTTGCTGTCTCTGGCACCTTGCGAACATGAACCGCGGGATTTCCCGCAATGAGCGAGTAAGATTCCGGCTTTAGATGACTCACAACCGAACCAGCGCTGACCAAACAGCAGTTGGGAATCTTGACGCCCTTCGTAATAAGACAGCCTGATCCAACCATCGTATAGTCGCCGACGATAATTGGTGAGCAAGTCTGCCTACACGACAGCGGCTCGATGCCGTGCGTGACCAATTGCGAGCGAACTCCTGCAAGTCCGCTGTACATGCCGAATTCGATTCGATCGGAGCAATCGATATAGTGCTGGTGTGCAATCAGGCTCGCACGCTTCATCAGCAACTCCGATCGCCGCCCTGGGTTCTTCTTGAAGAATGGAGAGTTCAACTTTCGGGAAAGCCCGGTGATCCAATTGAAATTTCCAATCATCGCTCCTTCATGCATTTCGAGGTTGTCGAGACGTCCGACGTAGTTGAAATGACCGACGGAGGCTCCCTTCGCTAAAGAAGCCTCATCAGCAAGGACAATCGAAAGGCCAATGCGAGAGTTCGCATCAAGCGAAAAACCGAAGAGATTATTCAAGGCCCAGCGCCGAAGTGACCAAGGTATGAAGAACAACAAAACTTGAATGCCCGCCTTCAACATTTCAATGCGCTCCTAAAACTATGGAAACGGCTACGGCCGGTAACGGCGATATTAAATTTTGACGAACGGACATCACTCAGTACCGGAAATCGAATTCAGGGCACCGGCATCCCATACGGCGAGTATTCGCCCGCCCGAAACCCCATCGTCCCTCAGCTCGAACTTCGGAGCAGGAAGTCCGAATGGAGACCGCATCAGGTTGATTCTCCGGAAGTCTCCGTCCCGAATATCGGAATTGAACCACACGGAACTGTCGCTGGTCAGCAAGACGTACTTGAAGCCGGCGGACTTTATGTTGTTAAGGAGCGCAAGAGCATTTTTGAACGAGAGGTGGAAAAGTACTTCACGGCATATCACTACGTCGCCCCAGCGTTCGAGGGGTTGCTTCGTTGCATCCATACAGGCAAAGCGCCTCCTGGAATTCGCGTGGACCTCGTTGTGAGAAGCGATCAACGACGGGACAATGTCGATACCGAGGTAATCGAACTCGCCGGCAACTCGAGACATCCAGTTAAAGTCGCCACAGCCGATATCGACGAGCCTGGTGCATCCGACATCTCGCAAGAACTGTGAGAGCTGACGGGTCAATGTGTCGGTAGCCATCGGCGAAGAACCCAGGCCCGAGAGACTCACCTGCTCCGCATTTTCGATCCAGGTTCCGTTTACGTAGATATCTGAAAAAACCTCATCCAGCTGAGCCTTACGCATGTGGCTCGTATCACGACCACGCACGCGCCTCGCGATATTGATGATTTCGTCCGCACCAAGGCGGAACAATACGTGGCGAACAATTTCCTTGCAGGACTGCAAATGATCTAGCGGCATATGAAGGGATCCGACATTGAACTGCGCTGATGATCAAGAGACATCGGCCGCAGGCTGTAGTGATGGCTGCCCTTGCGGCAACCTCGCATGACGCAGGGGAGTCGACGCATACCGCCGTCTTGCCGAAGGCGTGTACGCCAGAAAGAGCATGAAGAAGAAAGAACCTATAAAACCGATATTGAAATTGTCCGGCTCAAACCACTGGATCAGCAGCGTGGACAGGACCGCCAGCCCGCAGAGCAACGTCCTGCGATCACTGTGCTTCGTGCCGATCCAGACCAGATAGAGCCCGCGGCCGGCGACAACGAGCAGTAAGAGGCCACCGAGCAGTAGGCCGAAGTCCATGAAGTAAGACAAGATGCCGCTATGGACCGCGTGCAGATTGTATCGGCTGGAACGGAAGCCGTATCCGAAGAACACATACTGGTCGATCGTCTCGAAGAACGTGTTCCACGATTCGGTACGACCGGTGAATCCCGAAAGAATTCCTCGATTGGGATCGAACAGCGCCAGATCGTTCGTGACCTTGTCAATCAGCCGGTCGGTGTCGGTAAAGAAGGGCAGGATCACAAGCGCGACTGGGAGCGTCATCATGAAGGTTGCGAACATGCGAACGTTCATGATTTGCTGCGCGCGACTGAAGAGCGCTCGGTAGTTCGCAAAGGCGAGATACCCAAGGTAAAATAAGAGCGTGCCTATCATAATGGTTCGCGCGCTGACTACGTAAGTTGCGCCGAAGCAAATCACAAATACAGGCAAGCTCACACGCTTGACCACCAAAGAGTGGAGCACCAACGCAATGTAGGCGTATCTGGCATAGTGATTAGGGTGGATCAGACCGACCCATCGATACTCGTGAAATCCCTGAACAATCGCGGCGGCGCTGAGGGATGCGGCCAGCGCCAGAAATCCCATCGCGAGCGCGTCGTCCACGCTCTGCGCAGGCGCCTGCCAAAAGCAGAGACAAAGCAGGAATGCTCCCAGCGTGACGACGTACTGGACAATTTGCCCTGACGACTCGATGAATTCGGCTGCAGCCACCGACGCGAGCACGATCAGGCCGGAGTAGATCAGGAGGAAGATCAGAATCGGCTGCGATCGGCGGATCGCCGCGTACGCACCGTGACGGGCGAATACCAACAAGCCCAGCAAGAGCGCGGGTACCGCGATGAGTAGGCTGAACCCTCCAACATCAGCCTGAGTGGTAAGGCCGTTGCGCAAATCCATCAGCTGGGCCGGCGTCGCCTTGATGCCGGGATAGCAGATTGCAACCACATAGAAGCTGAAGCCGAGCCCTGCCGCGTTGAATACGCCCCCCTTCGCGAGGTTGCGCAGAATCGCGAGATTCTCTGTGACGAAGACCGGTAGTCTCATCGCGGGCCGGCCCCAGCGGGGGCAGTCTTGAGGAAAAGAAAATCCGCCTGCACCGGGCCATGCTGCGGATCAACGTACTGATTATATACACCTCCCAGCCGAAATCCATGTGCCTCCGTCCAGCGCGAGATATCGCCGAACAGCGGTTGGCCCTCATAGAGATGGATAAACGAGCACTCGATGTACAGCGCTTCGAATTGGTTAATGAGATCGGCAGATCCTTCCAGGACGTCCAATTCACCGCCCTGAACGTCCACCTTCAGGAGCGCCGGCCCCCGGATGGCGCCCGCTTCCAGACAGTCCGACAGCCGGCGAACGGCGATCTCATCCATTCGCGCGGTCTGTTCCCCGAATATTTCGCGTTGGGCGGATCCCGGTTTCAGGAGCGACGAAGAATCGTCCTTGCTCGTGACGTAGATCTTGGCCTGCCCGGACGTCGGGCCGATGGCGCAGGGAAACAGCCGGACCCTGTCATCCTTGCAGAGAGCTTCGGTGAAGCGGGTGGCCGGCTCCGACAGGGGCTCGAAGGAGTAGATCTGCGCCTGCGGAAACAGCCGCCGCGCCATCACCGCGAACTGCCCCCTGTTCGCGCCGACATCCACGACCGTCTGAAAGGAAAGGCGCGACAGAGCCTCCCTGTGCTCGATGGCGGGAGCTATCCGCATGCTCAGTAGCCGCCACAGCGACGGACGAAGTGCGCAAAACACGCCCTTCTGGATGGTGATCAATTGCATTTTGCGGAATTCCTCTTCCTCAAGCACACGACCCGGAACTCAACCGTACGCCTGTCGATATCGCTCGGACGTTGCCTGGCCGTCGAAGGTTGCCCGGCTGTAGCGAAGGGCTCCCTCGCTCAGCGCGGACCACTCCTTCGGTCCCATCGCGTGAATCGCCTCGAGTTTCTCGACGAAGGATGCCGGTTCTGAAAGCGACAGTGCCCAGCCCGCGTTGCTCGCCGCGACGTCTGTCCAGGGGCTCCTGTCGCTGATCAGCACCGGCAGCCCGAGCGTCAATGCCTCCACGATCGAATGACCGAAATTCTCCCCCAGCGTCGGATGCAGCAGGACGTCATAATCCGCCAGCCGCTTGAACAGTTCCTCCTTGGGCAGGTTTCCCTTGAACGTCACGTCGCACTGTCCGGTCCCGGCTCGCGCCATCTCGACGCATTGCTGCGCATAAGAACTGTCATCAACCTCGCCGAAGATATCGAGCGAGGACGCGACGGCGAGGCGGCGCACGACGTCGAGCGCAAAGGAGACGTTCTTCTGCACCGTCACCCGGCCGACCATCGCCATTCTGAGCTGTCCCGGCGGCTTTTCTTTCTTGGTCGGTCGAGGCGCTCCGCTCTCGACGAATTGCGAAACCATCAGCACCTCCTGGCGGCGGAGGTGGTTGCGGCGGATATCATGCTCTTCTGCGGGAGACCCCGCGAGGTGAACGACCCCGCGATAGAGGCCGGTCAAATCGGTGAGGCGGCAAAACAGCCGCTTCTTCAGGGCGGACGCGGACATGATCACATCCATGAAGATACCGTGCGGCGTGTGAAAGACGCGCTTGCCCCTCAGAAATCCCAGGCGCTTCAGGATGAGAGCTGGAATCGCGACCAGCGGATCGAAGGCGCACTGAATGTCGACGACGTCGAAGTCCTCCCTGACGCGGTCGAAGAGAATGCGCAGGCCGGTTAGCCCCGTTGGAATATACTCCACCGTGGCAGCCCCCATCCGCTCGCGATGAACGGGCGTTTCGAACATGGCGGCGCCACTGGTGAAATCGTGGTTGAGGGTCACCAGATGGAAATCATAATCTTCCGACATGTTGTGCATGAGATTGCGGATCGCCGTGGCGGGTCCGAGATGCGACAACGACGGAAAGAAGGAACGATAGACGATCAGAACACGCTTCTTGGTCATTTGAACTCGGACAGCGTTGCAAAGCGATCCCCCGGCAGCTGCGCCCCGGCCCGATCCGGCGCACGCAATGGAATGTGCTCGGTCAAGCCATGGCGATCGAGTTCGGACGAGACGAGCGCGAGGGTCTCGTCGAGCTGCGTCGGCGCAATCCAGTTGCGCAAGCGCTCGAGAAGCTGGAGGCTGCCCCGGTACACGACAGCACTGTTGTTTCGGACCTCGGCCGTGGGGATATCGCCGTCAAAGGCCGTGATGGACCCGGCACCCATGAACTTGTTTCCCTCGATCAGATTTCGTTCGGGTCGGAGAAGGTCCGAATGCTTGTAACCGGCAATTTCGGGATAGCGGCTCGTCCAAGGCTCCTTGTCGACGGGCAAGCTGTACAAATTCCGAACACTTAGCCCACCCGGAACTTGCATATGATCGTTTCGCCATACCTGCCACCACGATGCATATCCCAATGCGGCCCCCCAAATCGACGGCGAACTTAGAATGAAGAGGTTTGATAGTAACTTGTTATCCTTACCGCCGTTCATCAGTATCCCGTAGGGGATGCCCACGATGACGTTGTCGGTGACGAGATTCCCGCTCGAAAACTCATCAAGATAAATCCCCCGGGCGTCGTTGAAGTACCGTCCGCCCGTCCCAAGCAAGACGTTTCGGCGAATGACGGTGCCTTGGCTGGTGAAGTCGCGCGCGCTGTAGATGAATCCTGAATCGCCCGCTTCGGTAACAAGCTGAGCCAACAGGTTATCTTCGATGACGTGATCGTTCCCGGAATAGAGGATTCCGAACTGCGGTCCGTTGAAGATGACGCTTCGACGCACGCTCATTCCGACCCCGTCCATTTGCACCGCCGGAGCAAAGGTGCGGTAAACCAGGGAGAAGTCCTGGATGCTGCTATCCTCGATCGAAATGTGCCCCGGTGTCAGGCTGGCGCGGTCGCCTCCGGACAGCCACGCCCCGCGCCTGCCGACGGCGCGAATGCTCGCATGATCGATCCGGGAGTCGCTGGAGTTCGTGTAGGCAATTCCATCGGCGCCCGCCAGCTGGACGATGACGTTCGAAAAATTGATCGCGACGCTGTCGCGCACGGTCACGGCGGTCTCGATGGCGAGTTCGAAGACGACATCTCGGACGGTCAAATTATGAAAGCCGGAAACCGCCAGCAGGGTGTCGAGCACCGGCACCTCGAGGGTTTCGATCGGCTCCTCGGAGCAGAAGTTCAGCGTTCTTGCCGACGCGTCGTAGAAAAACGAGTTGCATTGGGCAAAGGTTGCCAGATTGTAGAAATACAGCCTCTCGGGAGGCTTGCCGTCTGCTCTCAGCCTGTTTCGATCCGTCAGCACGCCCTTCGAATCGACGGCAAGGGCCCGTGCGTTCACGAAGAGATAGGAATCGGTGAGGTATCCGCCGATCCAGAGGTCGGGGGAGCGGCGCACCCCGTCCGGCAGATCAGCGAACGCCATGGTCGCCGTGCTGCTCCGCGGATCGCCGGCGATCTCGACCACCGGCAGGAAGCCGCTGGTGGGCCACCTTGTGGATTGCAGGCGCGTCTTGCCGTTGACTCGAATCATCAATTGCCTCGGCGTTATGGTCGAGAGCTTCCTCAGCAGCTTCTGCGCGGTTTCGCCGGGCAATTCGGAAAACGGCAATGCGTACTCGTATCGCCCGTCTCTGGAGCGCGACAGCTTGAGATGGTTCTGTACGAAGGTCGCTCCTGATATCCTGGTGCCGCCGGGCGCGCCGCGGATGATGATGCGGGAGCCCGCGGGCGGTTCGGGACCGGAAATGGTAAGAGGCTGACCCAGGATCTGGGCTTCGGCAGGCAGGTTGATCATGTACGTCACCGGCGTGGTGCGCTCTTTCCCATCCTTCCGCACGAATTCGATTGCCTCAGCGAGCGAGGCGGCCTTGAGCGTCGCTTGCTCGCCGGGAATGCTCGTGCGCGTGCCCTCAACGTTGATGGAAACGTCGTCCGCTCTGCATCCGCTCGTCAGGACTGCCAGCAGCAACGCGAGCCCAGCAACGAGAGGGGACCGGCCCGACGGCATTACGGCAGAATTCATTTCTGATACTCGAATCGAGGGTATAAGACTTGCCGAGCCTACCAGAGCCGGCATCCAGTAAGTTTCATCCGTGGAGGAGATCAGTTGTCTCACAGGAAGCCGGGCCGAATCCGTCTTGCTCTTTGCGTGGCTGCGCAGTTTCTCGCCATTGCGAATGCACACGCGCAGATGCAGCGATCCGGCGTCGGAGCCACGCTTGGAGTCGCCCCCCCGCCAGCCGACGATATCTCATCCCGTCGGCACCGCAGCCCGACCGGAGCCGTCTGCCTGAGGCTTACCGCGGCATCTCGCTCCTTTCCCAACAATGACCGCCTGTTCAATCATTGGATCTATGCCGAGAACATCTGCGGCGATCGTGTTAGGGTCCAAGTATGTTACTATGGCACGCGAAGCTGCATCGACATGGATATTGGCGGCCACGAGCGGAAAGAAGCCATCCTTGGTACCCTACCAGCGACCAAGGATTTTCGGTATGAATATTCGGAACGCTTCTAGATTTCGGAACGCTTCCAGATGATGACTCTGGACAGCAAAATTGAGGGGGAATAGCAGATGCTGAAGTCGATCGTCGCCGGGGTCCTGCTGACGATGTCTGCGGGCGCGGCCATCGCAGCCGACTACTCCTTTATTCCGCAACCGCAGCGCGTGGCTCCGCGCCGCGCGGTGGCCGATGTATGCCACGTCGAGCGCTGTGGCCCCCGCGGCTGCCGGGTCGTCAATCTCTGCCGCTGTCCGGATCGTTATACCTGCACCGGGATCTACGACGCATACCGGCCCTATGGCGGCACGGCTTTCCTCAGCGTCTATACCGAATACTGATCTGTTCGGCTTCGTCCCGGATGGGAGCCTGGCTCCCCTCCCGTCAGGCTTTGCACAATTGCCGTCGGTCTGGCGCAGCGAAGACACCTCACCACGCGTTGCGGTATGTCTTGCCTGAAAACAGGGTCAGCAAAATGATCTTGAGATCAAGCAGCAGCGACCAATTGTCGATGTAGTAGAGATCGTGCTCGATCCGGTTCTGCATCTTCTCGAGTGTATTCGTCTCGCCCCTGAATCCGTTGACCTGAGCCCATCCTGTCAGTCCCGGCTTGACCGTATGCCGCCGATCGAAGCTGTCGATGCGCGGAGTGAAGAGCTCATTGTGCGTGATCGCGTGCGGCCGCGGCCCAACGACGGACATGTCACCCCGAAGAATGTTCCAGAGTTGCGGCAGTTCATCGATCCCGGTCTTGCGGAAGATACGGCCGATCCTGGTTACGCGCGAATCGCCCCTCGATGCTTGTCGAAATTCGGCGCTGTCGGACACGTACATCGTTCTGAATTTGAGAACGCGGATTGCTTCGTTGTTATAGCCGTGCCGGATCTGGACGAAGAGAACCGGTCCCCTCGAATCGAGCTTCACGGCCAGCGACGAGAGCAGCAGCAGGGGAGACAACACGATCAGCCCCGCGGCGGCTGCCACGATATCAAACGTCCGCTTGACGACGAGGTCGAACACGGACAGCGGTCGGCGCGAGATGGCAAAGGTGGCGATGCCGCCGATGTCGGCCGTCTGCGCGTTCGCCCAGAAGATGTCCCGATGCGTCGGCACCGCGTAAACGTCGGCGGGGATCTGCCTCAGGAGCGACAGTAGCATCCCGACGCTTCCATCCTCCTGCTTTCGATCGACGAGCAGGATGATGCTATCGGGTCGCTGAACCCTGCACCGTTCGACGAGCTCTGCGCCGGTCGCGCGATCGAAATCAGCCGCTTCCCCGGACGCGGCGTCCCAGCCGAGCGGGCAGGCAACAACGTCGAAACCTCCGCCCGACTTTCTCAACTGGCCTGCACAAGCCTCGCAATCATCGTGGCGTCCGACGAGCACCACGCGCTGCCTCTGAAGCAGTCCTTCCTCAGCGGCGTTCTGGAATGCGCGATAGGCGGCCAGCCGGACCAGCCCGACCGTCATCGAGCAACCCACGAACTGCAAGATCAAGGTGCCGCGGGAATAAACGTCCGAGAGCTTGAAAATAAACAGGAGTGAGGTCAGGACAACGAACGTGGTGGCCGCAGCTCCGATTCCGGCGGAAGCGAACCGGATCTCCCGCTGCTTTTCCAGATGCAGGAATTGACCAGCCATTGCGGCAATGCAGACCTCCGCCGCCCCGATGAAGCAGGATGCCAGCAGATAGACCTTCACGCGCAAGCCGGGAGTCGATGCGAGTACGTGGTACACCCAAGCCGATGCGAAAGCGGTCATCGCGACGCAGGTGAACTCGACAATGCTGATCGAAACAAAAGCGAGACCCGCGCGCGCTGGCAACGAGGCTCGCATGGAGCGCCAGATGGCGTTTTGCTTGGGCTCTGAGCTGCTATGGGGAAGGAGGGCGCCCCTCTCAACAATGTTCGTCACAGAAAACAACCACAAAATATGAAGTGCAAGTAAGAATTCGGTAACCTTACTGTATCTCTACCTGCTCGGAAAGACGATTCCGAGGGCAGCTGTTGACCAATTTTTTCGCTGTGGCGTTGAACTTTTCGCACACCGGACATACGCCGCGCTCGGGCATTCGGCACCCGATGGAGGGCTGCCTCAGGCTTTTTTTACGAAGATGAACCAAGGCTTGCTTGACGAAGATGTACCAAGACTTGGACGGATGTTAAGATGACCATCGTCACGTTGCTCGCTGGTGTGATCGGCCTTTGCTGATCGGCAACGCCCGCTGCCACGTGCTACCCTTGCTGGCCGCGCACGTCCCAATCCAGGACATGGATACCGCGCTTGCGATTCCGGCGGACGTTGGGATCTGGACGGCGCTCCAGATGGTCGCGTTAACCATCATAAGTTTGCAGGCAGGGTGTTTCGCTGCCGTTCTGGCAAAGCTCGCTTGGGACAATGCCCTTGGCGTTAGATCGACGACCTTTGGCTCGCCCCGCTCGAATTTCTGATATTTCTGATACTGGTGGCGGGCTGGCAGCCCTCCCGAATATGCCTGTCGGTATCTCCACAACCGCTGGTCACATTGGTGCATCGCGACTATGCAGGCTCAGCCCGATCAACCGCTGCCGTCTGGCTTCCTCACTTCACCTCAGCTGCGCTTCTACGCAGTAGGAGACATCCACGGACGGCTGGATCTGCTTGAGGAGGTTAATGCCAAGATCGAGACCGACCTGAAGAGAAGTCCCTGTTGGCGCTCTGTTCGGGTGTTCCTGGGCGACTATGTCGATCGCGGTCTGCATTCGCGAGAGGTGTTGGACTACCTGGTGGCACTCGAAGGGACCTGCGATACCGTCTTCATATTGGGCAACCACGAAACGTTCCTGACGGATTTCATCCAGGTGCCGACGGTCCTGCCGACATGGCTTTCCGTCGGCGGCCTGGAGACCCTGATATCCTATGGCATCCGCCCACCGCGCAACCCGAGCCCGGCCGACCAGTCCCGGCTGGCGGCAGAGTTCGCGGAAGCGCTGCCCGTCTCACACCTGAATTTCATTCGAAGCTTGAGGCCCTGCTTCGCCTTCGATGACGTGTTCTTTGTGCATGCCGGCGTACGACCCGGCGTGCCGCTGAGTGAGCAATCGCTGACGGATCTGTGCTGGATACGCGACGATTTTCTGCGACATGACGGGCTGTTCGAGCGGCTCGTCATCCACGGACACACCCCAGTCCGCGCACCCGACATTCGACCGAACCGGATCAACATCGACACCGGCGCCTACGCCACCGGGCAGCTGACCTGCATGTGGATCGAAGGCGGCCGGATGGGCTTTCTCTGAGCAGAGAGTTTCACTCCGCGCAGACTACGCGTTGCGATCGCCGAGTGATGCCCAGTAGCTTCGGAGTCTGAATACGGACCCAGCGGTAGCGACTGTGTCGAACGGCGCATACGCCGGAAAACGGCAGGAATGAGTTGCGTGAACCGCGGTGAAGCCGAGTCACTGCTTATGGCATTCGGAAACGAAGGTCCCGTTCGCCGCCGTTAGCCGCTCCAGGCAATGGCGCGGATCCTTGACATCGCCGCTCACGACAAAATCATAAAGCTGCCCCTTGAGGATCAAGCCATAACGGCCTGGAGACAGAGCGGCGGCGCCACTTTCCGGCTGAATCTCGTACATCTCGGCATTCTCTTTGATCGGCGAGACGCGATAGGGAAATGAAATGTTCCGAATGTACCACCCATCGTCAGCCGTCGTGATCGGTTTGCCGGCCGCGTCGTAGGAAATGGCGCGGGCAACTTTCGCAATGATCCGGATTTCGGCGCGCTCCGGAATGTTCAAGGCCGCCTCACGCCGATAGACGATGAACCTGGGATTGCCATCGCGAAGAACGGGCTGCTTGGTGATTCCCATGGTCGGCGAAATCGCGACCCGCACGTCCTGGGCCTTGTTCGGCAATGGATTCAATTCGAAGAGCTTGTTGTCGCTCAATGCATAGACACCAAAATCGGAGGGCAACAACCGCGAGGGCTTCGCCGGCTCGGCTACAGCGACAGGGTCTGGAGGCTTGGGGGGAGCCACAGCAGCCTTGTTGATCTGTGACCTTCCCATGTGCGCGATATCCTCGCGATAGACGGCCGCAAGCAAGCCGCCGATCGCGAGCACAAGGATGGCCAGTGCCCCACCGATCACCGCAAGGGAACCGCTTCGCGCTCTGCGCTTGGAGGCAGAACGGTCAAGTTCGTGAGGCTCGGGGGCGGACCATATCGTCTTGGTGGCGTCCTTCGCGTACTCCATCGTGGAGTCCGAAATCGCCAAGGGCACAGGCGTCGCGCCCAGAGGAACCGGCAGCTGCTGATCATTATTCCTCGAAAAGGTCTCGACGCCATGGATGGCCGCTTCCAGCGCCTTCCTGGCCTTCGCCTCCTCGCCGGCAGGCACCCCTGAAGAATGCAGCTGTTCGCTCAGCTTGTACCGCGCCAAGTCGTAAACTGTCTGGCGCAAACTATCCTGATCGGTACTGACCGACGTGATGATCCGGGACAGGACCAGCGCAAACTCGACTTCAGGCATAGGAGCTTCGCCGGCTTGCCCAGGTACCTGCTCGAGATCGCGCTTATTCATGAGAGCCGTTTCTATCTGCTCGGACGTGTCGCCCCTTGGCGGGATCGTGGATCTTCCCGCCATATCCCACACTCCGGGACCGGACATCTAGGGGCCGATCGTGGCCTTCCTGCAGCCCGCTCCCTAGACGATGAAATGAAATTCCTGCCAGGCGCTCCAGATCATGCCGTCGTTGGCGCGAACCCAGAGGTCGTCAGACACGGTGCCGCCATCGAAAGTCGTGCTGGCGAGCTGGGCCGCGCTGACGTTGATTGCGGTGTTGGTGGGCTGCCCGTGCCCGCCGATGCTCCAGTGGCCGCTGCTGGCCGACGGCGTCGAATCCCATAATTGATACTGGCTCATGCTGTCCCCGTCGGCATCCGAGACCGAGAACAGGCTCGATGCGGCCACGCTCAGGTTGGCGGTCGCGTGGAAGTCGGATGCGGAGACGACCGGAGCATGGTCAATCGGTGCGGTGACGTGAAATTCCTTCCACGGCCCCCAGGCGAGGCCGTCGTAAGCCCTCGCCCAGAGATCGTCTGTACCGGAGCCGCTCTGAAAGCTTGTGTTCGAGAGCTGCGCTGCACTCACATCGATCGCGACATTGGTGCCCTGAGCTACTCCGGCGACCACCCAGTGCCCGCTGCTGGGATCGGACGTCGAATCCCACAGCTGATAGTTCGTGATGGTGTCTCCATCCGCATCGGCGGTCGAGAACAGCGTGGAGGCCGCGATATCCTGGCCGTGGCTCGCTGAAAAGTCGGTGGCCGATACGATCGGAAGGTTGTCGGCCGGCGCGTTGACGTGAAACTCCTTCCAGTTGCCCCATGTCATGCCGTCGAAGGCACGCACCCAGAGGTCGTCGGAGCCCGAACCGCTCTGGAACGAGGCATTCGTCAATTGGGTGGGCGTAACATCGATGGCGATGTTGGCGGCCTGCGCCAGCCCGCCGACCACCCAATGCCCGCTGGCAGGATCGGCGGTCGAGTCCCAGAACTGATAGTGGGTGATCGTATCGTTGTCGGCGTCGCTGACCGTGAACAGGCTTGACGCGGCGATGTCCTGACCGTGCGTCGCGGTCATGTCCGACGCGCTCACCACCGGCGCATGGTCGATCGGCGCGTTGACGTGGAATTCCTTCCAGGCTCCCCACGTCGTGCCGTCATTGGCTCGCACCCACAGATCATCCGAGCCGGAGCCCGACTGAAACGAGGTGCTCGTCAATTGAGCGGGCGTCACATCGATGGCGATGTTGGTGGCCTGCGCCACTCCGCCGACCACCCAGTGACCGCTGGCGGGATCGCTCGTTGAATCCCAAAGCTGATAGGCGGTGATCGTGTCGTTGTCCGCATCGCTGATCGTGAACAGGCTTGACGCGGCGATGTCCTGACCGTGCGTTGCGGTCATGTCCGACGCGCTCACCACGGGCGCATGGTCGATCGGCGCGTTGACGTGGAATTCCTTCCAGGCTCCCCACGTCGTACCGTCATTGGCTCGCACCCACAGATCATCCGAGCCGGAGCCCGATTGAAACGAGGTGCTCGCCAATTGAGCAGGCGTAACATCGATGGCGATGTTGGTGGCCTGCGCCACTCCGCCGACCACCCAGTGACCGCTGACGGGATCGCTCGTTGAATCCCAAAGCTGATAGGCGGTGATCGTGTCGCCATCTGCGTCGGTCACGCTGAAGAGACTGGACGCGGCGATATCCTGGCCGTGGGTCGCCGACACGTCGGTTGCGCTGACCACCGGCGCATGATCCAGACCTGGCGTGGCCGTGAACGGAACCCATGCTCCCCAGAGATATCCGTCATAGGCCCGCACCCAGAGCGTGTCCGGGGCCGTACCGAACACATAGCTCACTTGCGAGAGGCTGGCGGCCGAGACGTCGATCTCGGCGTTGGTGGCTTGCGTAGCGCCATTGATCGCCCAGTGCCCGTGGCCCTCGGTGTCCCAGAATGCATATTGGGTGATGGTGTCGCCATCCGCGTCACTGGCCGAGAACAGTGAGGATTCAGCCACCGAGAGCTGCCCGCGCGAACCGGTCACGTTTGCTGCCGTGACCACGGGCGCATGATCAGCCGGAGAAATCACGAAGGGTTTCCAGTCGCTCCACAAATAGCCGTCGAAGGCTCTCACCCACAGCGTGTCCGAACCAGGTCCGGCCTGGTAACTTGCTTGGGCCAATTGCGACGCACTGATGTCGATCTCGGTGTTGGTGCCCTGGATCATTCCTCCCACTGTCCAGTGACCGTTGCCATTGGTGTCCCAGAAGGAATATTCGGTGATGGAATCGCCCGCGGCCATGTTCACCGAGAACAACGATGAGGCCGCATAAACCTGATTTCGGGCGGCGGACTGATCGCTGGCGGTGACGACCGGTGTCGTCCGGATGCTGTATCCGAGGTCCTTCAGAACTCCGATGTCCAGGTTGGAGATCGCGTACTGATAATCGGCGTAGAAGACGATTCCGTTCATCAAGTCCAGCGTGAGCGGGTCCTTGACGGTCGACGGGGTGGCGTAGAGGTCGGATTGCTGGTTGCCGAAATGGTAATAGTTCTGGGTCGTGCTGTCTGTGGTCAGGGGCACCGGGCCGCCGTAAGCGGCCTCGGCATTCGCACCAACAAAGTTGGCGCCGGTTGCGGTCTTTTGAATCAGGGTGTCGAACGTGGATTCGTAGGCGCCGGCCAACTGGCCGCTCTGGTCGTACCAGCCCGTCATGCCGAAGCCGTGCATGAGCTCATGCAGAAAAACGTTGATCGGATTGATCACGTTTCCAGGCACCTGACTGGACCAGCTCAAGCCATAGTCGAGGTCGATGTACTGGAAGTAGCCGGGATCGATGTTGATGGTGATGTCGCTTGTCGTTCCAGGGACGTGCTGTCCGGTGGTCAGCTCGTACTGGCTTGACGGCTCATACACCGCGAGCCCGCCATTCGTGCCGACGTTGTAGCTGGAGGTAGGCCCGCCGTCGGCACGGCCAACGGCGGTGGGCAGGATGTTGAGGGACACCACCATGGTGCCAATGCCCAGGATATACCGCTGCCAAATGTTGAGGGCCTGCTCGAGGTCGTAAACCAGAGACGCGTCGGCAGATCCGCCTACGTTCGATGAATCGTTCAATGTGACGGAATAATTCCAAGTCATCTTGGTCGAGCTTTCAATCTATGGTAGCGTGGCAATAATTGATAATATTCATGCTGACCAGTCACTGGGTGGTTAATAGACGACAAATGGCCGGCCCCGGACAAGGCGGTGCGTGAGGCTGTTGGTATCCAGCGCCTCTGGCGAGATTGGCTCGGGTCATCACCTTGGGGCATCACACAGAGTCCGGGCCATTCTTTGCATGCTGCAAGATCGGAAGGGCATGACCCTCTTATACGCGATAAGGCCTACGCGATCATCCCTGTGATCCCGGTGACAGCCATATCGCGTGGCCACGATCCGTAAGACTACGGAGCCTGGTTCGGATTTCCGAACGGTTCCACGATGGACTCCAGGATCGGCATGATGTCGCTCGCGAATTCGGCCTGGCCGTTGATAACGCCAATTGCATCTCGCCGGAGAGCCATAGTACTCTGCCTGTCATATTCATTTGCTGCTCTGTCGGTTCGTTACGAATAGTCAGTTTGCGCTGACGGCGAGGCCGAGGAGCAGGGGCGGGGCGCGCTCACGGCAATTCGGCTCACCTTCGACTGCAGTTATTTTCAGCTACTGAGCAGATTAAATCGCGAGATGATTGAAACGCGGAGCGGTACGACAGCAGACAGCGGGATCGTTGGGCTCGCGATGCTGCTGCGTTTTCACGGCATCCCGGCCGATGTCGACCAGATTCGTCACCAAGTCGGCAATGGCCCATTCGGAACGCCGGAGATGCTGCGGTACGCGCGCTCGACCGGCGTCAAGGCCCGCGAGCTGACCACCAACTGGTTAAGGCTCGAGAAGGTCCCGCTTCCTGCCATCGCGCTGTTGCGCGACGGCGGCCATCTGATCCTCGCCAAGGTGGGCGCAGACAAGATCCTCGTTCAATCCCCTCTGTCAGAGCGCCCGGAGTTGATCACCAGGGCCGAACTGGAAGCGGTGTGGACCGGCAAGCTGATCCTGGTGAGCCGGCGGGCGGGACTGGTCAATCTTGCACGCCGCTTTGACCTGTCGTGGTTTCTGGGGGCAATCCACAAATATCGCTACCATTTCGTGGAGGTGTTGATCGCCTCGTTCTTCTTGCAGCTGTTTGCTCTGGTGTCGCCGCTGTTCTTTCAGGTGGTGATCGACAAGGTCCTGGTTAATCACACACTCAGCACACTCGACGTGCTCGTCGTGGGGTTGATCGGCATCGCGGCTTTTGAGACAGCCCTCGCGATACTGAGGACCTACCTGTTCTCCCACGTGACCAACCGGATCGATGTCGAACTGGGAGCCCGCTTGTTTCGGCACCTCATCGGGCTGCCCATTGCCTATTTTCAGGCTCGCCGGGTTGGCGACTCGGTTGCGCGGGTCCGCGAGCTGGAGAACATTCGCAACTTCCTGACCGGCTCCGCGCTGACGGTCGTGATAGACCTGTTCTTCACCGTCGTTTTCATCGCGGTGATGTTTATCTACTCGCCGATCCTGACCTGGATCGTGCTTGGATCGTTCCCGCTCTATGTCGGCATCTCGGCCGGCGCGACGCCGATGTTCCGTCAGCGGCTGGATACCAAATTCGAGCGCGGGGCCGAAAACCAGGCCTTTCTCGTCGAGAGCGTGACCGGTGTCGAGACCATTAAGGCCATGGCGCTCGAACCGCAGATGCAGCGCCGCTGGGAGGAGCAGCTTGCCGGATACGTGGCGGCCAGCTTCCGCGTGCTCAGCCTGGCGAATGTCGCGAGCCAATCGGTTCAGTTCGTGAGCAAGCTCGTCACCGCGGTGATCCTTTACGCCGGCGCCAAGCTGGTGATCGACGGAAGCCTCACGGTGGGCGAGCTGATCGCCTTCAACATGTTCTCGTCACGCGTGAGCGCACCGGTTCTGAGGCTGGCGCAGCTCTGGCAGGACTTCCATCAGGCCAGGCTCTCCGTCGCGCGGCTCGGCGACATCCTGAATACGCCGGCGGAGCAGACGTTCAGCCCCGGTCGCGCCGTGCCGCCGCCCATCAAGGGTCAGGTCACCCTTGAGCACGTGTCCTTCCGCTATCGGGTGGATGGACCCGAGGTGCTGCACGACATCAACATCAGCATTCCGGCCGGCCAGGTCGTCGGCATCGTCGGTCCGTCCGGTTCGGGCAAGAGCACCTTCACGAAGCTCGTTCAGCGCCTTTACGTTCCGGAGAAGGGCAGGGTCCTTGTCGACGGGATTGACCTTGCGATGGTCGATCCGGCCTGGTTGCGTCGCCAGGTCGGCGTCGTCCTGCAGGAAAACGTGTTGTTCAATCGCAGCGTACGGGAAAACATCGCGCTCGCCGACCCGGCCGCTCCGATGGAGAAAGTGGTCGCCGCAGCTCAGCTCGCGGGAGCTCACGAATTCATTCTGGAACTGCCGGAAGGCTACGACACCGTCGTCGGCGAGCGCGGCTCCAGCCTGTCGGGGGGGCAGCGGCAACGCATCGCGATCGCGCGGGCCCTTATCACCGATCCCCGCATCCTGATCTTCGACGAAGCGACCAGTTCGCTGGACTACGAAAGCGAAAGGGTCATTCAGGACAACATGAACCGGATCGTGAAGGGACGAACGGTTTTTGTCATTGCACATCGTCTGTCCGCTGTCAGGCGCACCGATCGGATCATCACCATTGATCGCGGCCGGCTCGTCGAACAGGGATCCCATGAGGAGTTGCTGAGCACAGGCGGAAGATACGCGTCGCTGTACCGGATACAGGCGGGGATCCATGAAGTCGGCTCGTGAACTGGTCGCGGTCGGGGGCAAAACCCGGGACGAGCTGGCCTTCCTGCCGGCCGCCCTCGAAATTGTCGAGACGCCGCCATCTCCCACCGCCAGGTTGACCGCCGTCCTGCTTGCTGCCCTGTTCTGCTGTGCCGTGGCGTGGGCAGCTCTCGGCAAGATCGACATCGTTGCCTCAGCACCTGGAAAGATCGTACCGGGCGACCGTGTCAAGCTGGTTCAGCCGCTGGAGATCGGAGTGGTGCGGGCCATTCACGTCCGCGACGGTCAAAGGGTCAAGGCAGGCGAGATTCTGATCGAGCTGGATCCGACCAGCAATCAGGCGGAGTTTCAGCACCTGAAGAACGATCTTCTCGCGTCACAGCTGGATATTTCACGCGCCCGTTCGGCGCTCGACGGAAACACCGACGCGCTTGACGGCGCACCGGCCGACACGCCGCCCGCGTTGATCCAGATGCATCTGGAGTACCTGCGCAGTCAGGATTCCGAGCAGCGCGCCAAATTGTCGGAACTGGATCGGCAGCGGGTGCAGAAGGTCGCGGAGACCAAAACGATCGACGCCAGCATCGCCAAGATTGAAGCTCTACTGCCGGTCCTGCAGGAGCGGGTCGGCGTTCGCAAGTACCTGGCGGATAGGGAGTACGGTTCAAAGCTGCAATACTTGCAGGAGCTCCAGGAACTCGTCGGGATGCAGCAGGACGTCCTGGTGCAACGGAGCAAGCTCGAGGAGGCCAACGCGGCCGTCGCCGCGCTCGCAGAGACGCGCGCCAAGCTTGTCTCGGAATACCGGCACCGCCTGTACGATGATCTCGCCAAGGCGACGCAGAAGGCTGGCAGCCTCAAGGACGAAGTGTCCAAAGCTGAGCACCGGACCAGCCTTCAAAAACTTGCCGCCCCCATCGATGGCGTGGTGCAGCAACTGGCCGTGCACACGGTCGGCGGCGTCGCAACCGCCGCCCAGACGCTCGCGGTCGTCGTACCCAGCGACAATCTGTTTGAAATCGAAGCGATGGTTTCAAATCGCGATATCGGCTTCGTGCACCCCGGCCAGGACGCCGAAATCAAGGTCGATACCTTCAACTTCACGCGCTACGGCCTGCTGCACGGCAAGATCGTCAGCGTCTCGCCCGATTCCGTCTCCCGCGACAAGGCGCGGGATCCAGCCCGCGAGCCCAATGGCGGAGCGCCGGAGGAAAGCAGCGAGCCAAAGGGGCAGGGGCCGGTGTATATCGCGCATGTCTCGATCGACCGGACCAAGATGGTCGTCGATGACAAGGAGATCAACCTTTCACCGGGAATGACCGTAACCGTCCAAATCAGGACGGGCGCCCGCAGCATCATGAGCTATTTGCTGTCGCCGATCATGCGCTACCGGCAGGATGCTCTCCGCGAGCGGTGAAAGAGTTCGGCGGTCAGGCCGTCATGACGTGGTTCGCGATTCCACGTGGCTCAGGGTCGGGTCGGATTCATGGATCGCAAGGCAGTTTTGCCCCGCGTCGTAGGTCCGGTATCCATGATCGTTCAGCTTGCGAACCAGTGCGGCCTTGTCGGTCTTGATGAATTCCGCATGAATGACGGGGTGATGCTGCCGGATCGTGGTGCTGGCTCCTTCCAGCACCTTCAACTCCATCCCTTCGACGTCGATCTTGATCAGATCGCAGCGGCTCAGATTCAGGGAGTCCAGGGTGATCATCGTCGTCTCAGAGCCTTTGGCCTCGGAATAATCGATCTTCTGGCCGATCTGCTCCGTGCCGGGGCGTTGCGTCACCTCCAGACTTCCGAAGCTGGCGGGTTCCTGATGGCTTAAGGTCGGCACCCAGGTCTTGCCGGTTTCCGACGAAATAACCGCGTGCATCGCCCGCGCGTTGAAGCAGTTGTTGATGGCGATGTTGCCGGCAAGGGCGTAGTAGACCCGCTCCTGCGCCTCGATGGCAAGGACCGAACCCCAGCCGTCCATTTGCTTGGACCATTCGATGGTGTGAACGCCGATGTTCGCCCCGCAGTCGATGGCCACCACGCCATCCCCCCGGTAGGTTCTTCGCAGTGCAAGAAGACCCTTCGTAAGTTCGATTTCAGTGACGTCGAAGGCGCCGTGCTCGAGGATCTGAATCC
Source organism: Bradyrhizobium sp. AUGA SZCCT0105 (assembly GCF_018129565.1). Lineage (NCBI taxonomy): Bacteria > Pseudomonadati > Pseudomonadota > Alphaproteobacteria > Hyphomicrobiales > Nitrobacteraceae > Bradyrhizobium > Bradyrhizobium sp. AUGA SZCCT0105. The sequence continues at coordinate 28,313 of NZ_JAFCMK010000008.1, read as the reverse complement.
CCACGCCAAAGATATGGTTGCCCGCGGTGTGGTAGTCCAGCCGGTTGACGATCAGCGGGCCATGCGCCGACGCTGCGATCACAAACGGGACCTTGCTGGGATTGCGGCTCATCGCTTGTGTTTCTTTGTTTCTGCGGTTCCGGAGCGGCCGCGAGAGGGGGTACTCGCTAAGGTTTTCGTCCGTTGACGCGGTTGTCAATCTCGCTTACCTTCTGCCCGCATTTTTAGCGGTCTTTATATTTTTAGGGCAGGGGATATTCGTGAATGCGATTGCCGTCGCGCCGGCGATCGGGCTGAAGCGTCCGATTGACCATGTGGCCGACCAACCCAAAGTCATCGTTGATCGGTCGACCAGTGCCGTACCTGCCAAGCCGGACGCTGCTGCGCTGGATGCCGAAACGCCCAAGCGTGCCTATCCGGCGGCCGCCGAACTGCCCACGCAAGTCGGTCCCAAAGGACTGCGATTCGACTTCAACGACGGCGCCCGGGTCGTTTGTCCGGAAGCCGAAGGTCCTTGGCGTGTGCGTCTTTGGGACGCCGAGACCGGCAATGTCCTGTTCGAGACGCAGTTCGCGGGCGGACGCGTCAACAGCTCAAAGCGCTACTACATTCGTTTCCGTATCGAGGTCTTGCAGGGCGAGGATGTCATCTTCTCGCATGAGTACAACGCGACGGATCGTCACGTCCTGATCCAGCTTCCGGTCGGCACCCTGGGCGACACGATCGGCTGGTTTCCCTATGTGGAGAAGTTCAGGAAAGCTCACAATTGCAAGCTGACCTGCGCAATGGCGGAGAAGCTGATTCCGCTGTTTCGCGATGCGTATCCGGAGATCAACTTCGTCACGCATGAGGAAATTCAAACCGACCGATATTACGCCACGTACAGCGTCGGATTGTTTTTCGACGACAAGAATTTCGTCTACCAGCCGTGCGACTTCCGCTTTGTGGGACTGCACCGCACTGCCGGATACATCCTCGGCGTCGATCCGACCGAGGTGGCGCCGCGCATCTCGCTGGCCGATGATCAAAGGCCCATCGCCGAGCCCTATGTTTGCATCGCGGTCCAGAGCACCACGCAATGCAAGTACTGGAACAACCCGAACGGCTGGCGCGAACTGACTAGCTTTCTCAAGCAGGCCGGCTATCGCGTGATCTGCATCGATCAGAAGCCGACGCACGGCCACGAGCTGGTATGGAATCACATTCCAAACGGCGCGGAGGACTGGACCGGTGACCGCCCGATTCAGGAGCGGGCGAATCTGCTCAACCACGCGGACTTTTTCATCGGCCTTTCCAGCGGACTTGCCTGGCTGGCCTGGGCGGTCGGCACCCCGGTCGTCATGATCGCGGGCTTCACGCATCCGACAAATGAATTTGCTACGCCCTACCGCGTGATCAACTATCACGCCTGCAACAGCTGCTGGAACGATCCGGCGGTTCGATTCGACCACAAGGATTTTTTCTGGTGCCCCCGCCACAAGGGGACGCCGCGTCAGTTCGAGTGCACAAGGCTGATCACCGTGGACCATGTGAAGTCGGTGATCAGGACGATTCCTGGATTCAAGCTCTAGCCTATTTCAAGAACTGACCATTTTTTTTGGGGGGGCACGCTGCCATGAGCACGACGTCTGTAGGCTCGGGTATTACCAGCTCAGGACTAATCGAAACGGGAGGCAATACGCTCGAGGTCCTCAGCGGGGGCTCGGCAGTCTCGACGACGCTGAGTGGCGGCCAGCTCCTGGTTGACGCCGGCGGCTACGCGGTAGGGACCACGATTTCAAGCGGCGGCAGTGCCGTCGTCAGCGCGGGCGGCGGGGCCGATCGCTTCGCCGTCTCGAGTGGCGGCACGCTCAACGTGGCGGGGACCGTCAACAGCTTCACCGCGGTGTTCACCGGCGGCGTCGAGAACATCGAGGCCGGCGGGTTCATCTCCGGAGCCATCGGCTCGGGCACCGGCATTTCCGGCGGCACCGTCAATGTGCTGGCGGGCGGCTCGGCTTCATTCCTGTCGGTTTCGAGCGGTGGCGTCTTCAACGTCGCCGGCACGACGCTCGGCATGATCGGGGTCCGTAGCGGCGGTGTCGAAAACGTACTGTCGGGCGGTCTCATTTCGGGGGCGGTCAGCTCAGGCACTGGCGTTTCCGCCGGCGGCATACTGAACGTTTTGGCCGGTGGCTCGGCGGCGTTCGTTGGTGTTTCGAGCGGCGGCACGTTCAACGTGTCGGGCACCGTGCTCAGCAATGTGGCGGTCTACGACGGCGGTGTTGAGAACGTGTTCTCCGGTGGTGTCGTCACCGGCGTGACCGGCTCCGGGACCGGCGTATCCGGCGGTATCGTGAACGTCCTAGCAGGTGGTGCACTGAATCACCTGACGGTTTCGAGCGGCGCGCTGAATGTCTCCGCTGGCGGTACGGTATATAACATTGGGGTGTCGAGCGGCGGTGTCTTCAATGTCGCCGGCACAGTGCTGAGCACGGTCGGGGTGTTTAGCGGCGGCGTCGAGAACGTGCTGTCGGGCGGCGTGGTGCAGGGTGTGTCCGGAGGCTTTGGCACCGCGATCTCCGGCGGCACGGTGAACGTGCAGTCGGGCGCTACCGCGACGGCGATGTTCGTCTATGCCAGCGGTGCGCTGAACGACAGCGGCATCGTCACCAATCAATTCGTGCTCAGCGGCGGCGTTGAAACCGTTTCGCCCGGTGGCCTCGCGTCGGGCGTGCAAGTTTCGGGCGGCGGCCTGCTCGACATTCTCGCTGGCGGCTCGGCGACGAGTGTTGGCGATTCCGGGCGGGTCATCGTCGAAGCCGGCGCCACCGCCGACCACATCACTGTCTCGAGCGGCGGCGTGCTCAGCGTGGGTGGCACCCTCACCAGCAATACAGGCGTCCTGGCGGGCGGTGTCGAGACCGTGTTGTCCGGCGGACTGATCAGCGGAGCCAGCGGCTCAGGGACCGGCATTGCTGGCGGCACATTGAACCTTCTGGCCGGGGGCTCAGCGGTCTTTGTAGGCGTGTCGAGCGGCGGCACGTTCAATGTCGCGGGCACCGTGCTCAGCAACGGCATGGTGTTTGCCGGCGGCGTCGAGAACGTGCAGTCCGGCGGTCTGATCACCGGCGCCATCAGCTCGGGGACCGGGGTTATCGGTACGCTGAACGTTCTGGCCGGTGGCTCGGCGGCCTATGTCGGTGTTTCGAGCGGCGGCACGTTTAACGTGTCGGGCACCGTACTCAGCAATGTCGCTGTCTATGACGGCGGCGTTGAAAACGTTCTCTCGGGTGGTGTTGTCACCGGCGTGACCGGTTCCGGGACCGGCGTATCCGGCGGCACGGTCAATGTCCTTTCGGGCGGCGCGCTGGATCACCTGACGGTGTCGAGCGGCACGCTGAATGTCTCCGCTGGCGGCACGGCGCACAACATTGCGGTGTCGAGTGGCGGCACCATGAATGTTGCAGGCACCATCACCAGCAACACGGCCGTCATTGACGGCGGCGTTGAGAATGTTCTCTCGGGTGGTGTTGTCACCGGTGTCCCGGGCTCCGGGACGGGCGTGTCCGGTGGTACCGTCAACGTCCTTTCGGGCGGTGCGCTGGATCATCTGACAGTTTCGAGCGGCACTCTGAATGTCTCGGCTGGTGGCACGGCACATGACCTTACGGTGTCGAGCGGCACCCTGAATGTTGCAGGTACAATCATCAGCAACACGCTGGTCTCGAGCGGCGGTACCGAGAACGTGCTGTCCGGCGGGCTCATCTCCGGCGCATCGAGTGCGGCGACCATCATTTCCGCCGGCGGCGTCGTGAACGTCCTGGCCGGTGGTTCGGCTGTGCACGTCGGTGTGTCGAGCGGCGGCATCTTCAATGTCGCAGGCAAGGTGCTGAGCAATACCGGTGTCTACGCCGGCGGTGTAGAGAATGTCCTGTCCGGTGGATCGATCTCCGGCGCGAGCGGATCCGGGACTGGAATTTCGGGCGGTACGTTGAACCTGTCGGCCGGGGCCACGGCCGCCTTTGTCGGCGTGTCGAGCGGCGGCATCTTCAATGTTGCCGGCACCGTGCTGAGCAATGCCAGCGTCACGAGCGGCGGTGTCGAGAACGTGCTGTCCGGTGGACTGATAACCGGAGCCGTCAGTTCAGGCACCGGCGTCAGCGCAGGCGGCGTATTGAACGTGCTGGCCGGCGGCACGGCGGCTTTCGTCGGCGTCTCCAGCGGCGGCATATTCAATGTGTCGGGCACCGTGCTCAGCCGCGTGGGCGTTTATGCCGGTGGTGTTGAGAACGTCTTCTCAGGTGGTGTTGTCAACGGCGCCGTGGGCTCCGGGACGGCCGTCTCCGGCGGCACGGTCAACGTCCTTTCGGGCGGCGCGCTGGATCACCTGACCGTTTCCAGTGGCGGCGTGTTCAATATTGCCGCCGGAGGCACGGCGCACGACATTGCGGTGTCGAGTGGTGGCGCACTTAATCTTGCAGGCACGACGACGAGCAACGTCTTCGTGCTCGCTGGTGGTAGTGAGATTGTATCGTCCGGCGGCTCCGCAGGGGTGGTGACGATCTCCGGCGGCGTGGTCGAATTGCAGGCGGGAAGCCTCGCGAGCGGCATCGCATTCAGCGGTTCCGGCGGGCAGCTCAAGGTCGATGGCACATCTTTGGCCGGCACCACCATCAGCGGTCTGGTGCTGGGCGACAGCATCGATTTGGCTGGCCTCAATTTCGTGTCCGGCGGATCGGCGTCCTTGCTCGCGGGCAACATCCTGCATGTCACCGAGGGGGCTTCCTCCTTTGATCTGCAGCTTAATCAAACCCCTGGCGTCCGGTTCAGCGTCGGCACCGATGGCGGCACCGGCACGCTGGTCACGACGCGTGCCGACGTCGCACCGGTCACGTCAGCGCCCAATGTAACGGCAATCTTTGGCGAGAGCTCTGCGCTCGCTTCCAGCCTGTTCTCGGTCACGGACGCCGATGGCGATCCCATCACCCAATACGCGTTCTGGGACACCCAAGGTAACGGACACTGGGTCCTCAACGGCGTCGCGCAGGCGACCAACGCCGAGATCGATATTGGGGCGGCGAACCTGTCGCAGATGAGCTACGTGTTCGGTCCGAGCGGTTCGACTGATACCCTCTTCGTACGAGCCAATGACGGCACGGCTTGGAGCGGCTGGACCCAGTTTACCGCAAAGGCGTTTGTCGACACCGCGCCAACCGTGAACGCAGCCAACGTCACTGCGGCGCACGGCCAGACGTCGATTGCCGCATCCAGCCTGTTCACGGTGAGCGATCCGGATCCCGACACGATGACCCAGTACGCGTTCTGGGACACCGGCGGAAGCGGCCACTGGGTGGTGAATGGTGTCGCCCAGGCAGCCAACGTCGAGATCGATGTTCCGGCGGCGAACCTGTCGCAGGTGAGCTACGTGTTCGGGCCGACAGGGTCAGCCCCCGATACGCTGTTCATCAAGGCGAACGACGGAACGTTGTGGGGAGCCTGGCAGTCGTTCACGGCAACACCGGGGATCGATACCGCTCCGGTCGTTACGGCCGCGAACGTGACGGCCGCCCATGGGCAGACGTCGGCTCTCGCGTCGAGCCTGTTCTCGACCTCGGATGCCGAGAGCGATCCGATCACCCAGTATGCGTTCTGGGACACCGGTGGAAATGGCCATTGGGTGGTGAATGGTGTCGCCCAGACCGCCAATGTCGAGATCGATGTTGCCGCGGCGAACCTGTCGCAGGTGAGCTACGTGTTCGGGCCCGGCGGCTCGATGGCCGATACGCTTTACGTGCGGGCCAACGATGGCAGCCTGTGGGGGGCCTGGAAGTCGTTCACGGCAACACCGGGGGTCGATACTGCTCCGGTTGTTACGGCCGCGAACGTGACCGCCGCCCATGGGCAGACGTCGGCTCTTGCGTCGAGCCTGTTCTCGACCTCGGATGCCGAGAGCGATCCGATGACCCAGTATGCGTTCTGGGACACCGGCGGAAGTGGCCACTGGGTGGTGAATGGTGTCGCCCAGGCGGCCAACACCGAGATCGATGTTGCCGCGGCGAACCTGTCGCAGGTCAGCTACGTGTTCGGTCCGGGCGGCTCGACGGCTGATACGCTTTTCGTGCGGGCAAACGACGGCAGCCTGTGGAGTACCTGGACATCGTTCACGGCAGGGCCGGGGGTCGATACTGCCCCGACCGTGACTGCGGCGAACGTGAAAGCGGCCCATGGGCAGACGTCGGCTCTCGCCTCGAGCCTGTTCTCGACCTCGGATGCCGAGAGCGATCCGATGACCCAGTTTGCGTTCTGGGACACCGGCGGCAATGGCCACTGGGTGGTGAATGGCGTCGCCCAGGCGGCAAACGTCGAGATCGATGTTGCCGCGGCCAATCTTTCGCAGGTCAGCTACGTGTTCGGACCGGGCGGCTCGACGCCCGATACGCTCTACGTGCGGGCGAATGACGGATCGAAGTGGAGCAGCTGGGCAGCGTTCACGGCAACGCCGGGGGACGATACTGCTCCGGTCGTTACGGCAGCGAACGTGGCCGCGGTTCACGGCGAGGCGTCGACTCTCGCCTCGAGCCTGTTCTCGACCTCGGATGCCGAGAGCGATCCGATCACCCAGTACGGATTCTGGGACACCGGCGGCAATGGTCACTGGGTGGTGAATGGTGTCGCCCAGGCGGCAAACGTCGAGATCGACGTGTCCGCGGCGAACCTGTCGCAGGTCAGCTACGTGTTCGGTCCCGGCAACTCGACGCCCGACACGCTCTATGTGCGGGCGAACGACGGATCGAAGTGGAGCACCTGGACCGCATTCACGGCAACACCGGGCCCCGACACGGCTCCGGTCGTGACGGCGGCGAACGTGGCCGCGGTCCACGGTGAGACGTCGACTCTCGCCTCGAGTCTGTTCTCGACCTCGGATGCCGAGAGCGATCCGATCACCCAGTACGCGTTCTGGGACACCGGCGGCAATGGCCACTGGGTGGTGAATGGTGTCGCCCAGGCGGCCAACGCCGAAATCGATGTTGCCGCGGCGAACCTCTCGCAGGTGAGCTACGTGTTCGGCCCCGGCAACTCGACGCCCGATACGCTCTATGTGCGGGCCAATGACGGCAGCGAGTGGGGCGCCTGGACCGCATTCACGGCAACGCCGGGCCCCGACACGGCTCCGGTCGTGACGGCATCGAACGTCAGTGGCATTCACGGCCATTCGGTGGCGGCCTCGACCCTGTTCTCGACCTCGGATGCCGAGAGCGATCCGATCACCCAGTATGCGTTCTGGGACACCGGTGGAAATGGCCACTGGGTGGTGAATGGCGTCGCCCAGGCGGCCAGCGCCGAGATCGATGTCTCGGCGGCGAATCTCTCACAGGTCAGCTACGTGTACGGCCCCGGCGGCTCGCCGTCGGATACGCTCTTCGTGCGGGCCAATGACGGCAGCGAGTGGAGTACGTGGAAGTCGTTCACGGCCACCGCAACCAACCAGGCACCGACGGTCTCGGTCGCCAACGTTGTGACGGTCTCGGGGCAGACCTTTGCTGCCGCGAACCTCGTCACGGCGACGGACGCCGACGGCGATGCCATCACGAAATATGCGCTGTGGGATTCCAACACCAACGGGCGCTGGAACGTCAACGGAGTGAACCAGCAAGCGAATACCGAGATCGACGTCACTGCGGCACAGCTTTCCCAGGCGACCTATCAGGCCGGCTCGGGCACCGACCAACTCTGGATCCGGGCGAATGACGGCACCGCGTGGGGGGCCTGGCAGTCGTTCAATGTGACGGGAGAGAGCCCGAGCAGCGCCAACATCGTGCCGGGCGGCACCTTGGAATTGACCGGGGGGTCGAATGCCGGCGTGACGTTCCAGGGGTCGACGGGGACGCTGAAGCTCGACAATTCCGCGAGCTTTAGCGGAACCGTCGCCGGGATGACGGGTTCGGATGCGATCGATTTCGCGAACATCAATTTTGCGAGCGTTCACACGCCGACCTTCAGCGGAACCAGTGCGAGCGGCACGCTCACGGTGACGGACGGCACCGTCACGGCGAGTATCATGCTGCTGGGCAACTACATGGCCTCGACCTTCGCGACCTCGAGTGACGGCCATGGCGGGACCCTGGTTGTCGATCCGCCGGCGACGCAGGTCAGCCAGCTGGCGCAGCCACAGCATGCGTGAGGCCTGAAGATGAGGGGCTGTGTGGGCCTGTCGCGGGCCCACCGCAACCAGATCCCTCAACCGGCAGAAACAAAAAGGCCCGCCTCCCGGCGGGCCTTTTCGTGTCTTGCGACGCTTCTGGGATTCCATGCAAGACCGAACGCTTCGTCGCCCAGCGACTGATTACGGAGTCGAGCTGTTGGAGGCCGCTTCCGCCAGTACTTCGTCGGCATTCGGGTCGGCCGCGGCCGTGGCCCAGGCGAGTTCGACGAGCGTCACGATCCGCCGGCCGGCACCGTCAAGCTGGCAGACGATCAGGCCCTGCTCCTCGATGTAGGTCAGAAGATGCCGGGCGCGGCGCAGCGAGTGCGTGCCATAGGCGCGGGCGATCGCCGCATCGCTCGGGCAGGGCCAACCTTCCTTCGCGGCGCGGGCGATCATCATGAAGACGCCCTGCATGTCCTCGGGCAGGATGGCGGCACGCAGCGAGACATCCTGCCACGCGTGGTCCTCCGCCATCTCGGCGCCGAGCCCGGCGCGGGCGCGCGTCAGCATGCGGCGGAAATCGGTCAGCTCGGGCACGACGGCACCGAGACCTTCGATCCGGCAGCGGACCACGAACTCCTGATAGAGCACGCCGATGGCGCGGAAGCCGGCGTCGGGCTCGGCGAGGATCGCGCGCAGGATGCGATCCAGCCGCTCACGCCGTTCGGCCAGCTGCTCGGCGCTGAGTGGCGGTTCCGCGGTCTCGGGATCGGCCTCCGGTGCCGGCTGCTTGGCGGCCATCAGCTGGCTGAGCAGGTCCGGCGGCGGTGTCCGGCGCGGCGGCCTGGCCGCCGTTTCAGGCGGCGGCGCGGCCAGGATAATCGCGCGCGCGTCTTCGAGCGCCGCTTCGGGCAGCGGCATCAGCCGCGGCGCCGCGTTGCGCGGTTGGGTGTCGGTCGGACCGATGCGCAAGCCCAGTGGACGGCGGGAGAGTGCGGGTCCGAGCGCCATGAATTGTCCGCGCTCCAGGTCGCGGAACGCCTCCGCCTGCCGCCGCTCCATGCCGAGCAGGTCGGCGGCGCGCGCCATGTCGATATCGAGGAAGGTCCGGCCCATCAGGAAGTTCGATGCTTCGGCCGCGACATTCTTGGCGAGCTTGGCCAGCCGCTGGGTCGCAATGATCCCGGCAAGCCCGCGCTTGCGGCCGCGGCACATCAGGTTGGTCATCGCGCCGAGCGAGAGCTTGCGCGCCTCGTCGGAAACTTCGCCCGAGATCGCCGGCGCGAACAGCTGCGCCTCGTCCACCACCACCAGCATCGGATACCAGTGGTCGCGGGCGACCTCGAACATGCCGCCGAGGAAGGCCGCGGCGCGCCGCATCTGGTTCTCGGCGTCGAGCCCCTCGAGATTGAGCACGGTCGAGACGCGATGGATGCGCACGCGCTCGCCGGCGACCTGCAGGCTGCGCTCGGTATGGTGCTCGGCATCGATGACGAGGTGGCCGAATCGCTCGGCCAGGGTCACGAAGTCACCCTCGGGATCGATGATGGTCTGCTGCACCCATGGCGCGCTCTGTTCCAGCAGCCGGCGCAGCAGATGGGATTTGCCGGAACCCGAGTTGCCCTGCACCAGGAGGCGCGTGGCCAATAGCTCCTCGAGGTCGATGGCCGCCGAAGCGCCGGCCGTCGTCTGTCCCATCTCGATCGCTACGGTCATGTCCCGACTCAAATTGTCCTTGCGGCACGCGGCTTAACAAGCCGTTCGCTCTCCGTCGAGCGAACCGCGGCATGATCCCCAGGCGCGACCGGGACCTGGACAGCGGCGATGCTCGCCTGGCGAGACGACGATTGATCGAGCCACTACAACGTGTTTAATTTGCTTGCCGATCCGGTGAAGATTCTTTTCGCGTCAATTTCGGTTCAGATGCGCGATCCGGCCAGTTCGGACCCGCGGCCTCGTTTCAATCAGCCCGTCGAACTCGATGCCTGAGTTCAATTATGACGCATTCATTTCCTACCGCCGGTCCGACGGGATTGCCGTTGCACGGTGGCTGAGACGCGCGCTTGTCGGCTTTCGTCTTCCTGCCGCGCTGCGCGACGTCTATGGCCGGAAGCTGCGCGTCTATCTCGATTCGGCCTATGAGCGGGGCACCAGCGACTTCTACCAGCAAAGCATCAGGCCGGCGCTGCTGTCCTCGCGATACCTCATTGTCGTCGCGACGCCGAACGCGATGCGGCGCCCGGGAGGTGTCGAGGACTGGATCGAGCGCGAGATCCGGGATTTCGCCACCGGCCCCGGAGCCGGCAACGTCATCGTCGCCAGAGGCGCAGGCGATTTCGACGGACCGCTGCCCGGCGGCTTGAAGGAAACGTTCCCGAATATCGAGATCGTCGATTTGAGAGGCGCGGGACGCTTCTGGTTCCTGAGCTTTTCGCGGGTCGTCCGCCTGAGCGCGGAAAAGCTGAAGATCGTCGCGCCCCTGTTCAACATCCCGCCCGACGAGATGCCCCGGCTCCGGCAGGAAGAGGAGAAGCGGCAGCAGACGCAGTTGGGCGCCGTCGCGGGCGCGACGCTTGGAACGCTGCTCGCGGTGGGCAGTCTCAGCGTGGTCGCCTTGATCAACCAGCACAAGGCGATCCGTGCCAACGACGACAGCATGTTCGCGGCATCCAGCATGGTTGAGGAGGCGGTCAATCTGAGCGCCGGTGATGCTTCCACTTCGCGGACACGCCGGCTCATCATCGGCCGCGGTTGCGATCTGCTCGACAAGGCGGATCAAGGGACGACGAACGATCCCCCGATCAACGGGGTTGTAACCTGCCGGCTCGAGCGCGGAGCCCGCCGCGAGGCACTGCACGAAGACAAGGAGGCGCGCAAGGAATTCAGCGACGCCATTGAACGCGCGGCGCTGAGTCATCAGAGCCGCGCGCGCGTTGATGCGGCATTGGCTCTCCTGCAGGCACGCCAGGCCTATGCCGAGTACCTGATGCGACAGAAAGATATGGATGGCGCCAGCCACGCATATGCCGATCTGCTCGAGGACGCCCGGCGGCTCGGCAAGGAGCATGATGGGCGCGCGCAAATTGTCCGGTTCGAGGCCGAGGCGCAGGGCCAGACCGGCGACCTGCACGCTGCCGCAAATCGCCACCCGGAGGCGGCCGACAGCTATTCCGCTGGTGCCGACGCGCTGAAGCGCTTGCTCGACGCCCGCAGGTCCGACGGACGCACCGAAGACGATCAGGTCGTCGCATGGCGGGTGCGCCTGTTCCGGCTGGCGGGTCAGCAATATGTCACGCTTGATCGGCCGGATCTCGCGGCCGAGCAGTTCAAGCTTGCTGTCGGTGCCGGCTCATCCGATGACGGCAAGCCCGCCGATGTATCCGTCGCATATGAGGTGGCTATCGCCCAGGCATACACGCTCATGATCGAGCGCAAGCGCGGGAACGCCGCTGCTGCCGCGGATGCCAAACAGGGGGCCCTCAGCAGCGTCGACGCGATCGCAGCTTCCGATGCGGGGGCTGGCCTCAAGCGGCTCGCCGCCGATCTCAAGCGCTGGATCGAACAGCAGGAGAATTGAGGGTGGACATCTCCGGCAGCGCGCGCCTTGTGACCGCAACGCTGGCATCGTTTGTCGTGAGCGCGGCCGTGCTCGGCGGCGCCGGATATTCAGCGTCGCGTATCCTGGTCGCGCCGCCGCGAGACGTGTTCCGAGCCGCGGCGTTTGACATGGAACTGGCGCGCGGCTGGTGGTGCGAACAGGACGACAGTGAATTTGTCTGCTCGCCGCCCGGCAAGCCTCCCCATGCGGCCATCGCGATCATCGCGATGAAGGAGCGCAATTCGCAGGACAATCTGCAGGCCTACGAGGACCACCTGAAGCAGCGGCAAAGGATCGGAGACGAAGCGACCGGCAAGCTGTCCGACGTCCGCTCTGTCGGACGCACGACGATTGGTTCGCACCAATGGGTCGAGGCGCTGCATTCCGGTTCGGAACTACCCAATTTCGACACCTACTATCTCGCCACCAACACATCAGAGCTCGGTATCCTCGTCACTCTGTCGGTGCACAAGGACTATGCCGACAAATATGTCGCCGAACTCAAGCAAATGATCACAACGCTCAAGATCTATCAGAGGTAAGACACGCCGCGCTCCAGCCACACGGCTTGGGAGAGCCGGTCAGACCGCAACCTTGATCCGGCGATTCTGGCGGCCCTTGTTGTCGATCTTGACGATGCGCGCAGGGCGGGCCTGCCCGGTCGACGTCAGATGGGTGCCGCCGCAGGCCTGCCGGTCGAGACCGAGGATCTCGACGATCCGGACAAGGCCATCCTCCCCGACCGGTGGAGCGACAGCCTTGCTGCGAAACAATCCGGGTGTGGCTTCTGCTTCGGTATGCGCCATGAAAGCGGCGCTCACCGGAAGGTCCTGCCGGATGATGTCGTTCAGCGGCGTCTCAAGCGCCCGCAGTCGTTCATTGTCGGCGCCGGGCAGATCGAAGTCGACCCGGAAGCTGCCGTCGGCATTGAGTTGCGCGCCGGTCAGAAGCGCGCCGCCGAACTGCGTATAGACCAGCGCGTTGACGACGTGGGCAAGCGTGTGCAGTTCGCACATCAGCTCGCGAAATGCCGGCTCGACTTCGAGCATGACCTTGCCGGAGATCAGGCTGTCGCCCGGGACCGTGTGCCAGAGGCCGCGTTCGTCGCGCGCGAGGGCGGTCACCGGCAGCACGCCGCCGGACCATCTCAGGACACCCTGGTCCGGAAGCTGCCCACCCCCTCCGGGAAAGAACGGCGAGCGTTCGACGAGGACGGCGCCGGGCCTTGCGTCGCGCACCTCGGCTTCGAGCTGCAGGATTTCGGGATGATCGTGATAGAAGGCACGCGACATCGATGACGCGCCTATTCCGCCGGCTTCGCAGCCGCCTGCGCCTGCGCAGCCACGGGCGGCTTCGGCGCCTTGTCGACCTTCTTCGACCAGGAGCGGTAATAGGCGAGCACGGTCATCAGCACGATGCCGATCGCGCTGACCAGGATCTGCATCCAGAGGCTGCCCGAGACCTCGACAAGCACCACATGCGCGACCACGGCAAGGAATACGCCCGAGCAGAACACCTCGAGCGACTGCTGGCCGCATTTGATGATCGGCTGGAATATCGGCCATTCGTATCCGGCCCATTCGCGCGGCAGGAAGCGTGTGACGAAGAAGGCCAGCACCACGAAGTGCAGCACGCGATAGGGCGCGAGGTTGGTCTTGTCGTTCGGATTGAAGGCGTCGTAGAGCCAGGACGGCATCGCCTGGCCCAGCTCCGGAAATCGGCCCGCCAGTGTCATGATCAGTGCGAACAACAGATAGGCGCCGCCGAGCCACAGAAAGGCGCGCGAGCGGATGAATGTGATCGATTCGCTGGCGCCGCCGAGCGCGAACCAGCCGCCGAACACGAACAGGAACTGCCAGCAGAACGGGTTGAAGTACCACGAGCCGCCTGGATAGGCGCGCAGATTCCAGCCGAAATGCCGTGCGGCCAGATAGAGCAGGAACGAGGCTGCCAGCGTCAGGTTGAGCTTCCGCAGCATCGCCCACAGCACCAGCGGATAGACCAGCATCAGCGCGATGTAGAGCGGCAGCACGTCCATGTTGACCGGCTTGAACGCCAGCAGCAGGCCTTGATAGAGCGTCTCGGCCGGGTTCTGCATGAAGCCGGCGACGTTGAATTCGTTCTCGAGATTGGGGTCGTGATAGCGCTGCGCGAGATAGCCGATCTCGGCGATGTAGATCACGAACAGCAGGACATGCGCGACATAGATCTGCCACGCCCGCTTGATCAGCCGGGTGGCGCCGATCACGGTCCCGCGCTCCAGCATCACCCGCGCATAGACAAAGGACGCGGTGTAGCCGGAGATGAAGACGAACAGATCGGCCGCGTCGCTGAAGCCGAAATTCTTCTGCGTGATCCAGTTCACCGCGTTGTTCGGGATGTGATCGAGATAGATCGCCCAGTTGGCGAAGCCGCGCAGCAGATCGAGGCGATAGTCGCGGCCACGCGGCGGCAGAACAGCCTTGACGTCCATCGGTTCGCTCCCATCCCCAGTGCCCGCGAGTCCATCCGCGGGTCGCCCATCGCATCATACTAGAACAGGATTTCGACGGTTGTGTATTGGTTTTCTGGGAAAGGGATCGTCTCGACGGCAGGTCAAACAGTGCTGAATTTGGCCTCAAATCATTCGTGCCGCCGAAGCCAACGCCGGGCATGACGATTCCTGGTGCATAGGATGGTAGCGTAGGATGGGTAGAGCGCAGCGAAACCCATCACTCCGTGCCGGCCTAACGAATGATGGGTTTCGCTGCGCTCTACCCATCCTACGAGAGTTGGAGCCGCGCACCGGCGCAGCTAACGCTGAACGAACCCGTTGTGCAGCGTGGTGAACAGCGTCTTGCCCTTCTTCACCAGATCGTATTTGCGGCCATAGAGCAGCCAGACCGCGGTCAGGTGGCACATGCCGCCCATCATCAGCGACATCGCGGTGTAGGGATCGAGGTTGCGACGATAGGTGCCGGCGCGGATCGCCTGCTTGATCAGCTGCACGTAGCGCAGCGCATATTTGTCGACCGCCTTCTTGACCCGCGGCTCGGCGGCAAGGACGCTCGGCCATATCTCCAGGAAGAACACGCGGCCCCAGCTCGGGTTGTCCTTGATGTACTGGAAGTTGGTCAGGAAGATGATGCGAAGCTGCTCGACGGGGTCGCCGCCCTTCACCAGCAGCGGCTCGGTCTTCTGATACAACGCTTCGAAATTGCCCTCGGGCACATCCAGCACCAGCGCGCGCTTGTCCTCGAAATAATCGTAGATGCTGGAGAGCGGTACTTTCGCGACGGTAGCGATCTCGGTGAGCGAGGTGCCGTCGATGCCCCGCTGGCCGAACAGCTTGGTCGCTGCCGAGAGGATCTGCTCGCGCCGATCGCGGCTGCGTTGTTGCTTGAGCTTGAGCGTCGTCCCCGAAGCCACTTCCTTCTCCATCCCGCAAAAACAGTAAGACAGCGGAAGTGGATCACCAAGAACTATTGCAACATAAAGTGGAAGAGGCCGTTGTCAGATTGGCGCGTTCCGCCGTTCATGGTTGCGGAACGCGTTGCGGGCGATGATCTGCCGCATGATCTCGGATGTGCCATCTAGAATGCGGACCACCCGCGTTTCCCGCCAGATCCGCTCGATCGGCAGGTCCCTGGAATAACCGGCACCACCGAACAGCTGCATGGTCATGTCGGCCACCCGCTGCACCATGTCGGCGCCGGTATATTTGGACAGTGCCGCCGCGGCGGTGCGGGCGGCGGCGTCGCCCTGGTCGTAGCGCCAGGCCGCCTCATAGGCGACCAGGCGCGCGGCATGCAACGCGCTCGCCATGTCGGCGATCTGCCACTCGATGCCTTGATGGTCGCGCAGCTTGCGCCCGAACGTCTCGCGCTCCGAGACATGATCGAGCGCGTAGTCCATGAGCTGGCTCGCTGCGCCGACGCAATAGGCACCCCAATGCGTGCGCCCGGCATCCAGGCACCGCATCGCGATGGCAAATCCTTCACCCTCCTGGCCGAGCATGTTTTCGCGCGGAACGCGGCAGTCCTCGAAGTCCACCTCGGCATGCGCTGAGCCGCGGCCGGCGGCCATCTCGACCAGGCGGCCGATGGAAAGGCCCGGCGTCTTCGCGTCCACGACAAACGCCGCGATGCCCTTCGCGCCCGCGGACGGGTCGAGCGTGGCGAACACCGTGAAGACGCCGGCGACCGGCGCATTGGTAATGTAGGTCTTGCGGCCGTCGAGCACGTAATGATCGCCGTCGCGCCGCGCCCTGGTCTGGATGCGGGCGGCATCCGATCCGGCGCTCGGCTCGGTCAGCGCGAAGGCGCCGATCATGCGGCCGCTGGCGAGCTCGGGCAACCATCTGTCGCGAACCCCAGGCTGCGCGAAGAACTCGATCGCCTTCGAGCCAATATGAACGTTCACCCCGCTCAGATAGTAGAAGGCGGCGTGCGCCTTCGCGAGCTCCTCGATCACGATACAGCTGCCGAGCATCGAGAGGCCGAGCCCGCCAAATTGCTTCGGCGTGTTGGTGCCGAACAATCCCATCTTGCGCAGGCCGGCCATCGCGCTCTCCGGCACCTCGCCGGTTGCCTCGATCGCGGCATCGTGGGACTTGAGCTCGCTGCGCACGAATTCGCGCACCCGGCTTTGCAGAACGTGGAGATCGTCGGGAAGCTGCGAAATGCATGGCGGGTCCATATTTCGAATAATCTTCGAAAAAATGTGCGCCGCCATTCCGGCGGTGTCAACATTTTGCAGGAACGCCGGCGAACAAGGCGGTGTTCCCGGGGTACTGGGTGAGAGCGGCCGGGAATGTCGGAATCTTGCCCCAATGCTTTCCGCCGCAAGTTTGTCCATTTCTTGCGCGATAAAACCACGAGTTGTGACTAGACAATCTGTCGCTGGGGGAAGAAATGACGCTGCACTCGTTTCGATCGGCTCGTTCCGCACGCACCATCGTCGGCGTTGCCGCAGCCCTTGTGATCGGGCTTGCGTCGCCGGCTATTGCACAACGATCGCCTGCCGGCGATGCGCTGGCCCGCGTGCTCGTGCTCGGCACCGGCGGCACCATCGCGGGCCAGGCCAATGCACGCGCCGGCAATGCCTATGATTCGGGCAAGGTCAGCGCGGCGAACCTGATCGCCGCCATTCCAGGCATCGACAAACTCGCCCAGATCTCGGCCGAGCAGATCTCGTCGATCGGCTCGCAGGACATGAATGACAAGGTCTGGTTCGACCTTGTCAAGCGCATCCGCGCGGCGATCGACAACAAGGAAGTCGACGGCGTCGTCATCACGCATGGCACCGACACGATGGAGGAGACGGCGTTCTTCCTGCAAAACGTGCTGGACACCGACATGCCGGTCGTGTTGGTCGGATCGATGCGGCCATCGACCGCGATCGGGGCCGATGGCCCGGCCAATCTCTACGAGGCGATGCGGGTCGCATCGGCGCCGGAATCCCGCGGCCGCGGCGTGCTCGTGGTGCTCAACGACACCATTCATGCGGCACGCTGGGTGCAGAAGACCAATACCACCAGCGTCGAGACGTTCCGTTCGCCCGACGCCGGTCCGGTCGGTTATGTCGACACCGGCTCGCTGCGCTTCCTGCAACCGGCTGCACCGGTCAAAACTGACAAGCTGAAGCTGCCGGACGCGCCGCCCTTGCCGCGGGTCGACATCATCTATTCGCACGCCAACATGGATGCCGCGGAGGTCGAGGATGCGGTCAAGCGCGGCGCCAAGGGCATCGTGCTGGCCGGCGTCGGTGACGGCAATTCATCGAAGGGCGCGATCGATGCGCTGGCGGCCGCGGCGAAGCAGGGTGTCGTGGTGGTGCGCTCGACCCGGGTCGGCTCGGGCTATGTCAACCGCAACGTCGAGGTCGAGGACGACAAGCTCGGCTTCGCCGTCTCGCTCGATCTCAATCCGCAGAAGGCGCGCGTCCTGCTTGAGCTCCTGATCGCCAACGGCGTCACCGAATCCTCGGCGGTTCAACAGGCGTTCGGGCGGTAGACCGTCAGTTTTGCCGCACCGCCCGCGGGCCTCGCCGCCGCTGGTGTCGCGGACGCTTGTGCCGCTCGCCGCGCTGCGAGCAGCAGGCCGCGGGCCTCCGCGATCCGCGCCATCACGGTGGTGACGGGAACGCCGGTGACTTCGGCGATCTCCTTGTAGGAGAGATCGATCATTTCGCGCAGTGCGATGACCTCGCCGAGCGGCGCGGGCAGGTCGTCGACGAGTTGCCGGATCGTCGCCGGGGCGCGCCGGCTGGACGTTTCCTTGATGCCGGCATCGTCCGTGGGCGAGCCGCGGCGGCCGAGCTCCTCGCCAAGTTTTTCCTGGCAGACGGCTTTGAGGATCGCGAGCAGCCACGGCCTGATGGCGGTGCCGCGAAAGCCGCCGAACTGGCGCAGTGCGCGCAGGTAGCAGTCCTGCACCGCCTGTTCGGCGTCCGCCTCGGTTCGCATCAGCACCTGGGCGAACGCATAGGCATCGTCGAGCCATGGCAGGGCGGCGTCACGAAACTGCTGCGCCGTTTTATTCCCGGCTTTCGCACCACGCATCATAGGGTTGCATCTCGTGAATAGCTTTACCGTCAATCGGCGGAGTGGTATCAGGCTCCCCGCCGGAGTCGTGGACCGTCGCGCCAAGCGTAGGGACAGGAACGACATGCGCACGCCGGGAAGAACGCGATCGTTCGTCGCCTCGTTTCGATCGATCGCGCTTTCGGAGCACGGATCATGTCCGAGACACAGGTGCCCAACCGGTTCTCGATCTTCCATCACGGGCTGGCGAAAGGCCCGGCCTATGAAGCGTGGCGCGAGGGCATCTGCCGCGGCTTCTGCCGGCTCGACGTCGGACCGACCGACGACAACCGCATCGATTGCCACAACGAATTCACGCTGCTGCATTCGGTCGCGATCGCGACGCCGCGCGGCGGCTCGGCCCGCTTTGCGCGTACCCGCGCGCTTCTGAGCGACGGCTGCGACGATGTGGTGCTGATATCAGCGACGCGCGGCATGGTGCAGGTCACACAAGGCAGCAAGGCGATCGAGCTTAAGCGCGGCCAGATGTGCCTCACCGAGATGAATATCATCGGCACCGCCGATCTCACCCAGTCCGGCAACTTTACGACGACGCGGTTTCCGCGGCGCCTATTGCTCCAGGTCGCCCCCATGGCGGAGACGCAGCTGGCGCGCCCGCTCGGGCGCGAGCCGGCGTTGAGCGTGATGATCGAGCGCTATTCGGCGCTCTGCACCGAGCTTGCCGGCGATCTCGACGTGCCGGGCCAGCAGGCGGCGGCGCATCATCTGGCCGATCTGGTCGGCCTCGTGCTCGGCAGCAGTGCCGAGCAGAAGGAGCTCGCCGCAAGGGACGGCGTGGCGAAGGCGCGGCTCGATCTGATGAAGGCCGATGTCCTGAAGAATCTCGACAATGGCAAGCTCACGATCGAGGCCATAGCAAGGGCGAACGCGCTGAGCACGCGCCAAGCGCAACGCCTGTTCGCGTCCGAAGGGACCACGTTCTCGGAATATGTCCTGGAGCAGCGCCTGCTGCTGGCACGCCGGCTGCTGCTGCATGCGCAGGGCGCCGGCCGCAAGGTCAGCGATATCGCCTATACGGTCGGCTTCAACGACCTGTCCTATTTCCACCGCGCGTTCCGCCGGAAGTTCGGCGCGGCTCCAGTGGAGATGCAGATGGAACTTGGGCGCCGGCATTGAACGCGTTGCGCTGCTGACGTAGATCAGGGGATCAGCTTCACCCCAACGCGTGTGGTCTCAATGCCTCTCTGGACCTGCGAACAATGCGGCGCGCAATTTCCTGAAGCCGCGGCGCCGCCACCGTCCTGCCCGATCTGCGAGGACGAGCGGCAGTATGTGAACTGGAAGGGACAGGTCTGGCTGACGCGCGAGGAACTGGCGCTGCGGCATAAGCTCGTCTGGCGCGACGATCTCGGTCTGGTTGGATTGGCGCTCGAGCCGTCCTTTGCGATCGGGCAGCGTGCGCTCTTGGTGCCGGACCGCGGCGGCTGCGTGATGTGGGACTGCGTGCCGCTGGCGACCGCGGAGGCGATCGCGCATGTCAGGTCGCTCGGCGGGCTGAAGGCGATCGCGATCTCGCACCCGCATTACTATGGCGCGGTCGCCGACTGGAGCGCGGCGTTCGACGATGCGCCGGTCTATCTGCATGGCGACGATGCGCAATGGGTGACGCGGCCTTACTCGTCGATCGTGCCGTGGCAGGGCGACAGCCATCGCATCTCCGATGATATCCTGCTGGTGCGCGGCGGCGGCCATTTCGCCGGCGCCACCATGCTGCATTGGCGCCAGGGGGCGGACGGCCGCGGCGCGCTCCTGACCGGGGACATCGCGATGGTGGCGATGGACCGCCGCTCGGTCAGCTTCATGTACTCCTACCCGAACTACATCCCGCTCAACGCTTCATCAGTCCGCCGCATCGCGCGCACGGTCGCGCCGCTGGCGTATGATCGGATCTACGGCGCCTGGTGGGGCAAGAACATCGCAACCGATGCCAAGGCGGCGTTCGACCGTTCGGTCGAGCGCTATCTCGCCGCGATCTCGGACTGACGGATTCCGGCCGCTCGTCTTGCCAGGCGGCGCGATCGCGCTATATCAGGGCTTTCCCGCCACCTACCGTTTGTCCGAGTTTCTGCATGACCACAATCGCCGCCGCCGAATCCCAGCCGTTCCAGGCCGAGGTTGCCGAATTGCTGCACCTGATGGTGCATTCGGTCTATTCCGAGACCGATATCTTCCTGCGCGAGCTGATCTCGAACGCATCCGACGCCTGCGACAAGTTGCGCTATGAGGCGATCGCCAATCCCGGCCTGATCACCGACGGCACGCCGCCGGAGATCAGGATCGTCCCGAACAAGGCGGCCAATACGTTGTCCGTGGTCGATACCGGCATCGGCATGGAGCGTCAGGAGCTGATCGACAATCTGGGCACCATCGCGCGCTCCGGCACCAGATCGTTCCTGTCGAAGCTCACCGAGGCCAAGGACGGCGCCAATCTGATCGGCCAGTTCGGCGTCGGCTTCTATGCCGCCTTCATGGTCGCCGAGAAGATCGTCGTCACCAGCCGCCGCGCCGGCTCGGATGAAGTCTGGGTATGGTCGTCGGAGGGCGGCAGCGGTTTCGAGATCGCGCCGGCCAGCGAGGAGGCCGCCCAGCGCGTCGCGCGCGGTACCGAGATCGTGCTGCATCTGAAGAAGGACGCCGCCAAATATCTCGAGGCTTACGAGATCGAGCGCATCGTCCGCGAATATTCCGACAACATCCAGTTCCCGATCCTCCTGGTGCCGGAGGAAGGCGAGCCGCGCCAGATCAATTCGGCGAGCGCGCTGTGGCAGCGCTCGAAATCCGAGCTGACGCCTGAGGACTATGCGCAGGCCTACAAGCAGATCGCGGGTGCGTTCGACGAGCCGGCGATGACGCTGCATTACCGCGCCGAGGGCCGGCAGTCCTATGCCGTGCTGCTGTTCGCGCCGTCGCAAAAGCCGTTCGACCTGTTCCAGGTCGAACGCAAGGGCAAGGTCAAGCTCTATGTCCGCCGCGTCTTCATCGCCGACGATGCCGAACTGCTGCCCGCGTACTTGCGCTTCATCCGCGGCGTGATCGACAGCGAAGACCTGCCGCTCAACATCTCGCGCGAGATGCTGCAGAACAATCCGCAGCTCGCCCAGATCCGCAAGGCCGTCACCAGCCGCGTGATCGGCGAGCTGGAAACGCTCGGCGAAAAGGAGCCGGAGACCTTCACAAAAATCTGGGACGCGTTCGGGCCGGTCATAAAGGAAGGCCTGTGGGAGGATTTCGAGCGCCGCGAAAAGCTGTTGGCGCTGGCGCGCTTCACCACGACGTCGGGCGAGAAGCGCTCGCTGAAGCAGGTTGTCGACGACTTCAAGCCGAACCAGACCGAGATCTATTATCTGGTCGGCGACAGCGTCGAGCGGCTGAAGTCGAACCCGAAACTGGAATCGGCGCGCGCCCGCGGCATCGAGGTGCTGCTGCTGACCGATCCGGTCGATGCGTTCTGGACCTCGGCGCCGCTCGAGTTCGGCGGCAAGCCGCTGAAGTCGCTGAGCCAGGGCGACGTCGATTTCGGCCTGGTCCCGCTGGTCGACGACAAGCAGGACAAGAAGGACGAGCCCGCTGCCGATGCCGCGACCACGATCGCCGTGATCAAGGACGCGCTCGGCGAGCGCGTCTCCGATGTCCGCGCCTCGCAGCGGCTGACCGAGAGCGCATCGTGCCTGGTCGCCGGCGGCGATGCGCGCGACCGCGCGCTGGAGCGGCTGCTCGCCCAGCAGAACCGCGGTGAGATCACCAAGCCGATCCTCGAGATCAATTTGCGCCATCCGCTGGTCGCGGCGCTCGCGACCGACAGCGCGCAGGCGAAGGATCTGTCGCTCCTGCTGTTCGAGCAGGCGCAGATCCTCGACGGCGAGATGCCCGACGACCCGGCCGCCTTCGCCAGCCGCATGAACCAGCTCGTGCTGCGGGGATTGGGGAAGTAGGGGCACTCGTAGCCCTCTTATCCCGTCATCCTGAGGTGCGAGCGGAGCGAGCCTCGAAGGATGAATCGGCCGCCGGCCCGGGCCGTGCATCCTTCGAGGCTCGCTCCGCTCGCACCTCGGGATGACGGGATTTCGCTCCGTCCGTGCTGCCAAAACCCGGTCCCAAACCGTTGCGTATCTGCTAGAGCATCTTCAGGGCAGAAACAACACGGCGTTGCGATGGCTGGCGGCAGCGAGATCTTCTACGGTGGCATTCCGGTGTTTCGCGGCTTCGCGCGCCTGATGGATCCAGCGCTGTATGCGCCATTGCCCGATGACTGGACGGTCGGCGTCGCCGATATCGTCGAGTCGACCAAGGCGATCGCGGCGCAGCGCTACAAGGCGGTCAACATGGCCGGCGCCGCGGTGGTCGCCGCCGTCACCAATGCGCTGGATGGCCGCGAATTCCCGTTCGTGTTCGGCGGCGATGGCGCAAGCTTCGCGGTCGCGCCCGCCGATCTCGACAGCGCGCGCGAGGCACTGGCCGCGACCGCGCGCTGGGTGCGCGATGATCTCGATCTGGTGCTGCGGGTGGCCTTGGTGCCGATCGCGGCGATCCGCGCCGCCGGCGCCGACGTGCGCGTCGCGCGCTTCGGGCCGTCGGCCAATCTGTCCTATGCGATGTTTTCCGGCGGCGGTCTTGCGTTTGCCGATGCCGCGATGAAGCGCGGCGAGTTCGCGCTCGATCCGGCGCCTGAGGGCACGCAGCCCGATCTGTCCGGCCTGTCCTGCCGCTTCGAGGTGATGCCCTCGGCGCGCGGCGTCATCCTCTCGGTGCTGGTGCTGCCGGCGAAAGATGCCGATCCCGCGTCCTTCCGCAAGGTGATCGAGGATATTGTCGTGCTGGTCGAGAAGAGCCCGGAGGCTGGACGGCCGGTGCCTGCAAATGGCCCGCCGCTGCGCTGGCCGCCTCAGGGAATGGAGTACGAGGCGCGTGCGCGGCGCGGTGGCTCGCTTGCACTGCGCCGTGCCACGGTGCTCGCGTTCACGCTGTGGGCCTATACGCTGATGCGGTTCAATATCCCGGTCGGCAAGTTCGTGCCGAAAAAATATGTGCGGCAGCTGGTCGAGAATTCCGACTTCCGTAAGTTCGACGACGGCCTGCGCATGATCCTGGATTGCACGCCGGAGCTCGCCGCCGAGCTCGAGCAGCGGCTGGTTGCCGCCGCCGCGCAGGGCATCGTGCGCTACGGCCTGCACGAGCAGGATGCCGCGATGATGACCTGCTTCACGCCGTCGGTGATGCGCGCCGACCACGTCCACTTCATCGACGGCGCCCGCGGCGGCTACGCCTCCGCCGCCACCGTGCTGAAGACGCGCGCGGTATGAGTTGTTGCAACATAGGTATTCTGCTCCCTCTCCCGCTTGCGGGGGAGGTGAAGGAAAATCCCGCCACGCGTTTACCGTCCCACGCGCGTCCAGGTCTCGCCGCCGCATAACGCGCCGACGCAGCCTTCCACGCGCAGCGTGCTCTCGCCGGTGACCGAGACGCTGCTCGCATAGGTGCCGCCATCGTCGGCATTGTAGATCTGGCCCGACCATTTGCCCGCGGCAACCGGCTGCATGCCGGAGAACAGCGGCAGCCCGATGATCGGCCGGTTGGCCAGCGACGGATTGGGATTCTTGTTGTCGACCTGCGGCTTGCCGGTCATCGGATCGATCGGGTCGCGCAGGCTCACCACCACGCCGCAGATGCCGCCGCCGCATTTGCTGACCTTGACGCGGGCATCGCCGGCCTGGGTCTGCCAGACGCCGAAAGGCTCAGGCGCGCCCTGCGCATGCGCGGCAGGCACAGCGAGTGCCGTCGCAATGATTGCGATCACGAATCCGAATTTGCAGGCCATGACGTGTTCCCCAAGAGGTCGGCCTGCATAACAAGTCGAAAGATTTCTGCAATGTAATAATCGCGCGATCGGGCGGGCGCGATCCGGAAAAATTTTATAGCTTTTTTCCGAGGCCGCCATGCTCCGGCAAGGCTCGGAAGGGTGGCGGTGCCTTGTCGCGACCGAAAGCGCAACGTAAGCCCCGGCCCTCCGGGTCTATCCCCAACGGGTCAGCTTGATCGATACGATGGTGGCGAGGCCGAATGCCACCATCGCAACCCCGACCAGCGCAAACAGCGTCCACGCCGGGGCGCTCGCGGCAGCGAGCCACCAGCCGCCGATGCCGACCAGCAGCAGGCGGATGGTCCCGGCCAGCACCGGCCCGCCGACCTTGGCCGCGCCTTGCGAGGAAAAATACAGGCAGACGCCGACGCCGAAGAAGCCGAATCCCGGACCGGCCAGCGCGAAATAGGACGAGGCCGCGGCGGTCACGCCGGGATCGGTGGTGAACAGCGCAATCCACAGCGTCGGCTTGAGCGCGACCACGAGTCCGACCAGCCCGACGACAAGTCCGGCGACGGTGCCGGCGGTCCACGCCACCTTGCGGGCCCGCGTCACCAGTCCCGCACCAACAGCCATGCCGACCATCGGCACCGAGGCGACGCCGACCGCGAATGCGATCGGGATCAGCAGGAATTCCAGCCGCGAGCCCATGCCGTATCCGGCCAGCGTCTCGGTGCCGAAGCCCGCCAAAATCTTGGTGAAGATCAGGATCGTCAGCACGCTCTGCAGCGGCGACAGGCAGGAGATCGCGCCCACTTTCAGGATGTCCAGGAACATCGCGCGCTGGAAGCCGAAGGCGGCGAAGTCGAGTTTCAGCCGGCTGCGGCCAGAGGCGAGATACCAGGCGAGAAAGATCGCGCCACATGTGAACGCCGTGAGCTGGCCCGCGGCGACGCCGCGCATGCCGAAGCTCGGCATGCCGAAAAGCCCGAGACCGAACACGCCGCCGACTGCGATCTGGATCATCGACACGGTGATCAGCGTCATCGAGGGGACGCGCATGTCGCCGGTGCCGCGCACGACGGAGGCGAGCGTGTTGACCAGCCAGATCGAGATCGCGCCGGAGAACAGCACCTGAGAGTAATGCATCGATTGTTCGAGCACACCGCCGCGTCCGCCGAGCAGCGCATAGAAGTTTTGACCGAAGCCCAGCATCATCACGGTGAAGAACAATCCGGCGCACCCACCGATGATCGCCGCATGCAGCGCCAGGTCGGCGGCGCGGTCGCGATCACCGGCGCCGAGCGCGCGGCTGATCGCCGACGAGACGCCGCCGCCCATCGCACCGGCCGACATCATCTGCGTCAGCATCGCGAACGGAAACACCAGCGCGATGCCGGCCAGCGGCTCGGTGCCGAGCCGGCCGATATAGGAGGTCTCGGCGACCGCGACCAGCGTCGAACCGAACATCGCGATCGTGTTGGGGACCGCCAGCCGCAGCAGCGTCGGCAGGATCGGCGCCGTCAGCAAATGATCGACCGGCACCGCAGGCGTGGCCGCGGCCGGGTTGATGTCGTCGATCGAGGCATCGATGGTCATGCGTCACGGCTCACTTCGCAACCGGGAGAGGGGCGCACTGCAATTCGACGCCAGTGAACCAGGCTCGCAATCAATAAATGATGATCGACATGTTACGTGTTCGGGCTAGTGCTCGCCACCCGCGCCCGCGCAGGGGTCACCACGGCAGGCCGCATAGGTCGATCTTGCCCTGGCGCGGCGCGCGGACGATGTCGTTGACGAACGGCGCCATCGCCGCGAAGCGGATCTGCCCGGAGGGCTGTTCGCAAGTGACTTCGCCGGCGAAGGGATGCCAGCCGCGCGACTGGTAGAATGCGAAATTGTGCGGCTCGCAGAATAAGATTGCAAATTTCACCGCGTCATTGGCACGAATGGTGTGCACGGCGGCATCGAGCGCGAGCGACGCATAGCCGCGCCGCCGGCAGTCCTCGCGGGTCGCAACCCCGCCGATGCCGCCGACATGCACCTTGTGGCCATTCCAGGTGATGGTCCGGAAGTAGATACCGACGTGGCAGGCGAGCCCGCCGTCGTCAGGCGCATCGAGAAACACGCGCAAATCCGCGTGGGCCCATTTGATGTCCGCCCACTGCTTGTTCTCCATAATATCCGGGCTCCAGACCGCCTGGAGCAACGGCTCGGCGCGCCGCCACGACGCATCTCCGTTGAGAATGTCGATTTCGATGCTCATCGTCTCAAGTCCTGGTCCTCGGCTGCGCCGATCTGTCATACACGATCTGAAAATGCGGTGTTTCTCCGCCGTGGAACCTTCTATAAGGGGGACCCGTTAAGTGTAGTCTCCCACCCTCTGTTGGACATTACCCCATGACCTTCACGCTACCCGATCTGCCCTATGCCCACGACGCCCTTGCGCCCTACATGTCCAAGGAAACGCTGGAGTTTCACCACGACAAGCATCACCAGGCCTACGTCACCAACGGCAACAACGCGATCAAGGGGACCGAATTCGAAGGCAAGTCCCTCGAGGAGATCGTGAAGGGCTCGTTCGGCAAGAACGCGGCCGTCTTCAACAATGCCGGTCAGCACTACAACCACATCCACTTCTGGAAGTGGATGAAGCCGAATGGCGGCGGCAGCAAGCTGCCCGGCCGGCTCGAGAAGAAGATCAACGAGGACCTCGGCGGCTTCGAGAAGTTCAAGACCGACTTCGCCGCCGCCGGCGTCGGCCAGTTCGGGTCCGGCTGGGCCTGGCTGCAGGTCAAGGGCGGCAAGCTCGAGATCGCCAAGACCCCGAACGGCGAGAACCCGCTGGTCCATGGCGCGGTGCCGATCCTCGGCGTCGACGTCTGGGAGCACTCCTACTACATCGACTACCGCAACCGCCGTCCGGACTATCTGAAGGCGTTCGTCGACAGCCTCGTCAACTGGGATTACGTCGACGAACTGTTCGGCAAGGCCGGCTGAGCGCAGGTCGCAATTCGGCTCGACCCTCTTACCCTCCCCTGGAGGGGGAGGGCCGACGCGAATGAAGTGAGCGGCGGGGTGGGGTGACGGTCTATTCACGCGCGACACTGTCCGTGTTGAGAGATCACGCCACCCCGTTTCGCGTTCCGCTTCGCTTCATGCGAACCGACCCTCCCCCTCCAGGGGAGGGTAGGCTTTTGAGCGGCGCGTATTGTGAGCTTCTCGACACACCAGCGGGGGCATTGGTGGCTAACGCGGCAAGCTATCTCCTCGTCTTCTTCGGCGGCGGCCTCGGCGCAACGCTGCGGCAGCTGATCAATGTCACCTGCGCGCGCTGCATCGGCACCGCGTTTCCCTACGGCACGTTCATCATCAACATCACGGGCTCGACCGTGATGGGCCTGATCGCCGGCTATCTCGCCTTCAAGGGCGAGGCCTCGCAGCCCTGGCGGCTGTTCCTGATGACCGGCATCCTCGGCGGCTACACCACCTTCTCCGCCTTCTCGCTCGACACCGCGCTGCTCTATGAGCGCGGCGAACTCGGCCTTGCGGCGCTGTATGTCGCGGGCTCGGTGGCCTTGTCGATCGTGGGTCTGTTCGCCGGGCTTGCGATCATCCGGCATTTGACCTGAGACATTCACTCCATCGTCATTCCCCGGTGCGCAATTGCGCACCTGAGGGCTCGCCAACGGGTCGCGCGAACGCGCGCCCGATGACAGGCTCCGCGAGAACCCGGAATCCATTCATCCGCCAGTGATGCGGCCTGATGGATTCCGGGCTCGTGCTGCGCACGCCCCGGAATGACGGCGGATAGAGAGGCGCCGTAACCCATCGCGCAGGGAAAGCCGGATTGCTCCGGTGACACCTGTGGTCCTACCCCGTGCTTTCGACCTTTTGCACGGGGGCCCATGGGTGCGATCGGCACCCTGCTTTCCCTGCGCCCTCTGCGAGAGGGTCGAACGAAGAGCAGAGCTCGGGCGAAATGCGCCGCGAGAGTGCGGAAGTATGATTCACAAATGACGCAACATACTCGGTGTCGTCCCGGCGAAGGCCGGGACCCATAACCACGAATGACTGTTGCTGTGCGACGCTGGAACAACGGGTCCCTTTCACAACGGCTGCTGCGGAGAATGGGTCCCTGTGTCTTGGAAGTCTGTCATGATGGGGTGGGCGGGAAGCCGTTGGGTCCTTGGCGCTTGACGCCGTG
>NZ_JAFCMK010000007.1:0-470215 GCF_018129565.1 Bradyrhizobium sp. AUGA SZCCT0105 | reverse complement strand
AGTATGTAAATGACGATTGGATATGGGATTGGACCGTGTTAGCGGCCTGATCCGAATAGAGAAGTCGTAGTTCTGGCAAGCGTGTGTCCGTCGGTGGGAGGTGATCATGCATGATCACCGCCCGACAATCGCGGGCCGCGCGCGCGTTGCTGGGGTGGACACAGGAGACGCTCGCTGACAAGGCCCGGACATCGCTAACCGCGCTCAAGCGCCTTGAGTCCGAAAGTGGATTAGAGGTGTACGAGTCGACGCGCGATCAGGTGCGAAGGGCGCTTGAAACAGCCGGTATCGTCCTGCTTTCCACCGACAAGGGCGAAGGAGTGCTGCTGCTCCATGAGCGGGACGACCGGCCGACGAGGCGTTAGCAGCGCCGTGATCGCGTGGCGCACACCATCCATCGCACGTTGTCACAGTAATGCCGGGCACGAGTGTTAACGAATGCTTTCCGCGCGAATATAGTCGCCTGATGGAATCCGCGATGCCGCCGTTTCTCGATGCGCCTCCGATCAGCCAGACCCTCACGGCCTATGACCGCGAGCATATGGTTCTCTATCTGCGCCTGCTCGATTCCTCGCGCGACGGAGCTGATTGGCGCGAAGCCGTCCAGATTCTCTTTGGCCTCGATACGGCACGTGAGCCGCAGCGGTGCCGCCAGGTCCATGACACGCATCTCGCCCGCGCGCAGTGGATGACCGAGCACGGCTATCGAGACTTGGTCCGCTCCGCACAGTGATCGCCGCGATGCCGTTTCGGCACCACCCTTTGCCGGCCCTCTGACTTCCACTGAACAACCCAGCCGGGAATCCTGACTCTCCCACAAATTCAAAGACTAGGGAGGATCGCGATGACACCAGATGCTTCCGGCTGGCGTTCATCGGAACGCTATGCGCACGTCGCCGACATGACCGCGTCCGACGTCGCGTGGGAATGGCTGCGCCGCAACGAAACCTACGACAGGGATTTTCAAGCGCTCGGCGACAGCGAAAGTGATCTGCGCACGCTGACCGACGGGATCGGGCAGCGGTGGGGGTTGCGATTTCCCCGTAGACCCGATGCAGGCACCTCCCGAAGCGCAGGTGATCTGGCTTCCCCAGGAAGACACAAGCGCCATCGTTCTTGGCCCACCTCCGGATATTCCGTCCGCAAGCGCTGATCCCCAACCGACGATCGACGCCGCCGTAAGCGTCGATGTCGGCAGCGAGACCCATCTGGTTCTCGATCTCGGAAACGGTCAGCGCGTAGCGCTTGTTCATCCGTCCGAGACACGACCCGCCAAATCTCTTGGCGCCTTCATCCCGCTCGGCCTGGAAGGCTTCGACCGGCTCCAATCGGTCGCCCGCTTGCTCTCCGCCCTCCATGGCCGCGCCATACCGCCCGACACCCGACTGACACGGCAGCAACGTGCTCGGCTGTGCCGGATGCTGCAGGCCTTCGACGGTCATCGCGCGGGCGCGACCCAGCAAGAAATTGCGCAGGTCATATTTCGGATCGGCGCTCTCGGTCGCGACGACTGGCAGGCATCTTCCGCCCGCCACGCCACCAAAGCCCTGCTTCGAGATGCCCGCGCGATGATGGTGGGTGGGTATCGCACGTTGCTTCGTCATCGGCGGCAACTTTAGCCGATCTCCATCCGACTCTTGGTGGGCGAATTTAGGCCCCCCTGAATTCGCCCTGCATCTCGCCGGCCCTGCTTCGCCAACGTGGCCTTCGTTACCCGCCGCTTCCCGGCGGCCCCAACGAACCCACGGAGGCCCTCCCATGCGACCTGATCTCGCCGTTCTCCCGCCGCGCTACCTGCGCACCAAGGAAGCCGCCGAATTCCTCAGCCTATCGGCCCGCACCCTCGAAAAGCATCGGACTTACGGAACGGGTCCGGCCTATCGCAAGCTCGGCGGTCGCGTCGTTTATGCGGTCGACGATCTTGAGGCCTGGGCCGAGCGCGGCGCCGTCACCTCCACCTCCGATCCGCGCGGCAGCGTGCTTCCGGCCAAGCGCCATACGCCTGCGCCGCCGGCACATGCCGGACGATACGCGCGCTGATCGCCCCCGGATTCCCGAATGGCGGCGCGACACCAGTCCCTCTCGGAGCGCGGGCAGCTCGATCTGTTCCGTGCGCTCCCCGGCGAGTTCGCAGCACGAGACGCACAGGATCTCATGGCCTATCCGTTTTTCTCCCTCTCCAAATCGCACCGCGTCGCGCCGATCGACTTCGCCGCCGGCAATGTGTCGATCCGCGTCGAGGCCGTGCCCGATCACGGCATGGCGACCATTTGGGACGCCGACATCCTGATCTGGGCGGCGAGCCAGATCGTCGAGGCGCGTGACGCCGGCCTGCGCACGTCGCGCCTGATGGTCGCCACGCCCTATGAAATTCTCAAATTCATCGGCCGCGGCACGTCCTTACGCGACTATCAGCGCTTGAAGGCCGCGCTCGATCGTCTGCAATCCACGACGGTCTGCACCTCGATCCGCCAATCCGCCGAGGGCCGGCGTCATCGCTTCTCGTGGATCAACGAGTGGAAGGAGCGCACCAACCGCAACGGCAAGCCGGACGGGATCGAGATGATCGTCCCGGACTGGTTTTATCAGGCCGTTCTCGACGATGCGCTCGTGCTGACGATCGACCGGGCCTATTTCGATCTCACAGGCGGGCTCGATCGCTGGCTCTATCGCCTGGTGCGCAAGCACGGCGGGCGCCAGCGCAATGGCTGGCGATTCGACTTTCGCCACCTCCACCAGAAATCCGGCGCGTTGTCACCGTACAAACGCTTCGCCTTCGAGCTGCGCGACATCATCCGTCGCCAGCCGCTTCCCGGCTACACGCTGTTCCTCGAGATCGAGGCCGGCGGCCGAACGTTGCTCGCTTTCGAGCGGACGCCGCCCTGTGGAAAAGCTGTGAAAGGCTTCGTGCCATCGGGAACCCGAAAGCGCGTGCCATCAGGAACCGGCCCCTCGTGCCAACGGGAACCGAAACACGGCCTAACCCACGACAGCAGAACCGAAAATCGCCTCGCTAACTTAGAATCTAACAGAGAATCTAACTTTGAAGAGCGCGCGCGAGAGGTGGAAAACCTCGTCCGGCAGGCCGCGAACGCGCTAAGCGCCGCTGGCAAGCGGCGCACCAGCAGCGCCGCTCTTACCAACGCTGGCGCGGCGAGAAACGGGACCTCCGGCCCTCCGCAGCTTCCCTTCGGTCCACGCCCGGGAGGCCGCCGATGATCGTGGCCTTCCTCAACCAGAAGGGCGGCGTCGGCAAGACGACGCTGGCGCTGCACCTAGCCGGCGAATGGGCCGGTAGGGGAAAGCGGGTCACGCTCGTCGATGCGGACCCCCAGGGTTCGGCGCTCGACTGGTCGCAGCAACGCGCCCGCGAGCACGCGCCGCGCCTGTTCGGCGTCGTCGGCCTGGCGCGCGACACGCTCCACCGTGAGGCGCCCGAGCTGGCGCGCGATGTCGATCATGTGGTGATCGACGGGCCGCCGCGCGTCGCCGGGCTGATGCGATCCGCGCTGCTCGCCGCCGACCTCGTGCTGATCCCCGTGCAGCCGTCGCCGCTCGATGGTTGGGCCTCGGCCGAGATGCTGGCGCTCCTGTCGGAGGCGCGCATCTATCGGCCGGAGCTTCGCGCTCGCTTCGTCCTCAATCGCTGCGGCGCGCGCACCGTGATCGCCCGCGAGACGGCCGAGACGCTCGCCGACCACGATCCGCCAGTGCTGCGCACGGCGATCGGACAGCGCGTCATCTACGCCGACGCCGCGCAATCGGGCCGGCTCGCTTTCGAGATCGACGACGACGGACCCGCCGCGCGCGAGATCGCGGCGCTCGTCACCGAGCTCGAAAGGATCTCACCATGAGCGAGCGATCCGAACGGCGCGGCTTTGCGGCACGTCCGACCAATCAAGAGGCCTGGATCAAGGCCGCAGATGCCACCGCGCCGCGCGCGCCGGACGATGAAGCCTTCACCGCCCGCATGACGATCGACGTCACGCCCGCCTTACGTGGACGGATCAAGATCGCTGCCTTCCGGCGCGGCGTTACCGTTGCCGACATGCTGCGCGAGATGCTCGCGCGCGAATTCCCACACATCGAAGGAGACCCCTCATGACCGGCGCCGCGGCCCCCCGCGCGCGCGGCGGCCCGACGCCGACCGCACGCCACCAAGACAATCTCACCCATGTCGAACTGACCTGGGTTGAGAAGAAGATCGAGAACTGGATCCGCTTCGGCACGCACGCCCACGAACAGATTCTCGATCGCCGTCGGCGTGTCCTGTCTTTTCGCCCCGGCGCGGTCTTCGCCTTCGTGCGCTGGGCCTCGAATGACTTCGGAACGATCATCTCGCGCATCGACGTCGTGCGCTCGGTTGCGCGCGGCGAGACGTACCAGACGCTGCCTTTCGTTCGTCCTGGCGGCGAAATCCTGCTGAAGGTCGAGAGCTGGCCCAGGGTCGAGCGCGTGCTGCAGGCGATCGACGCCATCGAGCGCATCGGCATCGATCCCGAAGCGGTTTCGCCCGATCATTGGCGTCACGTCCACAACCGGCTCGCTGCTGGACACGAGCCGCGCACCTACACGCTCGACCATCATCGCGCATTCCTGCTGCGCCGAAAGGCCGAGTCGTGAGCCGCGCCGGACTTCTCCTGGCGACGACGCTCGCCGCGCTCAGCGTCGGCTATCCCGGCCTCACGCCGATGCCCATCAAGCTGATCTGGAACGCATCGGCGAGCGCGCCCATCGGGTTCTATTCGATCGACTTCGACGGGCCGCTCGACGTTACCGATCTCGTTGCGGTCGATGCGCCCGAGCCGCTCGCGACATTCCTCGCCGAGCGCGGCTACCTGCCCAAGGGCGTGCCGCTGATGAAGCGCATCCTCGCCGTCTCCGGGCAGACCGTTTGCCGTTCGAACCTCACTATCACCGTCGATGGTGTGGAGGTCGGTGCGGCACTGGAGCGCGATCGCGCAGGCCGCGATCTTCCCGTCTGGCAAGGCTGCCGCCGGGTCCAGACTGGCGAAGTCTTCCTCATGAACTGGCAGGTCCGCGACAGCCTCGACGGCCGCTACTTCGGCCTGATCTCGACCGACCAGATCATCGGCCGTGCCGTCCCACTGTGGACCGATGAAGACGGCACCGGCCGCTTCGAATGGCGTGCGCCGACACGCTGACCGCCTTCCCATTCGGCGGGAGCGGTGCTCGCCGATGGCTGTCCCAATCCCCACCGCGAAGGAGACTGACATGCCCCAGATTGGCGAATTCACGCGCGACGAGACCGGCTTCGTCGGGCATCTGACGACGCTGGTTTTGAACCAGGACGTCATAATCATCGCAGCCGAACCGACCGAGGTTGAGAACGCACCGCAGTATCGCGTGCATGTCTTCGACGGCATGAACAATGAGCCGGGCGCGGAGATCGGCGCCGGATGGAAACGCTCCGGAGAGAAGGCCGGCGAATACGTCGCGCTGCTGATCGACGATCCGACATTCCCGCACCCGATCCGCGCCAACATGTTCCGCGACGACGATGGCGGCTCGGCCTGGTCGCTGCATTGGTCGCGTCCGCGCGATCGCGGCGAGAAGGACTGAGCGATGCTTGGCTCTCGTCAACCGAGGAGCCGTTCGATTGCGTCCGGGCCGCGCTGCGCTGCCCGGCGCATGGCTCTCCTCCTCCTTTCCGGCCTTAGCCTCGCGAGCATCATGCCGGCGATCACGATGGCGCAGGACTTGGGCGCCGATCGACCGTCGCCACGCGATCCCTATGGCGATCATATCGCCGAGGCTTCGCGGCGCTTCGGCGTTCCGATCGCATGGATCAGGGCGGTGATGCGTGCCGAAAGTGCAGGCGATCCACGCGCCCTTTCGCCGAAGGGCGCGATGGGCCTGATGCAGATCATGCCGCCCACTTGGGCAGGCTTGCGCCTTCGCCACCGTCTCGGCGCTGATCCTTATGATCCGCATGACAACATCATCGCCGGCGCCGGCTACATCCGCGAGCTGTTCGATCGCTACGGATCGCCCGGCTGGATCGCGGCCTACAATGCCGGTCCTGGTCGTTACGAGGACTCGCTGAAGGGCCGGGCGCTGCCCGCGGAAACGCGCGCCTATGTCGCCATCGTCGCGCCGTCGGTGACCAGCGGCGATGCGACTTGGCCGATCGTGGCCGCCGCGGCCGATGCACTCGCCTGGACACGCGCGCCGCTGTTCATCGCGCAAGCTGAGCGCATATCGATACCCGTTCCCGTACCGGCCGAGCGCGCTTCCGATGCCGCGATGACGACATCGTCCGTGCGCGATGTTTCCGCCATCGAGCCGCAGTCGGGCGGGCTGTTTGTCCCGCGTTCGGGCCAAAGGAATGCGCCATGAGCAGCCCGGTTCCTGATCGCACGATAGCGTGCTCAAGCGCGTCATGGTGTGCGTTGAGGGTAGAGGCAGGCAACACGACCGGACGATGGCAGGATAAAAGGCCGCGAGGTGCGGCTTGGGTCGGTTGTGGTTTTTCAATAGGTTATGAGGCGATTTCGCGATGTGCGGGATTTCCCCGCACCTCACGACTACGCCGATTTTCCTGCGATTTCCTGTGCTTGGCGCGATGTGCGAGGCATCAGCCATGACCGGCGACAGTGATTTCCGCATCCGGCCGGGCCGCATCCGCTCGACCCGTGCGCAGCAGGCTCGTCCCTTCATCGCGCAGGCTCTCGCCGCGGCGAAGAAGGCCGGGGCCGGCGTCTCACGCTCCGGCCGGATCGTGTCCGGCAACCGCTCGCGCTTCGGGCGGGGCCAGCGTGCGAGCATCCAGGCGAACCGGCTGCTCACCGCGCGAACGCGCGGCGCTGTCATCAAGGCGCGCGTCGTGCGCCAGACATCGCGCTCGGCGCCGCTCGCGACCCACCTCAATTATCTGCGCCGCGAAGGCGTGACCCGCGATGGGGAGAAGGCCCATCTCTTCGGTCCCGGGGGCGACGACGCCGATCCGAAGGCCTTTGCGGAACGGTGCCAGGACGACCGCCACCATTTCCGGTTCATCGTCTCGCCCGACGATGCGCCCGACATGGCCGACCTGCGGTCCTTCACCCGCGATCTCGTCACGCAGATGGAAAAGGATCTCGACACCCGCCTCGATTGGGTGGCGGTCGACCACTGGAACACCGAGCATCCCCATGTCCACCTGATCGTGCGCGGGGTCCGTGACGACGGGCAGGACCTCGTCATCTCACGCGACTACATCAAGGAAGGAATGCGCGACCGCGCGCGTGACCTCATCACGCAGGAATTAGGGCCGCGCACCGACCTCGACATCCAGCGCAGCCTGAAACGCCAGGTCGATGCCGAGCGCTTCACGCAGCTTGACCGCCAGCTTATCCGCGATGGCCATGCCACGGGCGTCATCGAGACGGCGATCGATCCGAACGTCCGGCTCGACGAATTTCATGCGCTGAAGGTCGGACGGCTCCGCAAGCTGGAAACACTCGGCCTCGCCGAGCAGGTCGGCCCCGGTCAATGGGCGATCGACACGAAGGCCGAGGCGACTCTGCGTGAACTCGGCGAGCGCGGCGACATCATCAAACGCATGCACCGGGCTTTGACGGATCGCGGCATCGAACGCGGCTCGGCGGGCTATGTGCTCGCGGCCGAAAGCCTCGATGCGCCCGTGATCGGCCGATTGGTCGATCGCGGTCTTGATGACGAGCTGAAGGGCTCCGCCTACGCCGTGGTCGACGGCGTCGACGGCCGCACCCATCACATCAAGCTGCCCGATCTCGAAGCCGCCGGTGACAGCGCGGCGGGTTCGATCGTCGAGTTGCGTGCGTTCGATGATGCACAGGGACAGCGCCGGGTCGCAATCGCCGTCCGCTCCGATCTCGATATCGATCGTCAGGTCACGGCAACCGGCGCGACTTGGCTCGATCGGCAGAACATCGCGCGCGAACCTGCCGCCCTGTCCGAGGCCGGCTTCGGCGCCGAGGTACGGCAGGCGCTGGATCGACGCGCGGATCATCTGGTCGGACAGGGCTTCGGCGAGCGACACGGCCAGCGTGTCACCTTCAATCGCGGGCTGATCGACACGCTGCGCCGTCGCGAGCTGGAAGCGGCCGGCGAAAAACTCTCCGCCGAAACAGGCCAGCCGTTCAATCGCGCGGGAAGCGGCGAGTATGTTGCCGGCACCTACCGCCAGCGTTTGGCACTCGCCTCCGGCCGCTTTGCCATGCTGGACGACGGCCTCGGCTTCCAACTCGTGCCCTGGTCACCCTCTCTGGAAAAGCACCTCGGCAAGCATGTTTCCGGCGTCGCCCGCGATGATGGCGGCATCGACTGGAGCTTTGGCCGCAAACGAGGGCTCGGCCTCTAACCTCTCTCCGAAAGGACCGTTCCAATGTCCGCCACGAAGATCCTATGGGGCCAGATCCTCACCGTTTTCCTGATCGTCCTCGCCACCACTTGGGGCGCAACGGAATGGGTGGCTTGGCGATTGGCGTTCCAGCCGGAGTTGGGCGCGCCGTGGTTCACGCTGTTCGGCTTTCCTTTCTATCTGCCACCCTCCTTCTTCTGGTGGTGGTACGGCTTCGACGCCTACGCACCCGCGATCTTCGTCGAAGGCGCTTTCATCGCGGCGTCCGGTGGCTTCATCTCGATCGCCGTCGCCATCGGCATGTCGGTCTGGCGTGCACGCGAGGCCAAGAAGGTCGAGACCTATGGCTCGGCGCGTTGGGCCGAGAAGAAGGAGGTGGAGACGGCCGGCCTTCTCGGTCCCGATGGTGTCGTGCTGGGACGCTACGAGCACGCTTATCTGCGCCATGATGGGCCTGAACATGTTCTGTGCTTCGCGCCCACCCGAAGCGGCAAGGGTGTTGGCCTCGTTGTGCCCTCGCTGTTGACCTGGCCGGGCTCGGCGATTGTTCACGACATCAAGGGCGAGAACTGGCAGCTCACCGCCGGCTTCCGCGCCAGGCACGGCCGCGTGCTGCTCTTTGACCCGACCAACACAAAATCCGCTGCCTACAATCCTCTGCTCGAGGTGCGCCGCGGCGAATGGGAGGTTCGCGACGTCCAGAACATCGCCGACATCCTGGTCGACCCAGAAGGGTCGTTGGACAAGCGGAACCATTGGGAAAAGACGAGCCATGCGCTGCTAGTCGGCGCGATCCTCCACGTCCTCTATGCGGAAAAGGACAAGACTCTGGCCGGCGTCGCGGCGTTCCTCTCTGATCCGAAGCGACCAATTGAATCCACCCTCGATGCGATGATGAAGACGGCGCATCTCGGCGACGCCGGACCGCATCCCGTGATCGCCAGCGCCGCACGCGAGCTCCTCAACAAATCCGACAACGAACGCTCAGGCGTGCTCTCTACCGCCATGTCGTTCCTGGGACTCTATCGCGATCCCGTCGTCGCCGAAGTGACGCGGCGCTGTGACTGGCGGATCTCCGATATCGTGGGCGGAAAATACCCGGCAACACTCTATCTCGTCG
The DNA here is from genome assembly GCF_018129565.1 of Bradyrhizobium sp. AUGA SZCCT0105. Classification (NCBI taxonomy): domain Bacteria; kingdom Pseudomonadati; phylum Pseudomonadota; class Alphaproteobacteria; order Hyphomicrobiales; family Nitrobacteraceae; genus Bradyrhizobium; species Bradyrhizobium sp. AUGA SZCCT0105. The sequence goes on along the minus strand of NZ_JAFCMK010000007.1, from coordinate 460,751 downwards.
TGCCACCATCCGACATCAACCGCACCAAACCGCTTATCCGACTGATCCTCAATCAAATCGGCCGACGCCTGACCGAGGATCTGCAAGCAAAGGGCGAACGCCATCGTCTCCTGCTGATGTTGGACGAGTTTCCGGCGCTGGGGAGGCTCGACTTCTTTGAGTCAGCACTGGCCTTCATGGCCGGCTACGGTCTGAAGAGCTTCCTGATCGCGCAATCCCTAAACCAGATCGAAAAGGCCTACGGGGCGAACAATTCGATCCTCGACAATTGCCATGTGCGCGTCAGCTTCGCGACCAACGACGAGCGTACCGCCAAGCGCGTTTCGGACGCCCTCGGCACCGCCACCGAGATGAAGGCCATGAAGAACTATGCCGGCCACCGGCTGTCCCCCTGGCTTGGCCATCTGATGGTTTCGCGCTCGGAAACAGCTCGGCCACTGCTCACACCTGGCGAAATCATGCAGCTCCCTCCCACCGACGAGATCGTCATGGCGGCGGGCACGCCGCCGATTCGTGCGAAGAAGGCGCGCTATTACGAGGATGCTCGGTTCAAGGAACGCCTGCTGCCGCCGCCCGCGCTCACAACGTCGCAGCAAGGACAGCCCGACGATTGGACCACGCACCAGTTGCCAGCCCGACCACAGATTGCCGAGGCCACCTTGCTAGCGCAGCCCGCCGATGAAGATCCAACCGAGTCGGAACGCCGCCAGCAACCGGAACTCAATCGGGTGAACCCCGTCGAGAAGAAAGTGCCAATCGACAACCCGTTCGAGATCGATACCGATCGGGACGAGTCTGACGACGATGCCGTGCGCACCAGCCGTATGAACCGGCTCATGCAGGGCGTCGCGCGCCAGGTCTCGCTCGACCCCGGTGACGGCATGGAGCTGTGAGACGCCCGTGACGAAACCACCCCGCAAGCAACGCCTCTCCGTCTATCTCGACCCCTCTGTCATGAACCGGCTCGCAGATCACGCCGCGCGCCGCGACCATTCGCGATCGTTGGTCGCGGAGGCGGCGATCGAGTCATTCCTCTCACCCGATGCCGCCGAACGCCAGGAGGCCGTCATCACGAAACGCCTCGACCAGCTCGACCGACGCATGTCGCGGATGGAGCGCGATATCGGAATATCGGTCGAGATGCTCGCAGTCTTCGTGCGCTTCTGGGTGACCACCACACCGAGTTTGCCAGAACCTGCTGCGCAGGCCGCGCGCGCCAAAGCTGGCGAACGCTATGATCAGTTTGTCACAGCTCTCGGCCGCCGTCTCGCGAAGGGCCCGAAGCTTCATCAGGAGATTTCTGAGGACGTTGATGGCGAGGCAGAATAGCTCGTCAGATCGCGCACGCTCCTGCGTGAGCCCAAGCTGCTCTCCAAGGCCGCATTGAAGTCAGCAATAATCGACTGCCTCTCAATCCCTTATTCTTTCCAATCTCTCGGACATCCGCCCGAGTTCAAGCAAGGATGCCGCCTCCATCTTCCGCATGATCTGCGCCCGACACACCTTCACCGTGATTTCGCTGAGTGCAAACTTCGCAGCAATTTGCTTTGTGAGTTTTCCATCAAGTATCATGTCCATAACTTGGCGCTCGCGAACAGAAAGCGAATCGTACCGCGCGCGAAGATCAGCTGTCATTGTCTTCTCGTTTCGTCGGATTTGCGAAGTCTGGAGACCGAGATAGATCGCATCAAGTAGGTCTTGGTCCCTAAACGGCTTGGTCAGAAATTCGATCGCGCCAAACTTCATAGCCCGGACCGACATCGGGATATCCCCGTGCGCCGTAATGAACACGACCGGGATCTCCACACGCGTTCTGAAAAGCTCTTGTTGGAAATCCAAGCCGTTCTGACCCGGCATTCTAACGTCCAATACCAAGCAAATCGGCGTATCAGGAATCGACCACGCCAAAAACTCGTGCGTAGACGCAAAGGTGTGAATATCAAGTCCGACAGAACTCAGGAGATTTCTGAGCGCTTCACGCACGGAAAGATCATCGTCGACGACGGCTACCGTGCCGCCCACAACGACGGGCTGTTTCGACTGTCTCATAGTATTTTCTCCCTGTCGCCAGGCAGAGTAAAACAAAAGGTAGCGCCGCGCGGATTGGTCGGCTCAGCCCAAATATTACCGCCGTGAGATTCAATAATTGATCGGCATATTGAAAGTCCAATTCCCATGCCATCGCTCTTGGTGGAGTGAAAGGCATCGAAAAGATGCCTTACGAAGCCAGGATCGATACCGCCTCCCGTGTCTTCTATCGTGATCATCACGCCGGACGCGCTTGATTTAGCGGAGTTTATTCGAATCTCACGAACACTGCTCTGCAGCGTACCCATCGCATCTATCGCGTTCACGAGAAGGTTGAGTGCAACCTGTTGAAGTTGAATACGATCACCGAAGATCATGGGCAGATCACTCGACAGGTTCGTATAAACGGAAACTCGGCTTTCTCGGAAACGGCTTTGCAAAAGCCCCAGCACCTCTCTGATTACGACGTTGATCTCAATCCAGGACCTCTTTGGTTCTGCACGCATAGACAGCGCTTGGACGCGCTTGATGATTTCACTTGCTCGGTTTGCGTCGCTGACGATGCTATCTATCGAAGACGCGGCTTTTTCTAGGTTCGCGGGATCTCCGTGAATCCAGCGTGTACATGCATTGGCGTTGGTCACGATTGCGGCGAGCGGCTGATTGACCTCATGGGCGATTGAGGCAGCGATCTCGCCGAGAGTCGTGATCCGAGCGACGTGCGCAAGGCGGGTCTGCGCCTGTTCGGCCGCCACACGAGCGGTCTCCATCTTGACAGCGAGATAGGTCGTTGCCGCGATCGCCAGCAGGCTGATCGAGGTGTTGACGACTCCGGTTCCGAAGCTTCCACTCGGCGTCAGGATGTAGCTCGCGATCGTCAACGCGATGCATATTCCAGAGACCGTGCCCATGCCCCGCGTGTGGCTGAAGCGAGCCGACAATAGAACGACAATCACATAAAACGTCGCAGCGGATATCTCGTAAGGGGTTATGGTGTCGATGATGAAGATGCCGATAGTGAGGATGCCGATCAGCAAGGGAAGCGTTCCAGACCTAACGAGGCGCCATAGCCCATCGATGAACGTCAGTAGTTCCCTTGAACGGGTGCCGAGCGGGTATCGATGCGTCAAGTTTGCCTCGTGATCTATAGGATCGACGTGGGCAGGCTGATTGACTGGTGTTTTTTGTGGAGCCATCGCAGTTCACTTGATGTAGGTGTGCAAAACGTCGACTAATTCGAGCGCGGCATTACGTTCAGCTTCTGTGGGCGTGCGGTTCGCATCGACCATATGCGCTTGAATGTGCCCATTGACGACTTCGGCCATGATTCCGTTGATCGCACCGCGCGTGGCCGTGACTATCCGCATCACGTCGCCGCAACTCTCATCCGCGATGAGGGCCCGTTCAATCGCATCGACCTGACCTCGAAGGCGTCGGACCCTATTCAGCAGCTTCTGCTTCTCAGCCACCGCATGCGCCATCGCGTCCCTCCGCTATACCCGGGTATAGTTGTAATATACCCCCCAGAGTATATATGAATGTCGCGCGAAGTGAAGACCGGCAGGGTTGTTCGCGTCGTGGTCCAGTTCGTCGTGAATTGGATCCGGATTGGCACAGCAGAGGATCATATGAACCCGCGATCTAGCAACGACCCCTCGGAGGGAGATAGTAGGCGTCAGTCACCTGCTATCGACGCTCCGCTGGGTTGCATCATCGCTCGGGTCGGTTCTGCCGACGTAACTGCGCCAGCACTTCGACGCTGAGCACCGTCCGTCCAGGCCACCCGGGTTCGAGCAACTGCTTGAACAGACGGAGGTGGCCATGGCCGCTCATCTCAACATCGACACACGTCGGGCGCCACCGGTGGTCGCCCATGATGATATTCAATTCGCCGGGGTGTTTCCCGGCTTGAAATTGGGCGCTCGCAACTTGGCGAGACCAAAGCTTCTTGCCCATTGGCATCAGGAATCCGATGGCCGGCTGATTGGGGGCTGGCAATTGGAGACATCCGCCACTCTGAAGAATCCTGACGATTGATCATAGCGACACACGGCAATGCCGTGCGCAGCGTAGCGCTGCTGTTGGCAGCAAAGTTCAAACGAAGGGATTAACTAATGAATGCAGTGGTGGCTTTGCTGCCTGCGCGCCCCGCAGGCACTAATACGACTTGCGCGAATACTATCTTCGCCAACGATTTAGAGCAGCTCTACAACGCGCTGAATGATGTGACATTGACGGAGCATGCTCGCACGGCAGAGCTGATGAATGCCGGATTGCGGAAGATCTCGCAGAAGGTTGTCGAGGAGGCTGCCGAGGTCGCTCTCGAGGCGGTGAGGAAGCGGACCCAAAAGACGGTCAGCGAAAGTGCCGATCTTCTCTATCACTTGGTCGTTCTGTGGCACGCACTCAATATTGAACCCAGCGAAGTCTGGGCCGAGATGCGGCGCCGCGTGGAAAGCATGGGCATTGCCGAAAAGCTTCCTAAGCCGCGTCGGGGAACGACTGATCCCGCCCCGGTCAACGACAGCTCGGAAGGAAATCGCGTACCTGCGCCCTGCATCACCGCCAACTCGCGCGCACCAGCACCGTGTCCCGAAGAGCAGCCCGAAAGGACACGGCCATGCGCCTCCTAGTCTGTGGAGGACGTCACTTCGAGGACGCCGAGATGGTGCATCACGAACTAACTGCACTGCATTGGCGAAAGCCAATCAGCGTTGTGGTCCACGGCAGCATTGCAGGCGTCGGCATCATCGCTGAGGCGTGGGCGCGTCGCCATGGGATCGCTGTGGTGCGTTACCCGCCAAATTGGGAGTTTTACGGCAAGAAGGCCGAAGGGCTGCGCAGCGATTTCATGCTGACAGACAGCCGACCCGACTTTGTCGTGGCTTTCCCAGGGGGGCGCCACACCGCCGATCTCGTCCAACGGGCAATCAACGTCGGGCTCGCCGTGCTCGCCATTCCGCCCAACACGGCTGGAGCTTGCCCAGTCGCAAAGCATCCGCCGCAGCGGGGCCAGCCAACAACCGCTTCGCTCTGATCCAGTGAATTCACCCAAAAACGAGCAAAACTCAACGGAGTTTGAAATGTCCGATACCTCTGCGACATCGCTTGAACAAATCGAATTGGCCTCAAGCGCGCCCGCTGTCCTGGATAGCGCGCATATTGGCGACATCCACGGCGCGTTCGGCACCATCCGGCAGCACGACACCGGTGTACGAAAGACTTGGCGGGCTAGGCTGGCGACCTTGATGGCAATCGTCGGCCCGGGACTGATTGTCATGGTCGGCGACAATGATGCCGGCGCTTTTGGAACCTATACGCAGGCAGGTCAGAACTACGGCACCTCTCTGCTGTGGACGTTGATGCTCTTGATCCCGGTGATTTACGTGAATCAGGAGATGGTGTCACGGCTAGGTGCTGTGACGGGCGTTGGCCATGCACGACTGATATTCGAACGTTTCGGAAAGTTCTGGGGTGCCTTCAGCCTTATAGACCTAGTTCTTCTCAACGGACTAACCATTGTAACCGAGTTCATCGGCATCGTATTCGCACTCCAATATTTTGGTTTGCCAAGAGTTCCGGGACTGATTGTCGCGGCGGTGCTCATAGTGGCCGCCGTCAGCACCGGAAGTTTCAAGCGGTTTGAACGCTTCGCGATGGTTTTGGTCTTTGGCAGTCTGTTGCTAATACCTGTGCTCCTCGCCATCCATCCACCAATCGGTGAGATCGCCCATGGACTGCTCGTGCCGCAATGGCCCGCTCACTCCGACATGGCGGCAGTCATGCTGCTTGTCATTGGCATCGTTGGCACGACCGTCGCACCTTGGCAGCTCTTTTTCCAACAAAGCTATGTTGTCGATAAGCGGATCACGCCCGCCTTCAACGGCTACGAGAAAGTCGATCTTTGCCTCGGGATCCTCCTGGTAGTAATCGGCGCCGTTGCCATGATGGCGTTCTGTGCCGCATTGTTTGCCGGACGGCCGGAATTCGGCAATTTCACGGATACAGGTGCGGTGCTTACGGCGCTGGACAAATATGTGGGTCCATATTCGGCGACGATTTTTGCAATCGCTCTTTTGGATGCTTGCCTCATCGGCGCAGCAGCCGTCTCGCTCTCGACGTCTTATGCGATCGCCGACGTCCTCAGGGTGAGGCACTCATTGCATCGCAAAGTCACGGATGCCATCGGATTCTACGTTGCTTACGGGATTCTCATATTCATTGCCGCAGGCCTTGTTGCCTTCGCAAGTGATGCGCTGCTGGGCCTCTTTGTCAGTGCCGTGCAGGCTCTCGCTGGCGTGCTGCTACCAAGTGCCACGGTCTTCCTGCTCCTCCTTTGCAACGACAAGGCGGTTGTCGGCCCCTGGTCCAACGGTCCTAAGCTCAATGTATTCACCGGAGCAATAATCTGGTCCCTTGTGTTGCTCTCGATCATCCTCACCGTGGCGACCGTCTTCCCAGATGTGGCTGACAGCACAATTCTGAAAATACTGATTGGCGGCTCTTTGCTGGGGCTTTGCGGGTTCGTCTTTTCGTTCGCAGCACGCAAGCGTAGTTATGACGTGCCCGCTGCCGCATATGGCAACGATCAAGATCACCGCTTCGCCAAGATGACGATGCTCGAGCGCCGGAACTGGCGCATGCCGCCGCTTAATCGGCTGCCTGCCCTGCATATGACGTTGATGACGAAGGTCTGGATGGGCGTGCTACGCGGCTATCTTCTGATTGCTGTCGCGCTGATCGGCTTCAAGGTCTTCGTCGCCGCGACCGGCGTCGAGGTCAGCATCCCCCAGATCGGCGGAACGCCAACCAGCAACGACGCTGCTACAAGCAATACCGGCTCGAAGTAGCACGCAAGAAGGCGGGTGACGACGTTGACGCACGGGCGCGAGCACCGACATGTCCGCAATAGCCTCGCGGACGTTGCTATACCCCGCGTCGTCGCCTGCCAACCAAAACGAAAAGGAAACAATCTGAATAGACAAAACTCTTTTGTTCTAACTAGCTGATGGGGGCGCCTCATGTCTGAACAATTCAAGACTCTTCCCGAACGCATCCAGGCGCTTTCCGATGCAACTTCTTGTAGTTCTTTTTCGCTGACCTCAGTCGAGCAGACCAAGGGCTTTCAGATTATCGCTTTTGTCGACAGCTGTTTCGGCGATTCTCAATGCGAGATCGATGCTTGCGGATTGATCGCCGCTATGCTGATCGCTTTTGCCAAAGCGCGCAGCGATCCGTTCACGTTTCATTATTTTGCAACGCGTGCTCTCCATGACGGACTAGAACGTTGCATCGCTATCCTTGTCCAACGCGGCGAAAGGCTGCCCGTTGTCGCCTATGCGCTCATCGCAAATTATATCCGCTGGACGGCTCGACGCCGAGAGATGGCTTTAGCCGCGGCGTTTGAGCGTCTGCGCCTTTATCCGACACTTCCAAACATGTTGATCTGGCCGCCGAAGCGCACGCCAGGATAGCGTGCCAGCGCCTGAGATTCATCGAACAAAAAAAAGCCGTGGCAGATTTTCTCAAAGGAGACCCAAAACAATGAGTAATCAACTATCGCATTGGCCTCCGCCACTTCGGATCCGCCTTCTGCTTTTTGTGGTGTCTCGCATCGAACACTTTCTCCTCTTAAGGTGTCCGAAAGGTCGCATCAGGCGATTGGGATTGGCTTGGGTCGACCAGATTCATGCGCGCGTGCGCAAAAAGCTCAGCCGTGCAGAGCTACCCGAAACGCGTTGATGTTTCTTCCGCGTTCGATCGCGCGTCAAATAGCCTTGAATCAGCGCTGAATGGTGAGGAAGCCTACAAATCTCTTTCCGCGCCGATCGGTCCGTCACCGTGATCTATAATCGACGAGGGCTTCATTGCGCCGCGCCGGTGTTAAACTGTCAAGGAGGGCGTTGGCCTTCTCAATTACCTTGCTGCCGATCTCGCGCTGTTGCCCTTGATTGGCTTTTCGGGCGCCCTCGGCGAACACCGATTCCGCGGGGAGTACCGCCGCAGCAAATGCGGCGGCGGCCAAAACCGATCTAAGAAACATAGGCTACTCTACTCGGCTGGGGTTCATGGCTGCAAAGATGCTATCGTACGTACCGTCCCGTTCAGCCTAACGCCGTGCATGATCCCGATTAAGAAGGATCTCACCCCCCGGATGATCTCCGCGATCGAGGATGTCCATCACCTCCACAACAAATGCATTGAGCGGTCATTGTGCGAGGATCAGACGCTTGCGCAGAGCCGGTCAAGCTCCGCGAGCGTATTGGCGTATCGTGCGTCCGACACCGCCGTTCTCCTGTATTTGCACGCTACACTACTACGTCGATGAATCTTTGTTGAATCGCCCCGAAATCTGGCCCCTTTAATCATCCCCGTCTGGGGAAGGACTGTATCGGCCCCGATAGAAACGGGGCACTATGACAGCATCACACCACAATTCGGAAGGCCTCGCGCGCGGCGCAAGGATGCTGCGCACTGCGCTCGGTCCTGCAATCGCGCGCTATCTTGATGACGCCAGCATCGTCGAGGTGATGCTCAATCCCGATGGGCGCCTCTGGATCGACCGACTCTCCGAAGGACTTTCCGATACCGGTGAGCGGCTGTCACCAGCGGACGGCGAACGTATCGTTCGCTTGGTTGCGCACCATGTCGGAGCCGAGGTTCATGCTGGTGCTCCTCGGGTATCCGCAGAGTTGCCTGAAACCGGCGAGCGGTTCGAAGGCCTGCTGCCACCCGTCGTCGCTGCCCCCGCATTCGCGATCCGTAAGCCCGCTGTCGCGGTGTTCACGCTCGACGACTACGTCGCGGCCGGCATCATGTCAGCGACGCAGGCCGAGATACTCCGCCGGAGTGTCTCCTCACGCGCCAACATCCTCGTCGCCGGCGGGACATCCACCGGCAAGACGACGCTGACAAACGCGTTGCTCGCCGAAGTTGCGAAGACCGCCGATCGCGTCGTCCTCATCGAAGACACCCGCGAACTGCAATGCGCCGCGCCGAACCTCGTGGCGATGCGAACAAAAGATGGCGTTGCCTCACTTTCCGATCTCGTTCGCTCTTCGCTGCGTCTGCGGCCCGATCGCATACCCGTTGGCGAAGTGCGCGGCGCCGAAGCGCTCGAACTGCTCAAGGCCTGGGGCACCGGCCATCCTGGCGGGGTCGGCACCATCCACGCCGGCAGCGCGATCGGCGCACTGCGCCGCATGGAGCAGCTCATTCAGGAGGCAGTCGTCACGGTCCCGCGCGCATTGATCGCGGAAACGATCGACCTCGTTGCCGTCCTCTCCGGTCGCGGGTCCGCGCGGCGACTCTCCGAACTCTCGCGCGTCGAAGGCCTCGGTCTCGACGGCGACTACCGCATCGCGCCGGCCACCACGGATGGCGACGGCAGCTCGAGCTTGTTCGTCCCAGCACCTGAAGGAGAAAGCCTGTGATCCAACGCCTGCGGCGCGCGCGCCATCATCTCGTCTTGACCGTTTCCATCGCCACTCTGTCGGCGGTGATGGCAGCCCCCGCTCACGCTTCCGGTTCGTCGATGCCGTGGGAACAGCCTCTCCAACAGATCCTGCAGTCGATTGAAGGTCCCGTGGCGAAAATCATGGCGGTGATCATCATCATCGTTACCGGCCTGACGCTGGCCTTCGGCGATACCTCCGGCGGCTTCCGCAGGTTGATCCAGATCGTGTTTGGTCTCTCGATTGCCTTCGCCGCGTCGAGCTTCTTCCTGTCGTTCTTCTCGTTCGGCGGCGGGGCGCTGGTCTGATGACGGGCGCTGTCGATCAGGGCGGCGACGTCCCAGGCTATACCGTCCCCGTTCACCGGGCACTGACCGAGCCGATCCTGCTCGGCGGCGCCCCACGGGCTATCGCCATCATGAACGGGACGCTCGCTGGCGCGGTCGGCCTAGGGCTTCGCCTCTGGCTGGTGGGGATCGCGATCTGGGCGATCGGCCACGTCACCGCGGTGTGGGCTGCCAAGCGCGATCCGCTCTTCGTCGACGTTGTGCGCCGCCATCTGCGCGTCCCCGCACACCTTTCGGTCTGAGGGGAGCGCGGCCATGATGAACCTTGCCGAATATCGCAATCGCAACAGCCGCCTGGCCGACTTCCTCCCCTGGGTCGCGCTGGTGGGCTCCGGCATCGTCCTCAACAAGGACGGCAGCTTTCAGCGCACCGCGCGGTTTCGCGGCCCCGATCTCGACAGCGCCGTACAGGCTGAGCTAGTCGCCATCGCCGGCCGCCTCAACAATGCGTTCCGTCGCCTTGGATCAGGCTGGGCAATCTTCGTCGAGGCGCAGCGGCAAGCTTCGAACCTCTATCCCGACAGCCGCTTTCCCGATCCCGCCTCGGCGCTGGTCGACGCCGAGCGCAAAGCGGATTTCGAGGAAGCTGGCGCACATTTCGAGTCGAGCTATTTCCTGACCTTCACCTATCTGCCGCCGGCCGAGGACGCCGCGCGCGCGGAATCCTGGCTCTATGAAGGCCGGGAAAAGTCGGGCCTCGACCCCAACGAGGTGATGACCGGGTTCGCCGATCGCACCGATCGCATCCTGCGCCTGGTCGAAGCCTTCATGCCCGAATGCCGCTGGCTTGATGACGCGGAGACGCTCACCTATCTCCACGGCTGCGTCTCGACCAAACGGCACCGTGTCCGCGTCCCCGAAACGCCGATCTATCTCGACGCGCTGCTCGCCGACCAGCCGCTCACCGGCGGGCTCGAGCCGCGCCTTGGCGCGTCGCATCTGCGCATCCTCACCGTCACAGGCTTTCCAACGGCGACGACACCTGGCCTGCTCGACGAGCTGAACCGTCTCGCATTTCCGTATCGTTGGTCGACGCGGGCGATCCTGCTCGACAAGACCGACGCGACCAAGCTGCTGACCAAGATCCGCCGGCAATGGTTCGCCAAGCGCAAGTCGATCGCCGCGATCCTCAAGGAGGTAATGACCAACGAGGCGTCCGTCCTCGTGGACACCGACGCCGCGAACAAGGCCGCCGATGCCGACATGGCGCTCCAGGAACTCGGCGCCGACTATGCCGGGATGGCCTACGTCACCGCGACGGTGACGGTGTGGGACGAGGATCCGCGCGCTGCCGACGAGAAGCTGCGCCTCGTCGAGAAGGTCATTCAGGGCCGCGACTTCACTGCCATGGCCGAGACGATCAACGCGGTGGACGCCTGGCTCGGATCATTGCCCGGCCACGTCTATGCGAACGTCCGCCAGCCGCCGATCTCCACGCTCAATCTCGCCCACATGATCCCGCTGTCGGCGGTGTGGGCGGGGCCGGAACGGGACGAGCATTTTGCAGCGCCCCCACTGCTCTTCGGCAAGACCGAAGGCTCCACCCCGTTCCGGCTTTCGCTTCACGTCGGCGACGTCGGCCACACGCTGATCGTTGGCCCGACCGGCGCGGGCAAGTCGGTCCTGCTGGCGCTGATGGCGCTGCAGTTCCGACGCTATGCTCGCGCCCAAGTCTTCGCCTTCGACTTCGGCGGCTCGATCCGCGCGGCGGCGCTCGGCATGGGCGGCGATTGGCATGACCTCGGCGGCGATCTCAGTGACGGCGCGACCGATAACGTCAGCCTTCAACCGCTCGCCCGCGTTCACGACGTGCCCGAGCGCGCCTGGGCGGGCGACTGGATCGTATCGATCCTGACCCGCGAGGGCGTGGCGATCACGCCCGAGGTGAAGGAGCATATCTGGACGGCGCTGACCTCGCTGGCATCGGCGCCCGTCGAGGAGCGCACGATCACCGGCCTGGTCGTGCTGCTCCAGTCGAACGATCTCAAACAGGCGCTCAGGCCCTATTGCGTCGGCGGTCCCTACGGCCGGCTGCTCGACGCTGAACGCGAGTATCTTGGCTCGGCGTTCGTTCAAGCGTTCGAGACTGAGGGGCTGATCGGCACCGGCGCGGCGCCGGCGGTTCTCTCCTATCTCTTCCATCGGATCGAAGATCGGCTCGACGGTTCGCCGACTCTTCTCATTATCGACGAAGGCTGGCTGGCGCTGGACGATGACGGTTTCGCCGGCCAGCTCCGCGAATGGCTGAAGACGCTGCGCAAGAAGAACGCCAGCGTCATCTTCGCCACGCAATCGCTCAGCGACATCGACGGCTCGGCCATCGCGCCTGCCATCATCGAAAGCTGCCAGACCCGGCTTCTGCTGCCGAACGAGCGCGCGATCGAGCCGCAGATCACGGCGATCTATCGGCGCTTCGGCCTCAACGACCGCCAGATCGAGATCATCGCGCGGGCAATGCCCAAGCGCGACTATTACTGCCAGTCGCGGCGCGGCAACCGCCTCTTCGAGCTCGGTCTGTCCGATGTCGCGCTCGCTCTGTGCGCCGCGTCATCGAAGACCGACCAGGCGGCCATTGCCCGCATCGTCGCCGAACACGGCCGCGACGGCTTCCTCGCCGCATGGCTCGATCACCGTGAGGTCGGTTGGGCCGCCGATCTCATCCCCACGCTCACCAACAAGGAGACGTCCCAATGAAACTGCGCAATTCCCGCGCAGCGCGTTTTGCTGCCGCGCTGCTGACCGCTCCCGTCGCGCTCGCGCCCATGCTGGCGACGCCCGCTCACGCCATCATCGTATTCGATCCCTCGAACTATGCGCAGAACGTGCTCACGGCGGCGCGATCGCTTCAGCAGATCACCAACCAGATCACCTCGCTTCAGAACGAAGCGCAAATGCTGATCAACCAGGCACGCAACCTTGCGAGCCTGCCGTTCTCGTCGCTGCAACAGCTTCAGCAGTCCGTCCAGCGCACGCAGCAGCTTCTCAACCAGGCGCAGAATATCGCCTACGACGTCCAGCAGATCGACCGGATGTTCCAGCAGAAGTACGGGAACGTCTCGCTGTCCGCTTCGGATCAGCAACTCGTCACCGATGCCCGCTCGCGCTGGCAGAACACGGTCGGCGGCCTGCAGGACGCAATGCGGGTGCAGGCGGGCGTCGTCGGCAACATCGACACCAATCGCACGCAGATGTCGGCGCTGATCGGCCAGAGCCAGGGCGCGACCGGCGCGCTGCAGGCGACGCAGGCCGGCAACCAACTCCTTGCGCTCCAGGCGCAGCAACTCGCGGATCTCACCGCCGTCGTGGCGGCCAACGGCCGGGCGCAGGCCTTGCAGTCGGCCGAGCAGGCCGCCGCCGCCGAACAGGGCCGCGAGCAGCGCCGGCGTTTCCTGACGCCGGGCTCGGGCTACCAGCCCGGCAATGCCCGCATGTTCCCGAACAGCGGCAACTGAGGCTGGCACGATGGACGGCAAGACCCTCGCTCGCGTCGGCGCCATCGTCTTCGTCGCGGTCGCCATCACGGCGACCGCGATCGAGATGAACCGCAAGGACGTTTCGACGGACGTCCTCGCGACGCAGGGCCGTCCGGTCACAACATCGGATCCTCTCGCCGCCGAATTGCTTCGTTGTTCCGAGATCGGCGAGGCCGGCACGCGCGATCCCAATTGCCTGAAGGCATGGGCAGAGAACCGGCGCCGCTTCCTCGGCCAGCCGGCCCCCGTTTCATCACCATCGCCGGTTGCGCCGACCACGCTGTTTCCAAGCGCGCCCGCGTCGGCCGCTCCCATCCACAAAGACAGTGCGCCAGCGGACGTGACCGGGCCTGCGATGCAGGCCGAGCCCGCTCAGCCAGAGGTTCGCTGACATGGGCGGCACCGGTGTCATCGACCATTTCCTCGAGGTCTTCACTCGCTACATCGACGGAGGATTCGGGCTGCTCGGCGGCGAAGTCGGTTTCATCGCCACCACCTTGATCGTCATCGACGTCACGCTCGCCGCGCTTTTCTGGTCATGGGGCGCCGACGACGACATCATGGCGAGGCTGGTCAAGAAGACGCTCTTCGTCGGTGTCTTCGCCTACCTGATCTCCAACTGGAACAATCTCGCCCGCATCGTCTTCGAGAGCTTCGCGGGCCTCGGCCTGAAGGCTTCGGGAACGGGCTTTGCCGTGAGCGATCTCATGCGCCCCGGCAAGGTGGCGCAGACTGGTCTCGATGCCGGCCGGCCGCTGCTCGACTCCATCTCCAGCCTGATGGGCTACTGGTCGTTCTTCGAGAACTTCATCCAGATCGCCTGCATGTTTTTCGCCTGGGCGCTGGTGCTGCTGGCGTTCTTCATCCTGGCGATCCAGCTCTTCGTCACCCTGATCGAGTTCAAGCTGACCACGCTCGCCGGCTTCGTCCTCATTCCCTTCGGCCTGTTCGGCAAATCGGCGTTCATGGCCGAGCGCGTGCTCGGCAACGTCATCTCCTCCGGCATCAAGGTGCTGGTGCTCGCCGTCATCATCGGCATCGGCTCGACGCTGTTCTCCGAGTTCACCTCGGGCTTCAACGGCGCAACGCCATCGATCGACGATGCCATGGCGATCGTGCTTGCCGCGCTGTCGCTGCTTGGTCTCGGCATCTTCGGTCCCGGCATCGCTAACGGCCTCATCTCCGGTGGCCCGCAGCTCGGCGCCGGCGCGGCCATTGGCACTGGTCTTGCCGCCGGCGGCGTTGTCGCAGCAGGCGCGGCCGCTGCCGGCGCCGTCGTGACAGGCGGCGCTGCACTTGCTGGCGGCGCTGCCGCCGCCGCGCGTGGCGGTGCAGCCCTCGCCGGTGGCGCCTCCACCGCCTACAGCCTCGGCGCGGCCGGCCAGGCCGGCGCATCCGGCGTCGCGTCGGGTCTTGGCAGTGTTGCCAGCACCGGCGCGAAGGCGGCCGTCTCACCGCTGAAGCGCGCAGCCGGTCGTGCCGCCGACAGCCTGAAGCAGAGCTATCAGGCCGGTGGCCAGGCCGCGACGGAGATCGCCACCGGCGCATCCGGTGCTGCGACGACCGCCACCGCGGAGGCCGCATCTCCCGGAGCTGCGTCTTCCACCAGCGACGGGCCGCCGGCCTGGGCGAAACGCATGAAGCGCTCGCAGCAGATGTCCCATGGCGTTCAGGCCGCCGCCCACGCCGTGCGTAGCGGCGACAGCCATGGCGGCGGCTCCTCCGTCAACCTCTCCGAAAGCGACTGACCATGTTCAAGCGACCATCCACCCACTACGGCAAAGCCCCTCAGCCCGAGACTCCCTATCAGCGCGCCGCTCAGGTCTGGGACGATCGCATCGGCTCCGCCCGCGTGCAGGCCCGTAACTGGCGCTACATGGCCTTCGGATCATTGGCCCTCGCGGGCGGCCTTTCGGCCGCGCTGGTCTGGCAGTCCGCCAACGGCTCGATCGTGCCTTGGGTAGTGCAGGTCGACCGGCTCGGCCAGGCGCAGGCGATCGCGCCGGCGACCGCCGACTATCAGCCAAACGATCCGCAAATCGCCTTCTACCTCGCGCGCTTCATCGAGCAGGTCCGCTCGATCCCGTCCGACGCCATCATCGTGCGGCAGAACTGGCTGCGCGCCTACGACTTCACGACACAGGGTGGCGCGCTCGCGCTGAACGATTATGCGCGCGCCAACGACCCCTTCACCAAGGTCGGCAAGCAGCAGATCGCGATCGAAGTGTCGTCGGTGATCCGCGCCTCGCCGTCGAGCTTCCGCATCGCCTGGATCGAGCGACGCTATCAGGACGGCTCACTGGCCTCCACCGAACGCTGGTCCGCGATCCTCACCGTCGTCGTGCAGCCCCCACGCGACGCCGACACGCTGCGGAAGAACCCACTCGGAATCTACATCAACGCCATCAACTGGTCGAAGGAGCTTGGACAATGACGCCCGCACTCCGCAAAGCCGCCCCTTGGAGTGCAGGGCTCCCGGCTTTGCTCATCCACGTAGTTCCGGTTTTCCGCAAATCCGCTTTGCCGGGAATCTTGCTCGCCGGTTCGGCGCTGGCAGGGTGCGCCACTCACACCCCGCCGCCGGAGATTTCCTACGACAATGCGGTGCCGGCTGTGCAGACCTCCGATCCGCCAGCGCCCGTCCGGGTGGTGGAGCTTCCCAAACCGCTCCCGCTGCCTGGTCAGTTGAAGCCCATCGGCAAGGACGGCAAGCCCGAGCCGGAACCGTCCGATCCCGCCGCGCGCGTCAACCAGGCCAATGCCGCAGCGCGCGTCCAGCCCGTCCGCAACGGCTTCATCAACTCGATGCAGGTCTATCCCTTCGTCGATGGCGCGCTCTATCAGGTCTACGCCTCGCCGGGGCAGATCACCGACATCGCGCTTCAGCCCGGCGAGCAGCTCGTCGGCTCCGGTCCTGTCGCCGCTGGCGACACAGTGCGCTGGATCATCGGCGATACCGAGAGCGGCGTTGGCGCGGCCAAGCAGGTCCATATCCTCGTGAAGCCAACGCGGGCCGAGCTGATGACCAATCTCGTCATCAACACCGACCGGCGCACCTATCACATGGAGCTGCGCGCGACGCCATCGACCTATATGGCATCGGTGTCTTGGCAATATCCGCAGGACCAGCTCATCGCGCTGCGCCGCCAGAACAGCCAAGCCGAGGCCGCGCAGCCGGTGTCGGGCGGCATCGATCTCGCCCGTGTCAATTTCCGCTACGAGGTGACCGGCGACCGCGCACCGTGGCGGCCGCTGCGCGCCTTCGATGACGGCAAGCAGGTGTTCATCGAATTCCCCCGCGGCATCGGACAGGGCGAGATGCCGCCCTTGTTCGTGGTCGGACCGGAGGGCGACACCTCCGAGCTGGTGAACTATCGCGTGCGCGGCAACTACATGATCGTCGATCGACTGTTCGCCGCCGCCGAACTGCGGTTCGGCGCGGGCAAGAACCAGAAGCGTGTCCGCATCTCCCGCACCGACGGGAGGCCGGCATCGTGAGCGACGAACGCGATCCCGAAAAGGAGGAAGGCCGGACGCCCGGTTCGGCGCCCCAGCCTCAGCCGACCGACGACGACGCTCGGCCGCTGACCGGCGAGCCGGCCGCGACCATGCGGCTGCGCGCCGAGCCGCCGCGTGTGACCCGCCTGTCCCGCAAGGTGCTGGCCGGTCTGGGTCTTGCGGCAAGCCTCGGTGTCGGTGGGGCGCTGATCTATGCGCTCCAGACTCGTCACAGCGGCCAGGGTCAGGAGCTTTACTCTACGGACAACCGCTCGACACCGGACGGTCTGGCTGGATTGCCGAAGGATTATTCCGGCGTCCCGAAGCTCGGCCCGCCGCTGCCCGGCGACCTCGGTCGCCCGATCCTCAACGCGCAGAACGGTGGCACAGTGCCGCCGATCGGCGCACCGGCATCAGGTCCGACGGGACCGAGCCCCGAGGAACAGCGCCGGGCGCAGGAACTGGAGGCGGCTCGGACCGCACGGCTGTTCGCATCCACCGAGACTCGGCCCGCTACGGCTGGAGCTTCGACACAGCCGACTGCGACCGCCACGCCGTCGGCCGATCTCGCCAGCCTCGGCCTTGCGCCGCAGCCAGCGACACCCTCCGCGCAGGATCGTCAGCTCGCATTCCTCAATCAGACGCCCGACAAGCGCACTGTCTCGCCGGATCGCGTTGCCGCGCCAGCGTCGAAGAACGTCCTGCAGGCCGGCGCCGTCATCGCGGCCGCGCTCATCACCGGCATCCGCTCCGACCTGCCGGGTCAGATCACCGCACAGGTGACGGAGAACATCTATGACAGCCCGACCGGCAAGATCCTGCTTGTGCCACAGGGCACGCGCGTTATCGGCCAGTATGACAGTGGCGTCGGCTTCGGTCAGAGGCGCATACTTCTCGTCTGGAACCGGCTGATCTTCCCCAATGGCCGCTCCATCGTTCTGGAGCGTCAGCCTGGTGCGGACGCCGAGGGCTATGCGGGCCTTGAGGATGGCGTCGACTATCACTGGGGCGAACTGTTCAAGGCCGCTGCACTTTCCACGATTCTGAGCATCGGTGCGGAGGCGGGCTCGTCTGGCCAGGACAGCGATATTGTGCGGGCGCTGCGACAGGGTGCCTCCAATAGCGTCAGTCAAACCGGCCAGCAGATCGTCCAGCGCCAGCTCAACATCGCACCGACCCTCACCATCCGGCCAGGCTTGCCCGTCCGCGTCATCGTCACCCGCGATCTCGTTCTCGAACCCTACGGAGGCTGACATGACCAAGCTGAAATTGGGAGCGATCGTCGACGACAAACCGGTGAAGGTCACGGTGGAGTTACCGGCAAGCCTGCATCGCGACCTAACGGCCTACGCAGAAATTCTCGGCCGCGAAGCGAGGCAACCGCCGGCCGATCCCGTTCGCCTCATCGCTCCGATGCTGGAGCGGTTCATAGCCACGGATCGGGGATTTGCGAAAGCGAGGAAGTCAAAAGAACTGCCGAAACCGTCTGAATGATTGTGGCGGCAGCCGAGCGCGACATTGAACGCGCAAGACTGAGGAGGCGGCGCCAGGCCGGGTTATCATTCCGCGGCGACCACACCGCGCAGAACGGCAGAACCTCGCCGGCAAGCTGCCGATAGGCAGTTCCCGGAAACTGAGCCGCCGTCCCGGCCTCGCTCATGACCGTGACGCCTTGGCCGATCGCCACAAGCGACAGGAGATTGTCCCTCCCGACGTATTGGGTATCGATTTCTGGGTGACGCCCAAGATCGGCGAGGCGTTGAACCAAATAGTCGTGAATTTCCGATCCAGGGGCACCGTCACTTACAATGAATCTCTCGTCCACAAGATCACGCCAGCCAAGCTCCGATTTCTCAGAGAGAGGATGATCGCTGGGAAGTACGGCGAATACTCGCTCGGACCAAAGTTGCTCTGTTTCACAGTCCGACCACTGTGTGGTTCCCGTGATAAAAGCCACATCGAGTTGAAGTCGCCGGATCGAGGCAACGTGATCCGCAGGATCGCCGTCAAAAAATTCGACCCGTACACTTGCATGCTCCTTGCCGTAGGCTCCCAGCAGATCGGACAGGAATCCAGACGCGAGCGACGAAAAGATGCCGACCTTGATATGCCCCCGCTCGGAGCGACCTATGGCGGCCACATCCTTCGCGCCGCAGTCGATCTGTTGAAGTGCTTTGCGTGCTCGACGCACAAACTGCTGTCCTGCCAACGTCAGGCAGACGCCGCCGTTGTGCCTCTGAAATAGGGAAGCGCCGAGTTCGTCTTCGAGATCGCGAACGCGACGGCTGATCGCCGATTCCTGTATTCCCAAGGCCAAGGCCGCCTTTCGGAAGCTGCCATATTCGGCCGCCGCAAGAAAATACCGGATCTGGCGGAATTCAAGCATCGGTCAATTGCGACCGAGATCTATTCGAAATGATTCCTGGCCTCGCGACGGTCCATCGTCCGCTCGTTGCGAGCATCGCTCTGTAAGCACCATCTACCACGACCATCGCGCCCCGACCGCAGCTAAGGCAAGACCTCCCGATTCTCACCCTAGAATAGACGGCTACAGACGCTCATTGGCCGATGATCTTATATAGATTCGATATACCAACGTATCTTCGAAATATACCGTGTTCTGAAAGGGGGGGGGTGGCACGCCCGCGCAGATCGCGCACCAGTTCGCGGTGCAGGGGCTCTCCTCTCAGTCGAGATTCAAACGCTCAAACTGTCCGACATTCTAACAAGGTCAATAATCGTCTTGGCCTGCATCTTCTGCATGAGATGGCTACGGCGAACCTTCACCGTGATCTCGCTAACATTCAGGTCGGCGGCGATTTGTTTATTGAGGAGGCCCTTTACAACGAGCTTGAAAACGTCTCGTTCGCCGGGCGTCAATGTCTCCCAACGCGCATTCAAATCCAGCGAACGCGCTTCGCTCTCGCGCCTTCGCCGGTCTTTTTCGATCGCTTGTTGGATAGCATCCAGCAGGTCTTGGTCGCGAAACGGCTTGGTCAAGAACTCGAAGGCGCCATTCTTGATGGCGTTCACGCCCATCGTGATGTCCCCATGTCCCGTGATGAATATCGTCGGCAGATGAATGCCGTATTCAGGCATTTGCCGATGAAAATCGATCCCGCTTTGTCCGGGCATTCTCACATCGAGCAGCAGGCAGCCGGGCGCGTCCGGCATGGAGCTTTCCAGAAATTCGGCAACCGAGCTATACGAGCGCACCTGTAGCCCAACGGATGCGAGCAAATCTTCGAGCGCGGCGCGAACGGACCGATCGTCATCGATGACATAGACGATGGGCTGCGGCCGCGAATCCGCCGTCGGTTCATTTTTCATCAGGCTGCCTCCATGTGGCGCGGCAGGCGCACCTCAAATACGGTCCCGCCTCCAGGGACTGGAGCCGCGGAAATCTGTCCGCCATTCGCTTCAACGATCGTCTGACTGATGGTAAGGCCAAGACCCATGCCTCCCTCTTTCGTCGTCCAGAAGGCGTCAAAGAGGTGCTCACGAGCTCCCGGCGCCAGACCGGTGCCGGAATCGGCCACCGCGAGAACGATCGCATCCCGTCCATCCTGCGAGGCGGCAATTCGCAGACGACGCTCGGGCAATGCGCGGTCCGACATCGCCTCGGTCGCATTGAGGACGAGATTGCTGATGACCTGCTGGATCTGGACCCGATCGGCAAAAACGCGAGGTAGGCCGTCATGCAGGTCCAGTTGCAAGGCGACGCCGCCACGCTCGATCTCGCCGCGCGACAAGGTCGCGATTTCCATGACAGCTTCCCTGAGGTCGAATGGTTGTCGGCGCGGCGCCTCGCCCTTCGAAAGGGCGCGAATGCGCGCGATGACCTGGCTTGCCCGGTTGGCATCGCTGACGATGCGGTCGAGCGCGAGGCGGGCCTTGTCGAGATTTGGCGGCTCCTGGGCAAGCCATCGGGTGCACGCGCCGCCGCTGGCGACGACGGCAGCCAGGGGCTGGTTGACTTCGTGCGCGATCGACGCCGACAGTTGACCGAGCGTCGTGACCCGCGCAATTCGCAAAAGCCGATCGCGCGCCTCCAGCGCCTCGGCCTTCGCAGCCACCATCCTTAAACTGAGATAGGTTGTAACGCCGATCGCAACGATACTAATCCCGGTATTGACGATGCCGACCTCATACGCACCGGAGTGGGTCAAGAAAAAACTGATCAGGGTCAGCGCGACACAAATGCAAGCGAGGGCCACTACAGCCGTGCCAGACAAGATGCGTGTCGCAACGAGAATGACCGCTGTGTAGAATACGGCCGCTGCGATGGCGTAGTCCGTGACCGTATCGGCGATAAAAATGCCGGCCATCGCAACGCCCATCGCGATCAACGTCAGCGCCGATCCGGGACGTATATCATTGGCGATCTTGAGCATTGTTCACCTTCTCGATCAACTTACCTACTTTCAATATTCTTCCCTGGAGAATCTACTCCGCCGTGTACCTAGATAACTATTGCTTCTCGGTCACTCGCCTGGCTCGAACCGCCACCGAGCAGATGTTACCAGCGGCTCCAGACTGAGACGACCGATAATCTGTTCCAAAAGGCGATCCTGCCGAGTGTCGGCTCGCACTGTCGCGCTCACCTGGACTCGGTTTGTGTCCTCGATATTCGTGCTTTCGAGGTCGCGGATGTGCAGCGCACCGGCGAGATCGCGAAGAAGAAGCGCCCGAACATGCGCCTCAGCCTCTCCATGGCAGATGATGCTGATCGCATATGCGCTGTCCAACGGGCTTGCGGCGAATGACTGGCGCTCAACGAGGCGCACGAGCGGGCGCAGAACTGCGTTGACGGCGATGACGAACGTCGTCGCAATCAATGCATGAAAGAAAAATCCGGCCCCACACAGCGCGCCGATCGCGGCGGAGCACCACAGCGTCGCGGCGGTGTTGAGCCCGCGCACATTCAACCCTTCCTTGAAGATGATGCCGGCGCCCATAAAGCCGATGCCGGAAACAATCTGGGCCGCAACGCGCGTCGGGCTCGCCTCGCCGGGGAACAGCCCGGCAAAGAGGACGAAGATGGCCGCGCCGAGCGCGACGAGGGTATTGGTTCGCAGCCCGGCCAGGCGCTGGCGCCATTGCCGTTCGAAGCCGATCAAGCCGCCAAGAAGGAATGCGCCCCCGAGCGTGAGTGCGGTGTGGCCAAGGCTTTGCCAATCCATCTGAATGTGTTCCCATCTCGTTGCGTCGGTCGCGCCCTCCCGAGGCGCAAGCCCGCGCTATTGCTGGAATTGCCACTCCACTCGCTGTCAGAATTCGGCGTGGGCGCGAAGCGACAGAATCGAGGCTGGTCCGCGGTCGGCGTTGTAGGCGGGGTTTGCAACAAACTGATAGTCGAAGGTGACGGTGCTCCAGCCGTTGACCCGCAAGGCGTAATACGCCTCGACGATCGACTCGTGGCCGTAGCGCAGTCTCCCATCACCGATCAGCAACCCCGTGCCTCCGGCGGCGAGGAAGTTACGATGTGCACTCGAGAGGCCGTTGACCGCAGCACCGACTCCGATCGTGTCCGCAGGCCGTCCCCATGCAGAACCCTTTAGGGAGAAACCACCGGAAATGCTGCGGTCGATGTCCGTGAAGGAGAGGATTTCGGTGCGGCCGTCGTTCCAGCTTGCACGGGCGAAAAGCCCGAGGTCAGCTGTCAAAGCCTGTTCGATATTTCCATAAAAGCCATACTTATTCTGATTGCGGCGCAGGGCCGTCATCGCATCGTTGATATCTGTTTGAGGGCTCGCTTGCGCGAGGTTGATAGCGTCGCGATACGCGCCGGTGTAACCACGGTTGATGAAAGCGCCGATCCGAACCTTACCCGGCTGCCCGAACAGGCTGTGCCGTTCCTCGAACTCGACGGCGCCACCGCCGCCCCCATTGAAGACCAAAACATCACTGTTCGGCTCCCTGGGCACTTGGAAGGCCCCGGCTCGCACAGCCCAATCCTTACGATTCAGCTCGATGACCGCACCGCGCGTCATGCCGGGAAGGTCGGCGGGGAAGTCATAGGCCCCCGACGACCAGATTGCCCAATTCATGAAATCCGCGCGCGGATCCTTGGCATAGGCATTCGCGTCGAAGAAATCGCCAACCGCGAAACGACCAACCGTGACAGTGACGCGATCGATATCGCGTCGCCCCGCCAGTTGCAGGGGGCCGTCTGCGACATCCTCCTGCTCGCCACCAAGACCGAATGTCTGCTGAAGATAGTAGCGCTGTGGCCGAAATTTCGGAAATTCAGCGCCGCCTTTTTGCGCTTCTCCATTTGGAAAGCCTGCGAGTCCGAGCGTCCCGTTCAGCCCGAAGCCTTGGGCTAGCTCGGGATTGAAATAGAACGCACCACCGTCCCAAAGCCTCACGCCAAGAAATGCGTCCGCGGTCCACGTCTCACGAACTTGCCCACCACCGGGCAGGCTGGCGCTGGAAGCGTAGGGGGAACGAATCGCGGGATAGCCTTGGGCGATGAATGTGGTCTGGCCATGAATATTCCAGTCCGGCGACATTTCGACAGTTGCCGGTGGTCTTGGGAGTGTCGAGGCCACATCGCCCAGTCGGTAGTTCAGGCCAAGCGTGAACCTCTGGGTTCGGGGGCGGACGGACACATCGCGCAGTCCGGCACCATCGAGTCGATAGGTCGAGGAAGCCAGATCGAGGTAGTCGTACTGGACGCGTGCCGTCCATGGTCCGCCCAAGGCCATTTCGACACCTGCGCCTGCCGTCCACCCAGCGTGCCAGCGCCCCAGTTTTGACAAAACGCTGCCGTCATCGCCATTGATGTCGACGTTCGTTCGTGTCCAAGCGAGGCCTCCCGTTGCATAGGGGAGGAATGGGCCAAAAGCATAGCCGATCCTGCCACGCACCGTCCCCACGACATCCAGGGATGTGTTGAAGGGAGCCGGTATCCGTCGCGTCTCATCGGGCGGGCTCACAAAAGTGACATCGGCTTCCGCGCCGAGCACCCAACGATCGCTGGCCTGAAAGTTGTAGCCTCCCTGAAAGCCGCCGATCATTCCTGTCACCGTAGGCGGCAGGCCAACGGACTGATTCAAGACGGGGTTCGTTCCCGGGCCAAGGCTGCCAGCCCCGAAACCGGTGTGTCCGCCAAAATAGACGCCCGACCAGTCGGGCCCGCCCGATTCCACCTTATTGTCACGCGAGGCCCCCGGTGCCTTCGTTGGCATCGCCAGGATGGGTTGCGGTCCACTAGTGTTGAGCCGTGCCGCATCCGGATGGCCGGGAGTCGTTTGAAGTTCTTGCGCGTGCGCTTTGGTTACCTGAAGAACCGCTACAAGACCGAGCGCCAGCAAGTAGAAAGCGATCACCATCAGTCGGCAAAAAAGAACCCGACGACGCCTGAAAACCTTCAGTCCGGTGGTGATAGTGAAATTGGGAAGTCCGTGGGTCGTAAAATAAGTCATGGGCTACTCCTGGCGTCGGGTTGCGAGAGCGCCCGGCGCCAATAGCCGCGAGCTGCCCTCCTAGTTTTCTCGTGAATTCAAGCGGCGCGAGTTGTTGGTCGCGCCGCGACTAGATGGGTCGTCCATTTGAAGCTCCTTGCTGATCGAAGTCCGGTTCAGGTCCGGGCCTCGTACTTTGGTTCCATGCAAGCGATCGTTTTGCGCTTGTGTGGCTCACCAGCGGCAACGCCGCATTCGCGATATCGCCGCTCTGTTCAACCGTGCGCCGCAACGCAGCAGGAATCTGAGCTTGAAACCGTCCAGCAGACGGCGACGAGCAAGGTGAACGGCCGCATGCGTCACGAACATCGCCAAAACCGCCAAAGCCCAACACAAACGTCTGTCCAACCGATTCCGAAGCGACGACCTGGCATCGCCCGGCTCGCGATTGTGGGGCGGACGCGGCGCTTGTCGCCTCGGCGGTGGCGGCCCTTGTCGCGGGCAGTCTCCAGCCTGCGGCGGCGCAAATCTCAGGATCAACGGTGATGTGGACATGATCAGGACCTCTCATGCGCTTGGCCGTCAGAACCATTGTCCGAACCGGCGGATGTAGACGGTCTTCATCAGTTGAGCGACGAGGCAGTAGCAGAGCAGCGTTCCGGCCAGCCACGGGAAGTAGGCGATAGGCAGGGGCTGCAATCCGATGGCTGCTCCCAGCGGAGAGAACGGCAAATAGATCCCCAGTACGCAGATGACGCTCGACATCAGCAAGACCGGCAAAGCCGCTGTGCTGTTGACGAAGGGAATCTTCTGGGTACGCAGCATATGGACCACGAGCGTTTGAGAAAGCAGGCCCTCGATGAACCAGCCCGACTGAAAGAGCGATTGATGCTCCGGGCTATTGGCGGCAAAGACGAACCACATCAGAGCGAACGTCGTGATGTCGAAGATCGAGGACGTCGGCCCGATCCAGATCATGAAACGACCGATATTCTTGGCATCCCACTTCCGCGGTTTGCTGAGAAACTCCTTGTCCATGTGATCCCAAGGCAGCGCCAATTGGGAAATGTCGTACATCAGGTTTTGCACGAGCAAATGGATCGACAGCATCGGCAGGAACGGAATGAATGCGCTCGCCACCAGCACTGAAAACACGTTTCCGAAGTTCGAGCTGGCGGTCATGTTGAGGTATTTCATGATGTTGCCGAAGGTTTCGCGCCCCTTCAGCACACCCTCCTCAAGAACCATCAGGCTCTTCTCGAGCAGGATGATATCGGCCGACTCCTTCGCAATATCGGCGCCGCTATCGACGGAAATGCCGACATCGGCATCGCGCAGCGCCGGGGCGTCATTGATGCCGTCACCGAGAAATCCGACGGTATGACCGTTAGCCTGAAGCGCCTGCAATACACGCGACTTCTGGAGCGGAGTGAGCTTCGCGAAGATCGTCCGCTCCTCGACCAAAACGCGAAGCGCGGTGTCGTCCAATTTTTCTATGTCGCGCCCGAGTACGGCTTGGCCCGGTTCAAGTCCTACTTCACGGCAGATCTTGGCACTCACGACCGCATTGTCGCCCGTAAGAACCTTGACCTTGACGCCATGCTCCGCGAGCGCAGCGATTGCTGGTCCAGCCGTCTCCTTTGGCGGGTCGAGAAAAGTAAGGAACCCCTGAATCGTGAGATCGGCTTCGTCCGCGATGGCATAATGCGTCTTGGCCTCGGACGCCACAAACCCTCGGGTGGCGACGACCAGCACACGGAATCCGTCCTCGTTGTACGCCCGAGCCATCGCAGCCAGATTCTTGCGCTCAACGTCACCAAGGCGGATCAGATCTTTGCCTCTTCTGACGTGCGTAGAGATCGACAGCATCTCCTCAACCGCGCCCTTGCAGATGAGCAAGTGATCTCCGTCCTCGCCCTCGACGACCACTGAGAGTCGGCGGCGCACAAAGTCGAACGGAAGTTCATCGACTTTTCGGTAGCTCGCGGCCGTGTTCGTGATGGCTGGCTCCGCCCCGGCGAATCGCACGACGGCCTGATCCATCAGGTTCTTCACGCCGCTCTGGTGGTAGCTGTTCAACCAGCCCAACCGGAGAACGTCAGCGTTGGGTTGCCCGGTAACGTCGACGTGGTGCTCCAGAATGATCTTGTCCTGAGTCAGCGTGCCGGTCTTGTCCGTGCAGAGAACATCCATCGCGCCGAAGTTCTGAATGGCGTTGAGTCGCTTCACGACGACTTTGCGCCGCGCCATCGCTACGGCGCCCTTCGCGAGGTTCGAGGAAACGATCATCGGCAGCATTTCGGGGGTAAGTCCGACGGCGACGGCAAGGCCGAACAACAGCGCTTCCACCCAGTCGCCTTTGGTCAGGCCGTTGATGACAAAGACGACAGGAACCATGACGAGCATGAAGCGGATGAGCAGCCAGCTCACACTGTTGATGCCGCGATCGAACGCCGTTTGAGCGCGCGATCCGACGATCGCCTTGGCTAACGATCCGAAATAGGTGCGAGCACCCGTGGCAACGACAAGCGCGGTCGCCGTGCCGCTCACGACGTTGGTGCCCATGAAGCAGACGTTGGGCATGTCGAGCGCGTTCATTTCGCTGGACGCTACGCTCGCCGCGGACTTCTCGGCGACAGACCCGAGCGTGTCATACTTCTCAACAGGGATGGCCTCACCGGTGAGCACTGCCTGGCTCACAAACAGATCGCGGGATTCGATCAGCCTCACGTCTGCCGGGATCATATCCCCTGCTGAAAGACGCACGATGTCGCCGGCGACGATCTCTCGCATCGGGATTTCGAATGCTTCGGGATTTGACGTTGCCGATCCTCGACGAAGAACCGTCGCCGTCGTGCGGACCATCGCCTTCAGAGCTTCGGCCGCAGCGCTCGATCGGTACTCCTGAACGAAGCGCATCAAGGCGCTGGCAAGCACCATCACGATGATGATGGTGACTTTTGTCGGATCCGCATCCTCGCCATGTTGAAGCCGAAGCCAGATGTCCGTTACAGCGCTGATCCCAGCCAGGATCAGCAGCACTGCAATGAACGGATTCTTGAAAGCGCCAAAAAACTGAACAACCGCTGGCAGGCGTCGCTCTTGCGCAACCTCATTGGGGCCGTCTTTTGCCAGCCGTTCGATCGCATCTCGGGCAATCAGGCCGTTGCGGTCGCCTTTGACGTTTTCGAAGGTGTCATCCAACCCATTCTGGGCTTCACGGACCGCCTTCATCGACAGCTTGCGTTCGTCTTTTCCGCGCGGCTTGAGAGCCGCCTTGAGGATGGGGGCATTCATTGGATGAATCTCCTGCCGCAAGCGCCGAGACCATGCGCCTCTCGGCACGGTCTTCGGCGCTTGGGGTCTTGGTCGGCTGAGGGGATAATGAAACCGATGCATCTTCACGACGCTCGGCATTCGGACCGCGCTTGAGCAGCGCAGCCGCTCTTCACCAGGGAGGGTCCGCACCTTCGCGCGACCGTGCGATTCTGCGCGAGTACGGATTGCCGCCCCGGCGGGGGTGAAGCCCGTCCAGGCCGGCGGACACCAGAACCATCGCCGTGCTGGCCTTATGCAGCGTGAGGGAATGCATCACACGCCTCACGCCGCAAAGCGACCATGCTGGTAAACTGCAAGAAGGAGTCCGGCGCGCTCGATCAATCGGCGCAACCCGCCGCCCGTGTCTGGTTCGGCGTCAAGCATCCAGATGCATTCGAGCCGACCGGTCTCGCCATTGACACGCCACGCCGCGACCAGTCGAGTCCGGTTCGTGCGGGGAGACTTCGTGAAAGGACGGTCACGCTCGCATCGCGGGTCGGCGAATGCGGGATTGCGTTTCGGCGAGGCGATCCGCGAAACGCGGAGCGAAGCCGGCAGAGTAAAAAATTGGAGAGTCATGTCTCACCTCCGTGACGAGCCGCTCGGCCGTCACAGGCGAGACTGATGATTCAGACTCGCGAGAACGACCTGAGCGGCACGCTTGCTCGACTACTGTCGCTTGGCATTGCTCGTTGATCCTCATGCGTCGGCAGCGGGTTGGAGCCGCTAGATGACATTGGCTGGATATCACCGTCATTCCTTGAGTGACAGTGTCTTGCGGGGTTGATCCGATATACAAAACAATATCCGGGATATACCATCGTATATTGTAAGGTCTTCGGCGATAACTACCTGCGCAATATCAAGCCGCTTAGACTCACCGGACACGGGCGCGTCGACTTCACTAGCGATGTGATCGCTCTGATTTATTTCGATCCGAGGTCTAGTGTGGGTATCGATATGGTTCTTGTCGAGCGCATCGTCGCGCGAAGCCCTCGTCTTCGGCGATTGCTTTATTCGTTGTCCTTAACCTTTCTGAAAGCGGCGTTTCGGTTTCGCCGCACGGGCTTGGATGCCTTTGCCCGACCGACATTGCGTTTATCGCAGTGTCTCTTTCGTACTGCCTCTTCGCGGATACGACGTCGTTATGCAGCCGAGCCGAAAATGACGTCGGACTCGCGCTTTGTGCTCCGTCGCCTTTCTCTCAAACTTTTGATCGTGCTGATCTTTGCCGGTGCTCAAAGCCCGCTGCCCTGGGGATTCGGGAAAGCGCTTACGATGATGCTGTTTATGAGCGCGGCTATCAGCTGTGCCTTGGCCCTCATGAACCACCAACGATTCAGATTGGGAGTCTTGAGCTACTGGGACGAATCTTTGGCCTTTGTCCTGCTCGGCCAAACCGCGCGGATGGTGTTTCTACGTTGAAGTATTGCGAGTGCGCTATGCCGGGGGCTCTCGTCTTCAAAATACTCGCCAATAACCTGCCACGCGATACGGGAATCGCGAAGGTGGCCGTCGAGGCGAGACGCGGGGCAGCGACAACCGCCTGCGGCGTCGTTTGGTATTGGTTATGACGGAGCGTCGCACCACTCGCCGTCGCCGCACGCTGTTGACGGGGAAGATCATTCTCAATCAGCGATCGTCCGTGATAAGTTGCGTCGTCCGAAACTTGTCGGACACAGGCGCCTGCCTCGAAGTTCCTGCTGCCCTGAACATTCCGGATGCCTTCGAGCTGAAAATAGAACCTGGCGGCGCTTGCTCACAGTGTCGAATAGTCTGGCGGAGCGCTACGCGCATCGGCGTGGCGTTCGATTGACACAAAGCTAGAACGCGCCTTCACTTTCAAGGGCGAGTGTAAAGGCGCTGGCCCGAGATACTGGCCGCGCGCACGGCGCTGCAGGCGTGACGGCTGATATGGCCGGACGGCAGGCTACAGAAATAACAAGGACAATGTGTGGGGGAAAGAGCCAATCTCACAAGGAGAATGGCGCGCCGTACTGGATAAAAGTGCGAACGCATATGTGATTGAATCTGCGATTAATTTATTTTGGGGCATCGTGATCCTCTCATCTTTCAGCGTTCGCCGGCTGCCGCCAATAGCCCCACCCAAACGGGTGCGCCGAACCGAACGCGGAGCTGATATCGGACCAAGTACAAGGTATCCGGTATTTTGCTTCTCCCGGGTCTATGAGGAAATGACTAGCTCTTTCCAAATCTGGGCCGCGTACGCAGTGGCTCTCTCCTAGTCCTGAAGTCCGCGGCATGTGTGATTGGGTACCGCTGGAATACATCGCAGAAAATCCCATTCTGCAGCGATGCAAATATCGAGTGCAAAATCGATTAAAAAATAGAGAGCTCCGCGAACTAGACGGCTCGACC
Source organism: Bradyrhizobium sp. AUGA SZCCT0105 (assembly GCF_018129565.1). Lineage (NCBI taxonomy): Bacteria > Pseudomonadati > Pseudomonadota > Alphaproteobacteria > Hyphomicrobiales > Nitrobacteraceae > Bradyrhizobium > Bradyrhizobium sp. AUGA SZCCT0105. The sequence goes on along the minus strand of NZ_JAFCMK010000007.1, from coordinate 430,845 downwards.
GATGAGGGCACCAATGGTCGCAGTTGAGGCCATGGCGACTGCTCCCCAAAACACGACCCGAAGAGTGGGTTTCCATATGCTGGCGCCGCCAGCGCGAGCGCCGATCGCTCCGAGAACGCCAAGTCCGATGAGGCAGGCAATGGAGACGGTCCAGGTGGCGGTCCAGGCCGGCGACAGGAGAGCGACGGCCAGCGGCAAAGTCGCGCCAGATGCGAAGGTGACCGCCGAAGTGAAAGCCGCTTGAACTGGCTTCGCCATCACATGACTGGTCAGTCCGAGTTCATCCCGCGCATGGGCCCCGAAGGCGTCCTTTGCCATCATCTGCTCGGCGACCTGTCGCGCCAGTTCGGGCGTTACACCACGCTGCTCGTAGATCGCGGCGAGTTCGGCCAGCTCCGCTTCAGGTTGCGTGGCAAGTTCGCGGCGCTCACGCGCCATGTCGGCTTCTTCCGTATCGGCCTGGGAACTGACCGACACATATTCGCCTGCAGCCATCGACATTGCTCCGGCGACGAGCCCCGCTACGCCAGCAACCAGAATTTCGTGGGAAGCGGCGGTCGCGGCGGCAACACCGACGATCAGACTCGATGTTGAAATCAGCCCGTCATTGGCGCCTAGCACCGCTGCGCGAAGCCAACCTATTCGTTCGATCAGATGGTTCTCTTTATGAAGGGCTCGCATGGAACATGGTCCTGAATTACATTTCTAAGGCTTTGTAACGCGGCGCTGAGCACATAGGAAAAGGCGCCTTGCCTTCGAGATCGATCTGGAAACTTGGCCGGTCAGGCTGATCAATGATGCTATCTTCCGATGAAACGCCTACCGTTCCATCGCCACATACGCTGTAGTCCAAAGCCGCATTCAACTTCAATCGCCGGAGTGTTGTCCAGGCCTCTCAACGTGACTTCATTTGCCCTGACACTCATCACCAGATGATATCGTCCGTGGTGCGACATGTAGACCTGATGGAGGCATTTTCCGCTGCTACAAAACGTAAGGCGGTCGCCACATCTGAGTTCATGAAGATGAAGAGCGATGAGACGAACGTTCCCAACGTCAATGAAGCGGCTGAAGCCACGCGTTGTTGTCAATTCATCGCCACATACCTTCCTGTATTTTTGAAGGCCTGCCCGCACTTCCGCCGGCAGGTTTTGCACGTAGAAAGGACTGGGTTGATTGTCATGGACAGGAGAACTTGCGAGCGAGAGGGCCGGCGAGACAAAGAAAAGTGACGTCATAGCGGCTAAGATTGCCACGTCACGGAGCCGATTCGATCTTTTCATGCTGAAACCTCCACTTCCAACGGCTGTTTCTCTCGTTCGACGACGGCTGCGGAGCGGCGCTCCATCCATCGGTAGATCGCCGGCAACAGCAGCAGCGTCAGAACGGTGGACGACAGGACGCCGCCGATGACGACAGTGGCGAGCGGTCGTTGCACCTCCGCTCCCGCGCCCTGTGAAATCGCCATCGGTACGAAGCCGATTCCCGCGACCATGGCGGTCGACAATACCGGACGGAGCCGATCCGTGGCGGCTTGCCGGACTGCCTCGATAACAGGCAGCTTCCGCCGCAACGCATTGATATGATCGATCAGAACGAGACCATTCAGCATCGCGATGCCGGAGACCGCGATAAAGCCGATCGCGGCGGTGATCGAGAATGGCATGTCACGTAGCCAGAGTGCCAGCACGCCACCGGTGATCGCAAACGGAATACCGGTATAGACGACGGCGGCATGACGGACGCTCCCCAACGCCGAATAAACGAGCAAGAAGATCATCAGCAGCGCCGCCGGCACGACGATCATCAGACGGGCTCGGGCCGCTTCTAGCTGACGGAACTGGCCTCCGAACTCGATGCGATAGGATTCAGGCAGCGCAAGCTTGCCGTCGAGGCGTGCACGCGCTGCGGTCACATAACCTTCGATGTCGCTGGTGTTGAGATTGACCATCAAGGCGGCGCGGCGCTTACCATTGTCGTGCAGGATCGGTTCGACCGTTCTCATCTCGCGCAGACTTGCAACGCGGTCCAGCGGCACAAGGCCGGACGCGCCGACGCGCAATGGAAGGGAGAGGATCGATTTTGTGTCCGCGCGTAAGGACTCGGGCATACGAACGACGATCGCGTGTCGATGCTCTCCGTCCGCGATGAAGCCGACCTCGTCCCCACCGATCGCTGACGCAATGGCACGGTTGACCTCGGCGGTTCCCAGCCCCAACCGCACCATCGCGTCGTGATTGATCTCGACCACCACACTGTGGGTGCGGCTGGCCGCTTCGAATGCGGCATTGGCGGTGCCGGGCACGCCTTGCAATTCCTCTCGCGCCTGCGCGGCGAGCCGCTCAAGCACGTCGTAGTCGTCTCCGAATATCTTGACCGACAGATCCGCCCGCGTGCCCTCCAACATTTCGTTGAAGCGCATCTCGATAGGCTGCGCGAAAAGGAATGACTGCTCCGGCGCCAGCGCAGTGGCAGCCTTTTCGATCGCCGCAACCAGCTCGCTCTTGTTGCGCGGCATGTCCGGACCTTGCGGCCATTGGTCGAGCGGCTTGTAGAAGATGTAGAGGTCGTTCTCATTCGGCGGCATCGGGTCGGTCGCAACCGCGCTGGTGCCGATGCGGGAGAAGGTTCGGGTCACTTGCGGAAAGCGACGCAAAATTTCACGCTCGGTTTGCTGCTCGATCTCAAGGCTACGGTCGAGCGACATCCCCACGGGCTTGTAGACCATCGCCGTGATGGAGCCCTCATCGAGGCGTGGCGTAAACTGCGAGCCAAGGGTCAGGAATATCCTCAATGCCACGGCCAACAGGACTGCCGATGGAACGAGAAGGGCAGCGGGATGACGGAGGGCGAAGTCCAGGACGGGACGGTAGCCCCGGATCACGAGGCCGGCGAAGCCACCGTTATGCGTGATGTGGTTGTCGGCGGTTATCTCCGGGAGAGAATCTTCCTTTTCACTGACGCTCGGCTGACGCACCTTCTCGCCTCGTAGCAGCCGGGCGCACAGCGCCGGCACTAGCGTAAAGGTAACGATCAGCGCCGCTGCCAGCGCCAGCATCACGGCTTGCGCCATCGGCTGAAACAGCTTCCCCTCGACGCCGCCCAGGCTGAGTACCGGCACATAAACCAGCGCGATGATGGCCATGCCGAAGAACACGGGCCGCGCCACGCCCCCCGCAGCGTTGATGACGATGCGACGGCGTTCATCGGCCGTCAGCTCGCGCCCCTTGAGGCGCTGTGCCTCGCCCATCAGACGCAATGTGTTTTCCACGACGACGATCGCGCCATCTACGACCAGGCCGAAGTCGAGCGCGCCGAGGCTCATCAGATTGCCCGATATACCGAGCGCATGCATGCCCGAGATCATCATGAGAAAGGCCAGCGGGATGACCGACGCGACGATAAATGCCGCGCGCCAGTTGCCGACCACGATCAGCAATACGACGGCGACCAGCAACGCTCCCTCGCCAAGGTTGCGCTCGACCGTCGCGATGGTGCGATCCACCAATTCTGAACGATCGTACTGAACCTGAAGGATCATGCCTTTGGGCAGCGCGGCGCGCAGGTTCGGCAATTGCGCATCGACGCGCCGGGCAACGTCCCGGCTGTTCTGCCCGACCAGCATCATCACTGTGCCGAGCACGGTTTCCTTGCCGTTGGTGGTCGCGGCGCCATCGCGTGGAGCATGGCCGATGGTCACGGTCGCCAGATCCGCTACAGTCAGCGGCCGCACGCCACCTGCGAATTTCACGGGTAATGCGCGGATCATCTCCGCCGTCGTGACACGCGCTTCGGTTCGGACGGTGAAGCGTTGGCCGTTCTTGGTGATGGTCCCGCCGCCGGCATTGGCGACGTTGGCGCCAACAGCCTGGGCAAGCTCGCTCGGCGTGATGCCCGCTGTCGTGAGCTTCTTCAGATCAGGCTCGATGACAAACTGACGTTCGAGGCCGCCGTTGGAATTGACGTCGGCGACCCCCTCGATCGCGCGCAGCATCGGGCGCACGATATATTCCTGAGCCTCGAACAACTCCATCAGTTGTTGCCGCTCGTCCAAATCGGACGGCGGTTGCGCCCATTCGAGTGTGTAGTACCAGATTTCGCCAAGCCCGGTGGTGATCGGAGCGAGGCGCGGCGATGATCCGGCTGGCAGCATGTCGCGCACTGCGGAAAGCCGCTCGTTGACGAATTGGCGTGCGCGAAGCTGGTCCGTGCCGTCCTGATAGATGAGCGTGACCTGTGACAGTCCGGTCTTGGTGAGCGATCGCATTTCCCGCAGGCCCGGCTGACCACCCATGCTGCGCTCGATGGGCAGCGTCACAAGACGCTCGATTTCCTCTGGCGCCAGGGCAGGAACAGTCGTGTTGATCTGCACCTGCACGCCTGTGATGTCGGGAATGACATCGATTTGCAGATTCACGAAAGACCAGATTCCAAGACCAGCGATCAGCAAAGCGATGATCATCACCGTGGCTGGTCGACCGGTTGTCCATTCCAGAATCCGCCGCGTCATCGGGACACGCCGTCGAAGCTGCGGCCGCCATTGAGCGCCCGAAGTTGAAGCATCGCTTCCATAGCCTCACGTCGCGTGTCGAGCAGAGCCGACAGCGCGTCCAGATACTGGCGCTGCATCTCGACGTAAGTTGCGATCGGGATCGCTCCCTGGCGATAACTATCGGCGGCGGCGGTAGCTGCGGCCGCAAATTTCTCGGTGGCCCCGGCTGGCCAGCCCGCAAGGGCTCGACGCTTCGCCTCGTAGTAGGCTGCCTGTTCGTAAACCTGCCTCGCGATCCGTCGGTTGGCGGCGAGCAGGGCCGCATCGCCCTGGGATTGACGGCTCAACTCCTGTGCGAGGCCAGCAGCCTGGCTATTCCAAAGCGGCAACGTCGTCGTCAGCCGTATGCCGAAATTGGTCTCGCGGCTGTCTGACTTCGCGCGATTGAAGTAGGGACCGACTGAGACGTTCGGCACACGCGCTGCTTGTGCGAGGTCAACGCGCAACCCTTGCTGCTGCAATTGCGCGCGCAGCGACTGAATCTCGAAATTGTTGATGCCAGCTTGTTGCGCCATGCGCTCGACCGACGGAAGGCCGGGCAGCGTGATATCGGGCGGAGCAATGCGGAGCCGCGCTTTGAGCGGCGCGCCGCGAAGTTGATTCAGTTCGTAGACGATCGTGCTGGTCTCGGAATCAGCCATCGCGGCATTTCGCTCCGCCGTGATGGCACCCGCATCCAGAATGGCCGTGTCCAGCGTGGTGGCGATGCCCGCCGGATCCCGCTGCTCCACAACGCGTGCAAGCTCGCGCATCCGCGCGGCAACGTCGCGTGCCGCGGCGGCTTTCCGCTCGGCCGCGAACAAGGCATATCCCAAAGAGCGTGCCCGGCTTGCGAGCGTTGCGTCGAATTGCGCAAGACCGAGCCGCGCCAGCGCGATCTGATGCTCGGCGATGGCGCGACGGAGCGCCCCGCGTCCGGCAAAGTCGAGCGGCTGCATAATCGACAAGCCATATGTCGGCCCGGCGCCTTTCGGTGCACCTGTCAGGCCGTCGGCCATCCGGCGTTCGCCTAACTCGAATGCAGCTTCAGGGTCCGGCAGGCGATCAGCCGCGTCGCGCTCAACACCTGCAAGCCCGATCTGCTGGAAATAAAAGCGTCGTTCGGGGTTACTTGCCACGACGGAATTGGCAAGTGCATCAATCGACAGCACGGCGGCCTGCTGAGCGAAGGCTGGGGTCACCAAGATAATTGTTGATATGCGAACGATTATCAGGAGCAATTTTAACATTGGCACGAGTCTCAACACTGACTTCTAGACGCCTGATTGCCACGCTAGTCTGAACACAAGCTGTCAGCGTAAATGCAGGTTGATCCAGTATCGGACTGCAGCAATCAGGAGACATGACCATTCGCATTCTTCTTGTCGAAGACGATCAGGACATTGGCGCCCGCCTGAAGGAAGGGTTGGCCAGCTTTGGCTTTGTCGTTGAGCATGTGGAAGATGGTGAGCACGCCCTTTCCTTCGCGCTGCAAGAAGAATTCGACGCGATCGTTCTCGATCTCGGTTTACCCGGCCTGTCAGGCATCGAGGTCTTACGGAGGTTGCGACGTACCGGGGCCGCCACACCGGTCCTGATCCTGACGGCGCGCAGCAGCTGGACTGAGAAGGTGGAAGGTCTCAATGCAGGGGCTGATGACTATGTGGCGAAGCCGTTTCACGTCGACGAAGTCGCAGCTCGCCTGCGCGCGCTGATGCGGCGCGTCGCGGGCCAAGCCACCTCCGAATTGCGCCACGGAGATATCGTGCTTGACCCCGTTGCCGGCACCGCCAATGTTGCGGGCCAGCCGATCGAATTGACGGCACAGGAATTTCGCCTGCTCCACCTCTTCCTGCATCGCGTCGGCCGCGTCGTGACGCAAGCCGAGTTGCTCGACCATCTCTACGGCCTGAATGAGGAACGCAGCTCGAATACGATCGAGGTCTATGTCGGTCGGCTGCGACGCAAAATCGGCCGCGATACCATGAGGACCCTGCGCGGTCTGGGCTACAGGTTCGGCTGATGGTCAGAAGTCTGCGCGCCCGGCTGCTGGTTGGCGTTATTCTCACGACCGTGACAGGTATCGCTGTCGCTGGCGTTTCGATTTCCGCGCTGTTCCGGGCGCACGTCACGGAGCTTGTCAATGCCGAGCTGATCGGTCATCTCGACGAGCTCGAAGGTCTGTTGGCCCGCACGGCCGACGGACATGTCGCTCTGGCACAAAGGCTCAGTGATCCGCGCTTCGCGCAGCCCGGGACTGGCTATTACTGGCAGGTGAGCGATCGCAACGGCATCGTCCTACAATCAGCCTCCCTCGAACCGCAACGGCGTTTTCCGCCACCCGCGCGGGGGGCGGATCGGCAGCTTACTCGCTCAGTCGAAGCTGGCCCGGCTGGTGAGCCGATGATCGCATATGAGCGACCGTGGCAGACCGCTGAAAACGGTTACGTGCTTCAAATTGGCGCCGACCAGCGGATCGTCGATGATGTACTGAGACATTTTAATCAGGCGCTGGCCCTGTCACTCGGCACACTGGCAATAGCCCTAATTGGGGCCGGCACGTTGCAGGCCTGGTTTGGTCTGCGTCCCATGCGCCGTCTGCGCGACGCGCTGGGCGACATTCGCGCGGGCAAAGCAGAAACCCTGCCTGGTGACTTCCCGTCCGAAGTTCGGCCGCTGGTCGATGATCTCAACGCTCTGATCGACGCCAATACCCAGATGGTTCGCCGCGCCCGCACGCAGGCGGGCAATCTCGCGCATGGCCTGAAGACACCATTGGCCGTGCTGACGGACGAAGCGCGCCGGCTGCTCGCGAGAGGTGATACCGAGGGCGCCGCGGTCCTGACTCAGCAAACAGGGCGGATGCAGCGCCAGATTGATTTCCAGCTTGCCCGAGCCCGTGCCGCAGCCAACGCCGGCCTGCCTGGCGTCATCACGCAGGTCGAACCTGCCTTCGCATCAATAGCCGCGGCGATGCGGCGGCTCTATGCTCATCGTGAGCTGACGATCGTCCATACAGCCGAGACGGAATTGCTTGCCGCCGTCGATCCCAACGACCTTGACGAGATGGTCGCCAACCTGGTCGATAATGCCTGCAAGTGGGCTCGTGGTGTTGTCTCGATCAAGGCTACGCGCGATACCCCGACGGGGCAGCTCCTTATTACGATCGTTGATGACGGGCCAGGCATCCCGGCTGATGCACTAAACCGCGCGTTCGCCCCAGGCGAGCGGCTCGACGAGGCCAAACCGGGAAGCGGGCTCGGACTCGCAATCGTCCGCGATCTCGCCACACTGCACGGCGGCTCTGTCGAACTATCCAATGGCAGAAATGGAGGCCTTCACGCGGAGTTGCGGCTCCCATCAGCCTGACAAGTTCAACGGCGTCTAGGTTGGGCGAGTTTCATCGTGGCCGCGTCGTCCGCGCACCATTCGACCTGAGCGATTCGGCGCGCTCGAAATCAGCATCCGCGCCGCTCTGATCTCCAGCGTTCGCTTTCATCGTTCCGCGTTCGAACAAGAAGGTCGGATTCTTCGGATCAGCCTTGATGACCAGATCATAATCCGCGATGGCACGATCAAAGAGTCCTTTACGCCCGAGTGCCTTCCCGCGATTATAATAGGCACCGAGGTAGTCAGTCCTCAGTTGTACGGCGCGATCGAAATCAGAAATCGCGCGATCAAGCTCTCCCTTGCTCATTAAAGCAACGCCTCGGTTGTTGAGCGCGACATAGTAGTCGGGGGACAAACGAAGTGCTCGATCGTAATCCTCCATGGCACGGTCGATATCTCCACTCGACCGCAGCGCGACACCGCGATTGTTATAAGCCGCCGCCAACTGGGTGATCATCCGCTCGCCTGCCTGGATAACCGCTGTGCATCCCCGGATCGAGCGATCGGGTACGATTTCGGCCGCATGCACGCACGAGTCCCAATCCTCGTCGCTCAAAGCTGATGTGGGCGACGAGTTAATTGCAAAGTACGCAATAAATATCGTTGTGCTCAATAACGTAAGAGCACAACGCTTCCAGCGGGTGGTTCGCGCTAGGATCGATGCAGTTCGTGTTCTCGTATACAGCGGCGTAATGCAAATGAGCAAAGAGTAGCCTCAAGTACGTGCATTATATTATTCCCAGTTTGTTCTCTAACAATCCTGTCTGAATTTTCCCTGACAATCGACGTTTGAGACATCCGATCTGGTCGCTTCCCGAACGAGAGTACACCCGTCGAGTGCTATAGAGATTACCAAGCGAGCGCCGTGCGTGCCATCCGACAGGGACAGATCCAAGACTCCCGGACTAAGCCTCAGTCTGGTAGCATGAAGACATCAGCGGTGTTTGATGTACTAGCAGCGGCAATCGACGGGACGGGATGGATCCGGACTCGGTCACGGGAGGGCAACGAGGAGCCGCTATCCGGAAGAAATCGTCCTGCAAGAATTGAACATCGCGCTCTGCGGCGCTGCCAACTTGAATGACCTCTGAAATATCTGGAGGTCAATACGGCGAATTGCTCTGCAACGGCGCTCCGCAAATATGCAAGATATCAACCTAATATTAAGTTGGCGCGCCCGACACGATTCGAACGTGTGGCCTCCACCTTCGGAGGGTGGCGCTCTATCCAGCTGAGCTACGGGCGCATCGATATTCAGATAGTGTCCGAGATCGACCACGGTCAATCGCGAATTCTAGAATCGACATGGCTCAAACGACGCGGGCTAAAGCCTCGCCGATCATCGCCATTCGTACTCCACAACCTCCTTTCGGTTTGCTTCCGTGGTGCTTCCGCGACCTCGAATGCGATTTTCGTGCTTCCTTCGAGTTTCGCCAATCGCTTGGTTTCACTCGTTTTTTACGACACCCTCGACCATCAGAAAGAGCTTGCATTTGCCTTCGGAGGGCAACGCTCTATCCAGCTGAGCTACGGGTGCGTACCGGCCACCATTTAGCTGATTGGCTCCGGGTCGGCAACGGCGTTGTCCGGCCGGTTCAGGGCTGTAAACTGCCTGCGCCAATATGACAGGCCTGCCGGAAAGGGCCGTCTTCGAGGGAGTTTGCCCATGCGTCCGCTGGAATTCGGCTGGTATCTGCCCACGCATGGCGACACCACGGCCTATGGCCTGATGGAGGCACAGGTCGCGGGATCGCCGGAACTCTGCGACCGCGTGGTCAAGGCGGCCGAGGACGCCGGGTTCGAATATCTTCTGATCCCGGTCGGCTCGGTGTGCTGGGAGGCCTGGATATCCGGCGCCTTCATGGCGGCGCGCTCGGCGCGGATCAAGCCGCTGATTGCGGCAAGGCCGGGCTATATCAACCCGGTGCTGATGGCCAAGATGATCTCGACCTTCGACCAGATGTCGGGCGGGCGGATCTGCATCAACCTGATCGCCGGGCAGAACGAGAGCGAGGTCGAGGCCGAAGGCGTGCGCTACGCGAAGGAGGAACGCTATGCGCTGATGGAGGAGGAGGTCTCGATCCTGAAGGCGTTGTGGACGACGCGCGGGCCGGTGAACTTCCAGGGCAAGTTTCACACGATCTCGGGCGCGCATATCCGGCCGCGTCCGCTGCAGCAGCCATTTCCAAAATTCTATCTCGGCGGCGGCTCGCGGCAGGCCTGGGAGGTGTCGGCGAAGCATTCCGACGTCCATCTGTTCTGGGGCGACCTGCCGGAGCGCATCGCGGACAACATCGCCGAGATCCGGCGGATGGCGCGGGCGCATGACCGCGAGGACGCGATCGGCTTCGGCATGCGGCTGCAGGTGATCTGCCGCGAGAACGAGGCGGATGCCTGGGAGGCGGCCGACCAGCTAGTGCGTCACGCCACCGAGCGGCAGAAGCAGGAGATGAAGACGCTCTACGTCCGCTCCGAGGCCAACCAGCGCGTGCAGCAGCTCGCGCGCGACTATGGCGATCTCCTGATGCCGCATCTGTGGACCGGGATCACCAGGGTGCGGCCCGGTGCCGGCATTGCGGTTGTCGGTAACCCCGAGCAATGCGCCGCGACCTTGCAGGAGTTCATCGACGCCGGCTGCCACTCGTTCTGCCTGTCCGGCTATCTGCACGACGAAGAGGCCGAGCGTTTCGGCCGCCTGATCCGCCCGATCCTCGCCGCGAACAATCGCGGACGGCTCGCGGCGTGAGGTGTATCCGGAAGCTTTCCGAAAATTCATGGGTGAATCGGCGCCCGACGCGCCATGATCCAGCCGGATTGCATCGTGCCTCGCGGCATTAATGGAGACTGAACCATGCATCACCGAGCCTGGCTTGCGGCGTTGACACTGCTCATCGCGACGGCTCACGCGCCGATCGCGTCGGCAACGCAGGCGCAGATCGAGCGCGACCAGAAGCCGGTCAAGGAGATCGCCGGCGGTCGCATTGCCGTCGGCAGCGCGACCTTTCCGGTTTACCTCTCGGCCGATTGGTCCAATCCGCTGCCGGACGTCACCCGCGCGGTGCTGGTGCTGCACGGAGTGTTGCGCAACGCCGACGACTATTTCCGCGCGGCGCTGAGCGCGCAGGCCGCCGCCGGCGATGTCGGCAAGAGCACGCTGATGATCGCGCCGCAATTTTTGATCGAGCCTGATGTCGAGGCGTTCAAGCTGCCGGCGGAAGCGCTGCGCTGGAGCCTCTATGGCTGGCAGGGCGGCGAGCCCGCGGTCGCGCCCAACCCGGCGAGCTCGTTCGAGGCGCTTGATGCGATCCTGGCCAGGCTCGGCGACCGCAAGCTGTTTCCGAACCTGAAGCAGGTCGTCGTGTTCGGCCATTCCGGCGGCGGCCAGGTGGTGCAGCGCTATGCGATCGCGGTGAAGGGCGATCAGGTGCTGCTGCGCGAGGGCATCGGCGTGCGCTACGTGGTCGCCAATCCGTCCTCCTACGCCTACTTCACCAAGGAGCGGCCGGAGCCCGCGATCGCGGCGAAGTGCGAAGGCTACAACAGCTGGAAGTTCGGCATGGACGACCGTCCGCCCTATCTCGCCGAGCCGACCCCGGCCGCGTTGGAGCAGGCCTATGTCGCGCGCCGCGTGATCTATCTCCTGGGAACGCTCGACACCAACCCCGATCATCCCGCGCTCGACAAATCCTGCATGGCGGAAGCCGAAGGGCCGTATCGCTACGCGCGCGGCCATTCCTATGTCGCGGCGATGCAGGCCCGCGACAACGGCACGCCGAATCACAGCGTGTGGGATGTGTCCGGCGTCGGCCACGAGGGCGGCAAGATGCTCAACTCGCCCTGCGGCCTGACCGCGGTGTTCGACATCCCCGGCTGCGAGGCCGCGCGCTAGAGTTTGCGCGAAAGCCCGCCGATCGCGATGTGGTCGCCTTACGCCGGTACGATCACCTTGCCGATCGGCCACAGCGCGATGCCGGCAAGCTTGAGATGCGCCCAGGCGAAGGGGATGCCGATAATGGTCACCGCGAGCAGGATCGCGGTGATCACATGGCCGATCGCAAGCCACCAGCCGGCCAGGATGAACCAGATCAGATTGCCGATCACGCCGAGCGGTCCGGTTCCGATATCGGACATGCCGGTGACCTCATCGCGCCGCACCGCGCGCGAGCCGAACGGCAGCAGCGTGTAGACCGCGATGTTGAACGCCGCGCGCGCCCAGGGCAGCCCGATGATGGTGACAGCCATGATGACAGCGGCGATCAGCCAGCCGAACGCCATCCAGGCGCCGCCGATCAGGATCCAGAGGATGTTCAGGAGGATAGATACAGGCTGCATGGCTGACACCTTCGCGCCGCTTCGGACGCCCCCAATATAGGCTGATGTCGGGCGTGGCGGTAGGTGCGGCCCGAAAGCGCACTCGCCGCGTTGCATCTCTTTTGATCGCGACTAGAGTTTCGGTTCTGATTGAATCAGAACCGAAGCTCTAGATTCTTGTTTTGATGCGTTTTCTTCACGCGAACCGGGCCCACTTCGCTCGAAAACGCTCTAAGCTCGCGCGGCTGTGCAGGACGATGAGAAGCCTGCATCGGAAAGGGAGAGCAACAATGAGAAAATTACTTGGGGCGGGCGTTCTGGCAGTCCTGGCGTTGACCGCGCCGGGCGCTGCGCGAGCCGAGGACGCCGTGCGGTTCGCGCCGCTCAAGGCCGAGGAACTGTCGCCGCCGCAAGAGGCCTGGGCCGACCTGATCAGCGCGCCGCCGCGCAACGCCAAGTTCACCGTGCCGCCCTACCGCGCCTATATCCGCAACCCCGATCTGGCGCCGAAGCTGTCGAACCTGTCGGACTATCTGCGCTGGAACACCTCGCTGCCGCCGCGGCTGAGCGAAATGGCGATCCTGATCACGGCGCGGCACTGGACCGCTCAATATGAATGGTCCGCGCACTATCCGCTGGCGATGAAGGGCGGGCTCGATCCGAAGATCGCAGACGGCATCGCCAAGGGCACGCGGCCCGAAGGCATGAAGGATGACGAGGCCGCGCTCTACGATCTCGGCATCGCGCTCTATCGCGACAGGAAGGTCAGCGACGCAATCTACAAGGCCGCGCTGGAGAAGTTCGGCGAGCGCGGCATCATGGATATTATCGGCATCATGGGCTACTACGACCTGGTCTCGATGACGCTGATCACGATGCAGGCCGGCTCCGCCAATGAGAGCGTGCCGCCGTTGCCGGTGCTGGAGAAGTAGGGCGGCCTTCTCCCTCGCCCCGTTCTTACGGGGAGAGGGCCGGGGTGAGGGGCTGTCTCCGCGAGTTCCGACCGAGGTGAGACTTGTACCCCCTCACCCGGAACGCATCTGACGATGTGTTCCGACCTCTCCCCGCAGGCGGGGCGAGGTGAAGCGACAACCAGCCATCGCCTGCTTGAAACGAAGTGGTCTTTACCGCCTGAAACCGCTGGCGCGCGAGTAGCTCTGCCGGCCTTCCTGGGCCGGGCGCGACGCCATGCTGGCGCGGGTCTCGCTGGCGACCGGCGTCGCGGGCTTCAGGTCCTCGAGGAAGATCGGCTTGGCGAAGTAAAAGCCCTGAGCGTAGCGGATCTTGGTCGCCGCCTGCAGATAGGTGAGCTCCTCGTAGGATTCGATGCCCTCGGCGATCACGGTCATGCCGAGCGCTTCGCTCAGCGATTCGATCGCGCGCAGGATGCCCTGGCTGCGCGGCCGCTTATGGATGTCGGTGATGAACGAGCGATCGATCTTGATCTCGTCGGCGGTGATGTCGGCGAGCGCCGACAGCGACGAATAGCCGATGCCGAAATCGTCGATCGAGATGCCGACGCCGATGCCGCGCAGGATCGGCAGGATCTGGTCCTGGAAATGCGACCGGGTCACGAACGCGTCCTCGGTCACCTCGATCATGAATCGTTTCGGGAAGCCAGTCTCCTCGATCGCGTGCGCGAAGCGGCGCATGAACTCGACGTTGGAGGCCTGCTTGGCGGCGACATTGATGCTGATCGTCGCCGTGGGGCCGAACGTGTCGTTGATCAGGTCAATTGACTTGACGATCTCCGCCAGCACCAGAAACGTCAGTTCGTCGATCAGGCCGAGCTCCACGGCGAGGTTGATGAAGGTGCCCGGCGCCTGGATCACGCCCTCGTCGTCGCGCAGCCGGACCAGCGCCTCGATGCCCTTGATCTCCTGGGTGCGGATATCGACCTTGGGCTGGAATGCGCAGCAGAAGCGCTTTTCCAGGATCGCCAGCCGCAGCGACTGCTCGATCTTCATCCGCGCCAGCGCCTCGCGCTCCATGCTGTTGTCGAAGAACGCGGTCGCGCCCTTGCCGTTGTTCTTGACGCGGTACATCGCGATGTCGGCGTTCTGGCGCAGCGCCTCGTAGCTCCTGCCATGCATGGGGTGGAGGCTGACGCCGATCGAGGTCGAGGCGAAGATCTCGGAGTCCTCGATGAAGAACGGCGCCTTCAGCCGTTCCTGCATGACGTGGATGAATTCGGCGACCTCTTCATTGCCGCTGATCGGGTTCAACAGCAGCAGGAATTCGTCGCCGGAGATCCGTGACAGGATATCGGTCTCGCGCAGCGCGTGGCCGAGCCGCTTGGACAGTTCGACCAGTAGCGCATCGCCGATCGCGTGGCCGTAATAGTCGTTGATGTGCTTGAAGTTGTCGACATCGAGGAAGGCCAGCGCGAAATGGCTCTCCGCGGAGTCGCGGATCAGGCCGCTGACACGATGCTCGATCACCCGCCGGGTCGGCAGGCCGGTCAGTTCATCGTAATAGGCCGAGCGGAACAGCTGGTCCTCGAACGCCTTCTGCTCGCTGATGTCGGTCGAGGTCGAAATCAGGAGATTGCGCCCGGCGATCTGGACCGGCCGGTGCGCGGTGAGGAACACGTATTTGGACGCGCCGCAGGCGAGGACTTCCTCGAGCACCACCGGACGGCCGCTGCGCAACAGCTCCAAATTGGCGGCGTGGCGTTCGTCGACCGGCGATGGCTCGCTCGCGCCGGCGGCCAACTGCAACTGGCTCGCTGCCGCTTCGTTCACCAGGATGAATTGGCCCTGCTCGTCCTGGACGGTGACGCCGGCCGGCAGCAGCTGGAGAAGATCGCGCAAGATGTGCAATTCATTGCTGGAAATGTCGTCTTGCCCGGTCGCTGCCGTGCCCGCCTGAAAATCGTTTTTGGTGAAACTATGCATGCACCGACCTTGGCAAAGTCCGTTGTAGTTTTGGTTAAGCGGACTTGCGAAATGCCGTGACAGAAAGAGACCCGGGCTGCTTTCGCAAGCCGTCGCGGCAATCGTCATTAACAGAGTATCAATGGCGGCATCGGTCGCCGGTGAAAGCGATTGCGGCGCGCGCGGTTGCATTGACACGCGCAAATAAAGCGCGTGTACCGAAAAGCAGACTTATCAACAGTTGGGCAGATTGCACTGCATGATGCAGTGAACACCGGTCTTCAGGTAACTGATCTCAGTCTTGCCGTCGAACGGCCGCAGCGCCGACTTCAACAGTTTGGTGCCGAAGCCGGCTTCGCCGATGACCTCGACCACCGGTCCCTCGGTTTCGTCCCAGATCACGTTGAGACGCCCATCGTCCACCGTCCATGACACCTGCAGAAATCCGCGCGGCGAGGAGAACGCGCCGTATTTTCCGGCGTTGGTTGCGAGCTCATGGAAGATCAGCGCCAGCGAGACGGCGAGTTTGGCGGGCAAGAACAATTGCTCGCCATTGAGATTGAACCGCACATGGCCGTAGGGGCCGAGCTCGGAGCGCAGCAAATCCTTGATATCGCAGCCATAGCCGTCGACCCGCGCGATCAGATCGTCGGTTGCCGCGAGCGCGCGGATGCGATGGTCGATGCGCTGCCAGACATCGGGCCGGTCCTGCAGCGCCTGATGCAGCACGGCATGAATGGTCGAGGACTTGTTCTTCAGCCGGTGCTGCAATTCGTCGACCACGATCTTGCGGTACTGCTCCTCCTCGATCAGCCGCTTGGAAACCTCGCGCTGCTGCGCGACCAGGGAACGGTAGTGCTCCACCCCCCAGATCGCGATGCCGCACACCACCCAGAAGATCATCAGCAGCGCAAAGCGCGCCGGATCGGCGTGCGCGCCGCTGAAATTGAGCAGGACGCCGAGCAGGCCGCTGGCCAGCGCGGTGGCGATCCCGATCCGGAAGCCGCCAAGGGCGGTCGCGAAGAATACCGCCGGGAAATAGGGCGTGAAGAACACGTCCGGCCTGATCTGGGCGAGCCCGAAGCGCGCGGCCGTGGCCAAAACGAGACAGAACACGGCGAACGCAACCGCAAGCAGCAACGACGGCTGCGCATCGCCCCGCCAACTCGCCCTGAAATCGTCGATCCATCTCGCCATCGGTCGCTCCAGTTCACGTGAACAGGCGACCCAAAATAAGGCCGCTGCGACCGAAAAACCGCAGTTGTGGCCTTCTGGCCACAGGCGGACCTCGCCGGCCGTTAACCGCACCTGCGCTTGCGTTGTCAGGAGCTGCTGGGGAATATCCGCAACATCAAACGTCAAGGGGGATCGGCATGGGACGGCTGGACGGCAAGGTCGCGGTGATTACCGGGGCGACCAGCGGCATCGGGTTACGCACGGCCGAGATCTTTGTCGCGGAGGGCGCGAGGATCGTGATCGCCGGGCGCCGCGCGCCGGAGGGCGAGGCACTGGCGCGCCAGCTCGGCGGCAACTGCATCTTTCGCCAGACCGACGTCACGGTCGAGGAGCAGATGCAGGCGCTGATCGCGCTTGCGGCGGAAAAATTCGGTCGGATCGACTGCCTGTTCAACAACGCCGGCGGCCCGGCGCAGACCGGCGGCATCGAGGGCCTCGACGTCGAGCGGTTCGACGCCGCGATGGCAACCCTGGTACGCAGCGTCATGCTCGGCATGAAGCAT
Source organism: Bradyrhizobium sp. AUGA SZCCT0105 (assembly GCF_018129565.1). Taxonomy (NCBI): domain Bacteria; kingdom Pseudomonadati; phylum Pseudomonadota; class Alphaproteobacteria; order Hyphomicrobiales; family Nitrobacteraceae; genus Bradyrhizobium; species Bradyrhizobium sp. AUGA SZCCT0105. Next base: position 413,998 of record NZ_JAFCMK010000007.1, on the reverse strand, counting down.
GTTGCGCCCATCATGCGCCAACAGGGCTCCGGCAGCATCATCAACAATGGCAGCATCGCCGGACGGCTTGCCGGCTTCTCGTCGTCGATGGTCTACGGCGCCGCGAAGGCCGCGGTGATTCATTTCACCAAATGCGTGGCGATGGAGCTCGGCGAGTCCGGCATCCGCGTCAACTCGATCTCGCCCGGCGCGATCGCCACCGGCATTTTCGGCAAGGCACTGGGGTTGTCGACCGAAGCCGCCGAGCAGACCCCGGCTGTGATGCGCGAGGTCTACAAGGCGGCGCAGCCGATCCCGCGCGCGGGCCTGCCCGACGACATCGCGCATGCCGCGGTGTTCCTGGCGAGCGACGAATCGAGCTTCATCAACGGCCATGACCTCGTCGTCGACGGCGCCATGACCGGCGGCCGCAACTGGAGCCAGCAGCAGGCGGGCTACGTCGCGCTGCGCAAGGCGTTCGATCAGGGAGCAGGGTAGTCGCATCCGTCATTGCGAGCGAAGCGAAGCAATCCATCGTTCCGCTGGCTGGGAAACGGATTGCTTCGTCGCTTCGCTCCTCGCAATGACGTGGGGAGAGCACACGATGGCATACGCAATTGCGATCTGCTGTTGGCCGTGTTTCGCATGAACGCGAAGCTTGAACGCCGGCTGCGCTATCTCGTTGCCGTCATTGTCGCGGGCGCGGTGGCGAGCATCGGAATCAATCTCGTGCAAGGCCGTCATACGCTTGGGCCGCTGGTTGCAGGATTCGCTTATGCCTTCGTGACATGCGTGGCGATCGGAGTGGTCGAACTTTTCATCCTTCAGGGCCCGATGATGGAACGGCTGAATCGCTTGTCCTTCGTCGGGCTTCTCGCTGTACGCAGCACGATCTACGCTGTCATCATCATCGTCATACAATTGCTCCAGGTCGGCGAACGGGTTGCCGGGTTTCCGCTGCAAACCTCGATCGCGGATTTTGGCGTCAGCATCGCCTATTCCGCCGCGGTCTCGGTGCTGCTGAACCTGGGTTTCAGCATCGCCAATCTGATCGGCCCGCGCGTCTTCATGAACTTCGTCTCCGGCCGCTATCACTCCCCGGTCGAGGAGAATCGCTTCGTGCTGTTCGTCGATATCGCGGGGTCGACCGGGCTTGCCGAACGGCTCGGCGGCATCGGCATTCACCGCTTTCTCGATCGTACGTTTCGTCTGCTCACGGAATCTGTCGTGGATTATCGCGGCGAGGTGCTGAACTATGTCGGCGACGAAATCATTGTGACCTGGCCGGAGCACCACGGGGCGATTGATTGCCGGCCGCTGCGCTGCTTCGTGGCGATGCGCGCAGCGCTGCAGAAGGCGGCGTCGCAATTCGAGCGCGAGTTCGGCGCGGCCCCGCGGATCCGCGGCAGCTTGCATTTCGGTCCCGTGATCATCGGCGAGATCGGCGACGTCAAGCCGGCCATCGTGTTCAACGGCGACGTCATGAACACCGCGGCGCGGCTGGAGGAGTTGAGCCGCAAGGTCGACGGCGGCTTCCTCGCCTCGCGCGCGGCAATGGCGCGCTTCGCCGCGCCGCCGCCGTTTCCGGTGAGCGATCTCGGCCGGCTTCCGATCCGCGGCCGTGTCGACGGCATCGATGTGGTGGGGATCGGGGCGGTGGCGTAACGCGTCTGGATTCGCGCGCTGCGACAGAGGAGGGCGGAACGAAGAGCAAAGCTCGGGCAAATCGTGTCGCGAGAACGCGGAGGTATGACTCACCGGCCGCGCCACAAATTCGATGTCGTCCTGGCGAAAGCCAGGACCCATTACCCCGAGCATCAGTCGTTGCGTGACGTTGGAGCCACGATCTCGTTGACAACCAAATGCGGTGGTTATGGGTCCTGGCTTTCGCCAGGACGACGCGGGGAGGGAGGTGTGTGCGCAACTCCATCCCCGTCATACCCGCGTAACGGCTTCGCCGTTGTTGCTGCGCGAGCGTCGCCGGATGACGGGGCAACCAGCCGTACGCGGGCAACGCGACGAACGGCGCAGCGCTCACACCTTCTGCTTCGCCGCTTCCTTTGCGAGGTCGGGCGCATTCACGGCCGGGATCGCGACGCGGCCGGTGCCGGTATGCTGAAGCGCGGCGGCGGCCTTGTCGTTCTGCATGATCTTGGCCATGACAGCCTGGCCGGCGCGCTCGAACACCGCGCGGTTGTCGATCACGAACTGGCGCGACTTGCGCAGGCCGTCGATATAGCCGTTGATCTCCGGCACGACATAACGCGCGACCATGTCCCAGCTGCGGCGGGTGTTTTCGGGGTTGGCCCAGTCATGGGCGAAGCCGATGATCGAGCCGACGCCGCCGGAGACGTCGACCAGGTTCTTGATCATCTTGATCAGGTCATCCGGCGTGCCGATGGTGGACGCAGCACCTTCGACGAAGGCGGTCTTGTCGACGGCTTCGTCCGGCGAGGCGAACGCGGTCAGGCCCGGCCGCATCAAGGTGCCGACGTTATATTCGTTGTGCCAGCGCAGCAGCCCGGCGCCGGCCTCGCGCCGCGCCTGCTCGCGCGTTTCGGCGATGTGCCAGGACAGCAGCACGCGCCAGTTGGCGCGGCTCACCGTGGTGCCGGCCTTCTTGGCGGCGTCCTCGGCGAACTGCCATTGCTGCGGCAGCGCCATCAGGCCCTGGGTCGACATCGAGCCGAGCGAGATGATGCCGATGCCGTATTTGCCGGCGAGCGTCATGCCCGACGGCGAGATCTGCGAGGCCACCACGAACGGCATGTCCTCCTGCAGCGGCAGGATCTGCAACGCAGCATCGTGCATCTCGAACCAGTCGGTCTTGGCGGTGACGCGCTCGCCGTTGAACAGGCGGCGGATCACCGCGATCGCCTCGTCCTGGCGGTCGCGCTGGGTCATCGGGTCGATACCGAGCGTATGGGCGTCGGAGGCGAGCGCGCCCGGGCCGGAGCCGAAGATGGCGCGGCCGCCGGTCATGTGGTCGAGCTGCACCATGCGCTGCGCAACGTTGAAGGGGTGGTGATAGGGCAGCGAGATCACGCCGGTGCCGAGCTTGATGCGCTTGGTGCGCTCGCCGGCGGCGGCCAGGAACATTTCCGGCGAGGCGATCGTCTCCCAGCCTGAGGAATGGTGCTCGCCGCACCAGAATTCGTCGTAACCGAGCGCGTCGAGCTGCTCGACGAAATCGAGGTCGCGGCGGAATTGCAGCATCGGATGCTCGCCGATCGGGTGATGCGGGGCGAGGAAGGCTCCGAACTTGAGGCGCGCCATTGGTCGTTCTCTCCGGATGATTGTTGTCGGGGGCTTTCCGCCAACCTACGGGGTGGCCGGAGGCAAGGCAATGCTCTGGGGTTGCGGCGCCCGCATGGTTGTTGCGCAAATCGGTGACGATTGCCGCCCTCCGGAATGTTTCCCAGCGCATCAACGCAAATTGGCGCCGGTGCTGCGGATGGGAGGACGGGCCGTGGATGACGCACCCGTGAATGAACGCCTACGTCTGAGGTAATCGATGGGATGACCAGAATCTGCGGATGTCGGCCGCAACGTCATTTCGGGCAGGACCACAGCATATGCACCAGATCGTTTCGACGCGCGCGGAGACCTCCCGCCGCTGGTGGGTGCTTGCGATCGTCGTCGCCGCGCAGTTCATGTTCGGCGTCGATGCCTTCATCGTCAACGTCGCGATCCCGACGATCGCGGCGGAGCTGCACGCGACGCCGGCGCAGATCGAGGCCGTGATCGCGATCTATCTGATCGCCTATGCCACGCTGGTGGTCACCGGCGGCCGGCTCGGCGACATCCACGGCACAAGGAACGTGTTCATCGCCGGCGTCGCGGGCTTCTCGGTGACCTCGCTGTGGTGCGGTCTCGCGCAGTCCGGACCCGAGCTGATCATCGCACGGCTGGCACAGGGCGCGACGGCGGCGCTGATGGTGCCGCAGGTGCTGGCGACGCTGCATCTGCTGTTCTCCGATGCCGCCCGTGCACGGGCGTTCGGCATCTACGGCATCGTGCTGGGGCTGGCCGGCGCAGCCGGCTTCCTGCTCGGCGGCGTCTTGGTGACGCTCGATCTCGCCGGCCTCGGCTGGCGCGCGGTGTTCTTCGTCAACGTGCCGTTCGGCGTCATCATCATCGCAGCCGCGCTGAAGATCATGCCGACGGTGCCGCGCAGATCCGGCACACGGCTCGATATCCCCGGCGCGATCGTGCTGTTTCTGGGTCTGTTGTGCCTGATCGGCCCACTGCTGTTCGGCCACGATCTCAATTGGACGGCGTGGATCTGGCTGGTGATGGCGGTGGGCGTCGCCGTCATCGCGGCCTTCGTGCGGCTCGAGCGCAGCGTCGCGCGCCGCGGCGGCATGGCGCTGATCGACCTGTCGCTGTTGTCGGATCGCGCCTTCATGCGCGGCCTGGTCGCGGTGTTTTTCTTCTTCTTTGCCAACCTGTCCTTCTACCTGATCATGACCATGTTCATGCAGAAGGGCTTGCAGATCCCGCCATTGCAGGCCGGGCTGGTGTTCGTGCCGCTGGCGCTGACCTTCGTGATCGCCTCGCGCCACAGCGGTATGCGCGCGAGGCACCGCGGCACGCTGGTGCTGATCGAGGGCTGCGCGCTGCAGATCGTCGGCCTCGGTGTGCTGGTCGCGACGATTCAGACGATCGCATCGCCATCGGCGCTCCTGCTCGCGCTGGTGTTGATGATCTTCGGCTACGGTCAGGGCCTGGTGATGGCGCCGCTATCGAGCGCGGTGCTCTCGAGCGTGAAGCCTGCGAGTGCCGGCGCCGGCTCCGGCATGTATGGCACGACGACGCAGATCGGCAACGCGGCCGGCGTCGCCGCGATCGGTGCGGTGTTCTTCGCCGTCGAAAGTGCGACATCAGCACGTCTGGCGCTGTTTGCGGCATGCGCATTGTTTGTGCTGTCGATCATTATTTCAGCCGCATTTCTGTCATGGATGCGCCGCGCGAGCGTATGAATCCGCAGGGATCTGGCGCCGATTTTCGAAAAGTTCACGTTCGAACAAGGTGCTACGGCAACTATTTCGATCGGTCCTCGGTGCGATCACGCGTTAACGCCGATTCTCACATTTCCGCAGGGAAAGACAGCGCACGATCTTTTCATTTTGCAGTGCAGCAATTATCTGATCGGGTGACACGGAAGAACAAATCACCTCAGGAGTTGCTGTTGTCCCTGGTCAACAACGTCGAATTTTTGCGTCATCTGCCCAAGATGAACGCGTTCAACGGTCTCGGCGCGCTTGCGCCGGCCGTGCCGACGCCGCTCGTCGAGACGACCGAATTCGGCGTCAACCCCGGCGATCTGAAGATGTACTCGTTCGTGCCCGCGCAGCTGGCGCGGTCGCCCGCGCTCGTCGTGGTGCTGCATGGCTGCGGCCAGACCGCTGCGTCCTATGATCTCGGCGCCGGCTGGTCGACATTGGCGAAGCATTACGGCTTTGCGCTGCTGATGCCGGAGCAGCAGGCGATCAACAACGGCAACACCTGCTTCAACTGGTTCAATCCGCAGGATATCGCGCGCGGGCAGGGTGAAGCCGCTTCGGTCCGGCAGATGATCGCGCACATGGTCGGCGCGCATCAGATCGACCCGCGGCGCATCTATGTGACGGGGCTGTCCGCCGGTGGCGCGATGGCCTCGGTCATGCTCGCGACCTATCCGGATGTGTTCGCGGCGGGCGCCGTCATTGCCGGCCTGCCGTTCGGCGTCGCCACCGATCTGCGCGAGGCGCTCAATGCGATGATGCATGCGAGCGCACTGTCCGCGCCCGAGCTCGGCGGTCTCGTCCGCAACGCATCGACGCATAGCGGCGCCTGGCCGCGGATTTCGGTGTGGCACGGCAGCGCCGACCGCACCGTGCATCCCGGCAACGCCGATGCGATCGTCCGGCAATGGCTCGACGTGCACGGCCTGCCGCTGGCTGCGATGTCGAAGGCGGATGTCGACGGCCATCCGCGCGAGGTCTGGTGGAACGTCGACGGCGAAACGCTGGTCGAATCGTTCAGCATCACCGACATGGCGCATGGCACACCGCTCGGGCTGGCCGACAATGACGAGCGCTATGGCGTGGAGGGCGCCTTCCTGATCGAGGTCGGGATCTCCTCGTCGTATCACATCGCGAGCTTCTTCGGCCTGACCGACAAGATCCGTCAGCCGCATATCGCGCCGACCGGAATCCCGCGCGAGCGCGCCGACACGATCTCGATGACGATACCGGTGCCTGCCGAAGCGCCCGAGGCTGTATCCGGCCGCAAGAGCGACCGGCCGCGCAAGCGACGGAGCAAGGGTGTCGACGTCGGCGGCGTCATCACGCGGGCGCTGACCGCCGCAGGCCTGATGAAGTAACGGTTGATGAAGTAGCTACATCTCGCCGGTCAGGAACGGATTCGTCATCCGCTCCTGGCCGATGCTCGATCCGGCGCCATGGCCGCAGATGAAGCCGACATCGTCGCCGAGCGGCAGCAGCTTCTCCTTGATCGACTTGATCAGTTCCGGATGGCTGCCGCCGGGCAGGTCGGTGCGCCCGACCGAGCCGGCAAACAGCACGTCGCCGACATGGGCGAAGCGCAGCTCCTTGTTGAAGAACGCCACGCTGCCCGGTGAATGGCCGGGGCAGTGCAGGATGTCGAAGGTGAGGTCACCGATCGAGACCTGGTCGCCCTCGTCGAGCCAGCGATCCGGGCCGAAATTGCGCACCCCGGTCATACCGAAGCGCTCGCCGCTCGAGACCACGTTGTCGAGCAGATATTTGTCCGCGATATGCGGGCCCTCGATCTTGACCTGCAGCGCATCGCGTAGGTCGGCGGCGCCGCCGACATGATCGATATGGCCGTGGGTCAGCCAGATTTTCTCGACCGTCACGCCGGTCTGCTTGATCGCGGCCTGGATCTTCGGCACGTCCCCACCAGGGTCGATCACCACGGCCTTCTTGGTCGGCTCGTGCCAGATGATGGTGCAGTTCTGCTCGAACAGCGTCACCGGCACGATGATCGCGCCGGCCTTCGGTTTGGTGTCGGTTGTCTCGTTCATGGGGGCACCATAGGCTACCGGAAAATGCCGTCAACACGCTCGGGAAATGCTTTTGCCCCGGCGTGTGATCCCAAAACGGACCGTGATAAGGTCACCTCCAGCAGAACACCTTCGTGAGCAGGCCGGTACGCGGCTGCTCTCGATCATGCGTTAAGTCCTCGCAGTCCGGAACTTCATGACCCAGGCCCCCAACTCACCGCTCGGCGGACCCCGGACCACCGCCCGCGCCTTCTTCGTCGCGGACCGCATCAACACGTCCGGCCTCGAGCGCGGCGACGTGCTGGCCACGACGCCGCTGGCGTTTCGCGTCAACGACAATGGTGTGGCGATCCTGTTCCGCTATGGCGTCGTCGTCCTGATCGGTCTCAACGCGCTGGAGGAGGATGAATTCCTGCGCAGCCTGCAGTCGCGCATGACCGGATTGTTCACGCGGCGCGAGGAGGAGATCGCGATCATCGAACTTGCGGCTGACAGGGAAGACCAGATTCCGCCGGGCGGCCCGATCTATCTGCAAAGCCTGTCGCCGGAGCGGCTGATCCTGGTCGGCGAAGCGCTGGCCAAGAGCGTGGTGCTGGCGCGGCATGAGCGTGAGGTTCGGGCCGTCTTCGACACGACCGAGCCGTTGGCACGCGAGCTCGCCAAGGGCGGCCAGGTCCGTGGCGGCCGCGTCGCGATCCTCAAGCACATCGGCAACGCGCTGTTGGTGCGGCATCGCGTGGCCGGACCGGTCGAAGTGTCGGAGAAGCCCGACATCCTCTGGGACAAGCCGCATCTCGAGCGGCTCTATGCCCGGCTTGAGGACGAGTACGAATTGAAGGAGCGTGCGGAATCGCTGAACCGCAAGCTCGCCGTCGTGGCCGAGACCGCGCAGGTGCTCACCGATATCATCGACACCAGCCGCTCGCTGCGGCTGGAGTTGATCATCGTCTTCCTGATCCTGTTCGAGGTGCTGATCACGATTTATCAGCTCGCAATCGCCCGCCACTGACGCATTGCAGCCATTTTTCCGTCCCGAATTGTGCGTCATCCCTGAACCGACAGACCGCCCCGGGGCGCGGGGCGGCCTGGACCGGGCTGCGAGCTTGGGGGGACGGGATGGATCGGGACGACAGGGACTGGTGGCGACGTGGCATCTTCTATCAGATCTATCCGCGCTCGTTCGGGGATAGCGACGGCGATGGCGTCGGCGATCTCAGGGGCATCATCGCGCGGCTGCCCTATCTGACGCGGCTTGGCGTCGACGCGGTCTGGCTGTCGCCGATCTTCACCTCGCCGATGGCCGATTTCGGTTACGACATCTCCGATTACACCGGCATCGACCCGCTGTTCGGGACCATGGAGGATTTCGACGAGCTGGTCGCTGCCGCACACGATTCCGGCCTCAGGCTGATCCTCGACCTGGTGCCGAACCATACGTCCGATCAGCATCCCTGGTTCATCGAGGCGAAGAGTTCGCGCGATAACCCGAAGCGCGACTGGTACATCTGGCGTGATCCGGCGGCGGATGGCGGTCCACCCAACAACTGGCTATCGGAGTTCGGCGGCAGCGCCTGGGCGTATGACGAGGCTTCCGGCCAATATTACTATCACGCCTTCCTCGCGCAGCAGCCCGACCTGAACTGGCGCAATCGCGAGGTCAGGGACGCAATCTACGACGTGATGCGCTTCTGGCTGCGCAAGGGCGTCGACGGCTTTCGTGTCGACGTGATCTGGCATCTGATCAAGGATGCCGAATTCCGCGACAATCCGCCGAACCCGCATTATCGCGAAGGACGACCGCCGCACGAGAAGGTGCTGACGCAATATTCGACCGATCAGCTCGAAGTCCATGCTGTTATCACCGAGATGCGCCGCGTCACCGAGGAGTTCGACAACCGCGTGCTGATCGGCGAGATCTATCTGCCGCTGCACCGGCTGGTCGCCTATTACGGCAACGATCTGCGTGGCGCGCAGATGCCGTTCAATTTCGCGCTGCTGTCGACCTTGTGGAGCGCGCGCTCGGTCGAGCACATCATTGCCGATTATGAGAAGGCGCTGCCGCCGGGGGCGTGGCCGAACTGGGTGCTCGGCAATCACGACCGGCCGCGGGTGGCGAGCCGGGTGGGGCCCGCGCAGGCGCCGGTCGCCGCAATGCTGCTGCTGACGCTGCGCGGCACTCCGACGCTCTACTACGGCGACGAGATCGGCATGCGCCAGGTTGCGATTGCCCCTAGCGAGGTGCGCGATCCCTTCGAGAAGAACGTGCCTGGCATCGGCGTGGGCCGCGACGGCTGCCGCACCCCGATGCAATGGAGTGCCGAGCGCTATGCCGGCTTCTCGACAACAAGGCCGTGGCTGCCGCTGGCGCAGGATTTCGCACGCGGCAATGTCGCGAGCCTGGAGGCGGAGCGGGCGTCGATCCTCAACTTCTACAAGGCGCTGATCGCGCTACGGCGAAAGCTGCCGCAGCTCGTCCACGGCAGCTACGAGCCGGTGACGGCGCACGGCGATGTCCTGCTCTACCGGCGGCGCAGCGCCGAGGGCGTGGTCGTGATCGCGCTGAATTTCGGCGCGGCCCCCGCGTCGCTCTCCTCCAGCGCCATCGGCTTCAGCAACGAGGTCCTGCTGTCGACCTCGATGGACCGCCAAGGCGAGAAGGTCGAAGGCGTGCTCGATCTGCGCGGCAATGAAGGCGTGATCCTCGGGCCGCATCGGGATGACTAACCGTGCCTGCGGGGCTCGTTGGTATCGATATCGCTGCGCTTGAGCAGATAGTCGAGCCCGCCGACCCGGTACCAGCGATAGCCATAGGCTTCGATCAGAAGCTTGTGACGGCCGCCATCGTCGGCGCGGCTGTGATCCTCGGTCAGAAGGTTGACGAGGTGATTGCCGGCGTCGTCGGGCAGCCCAACGTCGAACGATATCTCGAGCGGCTTTTCCGCGAAATTGTGTACGAACAGCACCGAGTTGTTGCGCCAGTCGTAACGAATGATCAGGACGGCAGGATTTCGGGTTGCGATAATCTTGAAGTCTCCCCAGCCAACCTCGGGGACTTCCTTGCGCATGCGGATAATGCGCTCGGTCCAGTTCAACATCGAATTGGGGTCGCGTCGCTGCTTGGCGGCGTTGACGTGTTTATAGCCGTAGGGTCCCTTGTCGATCACTGGCACGCATGGCCGATCGCTTTCGGTAAAGCCGCCGTGCGGCTCGGTCGACCATTGCATCGGCGTGCGCGCGCAAGCGCGCTCGGGCAGGTCGAGATTATCGCCCATGCCGAGTTCGTCGCCGTAGCGGATCACGGGCGTGCCGGGGAGCGTGCACATCAAGCTATAAGCGAGCTCCAGACGTCGGCGATCGCCGCCCAGCATGGGCGCAAGGCGCCGACGGATGCCGCGGTCGTAGAGCTGCATGCTCTTGTCAGGTCCGAATGCCTTGAACACCGTCTCGCGCTGCGCCTTGGTGAGGCGACCGAGGTCGAGTTCATCGTGATTGCGCAGGAACAGGCCCCATTGCGCGGTCGGGGGGCGTGGCTTGGTCGCCGTCAGTGCTTTCGCCAATGGTTTCGAATCCGCTGACGCCAGCGCGTAGAACAGATGCTGATTGACGTGGAAATTGAACATCATTTGCATGCGGTCGCCGTCGCGACCGAAATACTCCATGTCCGTCTCGGGCAAGACATTGGCTTCGGCGAGGATGATCGCGTTGCCCTGGCGCCATTGCAGGAATTCGCGGAACGATCGCAGCATGTCGTATTGCTCGACGGGCTTGCGCACGGAAGCGCCCTTGGTTGCGATCACGAAGGGCACTGCGTCCATGCGGAAGCCCGAGACGCCGAGCTGGATCCAGAACCCCATGATCTTGAGGATCTCGGCCTGTACGTGCGGGTTCGACGTGTTGAGGTCCGGCTGGAAATCGTAGAAGCGATGGAAGTACCAGGCGCCTGCCTGCTTGTCGCGCGTCCAGGTCGATTTCTGGACCCCGGGAAACACCATGCCCGTGTTGGCATTGGCAGGCTTCTTGTCCGACCAGACGTACCAGTCGCGGTAAGGCGAGTCCTTTGCGCTGCGCGCCGATCGAAACCAGGCGTGCTGGTCCGAGGTGTGATTGACGACGAGGTCGATGATCACGCGGATGCCGCGTTGCCGGCAGCCATGGGTGAATTCGACGAAATCGCCCAGCGTGCCGTAGCGCGGATCGACGCCGTAATAGTCCGAAATGTCGTAACCGTCGTCCCTGCAGGGTGAAGGCTGAAACGGCATCAGCCAGATCGCAGTGATGCCGAGCCCGTGCAGATAATCCAGGCGCCGCAGCAGGCCGCTGAAATCGCCGATGCCGTCGCCGTTGGCATCCATGTAGGTGCCGACGGAGAGGCAGTAGATCACGCCGTTCTTGTACCAAAGGTCGTCGATCACCAGGCAGCCCTCATCGATCCGCCGATGGTGGCGGCCGTGGGATAAGCGGCGAGGCGGCGGCGGGTTCCTGGCCGGAGCGCCGCTGCACTTTTCCGGATCATGCTCTCGCGGAATCGGCTATTCTGGAGCGATGGAATCGTCCGCCCGCCAGATCGCGCTTGTGCCCGCGCCCGACCGACGCCAGTCGGAGACTGCGCTGGCGATCGCGCGCGGCACCGCGCGACTTCTGAGATCGCTGGGATTCTCCTGCATCGGCGAATTGCCGCTGCCGTCCGGCCGCCGCGCCGATCTGGTCGCGCTGAACGAACGCGGCGAGATCTGGATCGTCGAGATCAAGTCATCGCTCGAGGATCTGCGCGCCGACCAGAAATGGCAGGACTATCGGATGCATTGCGACCGGTTGTTCTTCGCCTTCACGCAGGATCTGCCGTGCGAGATTTTTCCCGCGGACACTGGCCTGATCGTCGCCGACGCCTATGGCGCGCATCTGCATTGCGAGGCGCCGGAGCACCGCCTGCCGGCGGCAACCCGCAAGGCGATGACGGTGCGCTTTGCGATGGCGGCAGCGCAGCGGATCAACCGGCTGGTCGATCCGCAAGGGCATGAGTTTTAAGAGCAAGCACTATCGTGATCCGTCATCCTGAGGAGCGCGTAGCGCGTCTCGAAGGATGCACGGCCACCAGCCGGGCCGTCCATCCTTCGAGGCTCGCTGCGCTCGCACCTCAGGATGACGGGTTGAAGTTACGTAGCCCGGATGGAGCGCAGCGCAATCCGGGTGAGTCTTGCCGCGGATCGCGCTGCCCCGGATTTCGCTTCGCTCCATCCGGGCTACAGGAGATCGAATGCTACGAAACGACAAAAGCAAATGGCCGGGACAAAGCCCGGCCATCGTAAAACCATATGAAACGCCGCTTAGCGTGGCGCGCGCTTGGCCAGGATGCGCTGCAAGGTCCGGCGGTGCATGTTGAGGCGGCGCGCGGTCTCCGAGACGTTACGGTTGCACATCTCGTAGATGCGCTGGATGTGTTCCCAGCGCACGCGGTCCGCCGACATCGGATTGGCCGGCAGCTCGGACTTCTCGGTGCCGGTCGCGAGCAGCGCGGCGACGACGTCATCGGCGTCGGCGGGCTTCGAGAGATAGTCGACGGCGCCCATCTTCACCGCGGTGACGGCGGTCGCGATGTTGCCGTAGCCGGTCAGCACGATCGCGCGCGCCTCGGGGCGCTTGCGCTTCAACGCCGAGACGACGTCGAGGCCGTTGCCGTCGCCGAGCCTGAGGTCGACGACCGCAAAAGCGGGCGCGGCGCGGCCGATCTCGGCGAGACCGTCGGACACCGTGTCGCATGACTTCACCGCGAATCCCCGCGTCTCCATCGCGCGCGACAGGCGTTCCAGGAACGGCTTGTCGTCCTCGACGATGAGGAGCGAGCGGTCGGCATGGTCATTCAGTTCAGTGATGGCGTTCACGGTCCATTTTTCCCTGTGGCAGACACCTATTATATGGGGTCCTACTGCGGCGCTGCCAAGGCAGCCGAAAGTCGCGTGCAACTCTGGAGAGAGCGATGCATCCGGTATGCCAGAGTTGCGATTAAGAATCGTTCTTAGGCGTCGGTTTCGTCGGCCGGCGCGGCTTCCTCGAAACGCTCGCGGGGCCAGACGATCTGCACCACGGCGCCGTGATCGGGGAACGTGCGATTGGTAAACGACACCTTGGCGCCGGTGCGTTCCAGCAGCGTCCTGGCGATGAAGACGCCCAGACCCAGGCCGCCACGGGCATTTTGGGCCTCATCTGCGCCCCGGCGGCGCGACAAATACGGCTCGCCGATCCGCTTCAGCATGTCAGGCGCGATGCCCGGGCCGTCGTCGGAGACGACGATCTCGATGGTTTCGGCGTTCCACCACGCGTTCACCTCGACGGTCTGGTGCGCGAAATCGACCGCATTTTCGAGAATGTTTCCGACGCCATAAAGGATTGCCGGATTGCGCGCGGCGACCGGTTCGCGCGTTGCTGCGACAGCAAGCCGCACCTTGATGTTGATGCCGAAATCGCGATGCGGCGCCACCGCCTCCTCAATCAGGGTCGACAGCTTCATGGTGTCGAACGGCGCGCCGCTCGATGACAATTGCGCAATCTTGCTCAGGATGTCGCGGCAGCGCTGCGCCTGCTCGCGCAGCGTCTTGAGGTCGTCGGCGATCGCCGGGTCGTGCACCGTCTTCTCGAGCTCGCGCGATATCAGGAAGATCGTCGACAGCGGCGTGCCGAGTTCATGCGCGGCGGCGGCGGCAAGACCGTCGAGCTGGGTCAGATGCTGCTCGCGCGTCAGGATCAGCTCGGTCGCGGCAAGCGCATCGGAGAGCTGGCGGGCCTCCTCGGTCACCTGGAATGCATAGAGGCTGGTGACGCCGATCGCGAGCAGGATCGAAAGCCAGACGCCGATCAGATAGATCGGCGGCAGCACCAGCGGATCGTCGCCGTCCCACGGCAGCGGCAGATGGTAGAAGAACAGCGCCGAGGCGCAGGCGACCGCAAGGCAGCCGAGCGCGATCGTCAGGCGGATCGGCAGCACCGTGGCCGAGATCAGGACCGGCGCCAGAAACAGGAACGAGAACGGGTTCTGCAAGCCCCCGGTGAAGTACAGCAGACCGCCGAGCTCGACGATGTTGAAGGCGAGCAGGGCCGCGGCATAGGCTGGCTCCAGCCGCTGCATCGGGTTGAACGCGATCTGCAGTGCCAGATTGAGCAGCGCCGAGAACGTCACGATGATGACGCAGGGGACGATCGGAACGTCGAATTCCAGTCCCTGGGCCACGATGAAGATCGCGACGAGCTGGCCGAGCGCGGCGAGCCAGCGCAGCCGCAGGATCGTATCCAGGCGGACATAGCGGCGAGGTTGGCGGAAATCGGAAGCGAAGTCGGTCATCTCTGGACTTTAGCTGTGCCGTGGGCGGCGCACAAATTCGCGACTTAGCGCAAGCACGCCGGGCAAGCCTTGCGCTTATTGTCGCAATGGCTCAATGACGGCCATATGCAACAGCGCGGGACAGGTCAGGCGCAAGCGCCTGCGGCCAATCAAGCGGCCAACCAGGCGCCCGCGGCCGATCAGGACGGATCGGCCGCGATCGACGTTGCGCATCTGGTCAAGGTCTACAAGACCACCCGCGCGGTCGACGATATCTCCTTCCGGATCGCGCGCGGCAGCATCACCGGCCTGCTCGGCGGCAACGGCGCCGGCAAGACCACGACGATCGCGATGATCATGGGGCTGGTGCTGCCGACCTCGGGCAGCGTCACTGTGCTGGGCGCGAAAATTCCCGACCAGCGCTACGACGTGCTCGGCCGGATGAATTTCGAGAGCCCCTATGTCGACATGCCGATGCGGCTCACGGTGCGGCAGAACCTGACCATCTTCGGCCGCCTCTATGCTGTAAAGCATCTGCGCGAGCGGATCGAGCAGATCGCGGCCGATCTCGATCTCAAGGAATTCCTCGACCGCTCCAACGGCAAGCTCTCCGCCGGGCAGAAGACCCGCGTCGCGCTGGCGAAGGCGCTGATCAACGAGCCGGACCTGCTGCTGCTCGACGAGCCGACCGCATCGCTCGACCCGGATACCGCCGACTGGGTGCGGCAGCATCTTGAGACCTACCGCAAGACCCATAACGCGACCATCCTGCTGGCCTCGCACAACATGCTGGAGGTCGAACGCCTCTGCGACCGCGTCATCATCATGAAGCGGGGCAAGATCGAGGACGACGATAGCCCCGAGGGCATCATGGCGCGCTACAACCGCGACACGCTGGAGGAGGTGTTTCTTGACGTGGCGCGCGGCCGCCTCCGGGAGGGCGCGCCAGAGGACACACCATGAGCGAAATGGTCAGCCATCAGCCGCGCGGCATTTCACTGCAACGCATCAACGCGATGGTGCTGCGCTATTGGTATCTCTTGATGTCGTCATGGCCGCGGCTGCTGGAGCTGGTCTACTGGCCGGCCTTGCAGATCATCACCTGGGGCTTCCTGCAGAACTACATCTCGCAGGCATCCGGCTTCTTCGCCAAGGCGGGCGGCACGCTGATCGGTGCCGTGATCCTGTGGGACATCCTGTTTCGCGGCCAGCTCGGCTTCTCCATCTCGTTCCTGGAAGAGATGTGGGCGCGCAATCTCGGCAACCTGATGATGAGCCCGCTGAAGCCGATCGAATTCCTGCTCTCGCTGATGATCATGAGCCTGATCCGGCTCGCCATCGGCGTGATCCCGATGACGCTGCTGGCGCTGTTCTTCTTCGGCTTCAACTTCTACGCCATCGGGCTGCCGCTGATCGCGTTCTTCTGCAATCTGATCTTCACGAGCTGGTCGGTCGGCGTGTTCGCCTCGGGTCTTGTGCTGCGCAACGGGCTCGGCGCCGAGAGCATCGTCTGGACGCTGATGTTCGCGGTCATGCCGCTCGCCTGCATCTACTATCCGGTCGAGGTGCTGCCGGTCTGGCTGCAGTATGTCGCCTGGACGTTGCCGCCGACCTACGTGTTCGAGGGCATGCGGTCGCTGCTGATCGATCACGTCTTCCGTGCCGACCTGATGGCATGGGCGCTGGTCATCAACGCCATCCTGTTCGTTGCCTCTTTTGCAGTCTTCCTTGCCCTTTTGCAGAGCGCCAAGCGCAACGGATCGCTGCTCGGGGGTGGTGAATAAATGTCACTTTCACGTGGATTCTCGGTGTTTTAGCCCGATATCGCCCCTACATTCGGCTAGCGTCGCATTGACGCATTGTTACGCATTGGTCAGTATGCTGCGACGCAAAACAGGGGTCTGAAAACGTTATGCCCATCGGTGAATTTGGCGGTGCCCCGCCACTAGCGGCGGAAGGCAGCCCGGCACTCACGACGCCGCTGTACTGGATGTATGAGATGGCGCATGCGTCGCTCAATCCGGTACGCGCCGTGACCGACGCCACCAAGATCCTGTTTCAGAATCCGCTCAATCCGTGGACGCACACCGAGTTCGGCAAGTCGGTCGCCGCCGGCTGCGAATTGTTCGAGCGCACCACGCGCCGCTACGGCAAGCCGGATTGGAACCTGCCGACGACCGAGGTCAATGGCATCCGCACGGCGGTCGAGGTTCGCACCGTCTGGGAAAAGCCGTTCTGCCGTCTGCTGCATTTCGATCGCAAGCTGACGCGTCCGCTGCGCTCGCCGCAGCCGCGGGTGCTGATCGTGGCGCCGATGTCGGGCCATTATGCGACGCTGCTGCGCGGCACGGTCGAGGCGTTCCTGCCGACGCATGAAGTCTACATCACCGACTGGGCCGATGCGCGCATGGTGCCGCTCGCGGAGGGCCGGTTCGATCTCGACGACTATGTCGACTACGTGATCGAGATGCTGCACGCGCTTGGCGGCAACATGCACGTCGTCGCGGTGTGCCAGCCCTCGGTGCCGGTCGTTGCGGCCGTCTCCGTCATGGAAGCCAACCACGACCCGTTCGTGCCGCTGTCGATGACGCTGATGGGCGGCCCGATCGACACCCGGCGCAACCCGACCGCGGTCAACAACCTCGCGGGAGAGCGCGGCATCGAATGGTTCCGCAACAATGTCATCACCAAGGTGCCGTTCCCGCATCCGGGCGTGATGCGCGACGTCTATCCGGGCTTCCTGCAGCTCAACGGCTTCATCAGCATGAACCTGGATCGGCACATGGACGCGCACAAGGCGTTGTTCGCCAATCTGGTGAAGGGTGACGGCGATCTCGTCGATAAGCACCGTGAATTCTATGACGAATATCTCGCGGTGATGGATCTCACCGCCGAGTATTATCTGCAGACCGTCGACCTCGTCTTCGTCAAGCATGCGCTGCCGAAGGGCGAGATGACCCATCGCGGCAAGCCGGTCGATCCGTCGAAGATCCGCCGCGTCGCGCTGATGACGGTCGAAGGCGAGAAGGACGACATCTCCGGCCTCGGCCAGACCGAGGCAACGCACGCGCTCTGCACCGCGATTCCGAACCATCGCCGCGTGCACTACGTGCAGAAGGGCGTCGGGCACTACGGCGTGTTCAACGGCTCGCGGTTCCGCTCCGAAATCGTGCCGCGGATCTCCGATTTCATGGTTTCGGCGGCCAATACGCGGCTTTCCCTGGTCGCCGCCGCCGAATAGGTATCGCTCCGGCCGCGATTATCGCGGTCGCGCAAGTCACTGATTTAACTAAAAGAATCTCAAATCAGCCAAGGCTCAAGTGATGAATTTAATTTCATCTCTTGGGCCTTTTTCGTGACTCCGATTCATCGGAAAAAATCCGGTTCCGCCCCCTGCCAGTAGAGGTCAATTAACGGCCAACCCCTGTATATTGGGCAAATGATTTGTTTTTGCGCCGAGCGCTTTCCCTGGCGGCGGATATGGCAAAGTTCGGGCGAACTCCTGCTCCCCGGACTCTCAGAAATGGCTACTCGCGCGCTCCTCTATCGGCGGCCTGCCGAACCCGCGACCGTATTGGTCAGACACGGCTCCCAGTTCTTCACTGTCAGGCTGCGCCGGCACCGGCGCGCGCGCCGCTATACGCTCAGGATTCATCCAACCGATCGCGAAGCGATCCTGACCATGCCGCCGCGCGGCACGATCGTGGAAGCCAAGGAGTTCGCCAATATCCATGGCGGCTGGATCGCTGCCCGTCTTGGCCGTTTGCCGAAGGCCGCGCCGTTCCAGCCCGGCACCGTGGTGCCGTTGCGCGGCGTGCCACATCGGCTGGTGCACCGCTCGGGCGAGCGCGGCACGGTCTGGACCGAGACGCGCGACAGCGGCGAGAAGATCATTTGCGTCGCCGGCGGCGTCGAGCACATGGATCGCCGGGTGCATGACTTCCTCAAGCGCGAGGCGCGCAAGGATCTGCAGAAGGCGGCGCAGCTGCACGCCGCGGAACTCGGCGTACGGGTCCGTCGAGTCTCGATCCGCGACCAGTCGAGCCGTTGGGGCTCGTGCACCTCGGCGGGTTCGCTGTCGTTCTCGTGGCGGCTGATCCTGGCGCCGCCCTTCGTGCTCGATTACCTCGCCGCCCATGAGGTCGCGCACCTCGTCGAGATGAACCACTCGGCGCGGTTCTGGCGGGTGGTCGACAAGGTCTGCGCGTCGGTGACGCGCGCCAAGAACTGGCTCGACACCTACGGCAACGACCTGCATCGCTACGGGATTCAGGAGTAGGCGGCGCTGTCGTAGGATGGGTAGAGCGCAGCGAAGCCCATCATGGCGTGTGCAAGAGGCGATGGGTTTCGCTGCGCTCTACCCATCCTACGGACTGAGTGTGAATGAAAGCGCGGTGCGTAGCCCGGATGAAGCGAAGCGAAATCCGGGGCAGCTTTCACCAATGGCGCGACCGATCCCGGATTTCGCTTCGCTTCATCCGGGCTACGTAGTCAGGGACTAGAGGCCTACCGAAACAACCGATCCGCCAACCATCCATCCAGCCCCGCCGCCGCCTCCGGCCGCGCGTTCGGGTTGGGTGGCGCCGAGGCGCGGGCCGGCGTCGGCGGTGGCTGGCGATAATAGCCGCCGCCGGACGGAACCGGCGCGGGCGACGGCGCCTGCATCGGCGGTTGAATCTGCATCGGTGCCGCCGGTGCTGAAGGCGCTGATATCTGCGACGAGATCTGCATCAGGTTCGCCGGCGCCCAACTGCCCTGCGAGTTCGGGATCGCCGCGACCGGCACGCCCTGATGCGCGGCCTTCATGAAGCGGGTCCACACTTCGACCGGCAGTCCGCCACCGGTTGCCTTCTTGGTCGGCGAATTGTCGTCATTGCCGAGCCAGACGCCGGTGACGAGCTTGGCGGTGTAGCCGATGAACCAGGCGTCGCGATAATCCTGGCTGGTGCCGGTCTTGCCGGCAGCGGTCCAACCGGGGATTTCGGCCTTGCGCGCGGTGCCCGAGATCAACGTCTCGCGCATCATGCTGTTCATCATCGCGTCATAGCGCGGTTCGATCACCTGGTTAGGCGGCTCCGTCGGGCGATCATAGAGCAGCTTGCCGGAGCTGGTGCGGATCTTGGTCACCACATGCGGCGACACTGCGTAGCCGCCATTGGCGAACGGCGCATAGGCGCCGACCAGCTCGATCACGGACACTTCCGACGTGCCGAGCGCGATCGAGACGTTGGGCTCGAGCTTGGAGGAGATGCCGAGCCGGTGCGCGGTGCGCACCACATTCTTGGCGCCGACCTCGACGCCGAGCCGCACCGCCACCGTGTTCAGCGACATCGCCAGCGCCTGGGTCAAGGTCACCGAGCCGAAATATTCGTGGGTGTAGTTCTCCGGCTTCCAGCCCTTGATGTCGAGCGGTGCATCGGTGCGGATCGTGTCCGGCGTCAGCCCGGATTCGACTGCGGTGAGATAGACGAACGGCTTGAACGACGAGCCCGGCTGCCGCTTCGCGGTGACGGCGCGATTGTACTGGCTCTCGGCATAGTTCCGGCCGCCGACCATGGCGCGCACCGCGCCGTCGGGCGTCATCGCCACCAGCGCGCCCTGGCTGACATTGAATTTCACGCTCTTGGCGGCGAGCTCGTCGATGACGGCGGCTTCGGCGACGTTCTGCAGCTTCGGATCGATCGTAGTCTGCACCACGATGTCCTGGTCGATCTGGCCGACCAGATCGTCGAGCACTTCACCGATCCAGTCGGCGACATAGTTCACGGTGCCGGCGCCGGCCGGCTTCACCGCAATCGAGGGCTGGCCGATCGAGGCCTTTGCCTGCGCTTCGGTGATGAACTTGGCGTCGGCCATCGCCGCGAGCACGACCTGCGCGCGCTGCTCGGCGCCCTCGGGGTTGCGGTTTGGCGCCAGCCGCGACGGCGACTTGACGAGGCCCGCGAGCATCGCAGCTTCCGGCAAGGTCACGTTCTTCGCCGACTTGCCGAAATAGCGTTGCGCCGCGGCCTCGACGCCGTAGGCGCCGGAGCCGAAATAGACGCGGTTGAGGTAGAGCTCGAGGATCTCGTTCTTGGAATGCTTGCGTTCCAGCCACAGCGCGAGCTCGGCCTCCTGCAGTTTGCGCTGCATGGTGCGTTCCTGGGTCAGGAACAGGTTCTTGGCGAGCTGCTGGGTCAAGGTCGAACCGCCCTGCGATACACCCCGATGCAGCACGTTGGTGACGGCTGCGCGCAAAATGCCGAGCGGGTCGACGCCGAAATGCGAATAGAAGCGGCGGTCTTCAATGGCGATGAACGCCTTCGGCAGATAGGGCGGCAGGTCCTTCAACGCGATGTTGGCACCGGCCATTTCGCCGCGTTGCGCCAGCACGCTGCCGTCGATGCCGACGATCTGGATCGTCGGCGGACGCTTGGGAATTTCCAGGGACTGGATCGGCGGCAGATGCGCGCCGACCCACACCACGACACCGATCACAGCAATGCCCGCCCACAGGCCGAGCACCGCGGTCCAATAGAACAGGCGGCCGATGCCGAAACCGCGCGACTTGCTGCGCCGCTTGCTGCCGCTGCGCGACGGGCGCGGTTTCTCGCTACCGGAATCGCTACTTTTGGGTTTGGATTTGGCGGGCGTATCGTCGCCACCGCCGGGAACGCGATCGGAGGGCGACAGTCGGAGGTCGGCAAGCGCGGCCGGAAGCCCGAACAGCGGCTCCTTGCGCGCACCGCCTTTTTTACGTCCCCACGCCATCCGCAACGCTCACACCCTGACAGGGGCGCACGCTAGCGTTCCCGGTTTAAGGGGCGGTTACGCAAAGCTTAACGGGGGATTAGGAGGTGAGGCGGCGCGTGTTAGATAGAGATGGAACAAGGGAAAAAAGGAGCACCGCATGGGCCATATCGATCCGACCAAGGACGTCTTCGCGCAATTCCGGGACAACAACCGGCCGGGCCCGATCCACATGCTCAATCTGGTGCGTTTACGCGAATGGGCTGCCTATCCCGACGGCCGCAAGGCGACCGGCGCGGAGGCCTATGCCGCCTATGGCCGCGAGAGCGGGCCGGTGTTCGAACGCCTCGGCGGCCGCATCGTCTGGCAGGGCCGCTTCGAGCTGATGCTGATCGGTCCGCAAGAGGAGCGCTGGGATCACTGCTTCATCGCCGAGTATCCGAGCGTCGCCGCCTTCGTCGAAATGATCCGCGATCCCGTCTATCGCGAGGCGGTGAAGCATCGCCAGGCCGGTGTCGAGGATTCGCGGCTGATCCGCCACGCCGTGCTGCCGGTCGGGAAGAATTTTGGTGAGATCCCGGAGTGAGCGCACGAAGCGAGATTTCTATCCCGTCATGCTGAGGTGCGAGCGGAGCGAGCCTCGAAGCATGCACGGCCCGGCTGGTGGCCGTCGACCCTTCGAGACGCCGCTTCGCGGCTCCTCAGGGTGACGGGGATAGATGGTGTGGAAGGCCCAAAAACAAAATCGGCGGCCTGCAGGCCGCCGATTGCATCTCAACTCTGTGCGAACGACTAGCCCGCCGGGCCGGCGTCCTCGAGGATCGGGCCGAACAGCTCCCAGCGCTCGCCGTTGAACTTCATCATTTGCAGCTGCTTGTTGACGCGATAGTCGTTCGGCGTGGTGTTGCCCTTGATGCCGGGCAGCGCCATGTCGAGGTCGACGTTCTTCAGGTTGGTGGCCTGCTTCAGCACGTTCTCGCGCGTCAGCTCGTCGCCGCACTGCTTCAGCACATGCACCATCAGCTGGGCCGTGGAGTAGCCGTAGGTATTGAAGTTCGAGTTCTTGTCACCGTCGGGATAGTACTTGGCCATGAAGTCGAAATAGCGCTTCATGCCCGGATCGTCCTTCCACTGCGGATCGGCGGGATCCTTGCCGTAGTTGGTCGAGATCAGGCCCTTGGAGGCTTCCAGGCCCGCCGGCTGCAGCACGGCGCCGACCGAGGTGGCGTTGATGTCGACGATGTGGACCGGATGCCAGCCGAGCTCGGCGATCTTCTTGATCGCCTGCGCGGCCTGCTTCGGCGTCGAGGCCGAGAAGAACAGGTCGGCGCCGGCGTCCTTGATCTTGATCACCTGGGAGTCGATGGTCGGGTCGGAGACCTCATAGGAGGCTTCGGCCACGATCATCTTGGCGGCCTTGTCGCCGAGTCCGGCCTTGATGCCGTTCAGGTAATCCTTGCCGAGGTCGTCGTTCTGATAGAGCACGCCGATCTTGGCGTTCGGATGCTCCTTCAGGATGTACTGGCCGTAGATGCGGCCTTCGACGAAGTAGTTCGGATTGAAGCCGAGCGTCCACGGGAAGTTCTTCGGATCGGTGAACTTCGAGGCGCCGGTAGCCGCGAACAGCTGCGGCACCTTCTTGGCGTTGAGATATTTCTGCACGGCGGCGTTTGACGGTGTGCCGACGATCTGGAAGGTCAAGAGCACCTCGTCGCTCTCGACGAGCTTGCGCACCTGCTCGACAGCCTTCGGCGGCGAATAGGCGTCGTCATACTGGATCAAATTGATCTTGCGGCCGTTGATGCCGCCCTGATCGTTGATCATCTTGAAATAGGCCGCCTGTGTCTTGCCGATCGAGGCATAGGCGGAAGCCGGTCCGGAGAAGGGGACGGTCTGGCCGATCTTGATCTCGGTGTCGCTCGCGCCGGGATCGTACTTCTTTTGCGCGGAGGCCGACGTTGCAGACAGCGCGATCGCGAGCGCCGTTCCCGTGACCAGGTGGAAAATCCCATTCCTCATAATGCTGTTTCCCTCACGTGACTGATGGTTGGCCGATGATCTTGTCCGCGGGCTCAAGGTCCCGCGGTCGCCATCGCTGGGCCGGGATACTGGAGGAACCGTTGCTGCGATGCAAGACGACGGATGCCGAAAAGCCGAGCAATTTCAGTCAACGAAAGTAGGGGGCGGCGCAAAAAGAAACGGCGCAGCGGGGATGCCCCGGGGCTGCTCCGTACACCTCGCCCCGCTTGCGGGGAGAGGTCGCATCGCATCGAAGATGCGATGCGGGTGAGGGGGAGTCTCCGCGAGTGTCTCTATCGCCGAATGCGCGGTGAGAGCCCCTCACCCCAACCCTCTCCCCGCAAGGGCGGGGCGAGGGAGTGGATCGCGTCTTAGGCGCGACCTAGCCCGCCGGTCCGGTGTCCTCGATGATCGGGCCGAACAGCTCCCAGCGTTCGCCGTTGAACTTCATCATCTGCATCTGCTTGTTGATGCGATAGTCGTTCGGTCCGGTCGTGATCGACATGCCCGGCAGCGCGAGGCTCGGCACGAACTTCTTCAGACTGGTCACCTGCTTCATCAGGTTCTCGCGGGTGAGGTCGTCGCCGCACTGCTTGAGCACCTGGATCAGGAGCTCGGCCGTCGAATAGCCGTAGGTGTTGACGGTGTTGAGCTTGTCGCCCTCCGGGTAATACTTGTCCATGAAGGCGAAATAGGCCTTCACGCCGGGATCGTCCTTCCACTGCGGATCGGCGGGGTCCTTTCCGTAATTGGTCGAGATGATGCCCTTGGAGATGTCGAGGCCGGCCGGCTTCAGCGTCGCCGACACCGGGCTCGCATTGATGTCGAGGATGTGCACCGGGTGCCAGTCGAGGTCCGCGACCTTGCGGATCGCTTGAGCTGCGAATTTCGGCGTCGACGCGTTATAAAGCAGGTCGACGCCGGCGGCCTTCAGCTTGACGATCTGGGAATCGACGGTCGGGTCGGTCAGCTCGTAGGACACCTCGGCGACGATCATGCTCGCGGCCTTGTCACCGAGCCCGCTCTTCAGGCCGGTGATGTAGTCGCGGCCGAGATCGTCGTTCTGGTAGAAGATGCCGATCTTGGCGTTGGGGTGATTGGCCAGAATGTATTTGGCGTAGATGCGTCCCTCGGACTGGTAGTTCGGGTTGAAGGCGATCGTCCACGGCGCGTTCTGCGGATCGGAGAAGCGCGACGCGCCGGTCGAGGCCAGCAGCTGCGGCACCTTCCTGGCATTCAGATATTTCTGCACGGCGGCATTTGAGGGGGTGCCGATGATCTGGAAGGTGAACAGCACCTCGTCGCCCTCGACCAGCTTGCGCACCTGCTCGACCGCTTTCGGCGGCGAATAGGCGTCGTCATACTGGATCAGGTTCAGCTTGCGGCCGTTGATGCCGCCCTGATCGTTGATCATCTTGAGGTAGGCCGCCTGGGTCTTGCCGATGCCGGCATAGGCGGATGCGGGGCCCGAGAACGGCACGGTCTGTCCGATCTTGATCTCGGTGTCGGTCGCGCCGACGTCGTATTTCTTCTGCGCGGTGGCCGATGTAACCGACAACGCGATGGCAAGCGCTGTCGCAGCGAGCAATTGCGCGCTCCTCATGTCCGTGACCTCCCATGTTGCCGGTGGTCTTGTCCGCAAGGCTCAAACCCGCGGATGTCACCGTTGAACGGGATGATGGAGGAACGGTGAGGGCATTGCAAGACGATGCCCCCTGCGCGCGATGTCGCGTCAGGCCAGCCAGAGCAGGATCAGTGCGAGCGCCGCGGGTGCCGCCTGCACATAAAGGATGCGCCGGCTCACGGTGGCGGCGCCATAGGCGCCGGCGACGATCACGCAGAGCAGGAAGAATGTCTTGATCTGGAAGGCGAAGGCGGCATTGCCGTGCACCAGGCCCCAGATCAGCCCGGCGGCGAGGAAGCCGTTATAGAGCCCCTGATTGGCGGCAAGCACCGCCGAATCGGTCGCCTTCTCGATCGAGTTGCGGAAGGTCTTCAGCCCGAGCGGCTTGGTCCACAGGAACATCTCGAGCACAAGGAAATAGACGTGCAGCGCGGCCACCACCGCGACCAGGACATTGGCTATCCACAGCATGCTCGGTCCCCCCAAAGAGCTTCGGTTCTGATTGAATCAGAACCGAAGCTCAAGATACTTGTTTTGACGCGTTTTCTTCACGCGAACCGGTGCCCACTTCGCTCGAAAACGCTTTCACCGGAATTCGGGTGGACGCTAGCACGCGGCCGGTGAATTGTATGCCGAGCGACTGCTTCGAGAACGATTGATATGGCCGACCGCAAGACCGCACAGACCTTCAACCTCGACCGCCTCAAGACCCCGATCGGCACCGCGCTGCTGGTGACCGATGACGACGGCGTGCTGCGCGCGCTCGACTGGGACGATTATGAAGGGCGCATGCTCGACCTGCTGCGGCTACACTATGGCGCCGTGACGCTGCGAGACGGCCGCGCGCCGGCCGCGATGCGCAAGGCGCTCGGCGACTACTTCAACGGCGATCTCGATCGGCTGACCGATGTCGAATGGCGCGTCGCCGGCACGCCGTTCCAGCAGAAGGTCTGGCACGCATTGCCGAAGATTGCGCCGGGCACCACCATGAGCTACGGCGCGCTGGCGGCGAAACTGAAAGTGCCGAATGCGATGCGCGCGGTCGGCCACGCCAACGGCTCCAACCCGATCAGCGTCGTCGTGCCCTGCCACCGCCTGATCGGCGCCAACGGCTCGCTGGTCAAATATGGCGGCGGACTGGAGCGCAAGCGCTGGCTGCTGCGGCACGAGGGCGTGGAGATATAGCGGCCGAACTCAGCCGCCGTGAGATTCTCAATCGAGATCCTCGCGCGGCATGTTTCGCAGATCGCGCACAATGTAGAGGAATACAATGAGCGAAGGCACCCACGCGAGGATCGCTCCTACCAGCATCGCATCGACCGTCGTCATCGGAGCTCCCTTGAGCGTTGTTCGCGCATTTTCGAACGAAGTGGCCGCCGGCTCGCGTGAAGAAAACGCGTCAAACAAAAATCTGGCTTTCGCCGTCAGCTCAGCTTTTTCGATGGACCGCCGGTTCTCGGAGGGGATAGAGCCACTTCCAATAGACCTTGTTGCGCTCCAACTGCCGCTTGTAGATCTCGCGGCACTTCGTCGAGCAGAACTGCTCGAAGTACCAGCTATGCCGGATCAGTCCGAAGGGCCGCCGGCATCCTGGATTCCCGCAACGGCCTGTCATGAAGCTGCCTCCGCATTCGCCCGCCAAAGCCAGCGAATGAAGTTCTCCTGACCCTTGTGAAGACAGAGCCGTCCGCAGTAGCGTTCACCCGCCGGATTTCGCAAGCAGATGATCTTGGCATCTTCACTGTCACACTGGGCGCAGCGCGGTTCCGTACGCATTGGCGACTTCCCTCCGAGGAACTGCCATTTGCCAATCAAGAATGTCTGATGCTGTCGTTGCCATCGGTCTTCTTGAGGGACGGCGCCGCGAAATCTCGCGCTGCCACCGTCGATGTGCAACTTGTCCAGATGTTTCTCGGCATCATCCTTGCGTATACTCGATTTGAACTCACGCGCTCGTCGCTGTGCCGCGCTGTGCCAGAGCTGCATCGAGGCATTTGACCAGCGTATCTCCGTCAAACGGCTTGATCAGAAAGCAGATCGCTCCCGCCTGCATGGCTCGGGCCCGATCGGCTTCGACGGAGAAGGCCGTAATGAAAATGAACGGAAGGCGCCGGCCGTCGGCAATCAGGCGTGCCTGCAGGTCGAGCCCGCTCATGGCTGGCATCCTGACATCGGCTATCACGCAGGATGTGTCGTTCAGTTGCGGCGAATGCAGGAATTCTTCGGCCGACGCGTAGGTCTGGACCGCGTAGCCAAGCGACCTGACCAGATTGTCGGTCGCGGTGCGGACCGACATGTCATCGTCGACGATCGATATCACCGGGTTGGACAAGAAGGCTTTTCCTGGAACGGCCAGAGGGGCCTCTGGTGTCTGCGATCACGGAGCCACAGTGCGTCGTCGGCCGCGGCTGGAGAATCATACTTAGGTTTGCGCGCCGCCGGATGCCTGCTTGAACCCGAGGATCTGCGCCATCCTGACCAGATCCGGCAACGACTTTGCCGCCATTTTCCGCATAATGTGCCCGCGGTGTATCTTGACTGTGATCTCGGCTACGCCGATTTCGGCGGCGACCTGCTTGTTCATGAGCCCCGCGGTGACGAGGCTCATGATCTGGCGCTCACGAGGGGTCAGGGTCGCGAAGGCTGCGCGCAGGTTTGCGAGCGCCTTGGCCTCATTGCGGCGAGTTCTGTCGCGTTCGATCGCAGTCGTGACGGCATCCAGCATGTCCTGATCGCGGAACGGCTTGGTCAGGAAGTCGACAGCTCCGGCCTTCATGGCTCGGACCGTCATCGGGATATCGCCATGGCCGGTCATGAAGATGATCGGAATTTGAATGTCGGCTTTGGCCAATTCCGCCTGGAAGTCGAGGCCGCTCAGCCGGGGCAGCCTGATGTCCAGGATCAGGCAGCTTGGGACATCGGGGAGCTTGTGCTGCAGAAATTCATGGGCCGACCCGAACGCCGCGGTCCGCAGGCCGACCGACCGGAAAAGATTGCTCAACGCGTCGCGCACCGACACATCGTCGTCGACGACGAAGACGGTCGGATCCTCGGCGTTCGCGAGGGCGGGAGGCGATGCCGCGCGTCCAATCACCATGCATGATCCTCCTGACGCAGCGGCAGGGTGAACTGGAACGTCGTGCCGGGGCCGATATTTCTGGACATTGACAGGCGCCCTCGGTGGGCTTCGACGATCGAGCGGCAGATCGACAGCCCCATTCCCATGCCGCTGGCCTTGGTGGTGTAGAAGGCGTCAAACAGCCGTTCGGCATGCTCTGTCGCAACCCCGACGCCACAGTCGGTGACCGTGACCAGGATCTGCCCGGTATCGTCATGGCGGGTCCGGATCACGAGTTCCCGTGGCCTGTCCGTGACCGGCTGCATTGCCTCGATGCCATTGACGACAAGGTTGAGGATGACTTGCTGCAGCTGGACGCGGTCGGCAACGACAGGCGGGAGCGCGGGAGCGAGGTCGAGCTGCAGGGATACAAGGTGGTTCTGCAGTTCATGCTGCACCAGGCCGATCACCTCGTTGATGGCTTCATTGATGTCGAGCGGCGCCATCTGACCGGTCGTCTTGTTCACCAGTGCGCGGACGCGCTGGATGACTTCGCCTGCCCGGTTGCCGTCGCTGATGATCGACCTGACCGCCCCGCGCGCTTCATTCAGATCGGGAGCCGCCCGGTTGAGCCAGCGCAGGCATGCCGCGGCGTTGGCGACCACGGCGGCGAGCGGCTGGTTCACTTCATGGGCGATCGATGCGGCGAGCTCGCCGAGTGCCGTCACGCGCGTGACGTGCGCGAGGTTGGTCTGCGCTTCGTGCAACTCCGCCTCGGCTCGCTTGCGGGCGGTCACGTCGGTGACCGCTCCGATGAATTCGGTGTCGCCCGAGGGGGTGGTCACCGCATGCGCCCTGGCGTGAACATATTTGATCGCGCCGTCCGGCATCAGCAATCGGTAGCCGTGCTCGAAGTCCCTGCCGTCGAGCGAGACGCTGTCGACGGTCCGTTGCACGCGGGCGCGATCATCCGGATGGATGCGTTGAAGGACCGTGGCATGCTTGATGGAAGGAGCCCTGTCGAATCCGAAGATCCTGAACGTCTCTTCCGACCAGATCACCTCACCGCTGGCGACGTGCCAGCCAAAGCTGCCGGTGTGGCTCAATCGCTGGGCTTCGCTCAGGTACATTTCGCTCTGCTGCAGCGCGTTTTCGGCCTGTTTGCGCTCGGTGATATCCTCGCATGCGATCAGCACGATCAATCGGTCGTCCTGCCGCCGCACGGCCTTGGCATTTTCGCGAACCCAAAGTCTTGAGCCGTCCTTGCGGATCTTCCGGATTTCCCAATTGTGGGTTTGGCCGATGTTCTCGAGGCACGCCGCGACGTTGCGCTGTACCATCTCTCGGTCTTCGGCGGCAAAGACCCGCAGCACGGATTGTCCAAGCAATTCGTCGACGGTGTAGCCGAGTTGTGCCGCGCCGAACGTGTTGACCGACAGCACGAGACCCGTGGCGTCGACCATGAAGTACATGACCGGATTGTGCTCGAACACCTCCTTCCATTGCGCTTCGCTGTTGCGCAGGGCCTCTATTGCGCGCTCTTCGCCGCTGGCCCGGCCGCGCAACATGGCTTCCATCTGCCTGTGGGTGCGCCCCACCACCCCCATCATCACCAATGCGGCGGCAAGCGAGGCGATCAGCAGCGCCAGCGCGATCAGATGGGCGGAAGCTGCCGGCTGCGGACCAAGCAGCAGCCCAATGCAGGTTGCGGCCAAAGCCAGCACCATGCCGCCGAGCAGCCATTGCTCGGCCGACCAGGATTTCGTGGTCGGGATGCGCATCATCGGCAGCACCAGCACTTGGCTATCCAGCACTTGGGCCGTCCAGCACTCGGCCGTCATGGGCCGCGCTGCGTCGCTAGGTGACCGCTACCATCAGCGGCGACAACGTCGCCCTCCTCACAAACTCCATACTAGCAGCTTTCTCGACGTTCGAACGGGATCGTGGGGGCGATTTTGGCGATCCGCTCGCGTGGCGTGAGATCGCGCGGAAAGCGCAATCGCCGGACGAACTCAGGCCCAGGTTGCGGCTAAACCAAAGTATGTCGTCCCCATCCGAATGTAACGGCCGGATCAACCTCCGTTCAATGGCCGGTTTCCTGCCGGTGGCTACGCTTATTGGGTAACTCGATGACAGTAGAGGCCTTTCGGGGTTCAGCAATCGCCAATCAGAGACGGGAGATTGAAATGCCCAACACGCGCCTGCATCTGATCCTTTGCTCCGACGACGTCGCGCGCGAGACGACGTCTCAGAGCCGTAACCGCAGCTTCCAGCCCTCCGTGATCGACGGCGGCAAGCAAGCAGCGACCGTGCAGGCCGACAATTCCTGGATCGATCTGCTCGACGTCTTCGATTTGAGCGTTGTGCTCTGCCAGGCGAGCTACCTGGCCCTGCTGGGGGCAAGCCTCGCGGCGCTGCAGCCGCAATTGAACGTGCCGGATCCAGGATCGTAGCCCGCTCTGGATCCAAGTCCGGCAGGCTGCCGGGACCGACGCGCTGGCTGCTCACGCCTGGGTCGCGCAAACGGGTCCGACAACAGCCTCCGTGAGAGCCCGGAATCCACTCCCCGTCTAGCCCCGGCCCTGATGGATTCCGGGCTCAGTTCCTTCCGCCGTCATTCCTCGATGCGCAATTGCGCATCGAGGAATGACGAGTGGAGCGAGGCGACGCGTCACGCCGCCGGCTTCGCCGCCTGATCCTCGCTCGACAACAGATGCAGCAGGGCGCTCTTGATCGCGGCCTGCCGGGTCGGCGCGGTGATCTGGGCGCCGAGCAGGTCGGTGACATAGAACACGTCGCGGGCGCGTTCGCCGAAAGTCGCGACATGCGCCGAGGCGATGTTGAGGTTGAGCTTCGAGATCGCTGTGGTCAGCTGGTAGAGCAGGCCGGGGCGGTCGAGGCCGGAGACCTCGATCACGGTGTAGCGGTCGGACCACTGGTTGTTGATGGTCACTTCGGGCTCGACGATGAACGGCCGCGCCTTGCTGCGCACCGCGCGCTTCGCCACCGCCTCGGGCAGCCTGAGCTTGCCTTCCAGCACCTGCTCGATCATCTCGCCGATCCGCGTCGCGCGGCGGCCCTCGTCATCGTCGCGATCGTACTCGCGCGAGATCGAGATGGTGTCGAGCGCGCGGCCGTCGGTCGTGGTGTAGATCTGCGCGTCGACGATGTTGGCGCCGGCCGAGGCGCAGGCGCCGGCGATGATCGACAGCAGCCAGGGATGGTCGGTCGCCAGAATCGTGAGCTCGGTGACGGCGCGGACCTCGTCGAAGCCGACATTGATCGCGAGCTTGTGGCCGGCCTGCTCGCTGGCGCGGATGAAGCGCGCCTGGCGGATCTTGCGTTGCAGCTCGACCTTGAGCCAGTACGCCGGGTAGTGTCGGCCGATATAGGCGTTGAGCTCGACCTCCGGCCATTCGGTGAAGGCGCGGCGGAATTCGGCCTGCGCCACCGCGATGCGCTGGGCGCGGTTGACCTCGGAGAAGCCGCCGGTCAGCACCGGCTCGGTCTCGTAATACAGCGTGCGCAACAGCTGCGCCTTCCAGCCGTTCCAGACGCCCGGGCCGACGCCGCGGATGTCGGCGGTGGTCAGGATCGTGAGCAGCTTCATCTGCTCGACCGACTGCACCACGGCGGCGAAATTCTCGATGGTCTTGCGGTCCGACAAATCGCGCGATTGCGCCACCGTCGACATCGTCAGATGTTCCTCGATCAGCCACGCCACCAGCTCGGTGTCGGCGGCCGAGAAGCCGAGCCGCGGGCATAGCCGCCGCGCCACCTTGGCGCCAGCGATCGAATGATCTTCCGGGCGGCCCTTGGCGATGTCGTGCAGCAGGGTCGCGATATAGATCACCGGGCGGTGCTCGGGGCGAATCTTGCGGAACAGGTCGCTGGCGACCGTGAACTCCTCATTGCCGCCGCGCTCGATGTCCTGCAGGAAGCCGATGCAGCGGAGCAGATGCTCGTCCACCGTATAGTGGTGGTACATATTGAACTGCATCATCGAGACGATCTTGCCGAAGGCGCGGATGAAATGGCCGAGCACGCCGGTCTCGTTCATCCGCCGCAGCACGGTCTCCGCATCGTTCGAGGTCAGGATCTCCATGAACAGGCGGTTGGCTTCCTCGTTGTCGCGGAGCTGGGTGTTGATCAGCTTCAGTGAGCGCGTCACCGTGCGCATCGCATCGGGATGGAAGGCGAGGTTGTTCTGCTGCGCGAGGCGGAAGATCCGGATCAGGTTGACCGGATCGTGCTTGAACACATCGGGCGCGGCGAGGTTGATGCGGTTGTTGTCGACGATGAAGTCGTCGCTGCCGGCCACCCGCCGCCGCTTGGCGCCGGGCCGCAGCCGCGCCACCATCCGGCTCAACACCGGCGCCGGCTTGTTGTGCTCCTCCTCGAGCTTGGCGCACAGGATCGCGGTGAGGTCGCCGACGTCTTTCGCGATCAGGAAGTAGTGCTTCATGAAGCGCTCGACGTCCTGCATGCCGGGATGCGAGGTGTAGCCGAGGCGCACCGCGATCTCGCGCTGCATGTCGAACGACAGCCGCTCCTCGGCGCGTCCGGCGAAGAAGTGCAGATTGCAGCGCACCGACCACAGGAAGTCGGCGCAGCGGCGGAAGGTGCGGTACTCCTGCGCGTCGAACACGCCGCGTTCCAGCAGTTCGTCGGTCTCGCGCACGCGGTAGACGTATTTCGCGATCCAGAACAGCGTATGCAGGTCGCGCAGGCCACCCTTGCCGTCCTTGACGTTGGGCTCGACCAGATAGCGCGACTGGCCGGCGCGGCGATGCCGCTCCTCGCGCTCGGCGAGCTTGGCGGTGACGAATTCCGCCGCGGTGCCCTGCACCACCTCCTTGTCGAAGCGTTCGACCAGCTCGTCATAGAGCGGCTGGTCACCGGTCAGAAAGCGCGTCTCCAGGATCGCGGTGCGGATCGTCATGTCGCCGCGCGCCTGGCGGATCGATTCATCGACCGAGCGCGTGGCGTGGCCGACCTTCAGCCCCATGTCCCAGAGGCAATAGAGGATGGCTTCGGCGACTTGCTCGCCCCAGGCGGTCTGCTTGTAGGGCAGGATGAACAACAGATCGATGTCGGATTCCGGCGCCATCAGCCCGCGGCCATAGCCGCCGGTCGCGACCACGGCCATGCGCTCGGCGCCCGAGGGGATCGGCGAGTGATACAGATGCCGGGTCGCCGCCGCGTAGAGGATGCGGATGATCTCGTCCTGCACGAAACAGAGTCGTTCCGCGCAGTGCCGGCCGTGGCGGTCCTTCAGCAGCAGCGTCTGCGCCGTGGCGCGCGCCGCGATCAGCTCGGCCTTGAGCAGCTGCGCCATCGCGGCGCGGAACTGGTCCTCGCGCCCGGCATGCTGTTCGGCGAGTGCATTGACCGCCGCGGTGATCCGCTCGGTCTCGAAACGACCATCCGCTTCAGGGCGGACTTCGGCTACGACGCTGTCCATACGTTCATCCGATATCGGACCAAGCTGTTGCTGTCACTGACCAAAGTATATGGACAGCAGCTCCATTCTGTTTCCTGGGCACCCAGAGCAAGTCTGTGCTCGCGCCGCCAAACAAAGGGTAGAGATTTTCTCGTTGACCGCAAGGCTAACTCATTGAATTAAAAGTGTGTTTTTTAATCAACCCAAGGGGATCGACGAATGCAGAATTTTTCCCGGCGCGCGTTTGCGGCGCTGCTCGCGGTCTCGACATTCTTGCCCGGCGCGGCGCTCGCCGCCGACGCGCTGAAGGAGATCCGGATCGACTGGGCGACCTACAATCCGGTGTCGATGGTCCTGAAGCAGAAGGGCCTCTTGGAGAAGGAGTTCGCCAAGGACGGCATCAGCATCGTCTGGGTGCAGTCGGCCGGCTCCAACAAGGCGCTCGAATTCCTCAACGCCGGCTCGATCGATCTCGGATCGACCGCGGGCTCCGCCGCCTTGGTCGCCCGGATCAACGGCAACCCGATCAAGTCGATCTACGTCTATTCGCGCCCCGAATGGACCGCGCTGGTCACCACCAAGGACTCCAAGATCGCGTCGGTCGCCGACCTCAAGGGCAAGCGCGTCGCGGTGACGCGCGGCACCGACCCGCACATCTTCCTGGTCCGCGCGCTGCTCGGCGCTGGTCTCACCGAAAAGGACATCACCCCGGTGCTGCTGCAGCACGCCGACGGCAAGACCGCGCTGATCCGCGGCGACGTCGACGCCTGGGCCGGCCTCGACCCGATGATGGCGCAGGCGGAGGTCGAGGACGGTGCCAAGCTGTTCTACCGCAAGGCCGACGCCAACACCTGGGGCATCCTCAATGTGCGCGAGGAGTTTTTGAAAGCGTATCCGGACATCGTCCGCCGCGTGCTCGCGACCTACGAGGAAGCACGGAAATATTCGCTGGCGAACTATGACGAGCTGAAGAAGACCTTCATCGCGGTCACCAAGCTGCCCGATGCCGTGGTCGACAAGCAGCTCAAGGAGCGCACCGAGCTGACCCACAGCCGGATCGGCGCGCCCCAGCGCGAGTCGATCCTCGCCGCCGGTCTCGCCTTGCAGCAGGCCGGCGTGATCGACGCCAAGACCGACGTGAAGGCCGCGCTCGACAGCCTGATCGACGATCAGGTCCCGTTGCCCACCAACTAACCACTGTCGTCCCGGGCAAGCGAAGCGCGACCCGGGACCCATAACCACAGGGCGTTGTTGTTGAACAAGGCTGTGGCTCCAGCTTGCTCTGTCACCACGCCCTGTGGTTATGGGTCTCGGCCTTCGCCGGGACGACGGGGATGGACTTAGGCGAGCCCCCGCCTTGCAATCCCGCCGGAAGAATAGTTCTTGCTATGGCCATGACCGTTGACCTGCCTGCGCTGGAACAGACGGCCGCGCCGCGTGCGGCGTCGGCGCGATGGTCGCGTTATGCGCGCCCGGTGCTCGGGCTCGCGCTGCCGGTCGTGCTTGCGCTGGGCTGGGAATTGGTCGTCCATCTCGGCTATTCCAACGGCCGCCTGGTGCCGCCGCCGTCGAAGGTGTTCGAGACCATCGTGGCGCTCGCCAGAAGCGGCGAGCTGTCGCGCCATATCCTTGCCACGCTCTGGCGCGTCGGCGCGGGCTTTGCGCTCGGCGTCGTCGCCGGCACCATCATGGGCGCGATCTCCGGCTATTGGGGCCTGGCGCGGCGGCTGCTCGATCCGACCGTACAGGCGTTGCGCGCGATCCCCTCGATCGCCTGGGTGCCGCTGTTCATCCTGTGGCTCGGCATCTTCGAGACCTCGAAGGTCGCGCTGATCGCGGTCGGCGTGTTCTTTCCGATCTATCTCGGCGTGATGGGCGCGATCCTGTCGGTCGATCGCAAGGTGGTCGAGGTCGGCCGCGTGTTCCGGTTGTCCAGCTTTGCGATGATCCGCCGCATCCTGCTGCCGGCGGTGCTGCCGACCTATGTGGTGTCGCTGCGGGTCGGGCTCGGCTTGGGGTGGATGTTCGTGGTCGCCGCCGAATTCATGGGCGCCTCCGAAGGGCTCGGCCATCTCCTGATCGACGGCCAGCAGCTCGGCAAGCCGGCGCAGATCCTCGCCGCGATCGTGATCTTCGCGATCCTCGGCAAGCTGACCGACTGGCTGATCGAGTTCGCAACCGCGCCGCTGCTGCGCTGGCAGGATGCGTTTGGCGCGCGGGGAGGGCAGTGATGCTGGCGCTGAAGGATGTCGGCAAGACCTATCCGAACGGCGTTCACGCGCTGGAGCGCTTCTCGGCCGAGATTTCGCCCGGCGAGATCGTCGCGATCATCGGCGGCTCCGGTTGCGGCAAGTCGACGTTGCTGCGCGCCATCGCCGGCCTCGATCGCGCCAGCACCGGCAGCGTGACGCTCGACAATGCCGTGATCACGTCGCCGCACGCCGAGATCGGCATCATCTTCCAGGAGCCGCGGCTTTTGCCCTGGCTCAGTGTCGCCGACAATATCGGCTTCGGTCTCGCCGATCTTCCGGCTGAGGTGAGGCGCGCGCGGGTCGCGGCGGCGCTGGCTCGTGTCGGCCTCGCTGACAAGGCCGACGCCTGGCCGCGGGAGCTCTCCGGCGGGCAGGCGCAGCGGGTCGCGATCGCCCGCGCGTTGGTGCCGCAGCCGGAAGTGCTGCTGCTCGACGAGCCGTTCTCGGCGCTCGATGCCTTCACGCGGCGTGACCTGCAGGACCATCTGCTCGATCTCTGGGCCGACACGCGGCCGACCCTGATCCTGGTCACCCACGACGTCGACGAGGCCGTGGTGCTGGCCGACCGCGTGCTGGTGATGCGGTCGCGGCCGGGCCGGCTGTTCGAGGAGATCACTATCAATCTGGCGCGGCCGCGCGACCGCAAATCGGAGCTGTTCGACACCTTCAAGCGCCGCGTGCTGACCGCGCTCGACCGCTCGCTGGACCGTTCGGTGCGTGACGTCACGGACAAATCAAGCGCCGGCGAGGCGATGTGGTGGTGACATCGGCGCCATAAGGCCTTACATCGGCATAAAGAAGAATAGCCGGGAGACGAGACCATGGACTCCGCCGAACTCCGCGCAATGCAGGCCCCGATCAAGGAGCGCTACAAGAGCGATCCCTCGGCCGCCGTGATCACCCTGAAAGCCAAGGGCACGATCGACAACGAAAGCCTGTCCTGCAAGGTCGAAACCGGCCGCGCGCTCGCGGTCGCCGGCCTGCACCCCGCCACCGGTGGCTCCGGGCTCGAGCTTTGCTCCGGCGACATGCTGCTGGAAGCGCTGGTCGCCTGCGCCGGTGTCACGCTGAAATCGGTCGCAACTGCCGTCGAGGTGCCGTTGAAGGTCGGCAATGTCTTCGCCGAGGGCGATCTGGATTTCCGCGGCACGCTCGGCGTCGACAAGGAGGCCCCGGTCGGCTTCCGCGAGATCCGCCTGCGCTTCGACGTCGGCACCGACGCGCCGCAGGACAAGCTCGATCTGCTGCTGAAGCTTACCGAGCGCTACTGCGTGGTATATCAGACCATCAAGAACGGCCCGAAAGTGTCGGTCACGATGCAGCGGGTGTGATGTCTCGCTTACCCTCCCCTGGAGGGGGAGGGTCGCCGCGAATGCAATGAGCGGCGGGGTGGGGTGAAAGTCTCTCCACCCGATCAGCGCCCGTGTTGAGAGATCACCCCACCTCGTTTCGCATTTTGCTTCGCTGCGTGCGAAACGATCCTCCCCCTCCAGGGGAGGATAAGAAAACAAGAAATGTCCCCCGAACTCCACTTCGTCCTGCTCCTCGTGCTGCGCATGGCGGTTGCCGCCGCCTTCGTGGTCAGTGCGTCCATCATCACGGAACGTTCGGGGCCGGTGATCGGCGCGCTGATCGCAACCCTGCCGATCTCGGCCGGGCCGTCCTACACCTTCCTTGCGCTCGATCATGACGCGGCCTTCATCGCCGAAGGCGCGCTGTCGAGCCTGCCGGTCAATGCGGCGACGATCTTCATGGGCCTCACCTACGCCGTGCTGGCGCAGCGCCGCGGCATGTGGATCAGCGCGGGCTCCGCGATCGCGTTGTGGCTGGTGCTCGGCACCATCATCCGTCAGTTCGCGTGGACGCTCGCCGGCGGGCTGATCCTCAATGCCATTGCGTTCGCGATCTGCATTCCGCTGCTGAGGCCTTATCGACACGTGGCGAAAATGCCGCTGATCGCGCGGCGCTGGTACGACATTCCGCTGCGCGCCGCGCTGGTCGCGAGCCTGGTCGGCACCGTCGTCACTGCGTCGACCTGGGTCGGTCCACGCGTCACCGGCGTGATCGCGCTGTTTCCGATCGTGTTCTCCTCGATGATGCTGATCCTGCATCCGCGGATCGGCGGCCCCGCCACCGCCGCCGTGCTCGCCAACAGCGCCTGGGGCCTGCTCGGCTTCGGTCTCGGCATCGCGGTGCTGCATGTCGCGGTCGCGCAATTCGGCTCGGCGATCGGGCTGAGCTGCGCGCTCGCCACCTGCATCATCTGGAATCTGGTGCTGTGGCAGATCGGACGAAGGAAGAAGGCGCGAGCCTAGCCGTCATTGCGAGGAGCGAAGCGACGAAGCAATCCATCTGTCCGCGTATGTGGATCGATGGATTGCTTCGCTTCGCTCGCAATGACGAGTGAGACATCCGTAGCCCGGATGAAGCGCAGCGCAATCCGGGGCGGTTGTGCAATGGAGAGAGCGGCCCCGGATTTCGCTTCGCTGCATCCGGGCTACACCGCTACTGCTTCGGCAGTTTCGCCCGCAACGCATACAGCGCATCCAGTGCTTCGCGCGGCGACATCTCGTCCGGGTGCAGCGCCTTCACCGCCTCGAACAGCAGATCCGCCTCGCTTGGCGGCTTGTCCTCACTGGCGGCGCGGGAGGGCACGGCGAACAGCGGCAGGTCGTCGGCCAGCGCGCGGGCGGTCTGGCCGCGGTCCTGGGCTTCGAGTTTTGCCAGCACCGATTTGGCGCGCGTGATCACGGCGGGCGGCAGGCCGGCGAGCTTGGCGACCTGGATGCCGTAGGAGCGGTCGGCCGAGCCCGGCAGCACCTCGTGCAGGAACACGACGTCGCCCTGCCATTCCTTGACCCGCACCGTGGCGTTGAACATCCGCGGCAGTTTGGCCGAGAGCGCCGTCAACTCGTGATAGTGGGTGGCAAAGAGCGTGCGGCAGCGGTTGCCCTCATGCAGATGCTCGATCGCGGCCCAGGCGATCGACAGGCCGTCGAAGGTCGCCGTTCCCCGGCCGATCTCGTCGAGGATCACCAGCGACCGCTCGCTCGCCTGGTTCAGGATCACGGCGGTCTCGACCATCTCGACCATGAAGGTCGAGCGTCCCCGCGCCAGATCGTCGGCGGCGCCGACGCGCGAGAACAGCCGGTCGACGATGCCGAGCCGCGCGCGCGACGCCGGCACATAAGAGCCGATCTGCGCCAACAGTGCAATCAGCGCGTTCTGGCGCAGGAAGGTCGATTTACCGGCCATGTTCGGGCCGGTGATCAGCCAGAGCTGGCCGGATTTCTGCCCGGGCGCCGGTGACAAGTCGCAGGCATTGGCGATGAACGGCTGGCCGTCGCGCTTCAGCGCCTGCTCGACCACCGGATGGCGGCCGCCCTCGATCGCAAAGCCGAGCGAGCCGTCGACGTCGGGCCGCACGTAATTGTCGTCGATCGCAAGCTTCGCCAGCGAGGTCGCGACGTCGAGCATCGCAAAGGCATGCGCGGCGTTGCGTAGATCGTCGCTGGCGGCAAGCGCCAGCGCGCTCAGCCGCTCGAAGATCTCGAGCTCGAGATTGAGCGCGCGCTCGCCGGCATTGGCGATCTTGGCCTCGATCTCGCCGAGTTCTGATGTGGTGAAGCGGACCTGTCCGGCCAGCGTCTGGCGGTGGATGAAGGTCGCGTTCAGCGGCGGCGCGAACAGCTTGTCGCCGTGCTGCGCGGTGACCTCGACGAAATAGCCGAGCACATTGTTGTGCCGGATCTTCAGCGTCTTGATGCCGGTGTCCTCGGCGTAGCGCGCCTGCATCGCGGCGACGACGAGGCGCGAGGCATCGCGCAGATTCCGGCTCTCGTCGAGCGCGGCCTCATAGCCTTCGCGGACGAAGCCGCCGTCGCGCTTGATCAGCGGCAATTGCTCGGACAGCGCGCGCGTGAACTCCCGCGCGAGATCACGCGAGGGACGCTGCAGCGCCGCCATCACGGTCGACACCTCGGCCGGCGGATTGGCAAGCTGCGCCAATAGCTCCAGCGCCTGGTCGGCGGCGAGGATGCCGTCGCGCAGGCTGGCGAGATCGCGCGGACCGCCGCGGCCGACCGAGAGCCGCGCCAGCGCGCGCGACATGTCGGGCGCTGCGCGCAGCACGGTTCTGACGTCCTCACGCGCCGCGGAATCCGCGACGAACGCTGTGACGGCATCGAGCCGCCGCGCGATCACGGCAACGTCGGTAAGCGGCGCGGCAAGGCGCTGTGCCAGCAGCCGTGAGCCCGCCGCTGTCACGGTGCAGTCGATCGCATCGAGCAGCGAGCCGCGGCGTTCGCCGGCGAGCGTCCGCGTCAGTTCGAGATTGGCGCGGGTCGCCGGGTCGATCGCCATCGTGGTGCCGGCGGCCTCGCGCGCCGGCGGCGACAGTGGTGGACGCTTGCCGACCTGGGTGCGGTCGATATACGTGACGGCCGCGGCCGCGGCGGTCGCTTCCAGCCGCGACATCGCGGACAGGCCGTCCATGGTCGCGACCGCGAAATAATCGCACAGCCGCCGCTCCGCGGTGGCGCTGTCGAACACGTCGCGGGTCAGCGGCGTCACCGAGGGCAGCTCGCGCAAGGTCGGCGCCAGCTCGTTGTCGCTGTACAGCGCATCGGTGACGATGGCCTCGTTCGGATTGATGCGCGCCAGCGTCGCCGCAAGCTCTGATGTCGCGCACTCCGTCACCATGAATTCGGAGGTCGAGATGTCGATCCAGGCAAGGCCAAGACGATCCGCGCCGGCCGAGCCGCGGGCGCGCGCGATCGCGATCAGGTAATTGTTGGTGCGGGCGTCGAGCAGCGTGTCTTCGGTCAGCGTGCCCGGCGTCACCAGCCGCACCACGCCGCGGCGGACCACGCTCTTGTTGCCGCGGGCCTTTGCCTCCGCGGGATTTTCCGTCTGCTCGCACACCGCGACGCGGTGACCGGCGCCGATCAGGCGATGCAAATGGTCCTCGGAGCGTTCGACCGGAACGCCGCACATCGGGATGTCCATGCCCTGATGCTTGCCGCGCTTGGTCAGCACGATGCTGAGCGTCTTGGAGGCGATCTCGGCGTCCTCGAAGAACAACTCGTAGAAATCGCCCATCCGGTAGAACAGCAGCAGGCCGGGGTGGGCCGCCTTGATCTCCAGATACTGTTCCATCATCGGCGTGACGCGCGACGGCGCCTCGACGGCGGGAGTTGGCTCAGGCGGAACGGGGATGGGCTGCTGAATGGTCATGAGGGCCGGGAAGCTACAAAATTTCGCCGCGCGGTCCTATCCAAGAGGAGGGGGTTTTCCACCCTGTCCACGACCCGAGATATGACAGGGCATCACGGTAATGCGTGGAGGGCCCGCAGCCGCGTCAATTGACCTGCCGCGGGCACGCTCCTAAAACTCACCTCAAGTTCCAGCCTATCCAGCGCCTAAGTCGCGGCATTCAGGGAGAGATTCAATGCGTGATGTCTATATTTGCGATGCCGTCCGGACTCCGATCGGCCGTTTCGGCGGTTCGCTCGCCAAGGTGCGCGCCGACGATCTCGCGGCGGCCCCGATCAAGGCGCTGATGGCCAAGCACCCGACCCTCGACTGGAATCAGGTCGACGAGGTGTATTTCGGCTGCGCTAACCAGGCTGGCGAAGACAACCGCAACGTCGCGCGCATGGCGCTTCTGCTCGCCGGCATGCCGGAATCGGTTCCCGGCCAGACCCTGAATCGGCTCTGCGCCTCCGGTCTCGATGCGGTCGGTGCCGCGGGCCGCGCCATCCGCGCCGGCGAGATCGATTTCGCGATCGCGGGCGGCGTCGAATCGATGACGCGCGCGCCGTTCGTGATGGGCAAGGCTTCCGAAGCCTTCTCGCGCTCGTCCGAGATCTACGACACCACGATCGGCTGGCGCTTCATCAATCCGCTGATGAAGGCGCAGTACGGCGTCGATGCGATGCCGGAGACCGGCGAGAACGTCGCCGAGGAATTCCAGGTCTCGCGCGCCGATCAGGATGCGATGGCGATCCGCTCGCAGGAGCGCGCGGGCGCGGCGATCGCGTCGGGCTATTTCGCCGAGGAGATCGTGCCGATCCAGGTGCCCGGCGGCAAGGCCGGCCCGATCACCGTCGACA
The DNA here is from genome assembly GCF_018129565.1 of Bradyrhizobium sp. AUGA SZCCT0105. Lineage (NCBI taxonomy): Bacteria > Pseudomonadati > Pseudomonadota > Alphaproteobacteria > Hyphomicrobiales > Nitrobacteraceae > Bradyrhizobium > Bradyrhizobium sp. AUGA SZCCT0105. Next base: position 372,439 of record NZ_JAFCMK010000007.1, on the reverse strand, counting down.
AGGACGAGCATCCGCGGCCGGAGACCACGCTCGAAGCTCTCGCCAAGCTGAAGCCGATCGTGCGCAATCCGGGCACGGTGACCGCGGGCAATGCGTCCGGCGTCAATGACGGCGCCGCCGCGATGATCCTCGCCTCCGAGGCCGCGGTGAAGAAGCACGGCCTGACCCCGCGCGCAAAAATCCTCGGCCTTGCCTCGGCCGCGGTGCCGCCGCGCATCATGGGCATCGGCCCGGTGCCGGCGACCAGGAAGCTGGTCGAGCGGCTCGGCATCAAGGTGTCGGACTTCGATCTGATCGAGCTCAACGAAGCCTTCGCCTCGCAGGGCATCGCCTGCCTGCGCCAGCTCGGCGTCAAGGAGGATGCCGATTTCGTCAATCCGCATGGCGGCGCGATCGCGCTCGGCCATCCGCTCGGCATGAGCGGCGCGCGGCTGGTGCTGACCGCCGTGCACGGCATGGAGAAGCGGGGCGGGAAGCTTGCCTTGGCAACTATGTGCGTCGGGGTCGGCCAGGGCGTCGCGGTCGCCATCGAAAAGCTGAACTAATCCAATGGCTTGGAAGGGCTGAAAACAGCCCTTCCCCATTTTGGTTATGCATTATAATGATCTGATGTGAGCTCACGGGGCGCGTGGGCCGCGGAGGAATTCGCCATGACCTTGTTGTATCCGCTGCAATCGCTTGCGGCCCATCCGGCGCGGCTCTCGCCGGACTATCGCTCCACCGTGAAGCGCTCGCCGCAGAAGCCGCTGATCCCGATGCGGCACACGCTCTCCGAATTGACCGGGCCGGTCTATGGCCACGAGACGGTGCGGGCGCACGACAACGATCTCACCATTCAGGCCAAAGGCGAGCCGCTCGGCGAGCGCATCATCGTGCATGGTCACGTGCGCGACGAAGACGGCCGCGGCGTGCCCAACACGCTGGTCGAGCTGTGGCAGGCCAATGCCTGCGGCCGCTACATTCATGTCGTCGACCAGCATCCGGCGCCGCTCGATCCGAATTTCACCGGTGCCGGCCGCACGCAGAGTGACGCGCAAGGCTATTACAAGTTCATCACCATCAAGCCCGGCGCGTATCCGTGGGGCAATCACCATAACGCCTGGCGGCCCGCGCATATCCACTTCTCGGTGTTCGGCCACTCCTTCGTCTCGCGTCTGGTGACGCAGATGTATTTCCCAGGCGATCCACTGTTCCCGTTCGATCCGATCTTCAATTCGGTGACGGATGAGAAGGCGCGGGCGCGGATGATCTCGTCGTTCGATCTCGAGAACACCAAGCCGGAATGGGCGCTGTGCTACCGCTTCGATATCGTGCTGCGCGGCCAGAGCGCCACGCCGATGGAGACCAAGTAAGTGTCGAACCAACGTCCTGATGGAATCACGCCCTCGCAGACCGTCGGTCCCTATTTCAAATACGGCCTGACGCCGAACGGCGAGTATGAATGGAACGACGCCTTCACCAACAACCTCTTGACGTCTGACGTGTCGGGCGAGCGGCTTCGCGTCGAAGGCAAGGTCTACGACGGCGACGGCGCCGTGATCCCGGACTGCATGCTGGAGATCTGGCAGGCCGATAGCCAGGGCCGCTTCTCTGATCCGCAGGATGCGCGCGCGCTGCCGAACTCCTCCTTCAAGGGTTTTGGCCGCTGTGGCACCGACAAGAGCGGTTTCTATGCCTTCGACACCATCAAGCCGGGCTCAGTGCCCGATCCCGACGGCAAGCCGCAGGCGCCGCACATCGTGCTCGCGGTGTTCGCGCGCGGCATGCTGCTGCATCTCTACACCCGGATCTATTTCGACGACGAAGCCGGCAACGCCGGCGATCCTGTGCTCGCATTGGTGCCGGCCGATCGCCGCGCCACCTTGATCGCCAGGCGCAAGGCAGGCTCCGGCAACACCTACACGTTCGACGTTCACCTGCAGGGTGACAACGAGACCGTGTTCTTCGACGTCTAGCCGCTGACCGCGCCCGGCGGCACGCAAATCCAGCACCGAAGGGACGACCCAAATCCGCTGCGCGCCCTCGCCGCAGCGGATTTCGCTTGACTATGCATAATCAGTTATATAGCAAATTAGTTATATAACTGATGTGAGATCAAGCATGCCCAGCCTCGACGCCGCCTTTTCCGCGCTCGCCGACCCGACCCGCCGGGCGATCCTCGCGCGCCTCGCCCTCGGCGAGGCGACGGTGATGGAGCTGGTCGAGCCGTTCGAGATGACCCAGCCCGCGATCTCCCGCCATCTCAAGGTGCTCGAGGGCGCGGGCCTGATCGTCCGGCGCGTTGAAGGCACCAAGCGGCCGTGCCGGCTGGCGCCGATGGCGGTCGCCGAGATCGATCAATGGCTCGGCATGCTGCGGCGGGCGCTGGAAACCAATTACGACCGGCTGGACGGAGTGCTGGCCGCCATGAAGCCTGAGACGTGAAGGGTATCCCATGAGCAAGTTGACGCTGAAGACCGAAGGCGACCGCTACATCGTTGTCACCAGGCGCTTCGTCGCGCCGCCCGAGGCGGTGTATCGCGCGCATACCGAGCCGGAGCTGCTGCAGAAGTGGCTGCTCGGCCCGGAAGGCTGGACCATGCCGATCTGCGTCAGCGATCTCAGGCCCGGCGGCAAGATCCGCTACGAATGGACCGACGGCAAGGGCGGCGGCTTTCATCTGACCGGCGAGTATGTCGCGCTCGAACCGTTCAGCCGCATCGTGCATGTCGAGCGCATGCACCTGCCGGACCCGACGCCGGACAATCATGTCGAGACGCGGTTCGCGCCTGACGGCAGCGGCACCGTGATGACGATGCGGATGACATTGCCGGATGCCGAGACGCGCGCGGCGATGCTCGCAACCGGCATGGAGCACGGCATGGAAGACAGCTATGCTCGGCTCGACCGCATGAGCTGAGCACACACGTGAGGGACAATGCGCGATCGTTTCCTGACCGGTCTGATCGGGTATCCGATCGCGCATTCGGCGGCGCCTGCGATGCACGAGCAGGCCGCCGCAGTGCTCGGCGTTCGCTGTCACTACCAGCTCATCGAAGTGAAGGGCGCCGGGCGCGACGATCTGCGTGCGATGCTGGAGGGCGTCAGGCGGCTCGGCTTTGCCGGCGTCAACGTCACCTTTCCGTACAAGGAGGCGGTCGTCGATCTGCTCGATGACCTCGCGCCCGATGCGCGCGCGATCGGCGCGGTCAATACCATTGTCTCCGACGGCGGGCGTCTGATCGGGCACAACACCGATGCGACCGGCTTTGCGCGTGCGATCGAACCGCTGCTTGCGTCAGCGCCGCGCGGCCCGATCGCGCTGACCGGTGCCGGCGGCGTCGGCAAGGCGATCGCCTTTGCGCTCGCCGGCCTCGGCGTCGCCGGGATCAGAATCTTCGACGCCGATGCCGCCAAGGCCGCACAGCTTGCAGCCCAGTTGCGGGATCGCCATGCGGTCCACGCCAGCAGCGTCGCGATCGCGGTGGATGGCGCCACAGGTCTCGTCAACGCAACGCCGGTCGGCATGCTGCCGAGCCGCGACACGCCGGTGCCGGATGCGCTGCTGCATCGCTCGATGTGGGTCGCCGACGCCGTCTACACGCCGCTCTGGACGCCGCTGCTGACCGCGGCCAAGGCCAAAGGCGCAAGCGTCCTGACCGGACGGGACCTCGCGATCAACGCCTCGGCCGACGCATTCAAGCTGTTCACGGGATTGGCGCCGCCGCATGCGGCGATGGGAAATGCGTTCGACGCCGTGATGGCTGCACGCTACTCTCCGCCCGCCTGAAGGGCGGAGATATTAATGACAAAAATCAGGATCGGTCTGGCCGGCTGCGGCTTCGTGTCGGAGCTGCATATGGTTGCGTACCGGCGGGTCTATGGCGTCGATGTCGAGGTGAGTGCGGTGGCGGCGCGCGGCGATCACGCGGTCGAGTTCGCGCGCAAGCACGGAATCCCGAACGCCTATCGCAGTTTCGCCGAGTTGGTCGCCGACCGTGAGCTCGACGTCATCGACATCTGCACGCCGCCCAACCTCCATGCCGCGATGATCGTCGACGCAATGCAGGCCGGCAAGCATGTGATCTGCGAGAAGCCGTTCAGCGGCTATTTCGGCCGCGACGGCGACAAGGCGCCGATCGGCAGGCACGTTCCGAAGGCGCTGATGTACCAGCGCGTGATGGAGGAGATGGAAGCGACCCGCGCCGCGATCGAGCGCAGCGGAAGACTGTTCATGTATGCCGAAGACTGGATCTACGCACCCGCGGTGACAAAGACCGCGGAGATCATCCGCGCCACAGGCGACAAGATCCTGTTCATGAAGGGCGAGGAGAGCCATTCCGGCTCGCATGCCGCGCACGCCGCAGAGTGGGCGATGACCGGCGGCGGCTCGCTGATCCGGATGGGCTGCCATCCGCTGTCGGCCGTGCTCTATCTCAAGCAGGTCGAGGCCAAAGCGCGCGGCGAGGCGATACACGTTGCCAGCGTCACCTGCGATGTCGGCAATGTCACCGCCGGTCTCAAGCCGGAGGAGCGCGCCTACATCAAGGCCAATCCGGTCGACGTCGAGGATTGGGGCACGCTGACCGCGACCTTCTCCGACGGCACCAAGGCCACGGTATTCTCCGGCGACATGATCATGGGCGGCGTGCGCAATCTGATCGAGACCTACACGTCAGGCGGCTCGCTGTTCGCCAACATCACGCCGAACACGCATCTTGTGAGCTATCAGACATCAGAGGAGAAGCTCGCCTCCGTCTACATCACCGAGAAGGTCGATCGCAAAACCGGCTGGCAATATGTCTGCCTCGAGGAGGAATGGACCCGCGGCTATCTCCAGGAGATCCAGGATTTCATGGAGTGCGTGGCGACCGGACGCCAACCGCTCGCCGACCTCGCGCTGGCGTATGAAACCACCAAGGTGAACTACGCCGGCTATTGGGCCGCGGATGAGGGACGGCGGGTGGTGCTGTAGGCTAAGGGCAGCAGCGGGGTGATTGCTCTCGTCCCAAGGGTGCGTATGCCAGACCCGTCATCCTGAGGTGCGAGCACTTGCGAGCCTCGAAGGATGAACGGCCAACAGCGGGGCCGCGCATCCTTCGAGGCTCGCTCCGCTCGCACCTCAGGATGACGGAGCTGGTTCCAACACGCCGCAACAAACGGTCGAGCCCTACGCTCCGTACACCGATCCCTTCGGCAGCGGGAATACCGGGTCCTGCGTCCGGATGTTGGTCGGCCACACCACGGTGATGCGCTCGCCGGCGTTCTGCATCACGACCGGCGTCGAGCGCTCGTTCTGGCCGGACATCGGCGTATCAGGCGGATAGAACTTCACGCCATAGCCCTGGATGGTGCCGCCCGGCGGGATGTCGACATCGAGCGCGGCCTTGCGGATCGCCTCCGGATCGAAGCCGCCATACTTGTCCTTGGCGACCGGCAGCACATTGTTGAGCAGCACCCAGGTCTGGTTGAAGCCCATCGAGCAGTGCGGCGGCACTTCGGTGGCGCTGGTCTTCTCGCGGTAGCGCGCGACCATCACCTTGGTGAGATCGCCGACCCCCGGCGCCAGCTTGGCGGGATCGAGCAGCTGCGCCGGAACGGGGTCGATGTTGCAGAAATTGTCGATGTCGGCGCCGAACGTCGTCCGCAGCTTGTCGAGCTGGCTGTAGCCGGCGCCGGCGCCGAACAGCATCTTGAACTTCAGCCCGCTTTCGCGCGCCTGGCGCAGGAACAGCGTGATATCGGGGTTGTAGCCGGCATGCGAGATGATGTCGGCCTTGGCGCGCTTCAGCTTGGTCACCAGCACCGAGAGATCGGGCGCGGAGGCCGAATAGCCTTCCTTGAGCACGACCTGCAGCCCGGCTTCCTTCGCGAACATCTCGTCGGCGGCGGCGACGCCGACGCCGTAGGGACCGTCCTCATGGATCAGCGCGACCTTGACGTCCTTCGGCTCCATGCCGAGCCTGGCCTTGGCGTGCTCGCCGAGGAAGCCGCCGAAGGCCTGGCCGTACTGGTCGGAATGGATCTGGGCGCGGAACACGTATTGCAGATTCTTGTCCTTGAACACGGCGGTCGAGACCGCGGTCGTGATCCAGAGGATGCGCTTCTGCTGCTCGACCTTGGCGGCGAGCGGCACCGCGTGCGAGCTCGCGAACACGCCATTGAGGATATCGACCTTCTCCTGATCGATCAGGCGATTGGCCTCGTTGATCGCGACATCCGGCTTGCTCTGGGAATCGACATTGACCGGCGCGATCTTGTACTTGCCGCCGACGCCGCCCTTCTCGTTGACGAGATCGATCGCGATCTGCGTGCCGATCGAGGAGGCGACCGAGCCGCCGGCGGCAAACGGGCCGGTCAGGTCGTAGATCACGCCGATCCGGACCGTTTCGGCCTGCGCCTGCGCGCGCGTCCAATCGAAGCTGAAAGCAGCGGCGGCAGCCGCTGAAGTCTTCAGCAGCGTCCTGCGTGAAGTCGGCATCGCGTCCTCCCCTGAAGCCGTCATTTGTGTGACGGGATCTGTTTTTTCGCGGAGTATTGGGAGGCGAGGTCGGAAAGTCAACGCGATTGCGGCTGCGGCGTCTTGCGCTTTGGTCGAGGTTGGCCGCATCACAGGCTGTCATCGCCCGGCTTGACCGGGCGATCCAGTATTCCAGAGACAGTAGTGCTTGAGCCGATAGGCCGCGGCGTACTGGATCGCCCGCCTGCGCGGGCGATGACACCGAGGGAGACGTCCGACAGTGCGATCGGAGCGCCGAGACGTGGAGAGTTACTCCATCACCGCGGCATGATCCGGCGGCGCCGATTGCGCGCGCAGCGTGGCCTTGGTCGAGCCGATCATCAGCGCGAGCGGGATCGAGACCAGGATGAACAGCATCACCAGCTGGTAGTCGTGCGAGAATGCGATGATCTGCGACTGCGCGGCCACCATCCTGTCGGCCATCGCGCGGCCGGCATCGGTGTTGAGGTTGATCATGCCGGCGACATCGGGCATCTGCAGCGCGTGGTTGAACGGATTGATCTGCTCCGACAGCTTTGCGTAGATCCGCCGACCGCCTTCGGTGAGCTGCGCGATCACGATCGAGATGCCGACCGAGCTCGCGACGTTGCGGAACAGCGTCAGCATCGAGGTGCCGTCGGTACGCAATTGGTTCGGCAGAGTCAGGAACGCCACCGTCGACAGCGGCACGAACACGAGGCCGAAGCCAAAACCCTGGATCACGCTGACGACGATGATCTCTCTTGCCTGGGTCATGTCGGTCCAGCCGGTCATCTGGAACAGCGATGCCGCGGTCAGCGCGAGGCCGGAGACGATCAGCGTCCGCGCCTCGATGTAGCGCATCAGGCGGCCGACCAGCATCATCGCGACGAAGGTGCCGGCGCCGCGGGTCGCCAGCAACAGGCCGGCGGTGATGATTGGATAGCCGACCACGTTCTGCAGATACGGCGAGGACAGCGCCATGGTCGAATACAGCACGAGGCCCATCACCGTCATGAACACGACGCCGCCGAGAAAATTGCGGTCCTTGAAGATCGCGAACTGGATGAACGGCTTGTCGGTGGTCAGCGAATGGGCGAAGAAGAAATAGGCGCCGACCGCCGCCACAATGAACTCGATCATGATCTCGTTGGATTCCAGCCAGCCGAGCTGCTCGCCGCGGTCGAGCGCGAGCTGCAGCGCGCCGATCGCGACCGCGAGCGCGCCGAAGCCGAACCAGTCGAAGCGCAGCGCGTGGTCCTGCCTGGTCTCGTCCATGAACACCGCGAGGCCGAGCACGGTGAAGGCGCCGAACGGCAGATTGACGAAGAACACCCAGTGCCACGAATAGGTCTCGGTCAGCCAGGCACCGAGCGAGGGGCCCATGATCGGGCCCATCATCACGCCCATGCCCCAGATCGACATCGCCTTGGCGCGCTCATGCAGCGCGTAGGAATCGAGCATCACCGCCTGCGACAGCGGCACCAGCGCCGCGCCGAACACGCCCTGCAACAGGCGGAACAGCACCATCTGGTTGATGTCCTGCGCCAGGCCGCAGAACACCGAGGCGACGGTGAAGCCGGCCGAGCAGATGATGAAGATGCGCTTGCGGCCGAAGCGGTTGGCGATCCAGCCCACCGGGGCGGTCATGATCGCGGCCGCGACGATGTAGGAGGTCAGCACCCAGTTGATCTGGTCCTGCGAGGCCGACAGCGAACCCTGCATATAGGGCAGCGCGACGTTGGCGATCGTGGTGTCGAGCGCCTGCATGATCGTCGCGGTCATCGCGCAGATCGTCACCATGTTCCGGCGCATGCCGGGCACGGCGGATGGTGACGGTGCATTCATCGCGTCTTAGTCCTGATGGTCCGGGTGCGCGGAGGCCGAGCGCAGCCCGAGCAGGCCGGCCAGCGTGCGGCGGTGGTTGGTGTCGATCGTCGCGTAGACGCTCATGCCGGCCTTCAGCTTCTTCACGAACGGATCGTTCTCGTCGAAGTAGATCCGCACCGGCACCCGCTGCACCACCTTGACGAAGTTGCCGGTGGCGTTCTGCGGCGGCAGGATCGCGAACTGCGCGCCGGTGCCGGGCGACAGCGAGCCGATCTTGCCCTTGAATTCATGGTTCGGGAACGCGTCGACGTCGAGCGTCACCGGCTGACCGACCGCGACATAGGTGAAGTCGCTTTCCTTCGGATTGGCGTCGACCCAGGGGTGGTCGACGTCGATCACCGAGAACACCGGTGCGCCCGCGGCGACGAAGCGGCCGAGCTGGATCTGATCGACCTGGGTCGCCACGCCGTCCATCGGCGCGCGCAGTACGGTGTGATCGAGATTGCGCTGGGCGTCGTCGAGCTTGGCCTTGGCCTGGGCGTAAGGCGGGAAGCGTTCGATCGGCAAGTCGACATCGCCGAGCAGCTGCGTCTTGGCGTTGGAGATCTGCTGCCTGATGTATTGCGCCAGGCTCTCGGCCGTGACCTGCGCGTTGGCGGCGTTGTCGAGGTCGAGCTGCGAGCCGAAATTCTGCTTGGCGAGCGTCGATTTGCGATCGACGTCCTTCTTCTTCAGTTCGATGCTCTGCTGGGCGAATTCCAGCATCCTGGTGTTGATCTTGATGTTGTCGACCAGATTGTCATAGGTGGTCCTGGTCTGGTCGAGCGCCGCCTTGGCCTGGTCGACCGCGAGGCGGTACGGCACCGGATCGATCTCGAACAGCTCGTCGCCCTTCCTGACGTGCTGGCCTTCCTTCACGACGATCTTGTCGATCTTGCCGGAGATTTCCGGCGTGATCAGCACCTTCTGCGCGCCGACATAGGCGTCGTCGGTGCCGACATAGCGGCCGCCATTGAGATAGAACACGCCGCCGCCGATCACCGCCACGATCGGCAGCACGACGAGCAGCAGCACCCGGCGATAGCGCCGCAGGCCTGCCATCAGGCGACGGCGCGGCGCGCGGCTCGCCTTGCCCGACGGCGCCGGCTCGCCCGGATTGCTCTTCTGTTCGGGGGCCAGCTTGAGGACGGGTTCAGCCATAGCGTTGTTCCTTTCGGGAGGGCTCGCCGGCTGGGTTTTGGATGGCATTGCGAACGTTTTCCTTGATCGATTCCAATTGAGTGAGCAGGCGGTGCGCGTCAGCGGGGCTGATGCCCTCGAGCGCGGTCGCGGTGAGTTCGGAGCGCAGGCCGGCCAGCTTCCCGAGCAGCGGGCGCGCGGCCTTTTTCAGATAGAGGCGGTTGACGCGGCGGTCGTTCTCGTCGCTGCGGCGCTCGATCCAGTCATTGTCGCAGAGCTTGTCGATCAGCCGCGTCAGGGTGATCGGCTGCATCTCGAGCAGCTCGGCGAGCTCGGTCTGCTTCAGCCCTTCCTGGCGTTCCACCTTCGACAGCACGGCCCATTGCGCACGGGTAATGCCGTAGCGCGCGGCCTCCTTGTCGGCGTAGACGCGGATCAGCCGGAACAATTCGCCCAGCGTAAACATGAAGTTCGCGTCCACAGAACTGCGCATCAATGTTGTCTCCATAAGCTTGCAATATAATAAGCTTGCTTATGAATTCTGCATGCCAGGTTAACGGGGGGCTGCCCCGCATGGCGCACATGGCTGCAAGGCGGTGAGGGACTGGCTTCGGTATCGGGCTTGGGCCGGGCTATGGGAACGGGCGCAGAAATGCTACATATCCGGGCAATGAGCCTCGCCAAGCCGACATTTCCTGCCCCCGACCACGATCACGGCCGCTGCGCCGCGGACGCGATGGCGCATGCCGAACAGGTGTGCGCGCGCCGCAGCCAGAAATTCACCTCGATCCGGCGTCAGGTGCTGCAGGCGCTGCTGTCGAGCCATCGACCGCTCGGCGCCTATGAGGTGATCGACGAACTGGCCAAGACGATGCCGCGCCCGGCACCGATTACCGTCTATCGCGCGCTCGACTTCCTGATGGAAAACGGCCTCGTTCATCGCATCGAGAGCCGCAACGCTTTCCTCGCCTGCGCGCACGATCATGACGAAACCTCGATGGTGGCGTTCCTAATCTGCGACCATTGCGGCTCGGTCGGCGAAATCCCCGCTGCGCCTGTCGCGCAAAGCCTGACCGCCGCGGCGCGGGCCTCGGGCTTCATCCCAAAGCTCTCCGTGGTCGAGATCGCCGGCACCTGCGCGCATTGCCAGAAGGCGTGATGCGCGGATGGTTCTGGCTCATCGGCACAGCTTCGGAGTCACCTCGCCCCGCTTGCGGGGAGAGACCGAAGTTCGCGTGAGCGAATTTCGGGTGAGGGGGGCTCTCCGCGCGCTCGTCTCTATCAAGTTTGCGGAGACAGCCCCTCACCCCGACCCTCTCCCCGCAAGAGCGGGGCGAGGGAGGGCAACCAGTCGATAGCAACAATAACGGCAGCAAGCCGGCCCGCGAGGAAACATGTCGACCCAAGCGATCACAGCCCACGTCACGAGGCCGGTCAGCGTCGGCCACGGGCTGCCGCCCGGCGCCATCGCATTGATGCTGATGCTGTGCGTGAGCTGGGGCTTCAACCAGCTGGCGGTGAAGCTTGCGCTGCCTGATGTGCCCCCGATGTTGCAGGCGCTGATCCGCTCCTCAGGCGCGCTGCCCGTGATGCTGATCGTCGGCCGGCTGCGCGGCGTCAAATTCTTCGAGCGCGACGGCACGCTCGTCCCCGGCGTGATCGCCGGGCTGATGTTCGGCTGCGAGTTCGTGCTGATCTTCACTGGCCTCGTCTTCACCTCGGCGTCGCGCGCCTCGGTGTTTCTCTACACCGCGCCGTTCTTCGTCGCGCTCGGCTCGCACCAGTTCCTCGGCGAGCGGCTCTCGACCGTGCAGTGGAGCGGGCTGGCGTTGAGCTTTGCCGGCGTCGCGCTCGCGATCGGCGTGCCGCAGCCGAACGTCGATGCCAAGGTGCTGCTCGGCGACCTCATGGTGGTCTGCGGCGGCGCGCTGTGGGCGGCGACCACCCTGGTCGCCAAGGGCACGCAGCTGCGTAAGGCCGCGCCGGAAAAGGCGCTCGGCTACCAGGTCGCGATCTCGATTCCGATTCTCGGCCTCGCCGCCTGGATCGCCGGCGAGCGCATCGCGCACGTGCCGAGCGCGCTGTCGATCTCGCTGCTCGCCTATCAGGCGGTCTGGGTGGTGGGCTGCACTTTTGTCATCTGGTTTGCGATGGTGAAGACCTATTCGGCCAGCAAGCTCTCGGCCTTCACCTTCGTCACGCCGCTGTTCGGTGTGGTCGCGGCCTATTTCATCATGCACGACACGCTGACCCCTGTGTTCGGCGTCGCCGCGCTGCTGGTGATCGCCGGCCTCTATCTCGTCAACAAGCCCGACCCGAAGGTGACGCCGGATCCGAACGTTCCGGCGTGAGGCTCAGGCGCCCGACGATTCGAGCGTCGTGTCGCCCTAGCAAGGCTCGGACAGATCATGTCGCGAGAATGCGAAGCTGCGTCCCAGCCCACCCTGTCATCGCCCGGTCGAGCCGGGCGATGACACCGAGATGAGGTGCGCAATAGCGGTGCGCGGTATCGCGCGAAATCGATCGTCAGCGTCGTCCTGGCTTTCGCCAGGACGACGGAGGAGGCTTCACGCCTCCGTCCACTATCCGACCTCGATCGGCAGCGACTCATCCTTCGCCCATTCGCCCATCGAGCCGTCATAGAGCGTGAGATTGTCGTAGCCGAGCCGATGCAGCTGGAACAGGTCGATGGTCGCGGAGATGCCACCGCCGCAATAGGCGACGACGCGCTTGTCCCTGGTGATGCCTTGCGCGGCGAAGGTTGCTTCGGCCTCCGCAAGCGGCACGAACGTCTTGCCCTTGGGATCGATCAGGGTTGCCGCCGGCACGCTGACGCTGCCGGGGATGCGGCCGGGCCGGCCGTAACGGCTCGGCTCCAGTCCCTTGTAGAATTGCGGGCCGAGCGCATTGACGATCACGGTGTCGCGCTCGGTGGTCGCGGCGAGCACGTCACGCTTGTCGACGAACATGCCGTCCTTCGGCCGCGCCGAGAACGTGGCCTGCGGATAGCCGCCGGCAAGCCCGGTCTCGATGTCGCGTCCCTCGGCGGTCCATTTGTCGATGCCGCCGTCGAGCACTGCGGCGCCGTCAAAGCCGAGCGAATGCAGCATCCACCAGAACCGCGTCGCCCACATCGCCGTCCCGATCGAATAGAGCACCACGCGGCTGTTGGCCGAGATGCCGTGGCGGCCGAAGGCGGCCTCGAGCTGGGCCGTCGGCGGCATCATGAAGCGCAGCTCGGTGCGGGGATCGGAGAATTCGGCCTGCAAATCGAGGAAATTCGCGCCAGGGATGTGGCCGGCCTCGAATGTCTGGCGGCCCGAGACGACGACATAGGGAATGCCGCTGCCGGCCGGGGCCGGCTCCAGATAGGTCGTGCAGTCGAACAGGCGCAGCTCGGGCCGGGTCAGGATCTCGGCAAGTTCCGCCGTGGTGATCAGCTCGCTATGGCCGGCCATGTCACGCCCTCCGGGAATGATCTTAAGGGGATGCTAGTGCATGATCCGAAAAAGTGGGTACCGGTTTTTCGAAAGGATCATGCTCAAACCAAAGGAGTCCGCCGGATCACATGAAAAGCTGTCACTTTGCCCTTTGATTCACCCCAATTCGGCCCAATATAGCTAGCCATGCAGGACGCCGCTGCATGGCTTGCGTTTGGCCTCAATCGGCGTCATAAGCTATTGAATTCACTCCGAAACATCACCGTTTGGCCCGTCTTGCGCGAGGCCCATCGCCCCCTTGGTGAATGTCACCAAAACCTGATATTCGAGACGCCATGAACAAGCCCGAGATTTTGCCGCAAGACGACGTCGCCGGTCCCGCGCCGCGGCACCGAACCACGCAGGTCATGGTCGGCAACGTTGCCGTCGGCGGCGGTGCGCCGATCGTCGTGCAGTCGATGACCAACACCGACACCGCCGATATCGACGGCACCATCGCCCAGGTCGCCGCGCTCTCGCGCGCCGGCTCCGAAATGGTGCGCATCACCGTCGACCGCGAGGAAGCCGCTGCCGCCGTGCCGCACATCCGCGACGGCCTGCGCAAGCGCGGCATCACCACGCCCTTGATCGGCGACTTCCACTATATCGGCCACAAGCTGCTCGCCGAATATCCGGCCTGCGCCGAGGCGCTCGACAAGTACCGCATCAATCCCGGCAATGTCGGCTTCAAGAACAAGCGCGACACCCAGTTCGCCGACATCATCGAGATCGCCAACAAGAACGGCAAGCCGGTGCGCATCGGCGCCAATTGGGGCTCGCTCGACCAGGAGCTGCTCACCAAGCTGATGGACGAGAACACGGCATCGGCCAATCCGCGCGATGCCCGCGCGGTGACCCGCGAGGCGATGGTGCAGTCGGCGCTGCTGTCGGCGGCCCGCGCGCAAGAGCTCGGCATGCCCAAGAACAAGATCATCCTGTCGGCCAAGGTCTCCGCCGTGCAGGACCTGATCGCGGTCTATCAGGAGGTCGTGCGCCGCTCGGATTATGCGATCCATCTCGGCCTCACCGAGGCCGGCATGGGCTCGAAGGGCATCGTGGCGTCCTCCGCCGCACTCGGCATTCTCCTGCAGCAGGGCATCGGCGATACCATCCGCATCTCGCTGACGCCGGAGCCCGGCGGCGATCGCACGCTGGAAGTACAGGTCGCGCAGGAATTGCTGCAGACCATGGGCTTCCGCACCTTCGTGCCGCTGGTTGCGGCCTGCCCGGGTTGCGGCCGCACCACCTCGACCACGTTCCAGGAACTGGCGCGCTCGATCCAGGATTTCATCCGCGACGAGATGCCGGCCTGGAAGACCAAGTATCCGGGCGTCGAAGAACTCAACGTCGCGGTCATGGGCTGCATCGTCAACGGCCCCGGCGAATCCAAGCACGCCAATATCGGCATCTCGCTGCCCGGCACCGGCGAGGCGCCGGCTGCGCCTGTCTTCGTCGACGGCAAGAAGTTCCGCACCCTGCGCGGTCCGGGCATCGCCGCCGACTTCAAGGCGCTGGTGATTGACTATATCGACCAGAAGTACGGCGCCGGCGCCAAGATGCCCGAGCCCGCGGGCGCCGCGGAGTAATTTCACTTCGCGCGTAACCCACACTCCACCGTCGTCCCGGCGAAAGCCGGGACCCATAACCCCAGGCGGCGGTTATGGCGCGAGATGCGGGTTACCAGCCTTCGCAAAACACAATCCTGTGGTTATGGCTCCCGGATCTGCGCTCCGCTTCGCTGCGCTTGTCCGGGACGACGGATATGCTTGCGGCGCGGATTGCGCTTCGCTCCATCCGGGCTACCATGCTCCCAATCAAGAACCATCGGGAGAACGCCCATGAGCTCGCTGTCCGGCAAGCAGGGTCCGCGCTACCGCCACCTCGCCGACCAATCCGAGCCCTATGAGACCATCGGCGTCGAGAAGCTGACGCCGATCATCGGCGCGGAAATCTCCGGCGTCGATATTGGCAAGCTCGTTGGCGACGATGCGCGCTCCAACCGCCAGATGGACGAGATCCATCGCGCGCTCGCCGAAAACCTCGTCATCTTCTTCCGCGACCAGCACATCAGCCCCGACCAGCATCTCGCCTTCGGCCGCAAGTTCGGCGAGCTGCACGTGCACCCGGCCGCGCCCAATGAGGGCGATCCGGCGCTGATGAAGATCTATGCCGACAAGGATAGCCCACGCGCCAATGGCGAAGGCTGGCACACCGACGTGTCCTGCGATCTCGAGCCGCCGATGGGCTCGATCCTCTACATCAAGCAGTGCCCGCCGCGTGGCGGCGACACGCTGTTCGCCAACATGTACGCCGCCTATGAGGCGCTGTCGGACCGCATAAAGGCCTATCTCGACGGGCTGACCGCGCTGCACGACGGCGAGCAGACCTATCGTGGGCTGTACGCCAATTATGGCGTCGCCGACAAACGGGAATATCCCCGCGCCGAGCATCCGGTGGTCCGCACCCATCCGGTCACCGGCAAGAAATCGCTCTACGTCAATCGCGGCTTCACCCGCTTCATCGTCGGCATCCCGCGCGACGAGAGCGACGCCATGCTGGCCTATCTCTACCAGCATGCGGAGAACCCGCTGTTCCAGTGCCGCTTCCGCTGGACCGAGAACGCGATCGCGTTCTGGGACAATCGCTGCGCCCAGCACCGCGCGATGTGGGACTACTGGCCGCACACCCGTTCCGGCACCCGCGTGACCGTGAAGGGCGAGCGGCCGGTGTGAGGACGGCGTCGGCCTTGCGCCGTCGCGCCGGCCGCGGCTGAGCTCGATGCTTCAGTCTGCCCAAAGCTGCGCGGTTAACAGGGGTAATCCTTGCGGGTCATAGTATCCGTGAGCCGGTGAGCCCTATGATGCCCGATCATAATGGGCGATATCACCATGCGGCAGGTGATACTGGACGCGCGCAGACATGAGAGCATCGTCATTCGCGTCGACGGGAACTCAGCTTGTGAAAGTGCCGGCTCGCGCGTCAGATCGGATCGAGCGCCATTTGCTCCGAGGATGATGCGCCGGGCGGCTCCGCTATGGTGCGCAGCAACCCTCGCGCTGACGTGTCCTTCGGATGGGCCGGGTTCTGGCGGCGTCGCGCACGCGCAGTCCAACGGCCTCGCCGGTAATTCCCCGCAACTTGCACAAGCCAAGACGAACCCTGCGAGGGACGTTGGTCCAGCTGCAGAACAACCGCAAAGCGCGGACGTGCTCGCCCGCGAACTCGCGACAGCGCGGCGAGACATTGAATTGTTGCAGGGCTTGCTGACCAAGGCGCGCGATCTCTATGCGAAGGCTGAGGCCGGTGAATCGAGGGGGCAAGGCGCATTCGAGGCGCTGCGTTGATCGAACGATCTTTGCAGCAAGAGCGAACGCGCTGACGGGATGTCGTGCAAAGGAGCTGGTCGATGAAAAGGTCTACCGGATTGCGTCCGCTGTTTCTGCTTGCGGCCCTGGTGTCGCTGCTCCTTGCGCCGCAGCCGCCCGCGGTGGATGCGGCGCCGCAGTCTGGTCGACCTCACAAGGCTCGCTTGATCCGGGCCGAACCGCCTCCGCCCAAGCCTGAAGTTCTGGCCATGAATGCCTGGGTCGTCGGCCTCGCCGGCGGTCTTCTCGAGGGCGCGCCGATCCGCCTGGCCGCGGAGATAGCCCGTGTGACCGATGACGGCGACAATCTGCACGTTCTGCCGGTGGTGACGCGAGGGGCCGTGGAGAATCTGAACTCGCTGCTGTACTTGCGCGGCATCGATGCGGCGATCATCAACTCCGACGCACTCGAGGAATACAAGAGCCAGGTGCCGGACATCCAGCGACGGATCGCTTATGTCCTGAACCTGTTTCCCTCCGAGCTGCATATTTTCGTTCGGCCGGAGATTCAGAGCCTGAGCGACCTCGCCGGCAAGAAGGTGAACTTCAACAACCAGGGTACCGCCGCAGCCTATTCAGGTCCGCTGATCTTCAGTCGTCTCGGCATCGACGTCGAGAAGACCTTCATTCCGCACCAGATCGCACTCGAGCAGATGCGGAAAGGCGAAATGGCGGCCGTCGTCTTCATTACATCGAAGCCGGTCGATGCCTTTGTGAAAGGCCGGTTTGAATCGGGCTTCAAGTTCCTGCCCGTACCGTATGACAGCAAGTTCGAGGACTATTATCTGCCGGCAGCTCTTGATGCCGCCGACTATCCAAATCTGATCAAGCCGGGTGACCGCATCACCACGATCGCCGTGCCGACCGCTCTCGTTGCCTTCAATTGGCCGGCCAGCACCAACCGCTTCGAGCGTGTTGCACGCTTCGTCGATCATCTGTTCTCGCGCATCGACAAGCTGCAGGGGCCGGGCTTCGACCCGAAGTGGAAGTCGATCAACCTCGGAGCGACGGTGCCCGGTCTCACGCGCTTTCCTGCCGCGCAGGCGTGGCTCGATCGTCAGTCGGCACGGGCATCGCAATGACCAGGCTCGCCGTCCCGCTGCTAGCCGCAACCACCGCCGTCAACGGCGTTGCCCTGGCGCAAGGGATGGAAGACCCCATGGCACAGCTACGCGCCTGTTCCCAGCTGCAACGTGAAGCGCGCCTGGAATGCCTCGACAAGTTGTCGCACGCCACTGCGCCGACCCGCCGCGAGGCGTCGAGAGCCGATAATTGGACGATCAGCGAGACGACGTCGCCCGTCGATTATTCACCGATCGCCACTGCGACGACATTCGATTCGGTCGAATCGTCGATCAAGCTGTCGATCCGGTGTCGCGGCGGGCGGACCGAATTGTCCTTCGCGGGACCCGCTATCTCGGGCCGCGGCGACGGCTATGCGATCTCCTATCGCATCAACGACGGTCAGCCGACGCAGGTCGCGGCAACTGTGCCGGCGTTTGGTTCCGGCGTCGCCGTCGCAGGCGATGCGGTTCGCTTGTTGCAATCGCTTCCCGATAACGCGGTCCTTGTTGTCCGCCTCTCACCCGGTACCGGGGCTGCCCATGACGCAAGATTCTCGCTCGCGGGGCTGGACGCGATGCGAGCGAAGATGGCCGCGATCTGCAAATGGCCGCTCGCTGTCGCAAGGCCCAGCAACTGAGAAGTGTGTTCGACGATTTTTCGAGATGGAGATCTGTAATGTGCAATTTTGAGTCTGTAGCGAAATTTGTTGCGATGGCTGCCATCGCGATGCTGGCTTCCACGTCCTTGGCGGTGGCCGAGCAAGGCGGAAAATACTGGGTGCCGGGCGAGCAGTCCGCAACTTACCGGACAAGCGACGCCCGGAAATCTGAAACGCCGCGATCCGCCGCCGAAACGCGCAAGCGCGCCGCATATGCGCGTATGCATGATCCGGTGGCGCCGAAGGGGAAGGAGCATCATCTGGTCTTGCAGGTGAACAGCAATGATCCTGCCGCCATGAATCTCACGCTCAACAACGCAACGAACGTGACCGAATATTACAAGGGCCTTGGCGAAAAGGTGAAGGTCGAGGTGGTCACGTTCGGCCCGGGCCTGCACATGCTCCGCGAGGATACGTCGCCGGTGAAGGCTCGCATCGAGGAGATGGCCCTCAGTTCACCCGAGGTGTCGTTCAAGGCCTGCGGCAACACCCAGGAGAAGATGCAGAAGGCCGAGAACAAGTCGATCCCGATCATCAGGCAGGCGGAAGTCGTGAAGTCCGGCGTCGTGCGCGTGATGGAACTGCAGGAGAAGGGATGGGCTTACGTGAAGCCGTGAGCCGGAAGGCCAGCCTGCCTTGAACCACTCTGCGCGGGCACGGACCGGCCGGCGCAGAGAACGGGTGTAAATCCATCAGTGCGCGGGACAGGGCTGCCGGCCGCGCAGCCAATCGCATTGACGCCGCGCATCGGCTACGCCAAGCTCCGGGAAAATCAAAAACAACTCCCGGGGAAATGCCATGCTCCGCGCCGAAGACAACAAATTCCTCACCGAATCCGGTGCCGGAACGGGAATGGGCGAATTGCTGCGCCGGTTCTGGATTCCGGTGCTGCTGACGGAAGAGCTGCCGGAGCCGGACAGCGACCCGAAGAAGATCGTTGTCATGGGCGAGGAGCTGCTGGCCTTCCGCGACTCGAGGGGCGTGGTCGGCGTCATCGATCAGTATTGCCCGCATCGCGGCGCCAATCTCTGGCTCGGCCGCAACGAGGAATGCGGCATCCGCTGCGTCTACCACGGCTGGAAGTTCGACACCGACGGCCGCTGCGTCGACATGCCGACATCCTATCCGGACCTCAACGCCAAGGACCTGATCCGCATCAAGTCCTATCCGGTGCGCGAATGGGGCGACATGATCTGGGCCTATATGGGCCCGGCCGATCAGATGCCCGAATTGCCGGCGCTGGAGATGGCGCTGCTGCCGGCCTCGCATCGCTTCGTCACCAAGAAGTGGCAGGACTGCAACTGGGTGCAGGCGGTGGAAGGCTCGATCGACACCGCGCATTTCACCTTCGCGCATCTCTCCTTCGAGAAGGAGGAGAACGAGATCCTCGACATCAAGAAGCATTTCGTCAACCCGCTGACGCGGGTCGCGACCGACCACATGCGCTGGATCGCCGAGGATCCGCGGCCGGTGATCAAGATCAATCCGCACGAGGCCGGCCTGACGGTCGCGGGCGGACGGCTCACCGGCAGCGACAACATCTACTGGCGCATCGCCCAGTTCCTGATGCCGTTCCACAGCTATGCGCCGAGCTCGATGCCGGGCGAGAACATGTTCGGCCAGACCTTCGTGCCGGTCAGCGACACCAATTGCTGGATCTATACCTACGCCTGGAATCCGCACCGGCCGCTGACCGATGCCGAACGCGACGGCTATGCCAATGGCAACGGCGTGATGGCTGTCGTCGACGAGAACTACGTGCCGCTGCGCAACAAGGCAAACGACTATCTGATCGACCGCCAACTGCAGCGGACCAAGAGCTACACCGGGATCAAGGGCGTCTCCGAGCAGGACGCCGCGGTGCAGGACAGCCAGGGCCCGATCGCCGACCGCACCCGCGAGCATCTCGGCCCGACCGATCTCGGCATCATGCATTTCCGCAAGCTGGTGCTGGAGGCGGCCCGCGCGCTGCAAAAGGGCGAGGCGCCGCCGCACGCCAGGCATCAGGATCGCTACACAGTGCGCTCCGGCGCCTGCGTCACCAGCAAGACCAAGGATCTCACGGCCGTGATGATCGAACGGTTCGGCGATCCCGCGGGCTTCGTCGGCGGTCCCGGGCAGAACGCCGCGGCGGAGTAGGCTCCTTGCTGTCGTCCCGGCGAAGGCCGGGACGACGTGGGATAGAGTTCGCTACAACGGAATCCTGCGATACTCCCGGTTGGAGAGGCTCGCCTCCTCCAGATCGAGGTCGCGTTCGATGCGCCGTCTGGTCTCGTCGGTGATCTTGCCGTCGCGCAGCAGCATGTGGATGAACTTGCGCTCGGAGGCGATCAGCTCCCGTGTCAGCGCGGTGCCGGCGGCGGAGACGTCGTGCTTGTCGGGATCGAGCGTATCAGGCAGCTGGTTGATGCGGATTTCGTGCCGCGACCGCAGCAGCTTGATGACCTCGTCGGAGAGCTCGCGGTCGTCGGTGATGGCGTCGAGCGATTTCAGCGCGGCGTTCAGCGCCTCGCGCCGCGCCTCGATTTCCTGCTCGTGCTCGGCGATATGCTCGCTGCGGCCGTCCTTGGCGAGGCCGAGCACGCGCACCACCGGCGGCAATCCGAGGCCGAGCCCGACCAGTGTCACGAATATCACGCCGAAGGCGACGAACAGGATCAGGTCGCGATACGGGAAGGCGTCGCCACCGGGCAATGTCAACGGCAGCGCAAGTGCCGCGGCGAGCGAGACCGCGCCGCGCACGCCGGTGAAGGCGACCACGAACACCGCCCGCCACGACGGCAGCGGATCGCGCTCGCGCACGCGGGCGCTGATCCAGCGCGGCAGATAGGTGCCGGGAAACACCCACAGGAAGCGCGCGACGATCACGATGACGGCGACCAGCACGGTGGCGGTCAGGATGTCGTGCAGCGGGAACGCCTTCGACTTCTCGTACAGCGAGCGCATCTGGAAGCCGGTCAGGAGGAACAGCAGGCCCTCGATCAGATAGATGATCAAATCCCAGAAGAAGATGCCCTGCAGGCGCGTCGCGGCCGAGATCAGCAGCGGTCCGTTCCAGCTCATATAGAGGCCGCAGGCGACGGTTGCGATCACGCCGCTGCCGCCGAAATGCTCGGGGATCCAGTAGGCGAGATAGGGCGTGATCAGCGACAGCGTGATCTCGACCTGCGGATCCCGGGCGCGGCGGCGGGCGCGCAGGCTGAGCCAGCCCACCGCCGTGCCGAACGCGATCTCGCCGGCAACGATGACGAGGAACGTGCCGGTCGCCTTCGGCAGCGAGAACAGCCCGGTGGTGATGGCGGCGAGCGCGAAGCGGTAGAGGATCAGCGCGGTCGCGTCATTGGCGAGCCCTTCGCCCTCGAGCACCACCAGGATCCGGCGGGGCATGCCGAGCTTGCGCGCGATCGCGAGCGGCGCGACCACGTCCGGCGGCGCGACGATCGCCCCGAGCAGGAAGCCGATGCTCCAGGGCAGGTCGATCAGATAGTGGGTCGCGGCCGCGACCATGAAGGCGGTGAAGATCACGCAGCCGACCGACAGCAGGATGATCGGCCGCAGATTGGCCTTGAACTCGCGCCAGCTCATCGCGACGCTCGCCGAATAGATCAGCGGCGGCAGCACCACCAGAAGCACGAGCTCGGGCGGCAGTTCCAGCGACGGCATGCCCGGCACAAAGGCGAGCACGATGCCGACCAGCAGGAGCAGGATCGCCGGCGCGATGTCGGTCCGCCGTGCAACCAGGGCGGTTCCCGCCAGTACGCCGAGCAGAGTGAGAAAGATCTGAAACTTGGCTTCCATACTGGGCTCAATTCGCCCGGAAAGCAGCGCCAGTCAATGCGGTCCGGCCGGAGCCGGACCGCCGGGGCGTGTCATAAAGCCGTCGCAGGGATGCGGTGGGCCGCCCGGTCAGTCCCGCTGATCGTAGCGGTAGGACTTCGAGACGATCTGCCAGCCGTCGGCGAGCTTCATTGCGACGAGGTAGTCGGTGAAATAGCGCGGCGGCAGCTGGCAACGCACCTTGATGAAGGCGGTGTTGTCGTCCGACCGGTCGATGGTGACGATGAAGTCCTCGCGCGGCTTGCCTTCGGCCTTCGCCGACGGCCGCTTGCGCACCAGAGCGAGCCAGTCCGGCACGCTGAGGACCTTCAGCTCGCCCTTGTCCACCCAGCGCAGATCGGCGCTGGGATGAAAGGCCGTCGCGAGCTTGTCGGCATTGCTCTCGTAGAGGCCGTCGAAATAGGTTTGCACGACGCTTTCGACGCTGGATCGTTCTTGACTCATTGGTTAGCCCTCCCGGCAGGATTTGAACTACTAGAGCGTTTTCGAGCGAAGTAGGTACCGGTTCGCGTGAAGAAAACGCGTCAAAACGAGAATCTAGAGCCCCCCGTTCCGATTCAATCGGAACGGAAAGGGCTCTAGGATTTAGCCATGAACTGCCGGATTGCGCCATGGCCGGCGATAAAATTCCGCGTGAGGAGTGAGTTGTGACCGCATCTGCAAATTCGAACGAGACGATCCTGACCGGCGAATGCTTCTGCCGCGACGTGCGCTATGAAGTGGCCGACGCGTTCACCTATGCGCTGAATTGTCACTGCTCGAACTGCCGGCGCACCACGGGATCGGCGTTCAAGCCGTTTGCAGGCATCGTGCGCGAGAAGTTCACCGTCACCCGCGGCGCCGAGGGTCTTCTGATCTACGGCGATGAGCTCACCCACGACGCGCATTGCGGCCGCTGCGGGTCGCTGCTGTATTCGCGCGTCCGCAACGGCGCCTATGTCCATGTCACGATGGGTACGCTGCGCGATGCGCCGACGATCCGGCCGACCGCGCATATCTTCGTCGGCTCCAAGGCGCCCTGGTACGAGATACTGGACGACCTGCCGCAATATCGGGAGCACGTCACGCAAGGCGGGGAATAAATTCGCTCAAGGCAAGTTCTTGCCCTGAGTTTGGTCCGCTTGCACCACTGGTGTCTCGGACGGCCCCAGCGAGAACGCGAGCACGACGTTGTCGGCGCGCTGCTTGAATTCCTTGCCGACTGCGGTGCGCGCTGCGTCGGCAAGTTCCTGCAATGGCTTGTCCTGGAGCAGGTTCGGGAAGGTAACAGTCACCGATGAGAGCCGGCCATTGTGCCAGTTGAAGCCGACCGCCGGTTTGACCCCCACCATCGCAAAGAGGTCGTTCTCGACCGCTTTGGCGTGCTTGAAGCCGTCGAACACGGCGTCGACCAGGCCGCATCCCGCGACGCAGCCGGCCAGCAGCGCAAGCGCGAGGAGATTTCGGGCCATGCCGCCGATCATGCGCGATCGGCCGGCTGGAACCGGTGCGCTTGTGCCCTGCATGACGTCCTCCTTGTTCTCGTTGCTGCTGATCGTGCACGAAATGTCGCAGCCCGCCAAATGCGAACCGGTGGCCGCTTCCGCCGACTAATCGTCAGGATGGCATGGTCCACGCCGGCACCGATCGTGAGGTGCCTCACAAAGCCCGCCGCTTGCTTCTGGTAATTGGACCTGCATGCTAGGAAACGGCGAGAGTGTCGCCATGAACGGGTCTGGGCCCTTGAAACTGAAACGACTGCTGCTCGCCGTCGCGGCGTTGCTGCTGATCGCCTGCCGGCCGGCCTTCGCCGAGAAGCGCGTGGCGCTGGTTCTCGGCAATTCGGCCTATCGGAACACCGCGCCGCTGGCCAACCCGGTCAACGATGCCTCGGTGATGGCCGCGACGTTGAAGAATGCCGGCTTCGACGTGGTCGACTTCCGCAGGGACTTGCCGGCTATCGAGACCCGCCGCGCGCTGCGCGAGTTCGCCGACCTCGCGCGCGATGCCGATATCGCGCTGGTCTACTATGCCGGCCACGGCATCGAGGTCGACGGCGCCAATTATCTGATCCCGGTCGACGCCCGGCTGGAGCGCGATACCGACGTCTATGACGAGGCGTTTTCGCTCGATCGTATCCTGGTCGCGATCGAGCCGGCTAGGCGACTGCGGCTGGTGATCCTCGATGCCTGCCGCGACAATCCGTTTGCCAAGACCATGAAGCGGACGCTGGCGACCCGGGCGATCGGGCAGGGGCTCGCCAAGGTCGAGCCGACCAGCCCGAACGTGCTGATCGCCTATTCCGCGAAGGCCGGCTCCACCGCGGCCGACGGCGACGGCAAGAACAGCCCGTTCACGATCGCGCTGTCGAAATTCCTGCCGACCCCCGGCCTCGATGTCCGCCGCGCCTTCGGTTATGTCCGCGACGAGGTGCTGAAGACCACGAATAACCGCCAGGAGCCGTTCGTCTATGGCTCGCTCGGCGGCGAGGACGTGCCGCTGGTGCCGGCACCGGCCAAGCCGGCCCCCGCCGCTGCCGCTGCCGCCGCCGCGCCCGTTGCGCCCGCACCGACGCCGCAGTCGGAGGCCCGTCGCGATTACGAGCTGGCGCTGCAGATCGGCAACAAGAGTGCGATGAACGCCTTCCTCGCCCAATATCCGAGCGGCTACTACGCCAACCTCGCCAGATTGCAGCTGGAGAAGTTCACCGCCGAGGACGCGCGCGTGGCCGCCACCGAGAAGGCGCGTCTGGCCGAGCAGGAGCGCGCCCGGCTCGCCGCCGAGGGCGCGCAGAAGGCGCAGCAGGCCAGGGCCGAGGCCGACGCGAAGGCTGCCGAAGTGGCGCGTCTTGCCGCGGAACGGGCCAAGCAGGTCGCACAGGACCAGGCCGCGGCCGCCGAGCAGAAGCGCCAGGCCGATACCGCGCTCTCCGATCGTGCCGCGACGAACAAGGCTGTTCCCGATCAAGCGGCAACGCAGGCTGCGGCCGCACCGCCGGCGCCTCCCGAGAAGACCACGACCGTAGCCGCATTGGCCACCGGGTCACCCGAGGTGGACGTGGTCAAATCGGTGCAGGCCGAGTTGCGCCGCGTCGGCTGCCTGACTGGCACCGTCGATGGCGACTGGAACGCAGCCTCGCAGCGCTCGCTGACGCTGTTCAACCGCTATGCCGGCACCAAGCTCGACATCAAGACCGCGAGCGTCGACACCCTCGATGCCGTCAAGCTGAAGCAATCCCGCGTCTGCCCGCTGGTCTGCGAGCACGGCTACAAGGCTGACGGCGATCGCTGCAGCAGGATCGTGTGCGCCGAGGGCTCGTTCCTCAACGACGACAATGAATGCGAGAAGCGGCGTGAGCGGAAGCCGGTCGCCAAGCGCGACAGCGACGAGCGTCTGCCGCGCCGTGACCGCGAACGCGCCTTCCGTCCGCAGCGCGAGCCACAGGTCCCGTCCGCAGACATTCCGCGCCCGCAGGGCCGTGCAAGAGCGGAAGGCGGCGGCAGCGGTCAGATCATGTGCGATGCGTATTTGTGCCGTCCGGTCAGGCGCGGCTGCCATCTCGAGTACCGCGGTGGCGGCGGCCCCGGCGGCAACGTCGGTAATGTCGAGGTCTGCAACTAGCGAGGCATGTTGTCCCTCGCCCGTTGTGGGAGGGGGCCGACCCGCCGGCTTGGCGGCTGATGATATGCATTGCCGACTGATCGGCTGCTACATCGTCCGAACCGGCGGACGACTTTCAGTCGCCAGCCCGAACGTCACAGAATGCTTCCACAGCGTCATTCACCGAAGCGGTGATCAAATCACGTCGCTCCGGTGAGTTCATTTGCAGCTCCTCCGTGCGGTTGATGATCGATCCCGCTTCGAACAGGACGGAAGGCATCTTGGTTTCTTTGAGCACGATGAGCTGATCGTATCGGTAAATCCCGAACTCAGCGTCCACCAGTTCGTGCTGGTACTTGCCCATGATCGTCTCCGTGTACTGGCGGGCATATTGCAAGCCGCGTGCCTTCAGCTGTTTCCCGAGGAGCGTCGCGAACAGCACGCTCGCATCGTAGTGCGGATTGTCGCGGGAAACGAAGAGCGAATAGCCGCTAAATCGATCGCTGAAATGACTTGGCGCTCCTTCAAACTCCCAATCTTCACGTAGCTGGTCCGGAACGGAATCGTGGTGAATCGAAAGGAACAGGTCTGCGGGAAGCTCGTTTGCGTCGCTCGCCCGCTTAAACAGGCTTGGCCTGGCCTCGCCTTCGGTCACGAGTAGCACGCTGCCGGCAAAACCATCGGATGCCAGTCGTCTTTGAATCTCCTGACTTAATCGAAGGTTGAAGTTGTACTCGGTGACGTTGCGAGCACTCAGCGCGCCCGGCGCCTGGACCGTATGTCCGACGTCCACGACAACGCGAAAACGTGAGCGATCGCATTTCGCGGTACCGCGAGCTCCCATCGACGACGCGCTGACGGGAAGTGCCATCATGAGCACGAACGCCAGGACCGAAATCGGCCCGAGAAACAAACAGCAAAGCACCTTCGACGAGTGCGCGCACGGCACATAGCTGGCGCAGGCCGGGTGAGGGGCTGACGTCAGGTGCCACCTCTCAAATGCCTCCACACTCCGACAATTGGGCACAGAGCCGCTGTTCATCCAGATCAGCTGATCTTCCCTCCATCTACCAATGCGAGCATTTGATATTACCCCAAATTTCAACTACAACTAGAGGATTTTCAGGTCTGCCAGTCCGCCCAAGCTGGTTCGGTGCAGAAGTTATTGTGTCGATTGAGGTCAGCAATGCGTGAGATTTTCATAAATTATCGACGCATCGACACCATGGAGGCCGGCGGTCATTTGTACGCGGATCTTACCCGAATGTTCGGTAAGGACGCCGTGTTCATGGACTTGAGGGGGGACAGCATCCCTTGGGGGGAGGATTGGGATAAGGCGCTAAGCGACGGGCTGGAGAATTGCGAAGCCCTGGTGGCGCTGATCGGACCGCGATGGTCTACCTGCGAACGATCGCCCGGCCTACGGTCGCTCGATGCTCCCGATGATTGGGTTCGCAGCGAAATCGCCACGGCGCAGAGGCGGTCGAAGAAGATTCTGCCGGTGCTGATCGGAAGGGATAAGCCGCCTCTGGAGAACGAGCTGCCTGCGGAGCTCAGGGAGCTGGGTTTTCATAATATCCAAGCCTACCAGATCTCGGAAATCCACTGGGAGGCTGATACAGAGCGGCTGGTACAGGCCTTGAAGCGCAATCCCAAGCTCAAGCAATCCAATGACCTCGCGACCGGCGAGATAGGCATTCGGCAGCTCGAGAAATTGATCCGTCGGAACGCGCAAGTCGCCGACGCGGTCAGCCGCTCGCGGGTCGTGATCGAGACCGCCGATCGGGGGGTCGACGAGATTAGATTGCTCAAGAACGTCCATGACGCGCTGCATGAGATCGAGTCGAAATCTCTCATTCCCATTCGCAGCGAGTTGCAGGTGCTCGAGTCGGGCCTTGATTTGGCGGAAACCGTCACAGTCCGGGCGCTGGCGAGCGCCCAAAGGAAATTCAAGCAGCAGGAACGCGATATACAAGCGTCGCAGCGCCAGTTGGCCGAAATCGTTCCGAGCCTGAGCGGGCTGTTGGGCATCGAACTGCCCGAGCGTCTGCAGGCTGCAGCCCTCGCATTCGATAACGTGACCAGCACGCAAGCCACCGCGGACTTCGACCATCTCGTTGGCGAGCTGGAAGGGTTGGGAGGCGCGATACCGGCGCGGTTGAACGACGAGATCGAACGGGCAATGCGGCAACTGGAATTGCACGAGTTGCGGGATCTGATGACTGCCGTGGTGTGCCTGCTGGATCCGGCCGCCGCCGCGAACCGCGAACTTAAGCCCATGTTCGCGGGTATCGACGCGCTGAACGACTTGCGCGGGAGCTTGGCATCGCGTGTGCGAGACCACGGTCTGTTGCAGGGCCTCGACAACAAGCTGCGCAGCATGTTCGGCGGCCAATACAGGATCGGCACATGGGACAATGCAAATCGTGCCGGTCTGACTGCAAATTGGAAATCCATCCAGAGGATGCGCGAACGCTTCATGGCGCCGTTCTCCCCCGTCTTCGAGAACCGTCGGCAGGATCTGGAGGAACTCGAGGCCGGCATTAGAACCGCAATCGCAGCAGGCGACAAAGCCGGCATCGTCCTGGGGCTGCTCAACGACTATGCCAATGAGGTCGGCGAGCTCTTTCGCGAGGTAGATAGTGACCTCAAGAGCTTCTGTGCCGAGTTGCGTGAGACGACGCTGCCGTTGAAGGCGATTCTCCAGCAAATTGAGCCGGAGCCCCAAAATGTCTGACTCACCGGTTGCCACCGTGCAGCCGGCGCCATTCGACGACGCCGCCGAGATGCGCCGGGTGAATTCGGACCTGCTCCAGGACATGGACCGGCGGCTCGGAAACGACAGCAGTCCGGAAAGCGAGATCGCTGCCCTGGGGGCGCTTGAATCGAACATCCGCTGCTTCCTCGACCGTGGTGCGACCACCGGAACCCTTGTCGAGGATATCAAGGAGCGGACAGCCTGCCAGGTCTTGCTCGACTACTGGTCTTCCATGTTGTCGCATGCCGGGATTCGTGCCCCTCGGCCGCGCCTTGCCCCATTCGATGCCGAGCGCCTGCCTGATCTCGGTGACGACAAGTGCCCCTATGTAGGGCTGGAATCGTTCCGCAGCAGCGCTTTCTTCTTTGGCCGCGAAACAGCCGTCACCAGTTTGCTGCAGCGCTTGGACGAGGTGCCGCTGGTCGTGGTCGAGGGCGCGTCGGGAAGCGGCAAGTCGTCGCTCGTGATGGGCGGCGCGTTGCCGATGCTTCGGACCGTCGATGGCGCGCCAAAATTTCGAGTGGTCGGACCATTCGTCCCCGGCAATGCGATGCTCGAAAATCTGGTGGATGCGCTTAATGCGGCGCTGCCCGATGCGCGGTTCGATCGTATTGCCGAAGCCAAGGCGCTGCGCGACAATCCGGCTCGCTTGCCCGAGATGCTGGCCGTGGTGGCCGCAGCGCCGGCCCTGCTGGTCGTCGACCAGTTCGAAGAGGCATTCACGCTGTGCGACAATCGCGATTGCGCCGCAATGGCCGCCGCCATTGATGCACTACTGCAATCGAACCCGGCTAACCGTGTCATCCTCACGTTGCGCGAGGAATTCGCCAACGAAATCGACAAGCTCGAATTGCTGCGCCCGTACGTCGCTCGGCACGCGCGCTTTTCGATGAAGGAATGGTCGATGGGCTATGACGAGCTCAGGGCGGCTGTCGAACGACCGGCGGCCCTCGTCAACCTGCATCTGGCGCCGGGTATCGTCGACGACATGATCAAGAGCGTGCTCGGTCAGGATACCGCACTCCCGCTTTTGCAATTTGCCCTGATGTCGCTGTGGAAGAGGCGGGACCACAATCGCATCACGCGCGAGGTCTACGAGCGGGTCGGCAGCCCGCTGATCGCGCTCGAACGTTACGCCGAGGACTTCTACAACGGATTGTTTCCGGAAAATCGAGAGGAGGTGAAGCGGATCTTGCTCGAGCTCGTGCGCATCGACCGGATGATGGAGGCTTATCGCGAGCCCCGGATGCGGCGCACTTTGCTTGATACCGGAAACCCGCGTACTCCCGGAATGCTCGAGCTGCTCGCGCGCGAGGACTTCTTGCGTATCACCCCGACGGCCGACGGTGATGCGACGGTTGAAGTCAAGCACGAGGCTCTGTTGCGCAATTGGTCCCGCTATGTCGGAT
Organism: Bradyrhizobium sp. AUGA SZCCT0105; assembly: GCF_018129565.1. Lineage (NCBI taxonomy): Bacteria > Pseudomonadati > Pseudomonadota > Alphaproteobacteria > Hyphomicrobiales > Nitrobacteraceae > Bradyrhizobium > Bradyrhizobium sp. AUGA SZCCT0105. The sequence continues at coordinate 342,823 of NZ_JAFCMK010000007.1, read as the reverse complement.
GGATCGGCAATAAGCGGGAGGCCGTGCGGCAGCGGTTGGCGCTGACCGAGGCCGCACGACGCTGGGATGCGCGCGGTCGTAGCCCCTCTACAGACCTGTTGAGTCCCTGGCAGTTGCACGATGCGCTGCGGCTGACCGGCCTGGACCAACTTGAGCGGGATTATGTGCAAGCCAGCAGGGACCACGTAGATGCGGACCAGCTCGCGCGCGACCGGGAAAAGCAGTTCAATTACTTCCTTAAGGCATGTGCGGCCGTCGCACTGGTCGTGCTCCTGGGCAGCGCTCTCTGGGTCATGTGGGCGCGCACGGATCGCGATCGCTCGGAGGTTTTGGCGGATTTTGCGCGCGCTACCGAGGCGTCATATGGCGGCCAGATCAACCGTGCACTCATTGTGGCGCTGCAGGCCGGGATCAAGGTGGCAGCCTTGCCAGACAATATCCGGGGCGAACTGCACCCGCAGTTGCGCGAGGTCTTGCTGTCGACACTTCTGAACGCGACCAATCTGAGGCGGCTGTTCGTCGAGGATGGCGCAGTCTTCAATGCGGTCGCTTTCCATCCCACGCGGCCCGATCAGTTGCTTGCCTTCGGGGGCAGCGATGGCCAGCTTTACCTGGCGAGCTCGGCAGATGGCACAGGATCATTCCCACCGTCGCTCAAGCCCTGCGCCGACGATCAGGGAGTTTCAGCCCTGGCGTTCGAACCTCACGGACGCTTCCTTGTGATCGGATGCCGCAGCGGCGAGCTGTCGGTATGGTCGGCCGACGATTGGCATCGAATCGGCAGCACGAATGCCTCGCCTGGCTTGATCAGAAGCATCAGCATCCGGAGAGACGGCCGTCTCGTCGCAGCTAGCGGAAAAGAGCACGTCGTATTGATTCAACTTGACGAGCGGGGCGACCCGTCCACGCAGCCAGTCAAGTCAAGTGGGGGAGTTGCAGCAGCCGCAATTGTCCAAACCGTAGCATTCTCACCGGTTGATGACACACTCCTTGCCGGCGATGGTGATGGCAACGTGCTGATCTGCGAAACGGCCCCCGAGCAATCCTGGGATTGCAAGCGCCCGTCGGGCTATACGCGTACGGAAAACGACGCGATCTTGACATTGACCTACTCGCCGGACGGCAGCCAGGTTGCCATCGGTCACTATTGGCGCGGCGTCGTCGATCTATGGGACACCCAATTCTCTCCCGCCAGCCGCAGGACGATCTACCATCAGAGTCCTTCCGCCGTGTATAGCCTGGCCTTCTTTGAAGGCTGCGGGACTTGGCAACTCGCGATTGGCTCGAGTAGCGGCCTGGAATACAGCCCCGTCGCTGACAGCTTGCACGAATCCGAGCCGTCCGAATTCTGCGCAAAGGCCAGATGGGCCCATATTGGAGACCAGACCTACGGTCTCGCGGTCGACAGCCGCAGCGGCCTGCTGGCTGCAGCGACACTCGGTGGCTATGTCGCGGTATTGGATCCTTCAAGCAAGCAGGGCTCCCTGCGTGTCCGCATACCGGCAGCCACTCGCAGGCCGATACGTGGTGCACTTCTCGCCGAGGAGGGGGCGACCGCATGGATCGCGCTGAAGAGCGCGCCAACTGATGCCGAACAATCGGGTGTCGCAATTTTCGAGCTCGGAGAGGGGCACGGAAATAAAGTCGTCCAGTTCGCCGCCGGGAAAGGAGAGGTTCAGCGGTTCTCGGCCAGTACGCACACTCGGCGTCTTGCCACGATCGGCTGCACACGATCACTGCCCCCCAAGGACTGTTTGCGAGACGATCCCTATGAGGTCACGATCTGGCAGTTCCAGAATCTCATGAGTGCGCCGCCCGAGCGTCTTGTGTCACTCGGCAGTTCCGACTTCATCACTCCCGACTTCAAGGGCAAAGCACCTCAGCGGGCTGTGTTGAGTCCGGACGGGCAGTGGCTCGCGATTTCGTTCCAGTACGGCTCGGGGCCTTCTAAAACGCTTCAAGGTTCGTCGGAGCCCATATTCGTTCTGAGGCTCGACAATCCCGCCAGGGGGACGTGGATCAGCTCCGATCTACGACACGTCAGGGAGATTGCATTCAGTGAGGATGGCAGGACGTTCGCGGCGGGGGGTGCGATCGGCGATACCGAAGGAGGCGTCGATCAGATCCGACTATGGTCCGTGGATAAATTTGGGTTCACGCCAAAGAAATGGGCGTTGCCACTTACGCCCTTCTCTCGACGTGTACAGGACCTCGCCTTTGCGCATGACAAGAAGGGCCGTCTGATATTGCTCATCGGCGGGCAATTCGGGACGATCACCTTATGGGATCTCGGCCCCGGGGACGCAGGCGAGGTCCGGGTTGACACGCATGGCGCCTCGTTCATTTCGTTCAGCCGAAATGAATCGCTGGTCGCCATAGCCTCGTCGCAGGGCGTTGTCCGTCTGTGGGGCGGAGCGCGCTGGCCGCCATTCGAACTTACACCGCAGGGAGACGACACGGGAACGCCGGGGTTCCTAGCCTTTGCGGCGAACGGCACGCGGCTCATATCCGCTGCCGACCAGATAGATTTCTGGGATCTCGATCCGGCCTCGCTCCAGCGCAAGGCCTGTGCCTTGCTTCGCAAGGTGGGGTCGAACAAGGTTGATAAGGAAACGCCGTGGTGGAGAAACGAGCAATGCCGGGATGCCCAGGCGCTTTACCCGCGCTCCATTCTCGCTCGCGTTGAGGACTTTCTCCGAAGGGTGTGGGCAGAAATGCCGTTCAGGGCCGGAACCAACTAGGCCAGGCGATCTCTGCGCTGTACGTTCGTACTTTTGCGATTTCGCAGTGACCCGCTTCTTGACTGCCTTATGGCTCTACGCCCGTCAGGCTAGATCGCACTCGCTGCGATATTCACCATCAGGGCCAGCAGCGCGGTGTTGAACACGAACGAGATGATGCCGTGCACGGTTGCGATGCGGCGGATGATCTTGTCGGTGATGCCGACGTCGGAGACCTGCGCGGTCATGCCGATCACGAACGAGAAGTAGACGAAATCCCAGTAGTCGGCGTCGGCATGCTCATCGCCGCTCGGAAACTGCAATCCGCCGGGCGTCTTGCCGCGGTAGAACTCGTGGGCGTAGTGCAGCGCGAAGGCGGTGTGGACTGCCGCCCATGACAGCGTGATGGTGGCGATTGCCACCGCCAGCCCGGCCGGGCTGCCCTTGGATGCGCCGAGTTCAAATACGATGGCCAGGAGGCTCGCCAGCGCGCCGAACGCGGTCAGCAGCAGGATCAGGAAACGGCCATCGTCCTGCAGGATGGCGCTGCGCTTGATGTGGGCGACGCCACAGCGCAGCATCATCACGTAGGCAAGCGCGAGATACAGCGCGGCGAAGGCGTCCCAGCCGGCCAGCATGCGGGTGACGAGGCGCATCGAGCCGGGGATCAGCAGCGCGACGGCGATGCCGACCGTGATCGAAACGAAGGTGCGCGGCCGGCCCACCACCACGCGGACCGGCATCGGCAGCTTGCGGAAACGAACAAGGCGATCGTCGAACTCCTTGCTCATTTCGCGGTTTGCTTTCGGCTAGTTCTTGCGCTCGGCGACGAAGCGGGCGGCTGCGCGCAGCACGTCGCCCCGGTTCCCGAACACCGACAGCGCGGCGTCGGCGCGTGCCAGGAGGTCGCGCACGCGCTGCTTGGCGCCGTCGATGCCGAGCTGGGTGACGAAGGTGGTCTTGCCGAGCACCGCGTCGGCGCCTGCCGGCTTGCCCAGTGCGGCGGCGTCGCCCTCGACGTCGAGCAGATCGTCGGCGATCTGGAACGCTTCGCCGAGCGCTTTGCCGTAATCGTCGAGCGCCTGGTATTCCTTCTGCGAGGCCTGGCCGAGGATCGCGCCGGCGATGCAGCCGAAGCGGAGCAATGCGCCGGTCTTCATCTGCTGCACGCGCGCGACATCGACCGGCTCGCGGTCGCCGAAGCGGCCTTCGCCGGCGAGGTCGAGGATCTGGCCGCCGGCCATGCCGCCGACGCCGGAGGCGCGCGCCAGCGCGCGGGTCAACAGCAGGCGCACCTGGGCGTCCTTGTGGATCGCATCGCGGGTGATGATGTCGAAGGCAATCGTCAGCAGCGCGTCGCCGGCGAGGATCGCGGTGGCGTCGTCATAGGCCTTGTGCAGGGTCGGGCGGCCGCGGCGCAGGTCGGAATTGTCCATTGCTGGCAGATCGTCGTGGATCAGCGAGTAACAGTGGATGCATTCGAGCGCGGCGCCCACCAGCAGGGCGGATTGGCGCGGGATGCCGAACACCGCGGCGCTCTCGACCGCGAGGAACGGCCGCAGCCGCTTGCCACCGCCGAGGCTCGAATAGCGCATCGCCTCGATCAGCCGCTTCGGGCGCACGATCTCGTCGCTCTCGGTCGCATCGGACAGCAGTTTGGCGAGCAGGGCTTCGGTATCCTCCGCGGTCTGGTCCAGCCGCTTGGAAAACTCTGCAGTACCGGTCGTCATTAAGAATTGCTCCAGATCGATTTTCGGCCGGACAATCGTTGATGGGATCGGCTTCGTCAATTCCCGCCCTGCGACGGATTGCGCCTTAAAAGTGCTGGAAAAACCGTGAATTATCCCACAGACGTCTGATGGCGCCGGCCGTGTTCTGGCGGGCGGGTCCTATAATCCTCCCTGGAAAGGTCCTCCCCGGAAACCCCAGCTTTGCGCATTGTCCGGATTTTATTGCTGCTTTTGCTGGCGCTGCTGTTGCTGCCCTATCTGGTGACGCCGTTCTACCGCACCGGTCAGCCAGTTTCGGCCCTGATGGCATGGCGGACCCTGCGAGGGGCTCCGGTGACGCGGCATTGGATCGATTTCGGCGCCATGTCGCCCTCGCTGCCGCGGTCCGTGGTCGGCTCGGAAGACGCCCATTTCTGCAAGCATCGGGGCATCGATTGGGGGGCGCTGCGCGAGGTGATCGACGACGCCGGGGACGGTGAGGCGGCCCGTGGTGGCTCGACCATCACCCAGCAGGTGGCCAAGAACCTGTTCCTGTGGCCCGGCCGCAGCATGATCCGCAAGGGGCTGGAACTGCCGTTGGCGCTCTGGATCGATTTCGTGCTGCCGAAACAACGGATCCTCGAAATCTACCTCAACATCGCGGAAATGGGGCCATCCGGGCAGTTTGGGGCCGAAGCCGGTGCTCAATATGCCTTCGGCCGGTCGGCGGCAGAGCTGTCACCCCGGGAGGCGGCGCTTTTGGCGGCGATCCTGCCGAATCCGGTCAAAAGGAGTGCCCGGAACCCGGGTCCGGGGGTCCGCAGGCTGTCCGGCACCTATATGGCCCGGGCCAACACCGTGACGCGCTGCTGGCGCGAAAATCGCGGCTCTTGAGCGCGATTTCGGGCGGATTTTGCTGTCTCCAGGCCTAGATTTACGCAGTCCCTTCCTCTATAAGCGCGGCCTTACCGGCATCGCAGCTTGCGCTTCGAAGCGCTGAGCCCGTCCGCATTTCGGACGATGCCTCCGCAACACCCTAGAGGACACCGTCATGGCCGTTCCCAGAAGAAAAACCTCGCCGTCGCGCCGTGGCATGCGCCGTTCGGCCGACGCGATCAAGACCCCGACCTATGTCGAGGACAAGGACTCCGGCGAGCTGCGCCGTCCGCACCACCTCGACCTGAAGACCGGCATGTACAAGGGCCGCCAGGTCCTGAAGGCCAAGAAAGAGTCCTGATCGGACCTTCGGCTTCCGCGCCGCTGGCGGGAGCATGATCGGGAAAATTGCGTAGCGGTTTTCCCTCGCGACAAACGCCAAAGGCGTTTGCGCGGAGATCGTCCTCCGATCAAGACGGCGCTGCGCCTGAATTCGGCCAACGAGTGCGGCCAAGACGGGCGCGTCGGCGGCGGGGCCAATGAGCATCGCCGCATTGCTGGTTCTCCCTGAATTAAGGCGCAAGCCCCGATGGTCGGTTTTCCGCTGCTGCTCGTTCCGCTCGCGGTCTACAACATCATCGCCTTCCTGATGCCCGGCGTGTCCTTCACGGACCCGCTGATCAGGCTGACATTGCTGTCGGGCGAGCAGTGGCAGATCACGCTCAGTGACATGCTGCTCGCCGCCGGCGTGCTGCTGTTGCTGCTCGAGGTCATCAAGGGCGCGCGCCCCGGCGCGAAATATCTCACCGACCATCTGCTGTCGCTGATCGTGTTCGGCGCGGCGGCCGCCGAATTCGTGCTCTGGCCGAAATTCGGCAACTCGACCTATTGCCTGCTGACGCTGCTGGCGCTGGTCGATTTCATTTCCGGAATTGCGCTGCGCACCCGCCGCCGTGCGGTGGTCGCGCCCGCGGCACCGGCGCCGGTCAGCAAGTCACAGCCCGCCGCGGTCGAGACGCCACGGCCCGCGCCTGCGGTGGAGCCTGCCCCGCCACGGCCCGAGCCTGCACCTATCGTCACACCGGCGCCCGCCGCGCCGGTCCCGCCAGCGACGTCAGTTGCGGAGTCCGTGCTGCTCGATCAATCGGTGCCAAAGCCCACGGTCAATTCGCCGGATTTGCAGCCCGGCGGCCAGCCATCTCCGGACACGCCACAACGCTAGAGCGTTCTCGAGGACGATCATGAGCGGAGAAACGGCCCTTCCGATCGCCGATTCGACGACCACTCGATCGATCTTCGACTGGCTGGAACGGTTCGCCGCCTGCGTCAGGGCGGTCGACTATGCGGCCGCCCGTCCGTTCTGGCATTCGGACATCATCTCGTTCGGCACCTATCAGGAACTCATCCAGGGCCGTGCGCGCTGGACCGAGATGCAATGGGACAATGTCTGGCCCCGCACCGCGGATTTCGCCTTCGATCTCGCGCATACGCAGGTGCTGATCAGCGCCGACGGCGGCATGGCGACAGTGATCACGCCATGGACGAGCACCGGCTTCCATGCGGACGGCAGCCGCTTCGATCGGCCGGGACGGGCGACGATCATTCTTGTGCGTCAGGCGGACGGGCGCTGGCTCGGCATCCATTCCCACATGTCGCTGCGCCGCGGCGTGCCGCAGGACAGCCACGGCAACCGGCCCGTCAAGGCCCATTGATCGCGAGATGATCAGCTAGATGATTTGCCGGGTCCGCCGCGCGACGCTGCGGCGTTCGTCGACATGCGGGCCGTAGGCGCTCTGCGCGTCGGCCAATGACCCACGCCGCAGCACGCAGGTCTGCGGCTCATGGGCGGCGGTGGCGATCAGATGGGCCACAAACGACGGATCGGCATGCGCCAGAGGGATCTTGGGCGCCCAATGGGTGGTCGCGGCCAGCGGCACCAGAGCCGTGCCGGTCGCCCCGGCAGTGTCTGTGAACTCGCCGTCCTGGACCTCTGATTGATCGAATTCGCGCATCGCGTGCGACCCGTTGGAGCGTCATAGTTTGGGACGTTGCGTCCCTCTGCAATACCCTCATGGCAAGGGTCATGCCCGCCATCCCCAGTTCGTTCCGCGGCAATCGAAAACGTGGTTTCCAGATTATTTATCAAGTTCTCCTAGCGTTGGATTCGCCGGAACCACTATCCTGAGAGTGTATAGAATCACCGGGTCCCGTCCCAAATCGAGACATTGTCGATGCTCCCTGTCCCGCCCGCTGCCAGCATCCTCGCCTCGCTCGGCCAGGCGACTTTCGCCTGGGACCTGGCGAGCGATGCGATTGCCTGGAGCCACAATGTGGCGACGGTGTTCCCGGACATCCCGGTCGCGGCGCTGGCCAGCGGCACTGAGCTCGCAAAGCTGATCGAGCCCATGCGCTCGGTCCGATCAGATGCGCTCGGCCAGACCGGACCGGCGCGGGGCGGCGAGGGCGTTCCCTACCGGATCGAATATGGCGTGCGGGCCGTGACCTCGGCGCCGGTGATCTGGATCGAGGAGACCGGCTGCTGGTTTGCCGGCGCCGACGGCAGGCCGGCGCGCGTGCAAGGCGTCGTTCGCATCAACAATGAGCGGCACGCCCGCGACGAGCAGCTCGTGAAGCTGTCGCGGCACGATCCGCTGACCAACGAGCTCAACCGCACCCATCTGATCGCCTCGCTCGCCGAGTCCATCGAGGAGTGCGCGCGCTTCCGCACCTCTTGCGCCTTCATGCTGATCGGCATCGATCATCTGGCGCGGGTCAACGATGCGTTCGGCTTCGATGTCGCGGACGCCGTCATCGCCGAGGTGGCGAAACGGATTCGCGCCCGGCTGCGCAGCGGCGACATGCTCGGCCGCTTCTCCGGCAACAAGTTCGGCCTGATCTTGCGCAACTGCACCGTCGACGACACCAACGTCGCCGCCGAGCGCTTCCTCGCCGCGGTGCGCGACGAGGTGGTGCCGACCAGGTCCGGCCCGGTATCGGTAACGGTCTCGATCGGCGCCGTCACCATCCCGCGCCATGCGAAGTCGGCGGAGGAGGCGGTCAATCGCGCCCAGGAGACGCTGGACGCGGCCAAGGGCCGCCGCGCCGGATCGTTCGCGCTGTGGAAGCCGAATGTCGAGCGCGATGCCCAGCGCCGCGTCAACATCCGCGTCACCGACGAGATCGTCACCGCGCTGAACGAGCGCCGTATCGTGATCGGCTTCGAGCCGGTGGTCGATGCGCGCTCGCGGCAGCCTTCGTTCTACGAGTGCCTGGTCCGCATGGAGCAGGAGGACGGCCAGGCGCTGCTCGCGCCCGATATCGTGCCGGTCGCCGAGCGGCTCGGCCTGATCCGGATGGTCGATCATCGCGTGCTGGAGCTTGCGATCGCCGAGCTCGCCTCTGCCCCTGGCGTGCAGCTCAGCCTCAACATCTCGCCGGACACCACGATGGATCCGGACTGGTGGGCCACCATCGAATCGCTGATGCACGCGCATCCCGGCGTCGGCGAGCGGCTGATCGTCGAGATCACCGAGACGGTCGCGATCCAGGATATCGACGACGTCCGCGGCTTCGTCACGCGGCTGAAGAATTTCGGCAGCCGGATCGCGATCGACGATTTCGGCGCCGGCTACACCTCGTTCCGCAATTTGCGCAAGCTCGGCGTCGATATTGTCAAAATCGATGGCGCCTTCGTGCAGAACATCGTGCGATCGGCCGACGACCGCGCCTTCGTGCAGACGCTGATCGATCTCGCGCGCCGCCTTGAAATCAAGACCGTCGCCGAATGGGTGCAGGACGAAGAAGCCGCCGTGATGCTGCGCGAATGGGGCTGCGACTTCATCCAGGGCCGCCTCATCGGCCTCGCCTCGCCGGACCGGCCGTGGAACGCGTCGGCGGAGAAGGTTGTGCCGGCTGCGGGTTAGGACGACGCGCCACTATAGACCCGTCATCCTGAGGAGCGCGTAGCGCGTCTCAAAGGATGCACGGCCCGGATGTGCAGGCGCATGCAATTCCCTTGCTGCACGAGCGAGGCCGTCGACCCTTCGAGACGCGCGCTGTGCTCGCTCCTCAGGGTGACGGATCACAAAGCTGAACGCGCTGCGCGACGCTACGCCTACTCGTCCTTCTTCGCCGGCTGCGACATGCGCTCGAGGCGTTCCTGCATGTCCTTCATCTGGCGGCGAAGGTCGTCGATGTTGCCGTCGTCGGCCGCGGGCTCCGGCGCCTTCTCGGCTTCAGTGCCGCCACGTTGCGGCACGAACGGCTTGAACATGGAGAAGGTCTGCTGGAACAGCTCCATGTTGCGGCGGACCTGTTCTTCCAGGGGAGCAAACGGCGTCCCGCTCAGGGCGCCCGCGATCTGCTTGCGAAATCTCTCCTGTTCCCGGGTCAGCGTATCGATCGACTGCTCGAGATATTTCGGCACCACCATCTGCATGCTGTCGCCGTAAAACCGGATCAGCTGGCGCAGGAAGGTGGTCGGCAGCAGGTTCTGTCCGGCCTTGTTTTCCTGTTCGAAGATGATTTGCGCAAGCACGGAGCGGGTGATGTCGTCGCCGGTCTTGGCATCATAGACGAGGAAATCCTCGCCTTCCTTCACCATCGCCGCGAGATCCTCGAGCGTCACATAGGTGCTCGTACCGGTATTATAGAGCCGCCGGTTCGCGTATTTCTTGATCGTGGTCGGTTGTTCAGATTTTGCCATGGGCTCACACTTCAACACCGAAGGACCTGGAACCCGGCAGCATCGCCGCTGGGCTAAATGCAACGCATCGCAGCAAAGGTAAGCATTTTCAAAGCCGTTCGGCTACCGTTTTGTGCTGCACGGTTAATCCCAAAGCAAAGGTATTGCTCAGGAAAGTGCCAAGGACGTCATTTTGAGTGCGTCGCGGCGCGATTTGCGCGTCAGCGCGATTGACATGGCTCAATGAGGTTTACAGGATAGCCGTTAAGAGACAGGTCCGCCAAACCGGCCGCCCGCCGTCGAGAAACCCAGCTACAACCCATAGGAGATGTCCATGTCAGACGATGTCGTCATCGTCAGCGCCGCCCGCACCCCGGTCGGCAGCTTCAACGGCGCGTTCGCCACCACGCCGGCCCACGACCTCGGCGCGATCGCCATCAAGGCGGCGCTGGAGCGTGCCGGCGTCGAGGGTGGTCAGGTCTCCGAAGTCATCATGGGCCAGATCCTCACTGCGGCGCAGGGCCAGAACCCGGCCCGCCAGGCCTCGATCGCGGCCGGAATTCCGGTGGAAAGCCCGGCCTGGGGCGTCAACCAGCTCTGCGGCTCGGGCCTGCGCACGGTGGCGCTCGGCTACCAGGCGCTGCTCAACGGCGATTCCTCGATCGTGGTCGCGGGCGGCCAGGAGTCGATGAGCATGGCCCCGCACGCGCAGTATCTGCGCGGCGGCGTCAAGATGGGTGACCTTCAGCTGATCGACACCATGATCAAGGACGGGCTGTGGGATGCCTTCAACGGCTACCACATGGGCAACACCGCCGAGAACGTCGCCAAGCAGTACCAGATCACCCGTTCGCAGCAGGACGAGTTCGCGGTCGGTTCGCAGAACAAGGCCGAGGCGGCGCAGAAGGCCGGCAGGTTCAAGGACGAGATCGTCCCGGTCACCATCAAGTCCCGCAAGGGCGATATCGTGGTCGACACCGACGAGTATCCGCGTCATGGCGCGACCATCGATGCGATGGCCAAGCTCCGCGCGGCGTTCGAGAAGGACGGCACCGTGACCGCCGGCAACGCCTCGGGCATCAATGACGGCGCCGCCGCCGTCGTGCTGATGACCGCCAAGGAAGCTGCCAAGCAGGGCAAGAAGGTGCTCGCCCGCATCGTCTCGTGGGGCCAGGCCGGCGTCGACCCCAAGATCATGGGCACAGGGCCGATCCCCGCCTCGCGCACCGCGTTGAAGAAGGCCGGCTGGAACATTGCCGACCTCGACCTGATCGAGGCCAACGAGGCGTTCGCGGCGCAGGCCTGCGCCGTCAACAAGGACCTCGGCTGGGATCCGGCCAAGGTCAACGTCAATGGCGGCGCGATCGCGATCGGCCATCCGGTCGGCGCGTCGGGCGCCCGCGTGCTGGTGACGCTGCTGCACGAGATGCAGAAGCGCGATGCCAAGAAGGGCCTCGCGACGCTCTGCATCGGCGGCGGCATGGGCATCGCTATGTGCGTTGCACGCGACTGAACAAGAGGCAGCGAGGTCGGTTAGGTGATGAAAAGATCATCTGTCAACCACGGCGCGAGCTGATAGAAAAGATGCCCGGCTTTGTGCCGGGCATTTTTGTTTCGAGAGCATGATCCGGAAAAGTTTGAAGCGGTTTCCAAAAGGATCATGCTCAAAAAAAGGGAGCTAAAGCGCGATGACGATTGAGCCTAATCTCATCGCGCTTTGTTGAGTGAGTGCGAAGACCGGAGTGATCCGGTTATAAAAGACGGCCAAGGAGGAGACGGACATGGCACGTGTTGCATTGGTGACGGGCGGAACGCGGGGCATTGGAGCTGCAATCAGCAAGGCGATGAAAGCGGCGGGCTACAAGGTGGCGGCAAGCTACGCCGGCAATGACGCCGCGGCGGAGAAGTTCAAGGCGGAGAGCGGCATCCCGGTCTACAAGTGGGACGTCGCATCGTTCGACGCCTGCGCGGCCGGCGTGAAGCAGGTCGAGGCCGATCTCGGTCCGATCGATGTGCTCGTCAACAATGCCGGTATCACCAAGGACACTGCATTCCACAAGATGACGTTGGAGCAGTGGACTGCCGTGATCAACACCAACCTCGGCTCGCTGTTCAACATGACGCGCCAGGTGATCGAAGGCATGCGCGCCCGCAAGTTCGGTCGCGTCATCTCGATCTCCTCGATCAACGGCCAGAAGGGCCAGTTCGGCCAGGTCAACTACTCTGCGGCAAAGGCCGGCGACATCGGCTTCACCAAGGCGCTCGCGCTGGAGAACGCCAAGGGCGGCATCACCGTCAACGTGATCTGCCCGGGCTACATCAACACCGAGATGGTGCAGGCGGTGCCGAAGGACGTGCTCGAGAAGAACGTGATCCCGCAGATTCCGGTCAACCGGCTCGGCGAACCCGAGGAGATCGCGCGCGCCGTGGTCTTCCTCGCGGCTGACGAGGCGGGCTTCATTACCGGCTCGACGCTGACCATCAACGGCGGCCAGTATCAGGCCTGACGCGAGAAGCGTCGTCGCGTCGCAGAGGTTCCCAATCAAGTCGTGATGCCCGGCCTTGTGCCGGGCATTTTCGTCGTTACAACCGCGAGGCGCGAAGCAGAGACGTGGCTGGCCCGGCCACGACGGATTGAACTCAGATGACGACCCGAACTGCCACCCTTGTCGGACTGACCGCCATCCTGATGTGGTCGCTGCTGTCGGTCATGACGGTGGCGACCGGGGCGATCCCGGCGTTCCAGCTCGCCGCCATGACGTTTGCGATCGGCGCCGCGGTCGCGTTCGCAAGCTTCCTGTTCCGTCCCGCAGCGTTCGACGCACTGAAGCAGTCGCCGGTTGCCTGGCTCGTCGGTGTCGGCGGGCTGTTCGGCTATCACGCGCTGTATTTCCTCGCGCTACGGTTCGCGCCACCGGCCGAGGCCGGCCTGCTCAACTATCTCTGGCCGCTGTTGATCGTGCTGTTTTCGTCGCTGCTGCCGGGCGAGCGGCTTGCGATCCATCACATCATCGGCGCGCTGCTTGGCCTTGCCGGCACCGTGCTGCTGTTCGCCGGCAACACCGGCGCCTTCACAAGAGCGCAGATTCCAGGTTTCGCGGCGGCCTTCGTCGCGGCGTTCGTCTGGGCCGCCTATTCGGTGATGTCGCGCCGGCTCAAGGCAGTGCCGACCGACGCGGTGGCGGGCTTCTGCCTGGCCACGGCCGCGCTCGCCGCGCTGGTGCACATGATGGTGGAAACCACGGTGTGGCCCGCGACACCGCCGCAATGGCTCGCGGTTGCAGCACTCGGCATCGGTCCGGTGGGCGCTGCGTTCTTCGCCTGGGACATCGGCATGAAGCGGGGCGACATCCGCGTGCTCGGCGCCGCATCCTACGCCACGCCGCTGCTCTCGACCGCGTTCCTGATCGCCGCGGGTTTTGCCAAGCCCAGCGCCAACATCGCAATCGCCGCGATCCTGATCGCCGGTGGCGGCCTGATCGCGGCGAAAGACATGGTCTGGAAACACTAGGCGGCTGGCCGCCAGCCAGGCGGCTTGTAAGCGCCTTCCGGAATTTGCCCGAGCACGGAATGCTTCAGCTTCTGGGGCGACAGGCCATAGAACTGCTGAAAACTCATGATCAGCGGTCGCCATTTGTCGGGATCGATGCGGTCGGTTTGGCCGTCCATCAAAATTCCCGGATGAGCGTGCACGCGGGTCACGCGCACCTCGATTGCCATGAGATGGCCGCGCCAGACCTCGTCCTCCTGCGCCATTCTGTGGACGTGGGCGACCTTCGCCTCAATCTGTACCGGGCACTCGGCGGCGCGCGGGGCGGTGACGGTCTCGCCGTGCAATCGCGTCAAGCCGCTGATGTCGAACTTGTCCCGTTCGTGCCGATAACCGCGCTTGATCTTTCCTGCCGGCACTGGGTTCGAGCCGGTGGTGCGCGCCAGAGCATTGACGGCATCGACAAGATCGACCGATGGGAGATTGAGCACGCATTCGCCGGTGCGGATCATGTTCTCGGTGGTCTTGGAATTGCTTGCGAGGCCAAGCATGCATCGCCAGCCAACCCACCATGCCGACGACATCGGCGCCAGATTGGGCGAGCCATCTTCATTGGTCGAACCAATCAGAACGACGGGTGTCCCGAAGTAGAGTATGGCCGGCTCAATGCTCCGCGATTCCGCAGTGCGTGTGATATCGATGGTGCTGAGCATGCTGGCTTCCTCATGTGAAGCCTAGAGCTAATGGCTTGGTGCCCGCTTACCCACCCGATTCCCGAGTACCTTTTTTCAGTTGCCGGGGAACCAATCGGGCTTTGCCATCTCGAACTTCGCAAACTCAAATCCCGGCGCCACGGTGCAGCCGACCAGCGTCCAGTCGCCGCCGCTTTCCGCGGCCTGCCAGGCGCCTGCCGGCACGATTGCCTGTGGCTGCTCGCCGTGCGCGACATCAGGCCCGAGCGTGATCGCATGCGGTAGGCCGCCGTCCTGCGCGATCTTCAGCGTTAGCGGCGCGCCGGCGTAGTAGTGCCACATCTCGACAGCGTCGATGCGGTGCCAGTGCGAACGTTCGCCGCGCGCGAGCAGAAAATAGATCGCGGTCGAATGCGCACGTCCACTGGCATCACAGCGCTCGTCGCGAAACGTCTCGCGATAATGGCCGCCTTCGGGGTGCGGCTGCAGCGCGAGCCGCGCGATGATGTCGGCAGCCGAGAGCTGTGACATCAGGACTTGTTCTTGCGCTCGCGGAGCTCGCCGAACACCAGCGCCGGGTCGGCGCCCTTCATGTGCAGCTTGGCCGCGACCGCCGGCTCGTCGGCCCGCAGGAACACATTGGCCTTCTTCTCGTCGCCCAGCAGCACGGGAATCGTCGGCTTGTTCTCGGCGCGCAGCTTCGTCACTTCCTCGGCGCGGGCCTGCAAATGCGGATTGTCGCCCTCGATGGTGAGCGCGAACTTCACGTTGGAGGCGGTGTATTCATGGCCGCAATAGAGACGGAAATCGTCCGGCAGCGAACGCAGCTTGAGAAGCGAATCCCACATCATGGGATAGGTGCCTTCGAACACCCGGCCGCATCCGATCGAGAACAGCGTGTCGGCGGCGAACACCGCCTTCTCGCCGTCGAACACATAGGAGATATGGTCCAGCGTATGGCCGGGGGTCTCGACCACGCGCGCGAGCAGGCTGCCGACCTTGATGACGTCGGCATTGGCGGCGCGCAGATCGACATTGGCAATCTTGGCCGACTGGTCGTGCGGCGCGACGACGCGGCATCCATATTTCTGCTTCAGCTCGGCGACGCCGCCGACATGGTCGCCATGGTGATGGGTGATCAGGATGTCGGTCAGCGTCCAGCCTTCGTGCTCCAGCGCCTTGATGATCGGGCCGGCCTCCGGCGCGTCGATCGATGCCGTCGCCTTGGTGGCGGGATCGTGGATCAGGTACCCGAAATTGTCGGTGAGGCAGCTGAAGGTGCGAATTTCGGCGGTCATGATATCTCCACGAACAAACGGGACGGACATTTCAGAGCATGGCCTTTTCGAAAAGCCGGCGTCGCCGTTTCCGGATCATGCTCTTACCGCGCCCAATATAGGGGTGAAATATGGCGTTAACGCTCCGGCGGCAACGCAAATTTCGGCGCTCCCCGGCTGCAGGGGGCATGTTAGGCTGGGATCATGGACGTCATCGACCTCCGCGACTTCTATTCGCAGCGCCTCGGCATCGTGGCGCGGCAGCTGATCAACCGTGGCATCCGTGCGCGGTGGCCGAACGCGGAAGGCCTGCGCGTGCTCGGCCTCGGCTATCCGACGCCTTACCTCGGCCTGTTCCGTGATACCTGCGAGCGCTGCATTGCGTTCATGCCGGCGGCCCAGGGCGTGCTGAAATGGCCGACCGGCCGGCCTGCGCTGGCGACCCTGATCGACGAATTCTCGATGCCGCTGCCGGATGCCGCGGTCGACCGCGTGCTGCTGGTGCATGCGCTGGAGATGTCCGACGATCCGGAGCGGCTGCTGCGCGAGGTGTGGCGGGTGCTGTCGCCGTCGGGGCGGCTGATCGCGATCATCCCGAACAGGCGCGGCGTCTGGACCCGCACCGATACCACGCCGTTCGGCCATGGCCGGCCCTATTCGCGGGCGCAGATCACCCAGCTGTTGCGGCAGACCTGGTTCACGCCGGCGTCATGGGGTGAGGCGCTGTTCATGCCGCCGGTGCAGGGCAGCTGGTTCCTGCGCTCGGCGATGGCGTGGGAGCGGGTCGGCGCGGCGCTGTCGATGCCGTTCGCCGGCGTGCATATCGTGGAAGCGAGCAAGCAGGTCTATCGCGCGATCCCGGCGCGCCGCGAACGGACGCAGCTGATCCCGTCATTGCGTCCGGTGCTGGTGCCGTCCTCGACGGCGACGCGCAAATCCAGTCACGCGGAGTCGTAGGAAGACGCGGAGTCGTGAGACGACTCGGAGTCGCGACGCGGATCATTCACCCTCCCCGTGAAGGGAGGGTGACAGATTTTCAGGGGTTACTCGTTGCCCGGATTGAAGTCGTCGCTCGGCGCCGGCTGCGCCGCCATGTCGGGGCGCGGGCCGTGCGGACGGCGGCGCCGGCGCGGAAAGCGCTCGCTCCGTTCGCCGCGTTCTGCGCCGCCATTGTTGGTTTCATAGGGGCCACCGTTGACCTGCGGCTGCGCGCCGCCGGTGATGAACGAAGGCAGGCGATCGACGCCGCCGGCATCGGCCAGCACCGGCTGCGGCTGGTTCTGCGGTAGCGGTTGATACTGCGGCTGCGGACGATGCTCGCGTTCGCGGTGCTCACGCGGCTGCTGCTCGCGCGGCGGCTGGTCACGCTCGCGATGCTCGCGCGGCTGCTGGTAGGGCTGCTGGCCGTTGTCGCGCATGAATGGCTGTTGCTGCTGCGGCACGAAGCCCGGCTCCTGGCCGAAGCTCGAATAGCCGTCGCTGTCGTCGTCGCCGTCTTCGGTCTGCGTCACCTCGGCGTCGGGGCGCGGCGGCTGCTGATTCTGCCGGAACTGCTCCTGCGCGGTCGCGATGATCCGGTAGTAGTGCTCGGCGTGCTGGTAGTAGTTCTCGGCTGCCACCGGATCGCCGGAGGAGCGTGCATCGCGCGCAAGCTGGACGTATTTCTCGGCCACGTGGGAGGCCGTGCCGCGGATCTTGATGTCGGGTCCGTTCGATTCGTACACCCGTGTCAGGGGATTCTGGCCGCGCCGGTTATTATTGTTGTTGTTATTGTTGTTGTTATTCCGGTTGCGCATCCGCTTGTTGTTCTGACCGTTTCTCATCTGTCGCCTTTTATTCCAGCCCTGAAGTTATTGCAGTCCACAGTCCGATTTCTCAGAAGTCCGATTCCCAGATTCCGATTCGGCGCGCGTCTAGGCGCACGGAATCGCAATACCGTTCGAAGTGGCATCGATGTCGCCGACCATCTCGTTCAGCAAAGTCGCGTTCAGCAAAGACGCGTTCCCCAACCGCCGCCGGCCAAACACGCCAGCGACAAAATCATTCCGCCCGTTGAGACAGGCCCAGTTCTCGTGCGTAAGTGTTCAAGCGCAATAACAGGCTTTCGTTCGCTTGGCGGTCGAGAGCAGCACAGCTTCGGCTATTGCGCTCAATGAGACCTGCGTTCCTGGAACCTTTCGATCGGCGGGCTCTGCTGAACCCTGGTCATCACCCGTAACGGTTACGGGGCCAGCACCGATGTTGTGGGCGGAACGTAGTCGTTCCCGGGGGATATTCCAAGAGGTTTTTTTGCGTTCCAATAGGACTTTATCGGGGCAGCCGGCGGGCTGAAACGGCCCTCGGAACACCCCCGAGATCGGCCTTGGGCGGCCCCGTTGGGGATAACCCGGAAGCCGTCATCAGCGCTTCAACGTCGCCGCTCTGGCCCTGTCCGACTTCCACAACCAGAAATCCACCCGAGGTCAGAAGACCCGCAGATTGCGAAATCAGCGCGCGGTAGGCGTCGAGCCCGTCGGCGCCGCCGTCGAGCGCCGCGCGCGGGTCGTGCGCGCGGACCTCGATGTCGAGACCGGCGATGTCCGCCGAGGGGATGTAGGGCGGATTGGACACGATCAGGTCGAACGCGCCGGTCAGCGCGCTGCCATAGTCGCACGCGATCCATGTCGCGCGTTGGCTAAGTCCGAGCTCGGCGGCGTTCCGGCTCGCCGTCTGCAGCGCCTCCGCCGAGATGTCGGTGCCGAAGCCATGCGCGTTCGGCAGTTCCGAGAGCAGCGCCAGCAGGATCGCGCCCGAACCGGTGCCGAGATCGGCGATCCGCAACGCGCGCTCGGCCGCGCCGTCGGCGCGCAGCAGTTCGAGCGCGCGCTCGATCACGGTCTCGGTGTCGGGACGCGGCACCAGCGTCGCGGCGGTCAGATGCAGCGGCAGTCCCCAAAATTCCTTGATGCCGAGAATGCGCGCGACCGGTTCGCCGGCGAGGCGGCGGCGCGCCAGGCCCTCAAGGCGATCCGCTTCGTCCTGGGTCAGCGTACGTTTCGCTGCCGTGACCATGCCGGTCAGATCGAGGCCAAGCGCCGCGCCGACCAGCAGCCGTGCATCGAGTTCGGCGGAGTCGTTGCCGGCCGATTGCAACTGCGCAGCAAGTGCGCGGCGGGCCGTCTCGACTGTTGCGTTGACCACAGGCGCCATCACGCAGTGTCCTCGCGCAACACCAACCGCCCGTCGTCCCCGCGAAAGCGGGGACCCATACGCCGCGGCCCTTCGATCTGGGCGGTCGGGGTCGATATCGGGATCAACAATGACGCCCTGTGGTTATGGGTCCCTGCTTTCGCAGGGACGACGACGATCAATGGAGCCAGCAGCCGGATCGGTTCACGCCGCCGCGCCCTGTGCCGCGAGCTGCGCGGCCTGGTGCTCGGTGGTCAGCGCATCGATCAGTTCGCCGAGCGCCTCGCCCGCGATCACCTGCGGCAGCTTGTAGAGCGTCAGGTTGATGCGATGGTCGGTGACTCTCCCTTGCGGGAAATTATAGGTGCGGATCCGCTCCGAGCGGTCGCCGGAGCCGACCTTCTCCTTGCGGTCGGCGGAGCGCGCGGCGTCGACGCGCTGGCGCTCGGCGTCATAGATGCGCGAGCGCAGGATATTCATCGCCGACGCGCGGTTTTTGTGCTGCGAGCGGCTGTCCTGCATCATCACCACGATGCCGGTCGGCAGATGGGTGATGCGGATCGCGGATTCGGTCTTGTTGACGTGCTGGCCGCCGGCGCCGCCGGCGCGCATGGTCTCGATCCTTAAGTCGGTGTCCTTGATGTCGACGTCGACGTCCTCGACCTCGGGCAGCACGGCGACCGTGGCGGCCGAGGTGTGGATGCGGCCCTGCGTCTCGGTGTCGGGCACGCGCTGCACGCGGTGCACGCCGGACTCGAATTTCAGCTTGGCGAAGGCGCCACGGCCCTGCACCTCGGCGATGATTTCCTTGTAGCCGCCGACGGTGCCTTCGCTCGCCGAGATCACCTCGACCTTCCAGCCCTGCAAGGCCGCGAAGCGCTCATACATCCGGAACAGGTCGCCGGCGAACAGCGAGGCCTCGTCGCCGCCGGTACCGGCGCGGATTTCCAGCACCACGTTGCGGTCGTCCATCGCGTCCTTCGGCAATAGCGCGATCCGGATCTCCTGTTCGAGCTCGCCGATGCGCGCCTGCAGCGTTTCCATCTCCGCTTCCGCCATGCTGCGCATCTCGGGATCGGTCCCCGCATCCGCCAGCATCGCCTCGGCGTCAGCGAGTTCCGACCGGGCGGAGCGATAGACCTTCACCGCATCGATCAGCGGATTGAGCTCGGCGAGCTCGCGGGTGATCTGCACATAGCGCTCGGAGTTGACCTGGCCGAGCAGCTCGGCCTCCAGCGAGGCGTGATGGGCGAGCAGGACGTCGAGTTTGGCTTCGGGTAGCATGGCGGAGTCTCGAATTGCTGAAAGCGCGAAGGGGTGGCAGAGGCGCGGCAGCGTCGCTACAAGGCCAGCCCCTCGGTTTCCGCAAACTTCGTCAGCGCCTCGCGGATCGACACGCTGCCAACCGGCGCGTCCACCAGCGGATTGATCATCGCTTCAGCCTTCTTGGCGTCGAGGTCGAGGATCAGCGCCTTGACCGGGCCATGCGCAGTTGCTGACAATGAAAGCGAACGGTAGCCGAGCGCGATCAGCGCCAGCGCGCCGATCGGCTTCGACGCCATCTCGCCGCACAGCGACGCGGCCTTCTTCGCGATCTTGGCCTTGCGCACGATGTCGCGCAGCGCGCGCAGGATCGGCGCCGACAGGGTGTCGAAGCGTTCCGAGACCTTGGCATTGCCGCGATCGACCGCGAACAGGAACTGGAACAGGTCGTTGGAGCCGACCGAGACGAAGTCGACCTTCTTCAGCAGCTCGTCGAGCTGGTAGAGCAGGGCCGGCACCTCGACCATGGTGCCGATATCGATCCGCTCGGGCAGCGAATGGCCGTGCTGGCGCAGATAGGTCAGCTCGCGCTCGACGATCGCCTTGGCCTGGTCGAACTCGGCGATGTCGGAGATCATCGGGAACATGATCTTCAGCGCACGGCCGCCGCCGGCGCGCAGCAGCGCGCGGATCTGGCCGCGCAGCAGGCCGGGGCGGTCGAGGCCGAGCCGGATCGCGCGCCAGCCGAGCGCGGGATTTTCCTCGACCACGGTCTCCATATAGGGCAGCGCCTTGTCACCGCCGATGTCGAGCGTGCGGAAGGTGACGGGCTTGGCGCCGGCGGCATCGAGCACGGTGCGGTACAGCGCGAGCTGGTCGCTCGAACGCGGCAGGCTCGGGCTCACCATGAACTGCAATTCGGTGCGGAACAGGCCGATGCCGGCGCTGCCGGTGTCCTCGATATGCGGCAGGTCGATGGTCAGGCCGGCATTGATCAGGAGCTCGATCGGCTGGCCGTCCTTGGTCACGCAAGGCTTGTCGCGCAGAGCCGAATATTGCGCCTGCCGCCGCGCCCGGAACCGGACGCGCTCGGCGTAGGCGGATTCGATCTCGGCGGAGGGGCGGACATAGATCTCGCCGGAAATGCCGTCGACGATGATGGCATCGCCCGGATCGGCAATGCCGGGCGCGTTCGGCACCTCGCCGACCGCGGGAATGCCGAGCGCGCGCGCCACGATCGAGACGTGGGAATTCGCGGTGCCTTCCTCCAGCACCAGGCCGCGCAGCCGCTTGCGGTCATAGTCGAGCAGCGCCGCGGGGCCCATCGCGCGGGCGATCAGGATGGCGTTGTCGGGCAGCTGCTCGCGCGTCGGCGCATGGTCCTGGCCGACCAGTTGCCGCATCAGGCGATGGCCGAGATCCTCGAGATCGTGCAGCCGGTCGCGCAGATAGGGATCGGTCGAGCGCAGCATGCGCGCGCGGGTGTCGGACTGCACGCGTTCGACGGCGGCTTCCGCGGTGAGGCCGGTGGCGACCGCCTCATGCAGCTTGTGCGACCAGCCCTGGTCGTTGGCGAACATGCGGTAGGCTTCCAGCACCTCGCGGTGCTCGCCGCCCTCGGCAACGTCGCCACGCTCCAGCATGCGGTCGAGATCGGCGCGCAGATTGGCGAGCGCAGTGTCGAGCCGCTTGATCTCCTTCGGCAGGTCCTCGGCGATATAGTTGGTGATGACGACGCGCGGCTCGTGCAGCACGACATGGCCGAGCGCGATGCCGTCGGAGAGCACCGCGCCGGTCTTGTGCAGCGAGTGCCGCGCGGCGGGCTCGGCGCCGGGCTGGGCCAGCGCGGCAAGCTCGCCGGAGGCGATCATCTCCGCCAGCACCATGGCGGTGGTCTGCAGCGCCTCGACCTCTTCCTCGACATAGGTGCGCTTGGCGCGGTTCTGCACCACAAGCACGCCGAGCGTGTTGCCGGCGCGCAGGATCGGCACGCCGAGGAACGAGTGGTAGATCTCTTCGCCGGTCTCCGGGCGGTAGGCGAAGGCGGGGTGGCTTTGCGCGTCGGAGAGATTGAGCGGCGTCGCCTCGCTGGCAACGAGGCCGACCAGGCCCTCATGCGCGCTCAGCACGGTGCGATGCACGGCGTCGCGGTTCAGACCCTCGGTGGCGTAGAGCTCGAGTGTGTTGTCGATGCGCAGCACGTAGCAGGAGCAGACCTCGGCCACCATGTTGGCCGCGATCAGCACCACGATCTTGTCGAGGCGTTCCTGGGCGGAGACTTGCTCCGCCATGGTTTCGCGGAGCCGTCTCAACAGGACGCGGGGGCCTCCCGACGCGCTCCGCATGTGCTTCAGTCCCTCCCCACCAGGCCGGCGCACGGGGCCGGTCGGCCGTTGGCGCAAAACTCGTCAAAAACAACAATTTTAGTCATTCGGCGTCGCCGCTCGCGCCAGTTCCCGCCGATTCGGGATCGCACAAACTGTGCCACAGTTTGCGACAGCCCACCTGACTGGCCGTATAGCCAATCGAGGCTCGCTTTGCCAAGCAAAACGCCTGCCAGTAGCAAATAACGTCTGCGTCAGCCCTATGCTGCGCCCGCTAAGAGAAATTCTAACTCCGGGATGTGGGTACCGGAGGACGGCCAATGCTCCGCCTCGTCATTCCCCGGTGCGCAATTGCGCACCTGAGGGCTCTCGCGTCGCGGGCCCCGGAATGACGAAAGGAAGGGGGCCCCGGAAAGCCCTACGCCTGGTCCAGCCCGTACAGCGTGTGCAGCGTGCGGACCGCGAGTTCGGTGTAGGCGGCGTCGATCAGGACCGAGAACTTGATCTCGGAGGTGGTGATGGCGCGGATGTTGATGTTGCGGTCGGCCAGCGCCTTGAACGCCTTGGCGGCGACACCGGCATGGCTGCGCATGCCGCTGCCGATCACCGAGACCTTGGCGACGTCGGTCGCGGTGTCGAGCCTGATATAGCCGATCTTGGCCTTGGCGGAGGTAATGGTGTCCCTGGCGCGGTTGTAGTCGGTGGCCGGCACGGTGAAGGTGAGGTCGGTGGTCTTGCCGTCCTCCGACACGTTCTGCACGATCATGTCGACGTTGATGTTGGCATCCGCGAGCGGCCCGAAGATCGCCGCGGCGACGCCGGGCTTGTCCTCGATCTGGCGCACGGAAATCTGGGCTTCGTCCTTGGAGAAGGCGATGCCGGTGACGACGTGCATTTCCATGATTTCCTCCTCGCTGCAGATCAGCGTGCCCGGCGGCTGGTTGGCGTGCGGGTCGATATCCTCTGGCTTGTCGAAGCTGGAGCGCACGAAGATCGGCATGTTGTGCACCATGCCGAGTTCCACCGAGCGAACCTGCAGCACCTTGGCGCCCTGCGAGGCCAGCTCCAGCATGTCCTCGAATGCGATCTTGTCGAGCCGGCGCGCCTTCGGCACCACGCGCGGGTCGGTGGTGTAGACGCCGTCGACGTCGGTGTAGATGTCGCAGCGGTCGGCCTTCAGCGCAGCCGCGATCGCCACCGCCGAGGTGTCCGAACCGCCGCGGCCGAGCGTGGTGATGCGGCCGGTCTGCGGGTTGATGCCCTGGAAGCCGGCGATCACCGCGACCTCCTTGCGTTCCTTGAAGCGGTCGATGATCTCGCTGCCGTCGATATCGACGATGCGCGCCGAAGCGTGCGCGTCCGAGGTCTTGATCGGGATCTGCCAGCCCTGCCAGGAGCGCGCCTGGATGCCGATGCCCTGCAGCACGATCGCGAGCAGCCCCGAGGTGACCTGTTCGCCGGAGGCGACCACCGCGTCATATTCGCGCGCGTCGTGCATCGGCGAGGCCTCGGTGCACCAGCCCACCAGCTCGTTGGTCTTGCCGGACATCGCGGAGACGACGACGGCGACTTGGTGGCCGGCGTCGACCTCGCGCTTCACGTGCTGGGCGACGTTGCGGATACGATCAATATTGGCGACGGACGTACCGCCGAATTTCATCACGAGGCGGCCCATGACGACGCGTCTATTCCTTTAAGAGGATAAGTAGGTTAACCCACGCCGAAAACCGCAAGCGCGGGCACCGAAAGGCGCGTATACATAGCGCCGCGCCCGGGGGCAAGCCGGTTGGTAGGGGTCTCCGGAGGGTCTTTTGGGGGTGTTTTGCCGGTTGCGGGCGGGCTGTGGCGCAAGGGTGACTCGCGGGTAACGCGAAGGCGGGATTGGATGGGACGCTATATCGACGAAATCCTGCAGCCCGGCGAGAAGGTGCTGTATTCCACCAATGCGCACTGGATGTTCTATCTGCCGGCGATCGCGGCCTGGATCGTGGTGCTGGCGCTGCTGATCCTGTCCCGGATGACGATGGTCGACGCCTTGGTGCTGGCCTGCCTGGCGGCCGCCGCCGTGGTCGCGGTCGCGGCGCTGTACTGGACCGGCGCGGCCTGGTTCCATCGCTGGACCACGGAAACCGACGTCACCAATTTCCGCGTGGTGCACAAGAGCGGCTTCATCAAGCGGCGCACCTTCGAAATGAGCCTCGACAAGGTCGAGAGCGTCGACGTCAACCAGAGCATCATGGGGCGCCTGCTCAATTATGGCGACGTCACCATCCGCGGCGTCGGCGAGGGCATCGAGACCATCAAGACCATTGCCTCGCCGCTGTCGTTTCGCAATTCGATCACCGCGCGATAGGGGCGCGCGCAATCATGGCCACAACGCTTTCCAATTCCACCGCCGCCTCGGTCGATCCGGCCGAGGTCGCGAAATTCTCAAAGCTGTCGGATGAGTGGTGGGATCCGCGCGGCAAGATGGCGCCGCTGCACAAGATCAATCCGCTGCGCTTGACCTATATCCGCGACGCCGCCTGCCGCAAGTTCGAGCGCAACGCCAAGAGCCTGAGCTGCCTGTCCGGCCTGCGCCTGCTCGACATCGGCTGCGGCGCCGGGCTGTTGTGCGAGCCGTTCACGCGGCTCGGCGCCCAGGTGATCGGGATCGATCCCTCCGCCACCAACATCGCGGCCGCGAAGCTGCATGCCGACAAGGGGCATCTGTCGATCGACTACCGCTGCACCACGGTGGAGGAGATGGACGGACGCGAGCGCTTCGACATCGTGCTGGCGATGGAGGTGGTCGAGCACGTCGTCGATGTCGGCGCCTTCATCAAGCGCTGCGCCGTCATGCTCAAGCCGGGCGGGCTGATGGTGGTCTCGACCTTGAACCGCAACTGGAAGAGCTTCGCGCTGGCGATTGTCGGCGCCGAATACGTGCTGCGCTGGCTGCCGCGCGGCACCCATGACTGGAGCAAGTTCGTCACCCCCGCCGAGCTCGAGCGCTATCTCGGCGACGTCAACCTCGCCGTCACCGAACAGGCCGGCGTGGTCTACAACCCGCTCGCCGACAAATGGACCGTCTCGTCCGACATGGACGTGAACTACATGGTGGTGGCTGAGGAGGTGTAGCCTTCACCTCCCCCGCCCATGGGGGAATCCGTAGCCCGGATGGAGCGCAGCGCAATCCGGGACTCCTTCGTCCGCGGTTAAGCTGGCCCCGGATTGCGCTGCGCTTCATCCGGGCTACGGGGAGTTTGCGGCTCGATCGCAATCCAGTCATGCGCCGGCTCGGTTGACCGCGTCGGCGGCAATCGGCACGTTGTGCGCGTACTCCCGCCCCGGCGCACTTTCCTCGTCCCGCATGTTCTCAATCGCCTCGCTCTGGATTCCCTTCACCATTGTCGCTGCGTTCGGGCAGGTGGCGCGCAATGCGATGCAGCGGCATCTGACCGGGCCGCTCGGGACCTGGGGCGCGACCAATATTCGCTTCCTGTTCGGGCTGCCGTTCGCGGTGGTGTTCTTCGCGCTGGCGGTGCTGCTGACCGGCGATCGCGTGCCGTGGCCGGCGGCGTCGTTCTGGCCGTGGCTGTTGTCCGGCGCGCTCAGCCAGATCGTCGGCACCGGCTTCATGCTGCTGGCGATGAACGACCGCTCCTTCGTGGTGACCACGGCCTATATGAAGACCGAGGCGATCCAGACCGCGATCTTCGGCTTCATCTTCCTCGGCGACCATCTGACGACGCCTAAGGTGATCGCGATCGTGATCGCCACGATCGGCGTCGTCGTCACCGCGCTCAGGCCGGGCGGCTCGAAGAGCT
Source organism: Bradyrhizobium sp. AUGA SZCCT0105 (assembly GCF_018129565.1). Classification (NCBI taxonomy): domain Bacteria; kingdom Pseudomonadati; phylum Pseudomonadota; class Alphaproteobacteria; order Hyphomicrobiales; family Nitrobacteraceae; genus Bradyrhizobium; species Bradyrhizobium sp. AUGA SZCCT0105. The sequence continues at coordinate 316,811 of NZ_JAFCMK010000007.1, read as the reverse complement.
TTGCCGATCTGCGGCCGACCGTGCTCGGCCTCGGCGCCGCCGCGGTGTTCGCGATCTCGGCGGTGAGTTTTCGCGGCGCGATCATTGCCGTGCCCGGCGTCTCGTTTGTGACGGCGGCCTCCTACACGCTGATGTGGAGCCTGTTCGTCCAGACGCTGATCCTGTCGGTCTATCTGCTGCTGCGCGCGCCCGACGTGCTGCGAAAAATCCTCGGCCTGTGGCGACCGTCGATGTTCGCGGGCTTCATGGGCGCGTTCTCCTCGCAGTTCTGGTTCCTGGCGTTCGCGCTCACCGCGGCCGCCAACGTGCGCACGCTGGCGCTGATCGAGGTGCTGTTCGCGCAGGGCGTGGCGTATTTCTCGCTCAAGCAGCCGTTCTCGCTGCGTGAGGTTTTGGGCATCGTCCTGATCGTGATCGGCGTCGCGCTGCTGATCGCGGCTTAGATCAACCCTTCACGGCGATCAGCACCGCGCCGGCCGAGATCAGCGCGATCCCGATCCAGCCATAGGGCGAGGGGCGCTCGCCGAGGAATACGGCGCCGAACAGCGCCACCAGCACCACGCTGAGCTTGTCGATCGGCGCGACCAGCGTCGCGGGGCCGAGCTTCAGCGCGCGGAAATAGCAGATCCACGACGCGCCGGTGCCGAGCCCGGACAGCAGCAGGAACAGCCAGCTCTTGCCCGAGATCGGTCCGGCCTGGGTGAATTGTCCGGTCGCGAACAGGATCGCCGACAGCGTGATCAGCACGACCACGGTGCGGATCAAGGTGGCGAGATCGGAGTTGATGCCCTCGACGCCGACCTTGGCGAAGATCGCGGTCAGCGCCGCGAAAATGGCCGAAAGAAACGCCCAGACCTGCCAGGTCGCGGTCAATTCCGGTCTTCCGGCAGCGTCGGCAGCGGCGAGACCTCGACGCCTTCGTCGATCAGCGCGCGCGCCTCCTCGGGCGAGGCCTCGCCATAGATCGGCCGATGCTCGATATCGCCGTAATGCATCTTGCGCGCCTCGTTCGGGAAGCGGTCGCCGACATTGTCGGCGTTCTTCACGATGTGGTCGCGCAGTTCCTTCAGCTTGCTGCGCAACTCGCGCTCCTGCGCCATCATCAGCGATGTCGATTCGGGTGGCGTCGCCTCGACGGGGGCGGCCGGCGCCGGCCGGGCCGGTTCGCGGCCCTTCTTGCTGACGATTTGCGGCGCCATGATCGCGCGCTCGATCTTGTCAGAGCCGCAGGACGGGCAATCGATCAAATGACGCCGCTCCTGCGATTCATAGGCCGAAGAGCTCTGGAACCAGCTCTCGAACTGATGGCCGCGCTCGCAGCGCAGCGTGTAGCGGATCATGCCGAACCCCGGACGAGGTGCAGATGCTCCGGGCCGGCCTTGGGGTCGGCGATGCCGAAACGCCTGCCGTGCTGAAGTGAAGGGATGGTCTTGCGCGCGGTCTCGACCTTGGCGGGATCGATCTCGGCCAGGAACACGCCGGGCTCGACGCCGCCCTCGGCGAGGATCTCGCCCCAGGGGTCGATGATCAGCGAATGGCCGAAGGTCTCGCGCTTGTTCTCATGCAGGCCGGCTTGCGCCGCTGCGAACACGAAGCAGCCGGTCTCGATGGCGCGGGCGCGCAGCAAGGTGTGCCAATGCGCTTCGCCGGTCTTGCGGGTGAAGGCAGACGGCACGGTGAGGAACGACGCGCCGGCTTCGGCGAGCGCGCGGTAGAGCGCCGGGAAGCGCACGTCGTAGCAGATCGTCAATCCGATCCGGCCCCAGGGCAGGTCGGAGATCACGGCGGTCTCGCCGGGCTGGTAGTTGGCCGATTCGCGATAGCTCTCGCCGCCTGGCAGGTCGATGTCGAACATATGGATCTTGTCGTAGCTCGCGAGCACATTGCCCTCGGGCCCGATCAGGAACGAGCGGTTGACCGCCTTCTCCGGCGAGTAGCGCAGCGCCAGCGAGCCGATATGCAGGTGGATCTTCAGTTCGGCGGCCAGCGCGCGATAGGCCTGCAGCGACTTGTCGTCCTCTTCGCTCGCCAGATGCTCGAACAACGCCTTGCGGTTCAGCTGCATCATGTTGCTGACCTCGGGGGTCAGCACGTATTTGGCGCCTTGCGCCGCCGCTTCGCGGATCAGCCGCGTGCCTTGCTCCAGGCTCGGCTCGGGCAGTAATCCGGTGCGCATCTGCACCATGGCGGCGGTGAAAATGTTGTCCGTGCTCATCAGGCGCCGCCTCCGTTGCTGAGCAGGCCGTCGAGCTTGCCCTCGCGGTCGAGCGCGTAGAGCTCGTCGCAGCCGCCGACATGGGTCTTGTCGATGAAGATCTGCGGGAACGTCGAGCCCGCGCCGGCGCGATCGTACATCTCGTCGCGGTACGCCGGGTTGCTGGCGACGCTCAATTCGGTGAACGCGGCGTTCTTGCGCGTCAAAAGCGATTTGGCCGCGGTGCAATAACCGCAGCCCGGGCGGGTATAGATTTCGATGGCAGCGGTCATGGTGTGCTCGGTTGAAACAGAAGTCACAGATTATATGGGAGCGCGGTGGGTATCGACAACCCGGGCAAACACCAGCACGTCGACCTGTGCGGCTTTGGCGCGCAACAGCGCCCGCGCGCAGGCATCCACTGTGGCGCCCGAGGTCAGGACGTCATCGACCAGGACCACGCGGCGGCCCTGGATGTCAGCCTTGCGTTCATCGGCGACCCCGAATGCGCCCTGCACATTGCTGGCGCGGTCCTTGCGCGACAGCCCGATCTGCTGCTCGGTGGCGCGGGTGCGCCGCAGCGCCTCGGAGACCATTTTGACGCCGCTCTGGCCGGCGATCACCTTGGCGAGCGCGCCGGACTGGTTGTAGCGCCGGCTCCAGCCGCGCCGCCAATGCAGCGGAACCGGCACCAGCATGTCGGCATCCCCCAGCAATTCCTTCCCCGCCCGCGCCATCCAGCGGCCCATTGTCGGCGCGAGATCGGTGCGGTCCTGGTATTTCAATGCGTGTACCAGGGTGCGCGCGACGTCGTCATAGCGCACCGCGGCGCGGGCTCTGCTGTAGGCGGGCGGATTGGCGATCGCCTCCATCGACAGCAGCTCGGGACCTGGATCGTAGACAAAGGGAATCCCGAGCCGCGGGCAGAACGGCGGCGCGATGAACGACAATTTGGCCCAGCAGGCCGCGCAGACGCCCTCGCCATGAACCGGCTCGCGGCAGGACACGCATAGCGTCGGCAGCGCGATATCGAGCGCCAGCCGCGCGGTGCGCAGCCACGCGCCCCCAACCGCGCCAAGCGCACGCTGCAAATGACCGGTAATGGAGCGTGTCGGTGATGCCTCGGCGTCCATGGCAGATGAGGCTAGCGTTTGAGCCGCACGGGCTCAAGGCGCATTGCCTGCGGCGGCGGTCCGGCGTAACCAGCGCGGATGGCAACGACCCCGGCCACGGCCCCGATCCTGTTCGATCGCGCATTGCTTGGCGCGCGGCTGGCGCGCGCGCGGCGCGAGGGGGCGGCGACGTTCCTGCTCGAGCGCGCCACCGAGGACATGGCCGACCGCTTGCTGGCGGTGTCGCGCAGCTTTTCTTCCGCGGCCGACGTCTGGACGCCGGGTGACGGGCTTGCGGACGCCCTGCGCGGACGAGTCGGATCAGTCGATACGATCGGTTTCGCTGAGACGGAAGCGCTCGGCCTGCCGCCCGAGTCGCTCGATCTCGCGGTCTCCGCGCTGGCGCTCCAGTTCGTCAATGATCTGCCGGGCGTGCTGGCGCAACTTCGCCGGGCGCTGAAGGGCGACGGGCTGCTGCTTGCGGCGATGCTGGGCGGCGACACGCTGACCGAGCTCAGGCAGAGCTTTGCCGCGGCGGAGGCGGAGTGCGAGGGCGGCGTGTCGCCGCGCGTCGCGCCGTTCGCCGATTTGCGCGACATCGGCGCGCTGTTGCAGCGGGCCGGCTTTGCGCTGCCGGTCACCGATGTCGACCGCGTCGTGGTGCGCTACGCCAGCGCGTTCGCCCTGATGGCCGATCTCAGGCGCATGGGCGCGACCAATGTGCTGCGCGAGCGCCGCCACACCCCGACCCGCCGCGCCACCATGCTGCGGATGGCGCAAATCTACGGCGAACGATTCGCCGACCCCGACGGCCGCATCCGCGCCACCTTCGACATCGTCTGGCTCTCCGGCTGGGCGCCGCATGAGAGCCAGCCGAAGCCGCTGAAGCCGGGTTCGGCGAAGGCGAGTCTCGAGGCGGCGGTGAAGGCTTCATCCTCCCCTGAAGGGGGAGGATCGACGCGAATGAAATGAGCGGCGAGGTGGGGTGACGGTCTCTCAACTCGAACAGTGCCCGTGTTGAGAGACCGTCACCCCACCTCGATCCGCATTCCGCTGCGCTTCATGCGGATCGATCCTCCCCCTTCAGGGGAGGATGAAGAGATCACAGCAGCAAATCCATCAGATACGGCAGCAGCGGGATGTCCGCGGGCCGCATCGGGACTGTGGCCGTGGCAGAAGTCCGCACAGATGCCATAGCGATCGCCCCCGTGGCGGCGGTTGCTTGCACGATTTCGGAATATTGGAAAAATACCCGTGAGTTGCCCGACGTGTCAAGTCGCCTGGTCGAACGCCGGCCGCCGCCGGCTACTGTGCATGGGGTTGTTTTCGATATTTTGGGTAGCCGCGCTTTCCCCGCAAGCGGGAGAGGCGAAGAAGATCACAGCAACAGATCCATCAGATGCGGCAGCAGCGGAATGTCCGCCGGCGGCATCGGGTAGTCGCGCAGCTTGCTGGCGCGGACCCAGGCGAGGTTCTGGCCCTCGCGCGCCACCGCCATGCCCTCCCATCGCCGGCAGATGTAGAGCGGCATCAGCAAATGGAAGGTTTCGTAGGCATGGCTGGCGAAGGTCAGCGGCGCGAGGCACGGCTCGCTCACAGTGATGCCGATCTCCTCATGCAACTCGCGGATCAGGGTCTGTTCCGGCCGCTCGCCGGGCTCGATCTTGCCGCCGGGGAATTCCCACAGTCCCGCCAACGCCTTGCCTTCGGGACGCTGCGCCAGCAGCACGCGCTTGTCGGCATCGACCAGCGCGCAGGCGACGACGAGGGTCAGCTTGATGTCAGCCATGCAGCACGAATATTCCTTCTTAGGTTGCAAGCTTTCATTAACCAGCAACGCGCCGTCAGCCAAACGATTTGTGCCTGCGCGCTTTTTCCGCATTCGCGATAAGTCGGCCTTAATGCGCAGCCGGCAGGGTGAAGGTCCTGATTTATCAGCCCATCATTTTCTCTGCCGACATAACCCATGCGCACCTTGCTCCGGACCGTCAGCCGTTTCCGCCGCGATCGCTCCGGCAACATCGCGATGATCTTCGGCCTGGCCTCGCTACCGCTCCTCGTCGCGGTCGGATGCGCGGTCGACTATTCCCGCGCCAACCAGATCCGCAGCAAGCTGATATCCGCCGCCGACGCGGCGAGCGTCGGATCGGTCGCCAAGGCATCGCCCGGCTTCATCGCGGCCGGCGCCATGACCTCGGACGGCGAGATTTCGGCCGGCGAGGCCGACGCGAAGAAGATCTTCAACGGCAACGTCTTCAACCAGAACGGCTTCACGCTGACCAGCGTGACGCCGACCATGATCAAGAGCGGCGGCACCATCACCTCGACGGTCCAGTTCACCGCCGATGTCCCGACCATGTTCCTCGGCGTGTTGGGGCGGAGCAAGGTGTCGGTGTCGGGCACCTCGACCTCGACCGCGAACATGCCGCTCTATATCGATTTCTATCTGCTGCTGGACAATTCGCCGTCGATGGGGGTCGGCGCCACGCCGACGGACGTCGCCAAGCTGGTCACGGCCACCACCGGCAACAGCTTCAAGCCGAACGACCAGTGCGCCTTCGCCTGCCACGACTACAACGACCCCAACAACTACTACAACCTGGCGAAATCGCTTGGCGTCACGACGCGGATCGACGTGCTTCGCAGCGCGACCCAGCAATTGATGGACACCGCGGCGGCGACCCAGACCTATTCGAGCCAGTTCCGCATGGCGATCTATGACTTCGGCGCGTCCTCGGCGACCTACGGCTTGCGAAGCCTGTTTTCGCTGTCGTCGAGCCTGTCGAGTGCAAAATCGGCGGCCGGCAACATCGATCTGATGGGCGTCTACGGCAACAACGATTCCTACACCGCGGACAAGGACAGCCAGTTCACCGCGATTTTCCCCCAGATCAACAACGCGATCGCAAACCCGGGCGCCGGCACGTCGTCGGCGCCGCTCAAATATCTGTTCTTCGTATCCGACGGGGTCGCCGACGAGCCGAATTCAAGCTGTCTTAAGCCGATCACCGGCAGCAATCGCTGCCAGTCGCCGATCAATCCGGCGCTCTGCGATGCGATCAAGAAGCGCAACATCAAGATCGCGGTGCTCTACACCACCTATCTGCAGCTGCCGACCAACAACTGGTACATGACCTGGATCGATCCGTTCAATCAGGGCCCGTTCGGCCCGTCGCCGAACAGCCAGATCGCACAGAACATGCAGGCCTGTGCGTCGCCGGGCTTCTATTTCGAGGTCAGCCCGACGCAAGGCATCGCGGACGCGATGAACGCGCTGTTCAAGAAGGCGGTCGCCGACGCGCGGATCAGCAGTTAGCGAAAGCTCACGCTCTCTCTCCGTCACCCTGAGGAGGCCGCGAAGCGGCGCTATCAGGGCCGTCCATCCTCCGAGGCTCGCTCCGCTCGCACCTCCAGCGACAAAGGCGAAGCCTTTGCGCGGGGATGACGGGACTCACACCGTCATTGCGAGCGATGCGAAGCAATCCATCTGTCCGCATGCTCGGACGGATGGATTGCTTAGTCGCTTCGCTCCTCGCAATGACGGAGGTGATGGGGAAAGCGATTACGACCTGTAATCGCCGTTGATCGCGACATATTCCTTGGTGAGATCGCAGGTCAGCACGCGGTCGCGGGCTTTGCCGAGGCCGAGCGCGACCTTGATCTGGATCTTTGGTGCCTTCATCGCCTCCGACACCTCTTTTTCATTGTAGGACGGATCGCGCGCGCCGCTCTTGGCGACGCGGATGCCGTTGAAGGAGATCGAGAGCTTGTCGCGGTTGGCGGGTTCGCCGGCCTTGCCGACCGCCATCACCACGCGGCCCCAATTGGCGTCCTCGCCGGCGATCGCGGTCTTCACCAGCGGCGAATTGGCGATCGACATCGCGATTCTGCGCGCCGACGGTTTTGTCGTCGCGCCCTCGACCACGACCTCGACCAGCTTGCGTGCACCCTCGCCGTCACGCGCCACCTGCTCGGACAGATTGGCGAGGATTTGCTGGAACGCCTTGGTGAAGGCCTTCAGGCGCGGGTCGCTGGCGCGCGAAATCTTCGGCGCGCCGTTGGCGGCTGCAGCACCGGTCGCAAACGCGAGCAGGGTGTCCGAGGTGGAGGTGTCGCCGTCGATGGTCAGCGCATTGAAGGTGTCCTCGACGCCGGCCTTGAGCAGCGATTGCAGCACCGACGCCGACAGCGGCGCATCGGTGAAGACGAAGGACAGCATGGTCGCCATGTCGGGCATGATCATGCCGGCGCCCTTGGCCATGCCGTTGATTGTCACCTTGGCCTTGCCGAGCTTGACGGTCGCGGTGGCGACCTTCGGGAAGGTGTCGGTGGTCATGATCGCCTTGGCCGCGTCCATCCACAGATCGGGGATCGCGGTTTCCGCGAGCTGCGCCAGCACGCCGTCGAACTTGGTGGCGTCGAGCGGCTCGCCGATCACGCCGGTGGAGGCAAGGAAGACGTCCGACGTCGAACAGCCGACCGCCTTCGCCGCGATCTGCGCGGTCAGCGCGGTGGACGCCTTGCCGGTCTTGCCGGTGAAGGCGTTGGCGTTGCCGGAATTGACCACCAGCGCGCGCGCAGCCCCGCCCTTCAGCTTGGCGCGGCACCATTCGACCGGCGCCGACGGGCACTTCGACTTGGTGAAGACGCCGGCCACCGTGGTGCCCTTGTCCATCAGCGCGAGCAGCACGTCGGTGCGGCCCTTGTAGCGGATGCCGGCGGCAGCGGTCGCAAGCCGCACACCCGCGATCACGGGCATCTCGGGAACGTCAGGCGGGGCGAGGGGGGAGACGGCGGTGGACATGGGAGGCTTCCGGCTACGGGGAGGGAAGCGCTGCATAACATCTCGCCGGCTGAAGCGGGAGAGGGCTGCGATGGTGTCATCAATTGTTCAAGGAAGCCGTAGCCCGGATGAAGCGCAGCGTAATCCGGGGCCGCTGTCACTGCGGATGGTCTGCCCCGGATTTCGCTGCGCTCCATCCGGGCTACGGCTTCACCGCAAAACGCAAATGGCCGGGACATGCCCGGCCATCGCAACTGCAACAATGTTCGAGAAGCTTACTTCTTCGCCGGCGCCATCTTGTTGTCGGCGGGCTTCGGCGCGTCCTTGGCGGCATCCGCCGGCGCCGTCGCGTCCTTGGCCGTCTCGGCCGGCTTGTCCAGGCGCTCGACCTTGGCGGCCTCGCGCAGCTTGGCGACATAGTCGGCCTGGGCCTTGCGGGTCACATAGGTCTCGATCTGGGCCTTCACCTGTTCGAAGTCGGGCGCCTTGCGGTTGCGCTTTTCCTCGACCTTGATGATGTGCCAGCCGAACTGCGACTTGACCGGATCGGAGATCTTGCCCGGCTCGAGCGTGAAGGCGACCGCGGAGAATTCCGGCACCATCTGTTCCTTGGTGAAGAAGCCGAGGTCGCCGCCGTCGGAGGCGCCGGGATCCTTGGACTTCTTCTTGGCGAGCTCGGCGAAGTCCGCGCCCTTGTCGAGCTCGGCCTTGATCGCCTTGGCCTCATCCTCGGTCTCGACCAGGATGTGGCGGGCGCGCACCTCTTGCTCGCCGGTGATCTGCTTGGAGGCCTCTTCATAGACCTTCTTCATGGCATCGTCGGTGGTCGCGGCCTTGCCCTCGCTGGCAAGCAGGCTGTCCATCAACAGGCGGTTGCGGGTGAAGGCGAGCCGCTTCTTGAAGTCGTCATTGTTCTCGATCTTCTTGTCCTCGGCGGCCTTGGACACGATCTTCATGTCGATCAGGAAGGACAGCACGTTGTCCTTGCGGGTCGAGGGGTCCATCTGCTGCAGGCTCGGGCCGAGTTCCTCCTCGGCGAGCGCGACGTCGCTGGCATGGATCTCGGAACCGTTCACCTTCGCCAGCACCGGGTCGGATTCCGCGGCGCGGACCGGGAGGCCGGCAGCCAGCACTGCGACAAGACAGCCCGTGGCGGCCAGGGTGGCGAGGCCGAGGCGCAGGCCGGTTTTGGTTTCCGGAGGCGAGGTGGTCATGCAAAATCCTTGTCTCAAAGGGGGGAAGCTCGAGCGGGGCGGACACTCGCCCAATCGTGTTACATTGGCAACGCGAAAGTCTTGTCAAAATGATGAATTCCTTGACATCTTGGCGGCGTTGACAACCCCCCGACCGGGCCATATCTCTGGCCGACCGTGTCAGTGGTGAGAGCGCTTATTTTGCTGCGTTTTTCGCCGTTGAACCCAGGATGGCCTGTTTCCCACTCAATTGGCGGAGGAGCTCCGGGTCGGGGCTCGAACCGTAGCGCGTCACGGTGAGTTGATAGGCAATCCGGCGGACCATCTCAGGCTGTATTCCAAGACTGAAATTCAAGACTGAAATTCAAAACCGAACCAAGACCGAACTCGAGACCGAAGAACAGGAATTTCGCATGATCGGCGCGCTCGCCCGCAAGTTTTTCGGCTCCGCCAACGACCGTCGGATCAAGGGGTATCAGTCCCGCGTCAGCGCCATCAACGCCCTGGAGCCCGACCTCGTCAAACTGACGGACGACGAACTCAAGGCCCGCACCGCCGAGTTCAAGCAGCAGCTCGCCGGCGGCAAGACGCTCGACGAGCTCCTGGTTCCGGCCTTCGCCACGGTGCGCGAGGCGGCCAAGCGGACGCTCGGCCAGCGCCATTTCGACGTCCAGCTGATCGGCGGCATGGTGCTGCACGAGGGCGACATCGCCGAGATGAAGACCGGCGAAGGCAAGACGCTGGTTGCGACGCTCGCGGTCTACCTCAACGCGCTCGCCGGCAAGGGCGTCCACGTCGTCACCGTCAACGACTACCTCGCCCGCCGCGACTCCGGCTGGATGGGCCAGATCTATTCGTTCCTGGGGCTGACCACCGGCGTGATCGTGCACGGCCTCGACGACGCCGAGCGCAAGGCCGCCTATGCCTGCGACATCACCTACGGCACCAACAACGAATACGGCTTCGACTATCTGCGCGACAATATGAAGTACCGCCTGGAGGACATGGTCCAGCGCGAGCATTTCTACGCGATCGTCGACGAAGTCGACTCCATCCTGATCGACGAAGCGCGCACGCCGCTGATCATCTCCGGCCCGCTCGACGACCGTTCGGATTTCTACAACACCATCGACACCTTCATGCCGAAGCTCGCCAAGAAGGACGACTTCGAGGTCGACGAGAAGCAGCGCACGGTGACGCTGACCGAAGGCGGCATGGAGAAGCTGGAGAACCTGCTGCGCGACGCCGGCCAGCTCAAGGGCGAGTCGCTGTACGACGTCGAGAACGTGTCCGTCGTGCATCACGTCAACCAGGCGCTGCGCGCGCACACGCTGTTCACGCGCGACAAGGACTACATCGTCCGCGACGACGAGGTCATCATCATCGACGAGTTCACCGGACGCATGATGCAGGGCCGGCGCTATTCGGAAGGCCTGCACCAGGCGTTGGAGGCCAAGGAGCACGTCACGGTCCAGCCCGAGAACCAGACGCTGGCCTCGATCACCTTCCAGAACTATTTCCGGATGTACCAGAAGCTGTCCGGCATGACCGGTACGGCGCTGACCGAAGCCGACGAACTGTTCGACATCTACAAGCTCGAGGTCGTGGAGATCCCGACCAACCTGCCGGTGGCGCGTCTCGACGAGGACGACGAAGTCTACCGCACCCAGAACGAAAAATACGCCGCGATCCTCGCCGAGATCGAGCGCGCCAACAAGCGGTTGCAGCCGGTGCTGGTCGGCACGGCGTCGATCGAGAAGTCGGAAGTGCTTGCCGAGTACCTCAAGAAGCACGGCTACAAGCAGATCGATTTCGGCGCTGAGTCCGGCATGGACAAGCTTTATGCGGCGGCGCGCGCGGGCAAGCCGGCGAAACTGTTCGCGGTGCTGAACGCGCGCTTCCACGAGCAGGAAGCCTACATCGTCGCGGAAGCCGGCGTGCCGGGTGCGATCACGATCGCGACCAACATGGCCGGCCGCGGCACCGACATCAAGCTCGGCGGCTCGCTCGAGATGCGGATCCAGCAGGAGACCGCCGCGATCACCGACGAAGCCGAGAAGGCGAAGAAGATCGAGCTGATCAAGGCCGACATCGAGCGCTTCCGCGAACTGGTGCTGAAGGCGGAAGAGGATTTCGAGGTCGAGCCCGCCAAGGGCAACAAGCCCGCCAAGACGGTGAAGAAGCCGGGCGGCCTCTACATCATCGGCTCCGAGCGCCACGAATCCCGCCGCATCGACAACCAGCTGCGCGGCCGTTCCGGCCGCCAGGGCGATCCCGGCCGCTCGAAATTCTTCCTGTCGCTGGAAGACGATCTGATGCGCATCTTCGGCTCCGACCGGCTCGACAGCATGCTGCAGCGGCTCGGGCTGCAGGAAGGCGAAGCCATCATCCATCCCTGGATCAACAAGGCGCTCGAGAAGGCGCAGCAGAAGGTCGAGGCGCGCAACTTCGACATCCGCAAGAACCTCTTGAAGTTCGACAACGTCCAGAACGACCAGCGCAAGGTGATCTTCGACCAGCGCATCGACCTGATGAAGGACGACAGCGTCGTCGAGACCGTGACCGACATGCGCCATGCCTTCGTCGAGGACGTGGTCGCCAAGCACATCCCCGAGCACGCCTATGCCGAGCAGTGGGACACCGCGGGCCTCAAGGAAGAGTTGAAGCGCGTGCTCGATGTCGATTTGCCGGTCGACGAATGGGCCAAGGAAGAGGGCATCGCCGACGAGGAGTTGCTCAACCGCATCGAGAATCATGTCGACGAGCGCATGGCGGCCAAGGTCGCGCAGTGGGGCCCCGACGTGATGCGCTACGTCGAGAAGACCATCCTGTTGCAGACGCTCGACCATCTCTGGCGCGAGCACCTGATCATGCTCGACCATCTGCGCCAGGTGATCGGCCTGCGCGGCTACGGCCAGCGCGATCCGTTGCAGGAGTACAAGACCGAAGCCTTCAATCTCTTCCAGGAGATGAGCGCGCATCTGCGCGAGGCCGTCACCGCGCAACTGATGCGGGTCGAGATCGTGCCGCCGGATGAGCCTGCGATGCCGCTGCCGCCGATGGAAGCGCACAAGCTCGATCCCCACACCGGCGAGGATGAGTTCGCCCAGGCCCGCCTGACCGAGGCCACCTACGCCCAGGCCTCGCTGGCGCCGGGGATGCCCGCCGCCGACCGCAATCCGAATGACCCGACAAGCTGGGGCAAGGTCGGCCGCAACGAGGACTGCCCCTGCGGGTCAGGCAAGAAGTACAAGCATTGCCACGGGCGCTACGCGTAAGCCGCCGCAAGCCCTGACGCGGCGGGCGATGCGCCCGCCGTCGAGGCTACATCGCCGTCAGCCGGCGAACGCCTTGTCGAGATCGGCGATGATGATCTTCTGCATCTTCAGCATCGCCTGCATCGCGCGATCGGCCGCCTTGCGGTCGGGATCGCCGAGATAGCGGCTCAGCGCTGTCGGGATCACCTGCCAGGATAGGCCGAAGCGGTCCTTGAGCCAGCCGCAGCGCGATTCCTGGCCGCCGTCGGTGAGCTTCTCCCAGAAGTAATCCACCTGCTCCTGGGTCTCGACGCTGAGGAAGAACGACACCGCCTCGTTGAATTTGTGCTGCGGGCCGCCATTGAGCGCGTAGAACCGCTGCCCCTCGAGCTCGAAGCTCGCCATGAAATCGCTGACGGTCTCGATCTCGGCGTTCGGAAACACCGACTTGTAGAAGGCGACGGCGTCGCGGACGTTGTTGTCGAGCCAGAGGAACGGCGTGATCGAAGTCATGACGGGGGAATCCTTGTGATCGATGAGGAGGATGAGCCGGAACCGCGCGCACAGCGTTAGCGCATTCGGAGGACGCGCCCGCGACCGGCACTCCGACATGTTGACCGGACTTTTTGTTGGAGCCTCCCGGCATGGCTGTCTGTCGGCGAGGCGGTATTTTCGCGATTTGGGGTTCCCCGGTAACCCTGCGCTAAGCCCGCCGACGGTCCGGCCACTGCCCAAAGTCGGAGTTGGCTCGTCCAATCAATCACTTGTTAGTGCTCTGTGCTTCAATATTGCCGGGCGCGTCGGGTGAGCCGCCAACGCGCATCAAAGCGTCTCTTTGATCAAGGCTCGATCAGGAGGCCGCGCCTTGCAGACCGCGACGACTATGCCGGGCCGCTACTATCCGGCGATCTTCGTGCTGGCGTCGGCCACGCTGGCCTATCAGATCCTCATTACCCGCTTCTTCAGCGTGATGGTGCATTACCATTTCGCTTTCGGGGCCATCGCGCTTGCGATGTTCGGGCTGACGCGCGGTGCAATGAAGGTTTATGAGGACTCCACCCGTTATGCGCCGGAGCGTGTGGCGCCGGAATTTGCCCGTCATGCCGCGCGGTTCGCGATCAGCGGCGTCGCCGTCATGGTCGCCTTTCTGTATGCGCCGCTGGTCGTGCCCGACGCATATGCCATGTCCGCGCTCGCCGTGGTGGCGCTGGCTTTCACCATTCCGTTTGCCGAGGGCGGCATCTGCATCACGCTTCTCCTGACCCGGCTGCCCAATGTCGGGGGCTGGCTTTACGCTGCCGATCTGGTCGGCGCCGCGGTCGGATGCCTCGGCATCATCTTCGTGCTGCTGGTGATCGATCCGGTCAGCGCAACGCTGTGGATCGGCGCCTGCGCCGCGGCCGTCGGCTGGTTCGTGGTCGGTCACGGCGAAGGCCGAAGCGATATGCGCCTGAGCCGCAACGCCGCGCTTGGTCTCGCCGCGCTCGCCGCCGTTCACACCGCGCTGGCCGCAACCGGCGGCAGCCATCTTGGCGTGATCTGGGCCAAGGGCACCCAGCAGACCGGAACGTTGTTCGAGCGCTGGAACACCTATTCGCGCATCCGCGTGACCGATCTCGGGCTCACGCTTCCGTTCGGCTGGTCCTTCTCGCGCACCCCGGATACCAGGATCGAGCAGCTCTATCTCGACATCGATGCCGACGCGGCGACGCCGATCACCCGCTTCTCCGGCGATCTGACGAAGGTTTCCTATCTCAAGGACGACGTCATCAACGCGCCCTATCTGGTGCAGCAACGGCCGGGTGACGTGGCCGTGGTCGGCGTCGGCGGCGGCCGCGACATCCTCTCCGCCCTCTATTTCGGCGCCCAGCGAATTCACGGCATCGAAATCAATCCCGCGATTTTCGAAGTGCTGACCGACAAGTTCGCCGATTATTCGGGTCATCTCCATCGCCAGCCCGGCGTGTCGCTGGTCAATGCGGAAGCGCGCAGTTACATCAACCACTCGCCCGATCGCTACGACCTGATCCAGATCTCGCTGATCGACACCTGGGCCGCCACTGCAGCCGGCGGGCTGACGCTGACCGAGAACCGGCTCTACACCGTGGAGGCGTGGGACGATTTCTTCCGCGCATTGAAGCCGGGCGGCATGCTCTCGGTGTCGCGCTGGTACGAACCTACGGCCTATCGCGGCGAGTTCTATCGCCTGATTGCGATCGCGGCCGAGGCGCTGCAGCATCAGGGCGTGCCGATGACCGAATTGTCGCAGCATGTGATTGCGGCGAATGTCGGCAGCGTCGTCACGGTCATGACCCGGCCCGAGGCGTTCACGGCGGCGCAATGGCAGGGCGCGCGCGACCGGCTGGAAGCACAGGGATTCAAGCTGCTGCTCGGGCCTGGCATCGCGTATGACAGTGTGACCTCGACCCTTCTATCGGGCAAGGCCGACCAGAGCTTCCTTGATTCATTACCAGCAAACATCGCGGCCTCGACCGACGACAAGCCATTCTTCTTCTATACCGCGCGACTTGCCGATCTGTTCCTCAAGAACGGCTTCGAGGCGCAGAACAACGCAGCGCTCGGCATCATCAAATGGGTGCTCGTCTTCCAGCTCGGCATCTGCATCTACTACATCGGCATTCCCTTCACGCGCCTGATGCGGCGGATGCCGGTGGCCACACTGGCGCCGCCGGTGGCCTATTTCGCCGCGATCGGCATGGGCTTCATGCTGATCGAGATTTCGCAGATGCAACGGCTGATGGTGTTCCTCGGCCACCCGGTCTACGGGCTCAGCGTCGTGCTGTTCACGATCCTGCTGTTCGGCGGTATCGGCAGCGCCACGGTGGGTGCCGCGCCTTCGCGGCCGGCCATGTTGATCGCTCGCCTCGTGGCGCTGGGCGCAACGCTGGTGGCCGCAGGCCTGCTGACGCCGACCGTCACCGCTTGGGCGCGCTCCGCGCCGACCGACATCCGCATCCTGGTGTCGGTCGCGCTGCTGGCCCCGCCGGCTTTCTGCATGGGCATGATGTTCCCGCTGGGCCTCGGCATCTGGCGGCGGCATGACAGGCTGCTGCCTTTCTTCTGGAGCACCAACGGCATCACCTCGATGCTTGCTTCCGTGCTCGGCATGGCGCTGTCGATCCAGTTCGGCATCACCACGACATTCGCACTCGGCGTCTGCTGCTATGTGGTGTGCGCGATCATGATCGTCGGCAACCGGCTGGCCCATCCGGTCGCTGATACCGCCCTCAAGCCGGTGCGGCCGGCGGGCCTTGTGGCGCAGGACGAGGTGGCGTCGTAGCGGAGGCTGTTGCCTCAGTTGGCGCTGCCGATCAGGCTTTCCAGCAGCCGCTTGAGCTCGGTGGTCGACTTGTCGCCATAGCTCTCGACGATGTGCTCTTCCTGGCTCACCGCCAGCGAGTTCAGCCGGCGGCACAGCGCCTTGCCGCGGTCGGAGACGAACATCAGCACCTTGCGGCGATCCTTCGGATCCTGCACGCGATAGACGAGGGCGTCCGACACCATGCGGTCGATCATCTTGGTCAGCGTCGGATGGTTGAGCAGCACCGCGTCGGCAAGCTCGCCCATCGAGTGTCCGTTGCCGTCGGACAGCACTTTGAGGATGCGCCACTGCTCGACCGGCACGCCTTCCTTGGCCAGCCGCGTCTCCAACTGCCGGTTGATCTCCCGGTTGGCTTGCGCGAGCAGGTAGGTGAGGTGTTCGGTGATCGGGGAATTTTCTTTCGGCGGTTTAGCCACGGCGTGAGACCTGGTTCCTGACCCGGTGAATGAATGTCCGGCAACTCATGCCATTTCTATATGCACTTCAATTGTTGAATATTCAATATTTTCCCCTAGGATATTCCCCCAACCAAGGGGCGGATGCCGCGACCGCCCGCTGGCTGCGTTGCGTACTGCTTCCCAGACAGGAGTTGGCGTGCTCTCGACGGTCTCCTTCCAGGCGTATGGCGGCATGCCCGTCGCGCCGCCGCACCTGTTTCGAAATCCGTCGTCCTGTGCGGCCGATCTCGCTTTGACCGTCAAGCCGCGGTCCTCGCGCCGTGGCGGCACCGACGGCAAGCTTAGGATCGGCAATTTCATCACCTTCTCCGGCGCGCCCGGAATCTGGGGGCCGATCTCGGCCAACAGCGTCATGCTCGCGGTTGCCGAGATCAACCGGCGCGGCGGCATCCGCGGCCGCGAGGTCGAATTGTCGATGTACGACGCCGGCGGGCCGATCGAGGAGGTGGTGCGCCGCGCCGAGCGGGCGATCGCGTTCGACGAGATCGACGTCATGATGGGCTCGCATATCTCGGCGGTCCGCCTCGCGCTGCGCAAGGTCACAGCCGGCCGCATCCCCTATGTCTACACGCCGGTCTATGAGGGCGGCGAGCGGACGCCCGGCGTGATGGCGATCGGCGAGACGCCGCGCGCTGAAAGCCGCCCGGCGATCCACTGGCTCACCGAGGTCAAGAAGGCGCAGCGCTGGTACCTGATCGGCAGCGACTATGTCTGGCCCTGGCAATCGCATCGCGCGGTGAAGCGCTACATCAAGGAGGCCGGCGGCCAGGTGGTCGGCGAGGAATTCGTCCCGCTCGGCGAGGACGATCACGAGCCGCATCTGGCGCGGATCCGCGCCGCACGGCCCGATGTCGTGCTGATCACCCTGATCGGGACCGATAGCATCACCTTCAACCGCGCCTTCGCCGACGCAGGGCTCGCCGCCACCACCTTGCGTTATGCGGGCGCGATGGACGAGACCGTGCTGCTCGGCATCGGGCCGGACGCGACCGAGAATTTGTTCTGCGCCTCCGGCTATTTCGGCTGCGTCGATTCGCGCGCCAATGACGAGTTCCAGATCAGCTACCGCGCGATGTTCGGGGCGCACGCGCCGCCGATCGGCTCGGTCGGACAGTCGAACTATGAGGGGATGCGCTTTCTCGAAGCGGCGGCCAACCGGGCCCGCTCGCTGTCGACGGGCCCCTTGTCCGCTGCGGCGCGCAACCTCGTCTATAGCGGCGCCCGCGGCACCGTGACCATTCGCGACGGCCGTGCCGAAATGCCGATCTATCTTGCCGAGGCCGACGGTCTCGACTTCAATGTGATCAAGACGATCTAGAAGCGTTCTCGAGCGAAGTGGGTACCGGTTCGCGTGAAGAGAACGCGCCAAAACAGGAGCTAATGGCACCGTCGCCCGTGAGGGCGATGCCGTGAGCGGCGTGCGGGTGCCGGACAGGAGCAGGTGTGCATTCGACGCCCAACGTCATGGCAAGAAACCTGAACCACAGGGGTGGCGGCCTCCCGTTCCCGCCATCCCTGCTGTTCAGGAACTTGGCGTCGGCGGCCTCCGATCGCCTGCTTGCGCCGATGGATCGTGGCGGGTTCGGTCCGCGCGGCGCGCGCAACCGGCTGCGGATCGGGGGCTTCGTCTGTTGCTCCGGTTCGCCCGGGATGTGGGGGCCGGCCGCGACCTCGACCGCGCAGCTCGCCGTTGCGGAAATCAACCGGCGCGGCGGCATCCTCGGCCGTGAGATCGAGTTCTCGGTCTACGACGCCGGCGGCCCAATCGACGAGGTGATCGACCGCGCCGAGCAGGCGATCGCCTCCGACGAGGTCGATCTCATCATGGGCATGCACACCAGCGCGGTGCGTGTCGCGCTGCGTAACCTCATCACCCGCAGCAAGATCCCCTACATCTACACGCCGGTCTATGAAGGCGGCGAGCGGACGCCGGGCGTCATTGCGATCGGCGAGACGCCGCGCTGGCAGAACCGGCCGTCGATCCACTGGCTGGCCGAGGCGAAGCGCGCCAAACGCTGGTACCTGATCGGCAGCGACTATGTCTGGCCATGGCAGTCGCACCGCGCGGTGAGGCGCTACATCAAGGAGACCGGCGGCCTCGTGGTCGGCGAGGAGTTCGTGCCGGTCGGCGAGGACGATCACGGGGCGCATCTGGAGCGGATTCGTGCGGCGAAGCCCGATGTCGTGCTGATCTCGCTGATCGGCACAGACGGCGTGACCTTCAACCGCGCCTTCGCCGACGCCGGGCTTGCCGCCACCACGCTGCGCTTTGCCGGCTGTTTCGACGAAACCGCGCTGCTCGGCATCGGCGCCGACAAGACCGAGAACCTGTTCTGCGCCTCCGGCTATTTCCCCTCGGTCGGCTCGCAGGCCGGCGACGATTTCAGGGACCGCTATCGCGCGATGTTCGGTCCGTTCGCGCCGCCGGTCGGATCGTGCGGCGAGTCCGCCTATGAAGGCTTCTGCCTGTTGGAGGCTGCCGCCAACCGCGCCGGCACGCTCGACCTGCGGCCGCTGCTCGCGGCGGCGGACAATCTCGTCTATCGCGGCCCGCGCGGTCCGGTTACGGTGCGCAATGGCCACGCCAGGATGCCGATGTATCTCGCCGAAGCCGATGGCCTCGACTTCAGGGTGATCAAGGCGATCTGACGCCGGATGCGACAGCCTGCCTAACCGATCCATGAAATAATACTTGAAAAGGAAAATATTTCCGTTTTCAATACAACAACGGGGTGAGCGGTTCGCGCGGGGCAAACGCGCCGCTGCTGCTTCGTGCCCAAGGGATCCGATCCAGGAATCAAATCCCAGAGATCAAAAGCTTCAGGAGAGCGCCGTGACCGTCGTCCTTCCCACGCCAACGCAACTTCGTGCCGTCGCCGAGCAGTGCGGCCTGTCCCTGACCGATGAGGACGTGGCCTCGTTCCGCGGCCTGATGCAGGGCTCGGTCGATGCCTACAACCTCGTCGCCCAGATGCCGGACGAACTGCCCGAGGTGAAATATCCGCGCACGCCCGGCTATCGTCCGGCACCGGAAGACAACAAGCACAACGCCTGGTACCGCAAGTCGACGGTGAAGGGCGCAGCCTCCGGCAAGCTCAAGGGCAAGACGGTGGCGCTGAAGGACAACATCATGCTGGCCGGCGTGCCGATGACCAACGGCTCGTCGACGCTGGAAGGCTATATCCCCGATTTCGATGCCACCATCGTCACCCGCATGCTGGATGCCGGCGCCGAGATCGCCGGCAAGACGCACTGCGAGCATTTCTGTCTGTCCGGCGGCAGCCACACCGGCTCCTACGGGCCGGTGCACAATCCGCACAAGATGGGCTATTCGGCCGGCGGCTCGTCGTCGGGCTCGGGCGTGGTGGTTGCGCTCGGCGAGGTCGACATGGCGATCGGCGGCGACCAGGGTGGCTCGATCCGCATGCCGTCCTCGTTCTGCGGCACCTACGGCATGAAGCCGACCTGGGGCCTCGTGCCCTACACCGGCATCATGCCGATCGAGATCTATGTCGACCACACCGGCCCGATGACCGCGACCGTGGAAGACAACGCGCTGCTGCTCGAAGTGCTGGCCGGCGACGACGGCTATGATCCCCGGATCAAGGCGCCGAAGGTCGACGACTACACCAAGGCGCTCGGCAAAGGCGTCAAGGGCATGAAGATCGGCATCGTCAAGGAAGGTTTTGAGCAGCCGACGGCGGAGGCCGCGGTGAATGAGAGCGTGCATGAGGCGGCCAAGCGCTTCAAGGACCTCGGCGCCAGCGTCGAGACGGTGTCGATCCCGATGCACATGCTCGGCGGCGCGATCTGGACGCCGATCGGTACCGAAGGCCTGACCCAGACCATGATGTTCGGCGACGGCTACGGCCTCAGCCGCGGCGATCTCTATTCGACCTCGCTGATGGATTTCCATCGCGGCTGGCGCCGTCAGGCGGATTCGCTGTCCGAGACCACGAAGCTGTTCATGATGCTCGGCACCTACATCAACAACACCTTCGGTCCGCGCTTCTACGGCAAGGCGCTCAACATCTCCCGCCGGCTGGCCGCAGCCTATGACAAGGCCTTCAAGGACTACGATCTGCTGCTGATGCCGACCACGCCGATGAAGGCGACGAAGTTGCCCGAGGCCAATGCCAGCCGCGAGG
Organism: Bradyrhizobium sp. AUGA SZCCT0105; assembly: GCF_018129565.1. Classification (NCBI taxonomy): domain Bacteria; kingdom Pseudomonadati; phylum Pseudomonadota; class Alphaproteobacteria; order Hyphomicrobiales; family Nitrobacteraceae; genus Bradyrhizobium; species Bradyrhizobium sp. AUGA SZCCT0105. The sequence goes on along the minus strand of NZ_JAFCMK010000007.1, from coordinate 296,323 downwards.
AGTATGTAGCCCGCGCGCTGGAGATGATCTCCAACACCGCGCCGTTCGACATCACCCATCACCCGGCGATGTCGCTGCCCTGCGGCATGGTCGACGGCCTGCCGGTCGGGCTCATGCTGGTCGGCCGGATGTTCGAGGAATCCACCATCTACCGTGCCGCGCACGCCTTCGAGCAGGCCGGCGACTGGAAGAAGATGTGAGGCGCCGCTTGTCGCAGAAACAGGCCGAACGGATCGGGCACCATGGCTAGCACCTTCGCCGCGGTGTTCGAGATCGTGAGCTTCGGCGCGATCATCGTGCTGGTCGTGCTCGGGCTCGGCATCATCGCCAGCATGATGGGCATCTTCAACTTCGCGCAGGGCGAATTCGTTCTGCTCGGGGCCTATGTCACCTATCTGGCCTACGCCCATGGCGCACCGGTCTGGGTCGGCATGGTCGCCGCGCCCTTTGTGGTCGGCGCGCTCGGCTTCGTGCTGGAGGCGCTGATCATCAGGCGATTCTATGCCGCGCCGATCGTGGCGATGCTCGGCACCTATGCGCTCGGGCTGATCATCCGCGAAAGCGTCCGCGGCCTGATCGGCGGCTTCTATCTCACGGTGCCGGAGCCGATCGGCGGTTCGATCGACCTCGGCTCCGTCCACATCTCGGCCTGGCGCTTCACCATCATCGTGATCACGCTGCTGGTGATGGGCGGCTGCTATCTGCTGCTGGCGCGCACGAGCTTCGGGCTTCGGGTCCGCGCCACACTGGAAAACCCGGCGCTGGCGCGCGCGTCGGGCATCTCGACGCCGCTGATCTACGGCGCGACCTTTGCGTTCGGCGCGGCCCTGGCCGGGCTTGCCGGCGCGCTGATCGTGCCGGTGTTCAGCCTGTTTGCCGATCTCGGCATCCGCTTCCTGATCCAGGGCTTCGTCGCCGTGATGGTCGGCGGGGTCGGCTCCTTCATCGGTCCGGTCGCCGGCGCCGGCGTCATCGGCACGCTCAGCGCGGCGCTGCCATGGGTCATGTCTCCCGTCGTCGCCGACGTCCTCGTCTTCGTGCTCGCCATCGCCTTCATCAAATTCCGGCCGCAAGGCCTCATTGCTGGGAAAGGGGTCTAATCACCATGTCGATTGAACGCATGAATCTCACGCGCCGCCGCTTCATGAGCAATTTTGCCTTTGCGACCGGCGCGCTCGCGACCGGGGTCGGAAGCTGGGTGGTGAGGCCCGATTGGGCCAACGCCGCCGAGGGCCCGATCAAGGTCGGCATCGCGACCGACCTGACCGGCCCGATCGCCTATGCCGGCAATGCCGACGCCAACGTCGCCAAGATGGTGATCAAGGAGATCAACGCCGGCGGCGGCCTGCTCGGACGGCCGCTCGAGCTCTACATCGAGGACACCGCCTCGAACGAATCGGTCGCGGTCGGCAACGTCCGCAAGCTGATCCAGCGCGACAAGGTCGACATGGTGCTGGGCGGCATCACCTCGTCGATGCGCAACGCGATCAAGGACCCGATCGTGGCGCGCGGCAAGACGCTCTACATCTATCCGCAGCTCTACGAGGGTAAGGAGTGCACGCCCTATCTGTTCTGCACCGGACCGACGCCGGCGCAGCAATGCGATGAGTTCATTCCCTGGCTGATCAAGAACGGCGGCAAGAAGTTCGCGCTGCCGAGTGCCAACTATGTCTGGCCGCATACGCTCAACGTCTACGCCCGCAAGGTGATCGAGGATAACGGCGGCGAGGTCGTGTTCGAGGAGTATTACCCGCTCGACCAGGTCGACTTCTCGTCGACCGTCAACCGGATCATCTCGAACAAGGTCGACGTGGTCTTCAACACCGTGATCCCGCCGGGCGTCGGCCCGTTCTTCAAGCAGCTTTATGAAGCCGGCTTCCTCAAGAACGGCGGGCGGCTCGCCTGCGTCTACTATGACGAGAACACGCTCAACATCAATCAGGCCAGCGAGATCGAGGGGCTGGCGAGCTGCCTCGATTACTTCAAGGTGCTGACCAAGGAGGATCCGTTCAACGCCAAGATCCAGGCGGCCTATGAGAAGGATTTCCCGGGCAACTTCCTGTTCGCGGCCGGCAGCGCCGCCACCGGAACCTATCGCGGCCTCAAGCTGTGGGAAGCCGCGGTCAAGGAAGCCGGCAAGGTCGACCGCGACTCGGTTGCGGCCGCGCTCGACCACGCCAAGATCGCCGAAGGGCCCGGCGGTCCCGCCGAAATGGTTCCCGGCAAGCGTCACTGCAAGATGAAGATGTACACCGCTGTTGCCAAAGGCGGGAACTATGAGATCGTGGCGCGCAGCGCCGGTCTCGTCGATCCCAAGGAATGCTGAGCAATCCATGGGTGGAGCAGAGCAGGCCGTCGCACGCATCGGTGAGGAACCGGATGTCGTGACAGGTGAGGGTGCACCGGCCGCGCGCGCGCCGGCGGGACAGGCATCGGCAGGATGGAAGGTCCTGCCGATCGTGGAAGGGCTGGTGCTCTTGATCGCACTGGTCCTGCCATGGGTGCTGCAGGATTATCTCACGGTGTTCGCCACCCGCGTAGTGATCCTCGCGCTGTTCGCGCTGTCGTTCGATCTGGTGTGGGGCTATGCCGGCATCATGAGCTTCGGCCAGGCGCTGTTTTTCGGCGCCGCCGGCTACGGCGTGGCGCTGATGGCGCGCGACCTCAACGTCACCTCGATCCTTCTGATCCTGCCTGCCGGCATGTTGATCGGCCTCACCGCGTCGCTGCTGCTCGGCGGCTTCCTGCTGCTCGGGCGCTATCCCTCGAGCGTGATCTTCGTCTCGCTCGGCACCCTGACCGGCTCCTATGCGGCCGACCGGCTGGCGCGCGGCTGGTATTATCTCGGCGGCCAGAACGGCATCCCGTCGATCCCGCCGCTCACGCTCGGCAGCTACGAGTTCGAGGAGGGGCCGGTCTATTACTACATGGTGCTCGGCATCCTCGTGGTCGTCTATCTACTGTGCCGGTTCCTGGTCCGCTCGCAATTCGGCCTCGCGCTTGCGGGCCTGCGCGAGAACGAGCAGCGCATCGCCTTCTTCGGCTACAAGGCGCAGCATCTGAAGGCGATCATCTTCGCGGTCGGCGGCACCATCGCCGGCCTCGCCGGCAGCCTCTATGCCTTCCACGAAGGCTTCGTCTGGCCCAACATGCTGGGCGTCGTGTTCTCGACCCAGGTCGTCCTCTATGTGTTGTTCGGCGGCTCCGGCACGCTGATCGGCGCGGTGATCGGCACCGTGATCATCGAGGGCGTCAGCTTCTGGCTGTCGGACAATTACCGCGATGTCTGGCCGATCATCCTCGGCGTGCTGCTGCTGCTCGTGATCATGTTCCGCCCGCTCGGGCTGGTCTCCTTCGTGCTCGGCGAGCGCGAGCGGGTCGGCAGCTTCGGCAAGGGACCAAACAAGAAGGGCCCAAACAAGGCGCCAAAGCCAAAGGAGACCGGCAATGCCGCTCCTTGAGGCGCAAGGGATCAGCAAGGTGTACGGCAAGCTCACCGCGCTCGACGGTGCGGCGCTGACCGTCGGCGAGAACGAGTTTCACGGCCTGATCGGCCCCAACGGCTCGGGCAAGAGCACGCTGATGAAGTGCGTCGCCGGCGCCGAGGTGCCGACCACGGGCAAGGTCTCGTTCGTCAACACCGACATCACGGCATTCACGCCGACCGAGCGCGCCCGCGCCGGCATGAGCCTGAAATTCCAGATCACCTCGGTGCTGCCGACGCTGACGCTGTACGACAACATCCTGCTGGCGCTGCAGGCGCATTCGTCGCTGTTCGATCTCGTGCTCTCGCGCACCCGCAACAGGCTGCACGATCAGGTCATGACGATGCTGACCCAGTTCCGTCTCGCCGACCGCGCGCATGATGCCGCGGCCGCGCTGTCGCACGGCCAGCAGCAATGGCTCGAGATCGCGATGGCGCTCGCCGGCAAGCCGCGGCTGTTGCTGCTGGACGAGCCGACCGGCGGTATGAGCCTCGAGGAGCGCCGCGTCACCGGCGAGCTGTTGCAGCCGATCAAGCAGCATTGCTCGCTCGTCATCGTCGAACACGACCTCGATTTCATCCGCGACATCTGCGACCGCCTCACGGTGCTCGACCAGGGCAAGGTGCTGGCGTCGGGCACGGTCGCGGAAATCCAGGCCAACAAGAGTGTCCAGGAGATTTATCTTCGCCGTGCCTGACCAGTCCTTCCTCGATATCCGGCATCTCGATGCCGGTTATGGCCGCAGCCAGGTCCTGTTCGATGTCAACATCGGCATTCCCTGGCGCGGCGGCGTCGCCGTGCTCGGCCGCAACGGCGCCGGCAAGACCACGCTGATGAAGACCATCGTCGGCGAGCTCGCGAGCTCGCAGGGCGAACTGTTCTTCGACGGCCGCGACATCACCCGCCGCCGCACCGAGGAGCGCGTGCGCTCCGGCATCGGCTATGTACCGCAGGAGCATTCGGTATTCGCCCGCCTGTCGGTGCGCGACAACCTCGCGGTCGGCTCGCTGACCAATTCCGATATGAGCGCGGTCGATCGCGTGCTCGAGATCTTCCCCAAGCTCGGCCAGCGCCTCGACCAGCCGGCCGGCACGCTGTCCGGCGGCGAGCGCAAGATGCTGGCGATCGGCCGCGCCATGCTCGGCAATCCGAAATTGCTGCTGTTGGACGAGCCGACCGAAGGCGTCTGGATCGGCGTGATCGAGGAGATTACCGAGCGGCTGATCGAGCTTGCCAAGAGCATCTCGGTCGTGATCGTCGAGCAGCACCTCGACCTCGCGCTGCGCGTCGCCGACTATGCCTATGTGCTGGACCGCGGCCGCGTCGCGCTGCAGGGCGGCGCAGGCGAGGTGCGCAACGATCCTGAACTGCTGCGTTATCTGGCGCCGTAACCGTACGGGAAGCGGCTGTTTGCGGCGGGATCGGTTCTGGCTGGCAAAGGCGTCTGCGGTGCAGTGGTCTGGCCTTCCCATTCCCGGCTCAGCTTTGAGCGTCCCGGCCCCGCGATGATCAAAGCTGTCACCAAGGCTTCGCTATTTTGACAAGGGTCAACGCAGACCCGGCAGGAGAGTGCTGAATGCCTCGCGGGCTCCCAGCTGTGTCCTGGAGCCGCAGCCGATTTTTTGCGCTTGTTGGATCGGGCTGATCGAGCGGGGATAATCTTGACGAAGGAACGGCAGGCAGAAGATGCGGCGGATGCATTCCGGCTCCTGCGGGCCTTTCGCGCGATCCGGGACCGTGCCGCACGACGACGCATCGTCGAGACGGTTGAAGCGATCGCTAATGATCGCGCACCGGCTGGCGATGCAACGTCGTTCGCCATCGACCAAAAATAGAACGCGACGAGCCAACCCATTATCGGGCTCCCAGGCGGCTGACTATTGGCCCGTTGCGAAAGCAGGCGGCCAGCCTTTTCGTCCGGTGCGGCCATGTCCCTCGCGGCTGCGGCCGCCGCCGTCTCGCGCGCGCCGGCAGACCCCTGCAAGGGCCTCAGGGATCCCAGCCGAAGCAGTGGAATCCCGGTTCCCCAGGAACGAAGAGCCCCGGCTGCCGTTGGGCCGCGGGAGGAATTCACCGATGCGTTATCTTTCGATCATAACCCTTTGTGTCGCTGCCGTGATGAGCAGCAGTGCCGCGCTGGCGCAGCATGCCGGCACCAAGTCCGAACAATCCGCGTGCTCGCGCGACGCACAGCGCTTCTGCCGCAAGGACCTCGGCAATGACGGCGCCGTACAAAACTGCCTTCAGATGAAGCGGGCCAGCCTGAGCTCAAGCTGCAAGAAGGTCTTCGAAAGCCACGGCATGTAACCGTCACGGCGCAGAACTTCCTGTCGATCAACGCGACGGCGTCCCGCCTGCGTGCTCAACGAGGTGCGCGCGCGAGGGCGACGGCTCGAACCGGTCGCCGAAGTACTGCGTTTCGTGGACGACCAGCCCGTCGCGGAATTCCATGATGCTCACCGTGTAGGACGGGATGCCGTCATAGGTCAGCACGAATTCGGTGACCCAGAGATCGCCGCCGCCGATCATGCGCTGGACCGTGAAGCGCTTCTTGCTCGGCTGAACCGTCCGGCTCTGCTGAATGTTGCGCCGGCCACGGATCCGCTCGCCCGATTGCGGATAGTCGAGCACTGCATCGTCGCGATAGATCTCGTGCTCGCGCTCGAAATCGCTCGCGTCCGACGCCTCCCAATGGCGCTCCAGCGCCATCCGCACGGTTCGATCATCCATCGCAATCTCCCGGCTGTGCCCGCGTGCATGATCTGGCGATCATCTACGCGTGGTTGGCAAGAGGAATGTGGTGGCGAAGGGAGGCTATGATTGAGAGGTCATGTCGCGAGAATGCGGAACCCCGCTGGCCGCGCGACACATTCGGTGTCGTCCCGGCCTTGAGACGAGACCCATAACCACGAATGCGATTGTCTTGAAAAGCTGTGGCCACAGCGCGCTTCAACAACACGGCGTGTGGTTATGGGTCCCTGCTTTCGCAGGGACGACACCTTGTGCTGTTCGAAGTGCTGATCGGAGACGACGAGCGCCGCGGCGCAAGCCGGCCGCGCTTACTTCACCGCGGAGAAGCGGGTGTCGAAAGAGTTGGTCTGCACGACCGGCGCGGAGCCGGCGAGCTGGGTCGACGCCGCCGCGGGGGCCGGCGCGGCGGCCGCAGTGTTGGTTGTCTGCGGCTTCGGCGCGGGCTTGGCGGCCTGCTTCGGCTCGGCCTTGGGTGCGACGCGAACCACCGATTGCGGCTTGGCCTCGGCGACCTTCGGCTTGGCCGGTGCCGCAGCGACCGGAGCCGGCGGCGATGCCGTCATCTTGCTGGCGTCGGCGGTGCCGCCGATGCCGACCTTCTGGGCAAAGCTCGAGAAGAAACCCTCGGACTTGTCGGACGTGTTGGCCGAGGCAACGCGGGCAGTCGACGACGTCGTCGCAACGACCGGCTCGTCCTGCTGGACCGCGAGATTGGGTTTGGGCGGATTGACCGTGCCGGGGATCGTGCCGGGCGCGCGCGCCAGCGACATCGACTGCAGCGCCTGGCTGTCGCCGCCTTCGGACAGACCGGTGTTTCCTTCGGGAATCTTCGAGGCGAAGATCGCGTTCATGCCGCCGTCGATGCCGGTGTTGAGGCGCGCCACCGGCGTGCCCTTGGACACCAGCTTGGCGGTCTCGGCGGCGTCCTGCTGCTCCCTCTCGCGCACGGCGCTCGCGATCTCCTCGGGGATCACATAGGCCGGACACTTCGCGGAGGCGTCGAACACCGGATCGCGCGTTGCGTTCGGCGCCTTGACGGCATCGAACACGTACTTCTTCTCGCAGAAGTCGACCCTCGGCTCCTGCTTCGTCACCTCGAAATGATCATAGCCTTCCTTGATCATCTTCCAGAAAGGCATGTTCGGATTGTTGCGGTGCTTGGCCATGTTCACCGGCGTCATCCGGAACGGATAGGCCTGCAGCTGGAACGCCTTCTGGCCGCCGAAGAACGACTCGCGGCCGAGCGAATAGATTTCCGCGATCTGCTCGTCGGTCATCGCGTAGCAGCCGCGCGAGGAACAGTCGCCATGCACCATCAGCTGCGAGCCGGTGCGGCCGAGCGCCTTGTCGAACGCGTTGGGATAGCCGGTGTTGAACGACAGGTAATAGGCCGACTGCGGATTCATCTGGCTCGGATTGATCGAATAGAACCCTTCGGGCGCCTGGCGGTCGCCCTCACGGACCTTCGGGCCGAGATCGCCCGACCAGCGGCAGATCGGATAGGTCTTGAGCAGCGCGAACTGGCCGGAGCGGGTCTGCTTCCAGACCTCGAGCTCGGCCTCCTGCTTGAACAGCCGCACCAGGATCGGCGACTGCATGTCCATGTCCTTCTCGGTCATGGCAGCGACGAGCTTGGGCGGGACCGGCTGGTTGGCCTTGGCGTTCTGGGCGAGCGAGATCTGGTCGCTGTCACAGCCGGCGAGCATGACGCCCGCGGCGAGGACCGCCGAAGTCAGAAGCGCGCGTACGAGCGTGCGATGAGTCAAGTCCGAGCTCCACACCCACCGGGCGATTTTCGCGACCCCAACACGGCGAATATGCCCTGAAGCCATTGTGTAAAATATTAGCCTTCGACGCCCCCTGCTCGCAACCTGAACGGAGGCTGACACCGCTCACGCTAGCAGGCATGGTTCAAGGAACGTTAAAGACCCGTCTCGGGGCCCAATTACGGCAAAATCGGCTGATTTGGTCGAAAATTCGCCCGTTTGGGCGGCTCAGCCCAGCTTGCGGCCGATATCCAGGAACTTCTGGCGCCGCTGTTTGCGAATCGCGTCCGGATCAAGATTTCGTAGGTCGTTGAACGCCTGGGCGATGGCATCGCCCGTGGTCGTGATCATCGCGGCGGGGTCGCGATGCGCGCCGCCGGAGGGTTCTTTCAGGATCTGGTCGATCACGCCGAAGCGCAGCATGTCCTGCGCGGTGATCTTCATGCTGTTGGCGGCTTCCTGCGCCTTGGTGCCGTCGCGCCACAGGATCGAGGATGCCGCCTCCGGCGAGATCACGCTGTAGATCGCGTGCTCCATCATCAGCACGCGGTTGGCGGTCGTGATGGCGATGGCGCCGCCCGACATGCCTTCGCCGGTGACGATCGCGACATTGGGCACGCCGAGCGACAGGCAGGCGTCGATCGAGCGCGCGATCGCCTCGGCCTGGCCGCGCTCCTCGGCGCCGATGCCGGGATAGGCGCCGGCGGAATCGACGATCGACAGCACCGGGACGCCGAAGCGGTCGGCCATCTCCATCAGGCGCACCGCCTTGCGGTAGCCTTCGGGACGCGCCATGCCGAAATTGTGCTTGATGCGGGTATCGGTGGTGGCGCCCTTCTCCTGGCCGACCACGCAGATGCTCTCGCCGCGGAAGCGGCCGAAGCCGCCGATCAGGGCCTCGTCGTCGGCGAATTTGCGGTCGCCGGCCATCGGGGTGAATTCGGTGATCAGGCCGCCAATGAAATCGGTGAAGTGCGGTCGCTGCGGATGCCGCGCCACCAGCGTCTTCTGCCACGGCGTCAGATTGGCATAGAGGTCGGTCAGCGCCTGCGCCGCCTTATCCTCGATCCGCGCGACTTCGTCGCCGATGTCGCTGCCGCTCGCGGCAAGCGCACGCAATTCGTCGATCTTGGATTCAAGCTCGGCGACGGGTTTTTCGAAGTCGAGATAGCTGCGCATCGGGTCGGGCATCAACTCAATATAGGGAGGAACAATGCGAGGGGCGAAGCGGTTTTGGCGGTGGCAAGAGAAGTTTTGTAACTTCAATCGGTTAACGCGCATTCGGGCGGAATGCACGCTTCGGGATCGCAGGCAGGTGACGCTCTTTCTGCGGAGACGACGCGGAAGTCAAGGTGGATCGCTTGTAGCCCGGATGGAGCGAAGCGCAATCCGGGATAGGTATTTCCGCGGATATCGCTCCCCGGATTACGCTTCGCTCCATCCGGGCTACGGATAGCTACGACTTCTCGGCCAGCGGATGCAGGTCGCGGACCAGGCTCTTCAGCCGCTCCTCGACCACATGGGTGTAGATCTGGGTGGTCGAGATATCGGTATGGCCGAGCAGGGTCTGCACGATGCGCAGGTCCGCGCCATTGTGCAGCAGGTGGCTGGCGAAGGCGTGGCGCAGCACGTGCGGGGACACCAGCCGCGGCGCGAGGCCGGAGGCGCTCGCGAGCTCCTTCAGGTCGCGGGCGAAATGCTGCCGGGTCAGGTGGCCGCTCTCGCCGGAGGACGGAAACAGCCATTTCGGCGGTGCGGCCTTCTTCGCCTTCGGCTGCATCACTTCGAGCGCCGCGAGGTAATCCGCCATCGCCTGGCGCGAGGCATCGTTAAGCGGCACCAGCCGCTCCTTGTTGCCCTTGCCGCGCACCACGATCATCCGCGCGTCGCGCCGCGCCGCGGAGATCGGCAGCGACACCAGCTCGGAGACGCGCAGCCCGGTGGCGTAGAGCACCTCGAGCAGGCAATACAGCCGCAGCGCGCGCAGCCGCTGTGCCGGCGAGACGTCGGTCTGGGTCAGCTCCTTGGCGCGGGTCAGCATGCGGTCGACGTCCGCGATCGACAGCACCTTGGGCAGGCCGCGGCCGCGCTTCGGGCCGGACAGGATCGCGGCCGGATCGTCGCCGCGGATCCGCTCGTTGAGCAGGAAACGGTAGAGATGCCGCATCGCCGACAGCCGCCGCGCCACGCTGGTCGACTTGAAGCCGCGCGTATCCAGGTCGGCGAGGTAGCCGCGCAGCGCCTCGGTGTCTGCGCTCGTGAAATCGGTGCCGGCATGGGCGAGGAAATCGGAGAAATCGGTGAGGTCGCGCCGGTAGGCGTCGAGCGTGTTGACGCCGGCGCCCTGTTCCGCGGCGAGCATGTCGAGGAACAACGCGGTCAGCTTGGCGTCGGAGGACCTGATTTGGGTCTTGGCGGGTGTCTTCACAGGAGCTTTGGCAGCAGCGGGCATGCCAGAATCATAGCGGCTATTTCTTGAGGAACTTATCCGGCGGGATGGTCACGCTCATTTCCCGCGGTTTCGGATGCACGAAATTGGCCAGCGCGAAGACGATGCCGTAGCCGATCCCGAAAATCACGGCGACGACCGTCAGGAAGCGGAACAGGCTGGGCATGGAGGCGACTCAGGCGGCGAATTAACCAATGAAATCATCCAACATGTTCCCCGCGCCGTTGCAAGAGTCGCTGGTAACGGTATCGCCGGGGGTAGTATAGGTGGCTCGAATTCTGAACAAATCGTCCCAATATCCGAGCTTTTTGATGTCCGACGCAGCCGTCCCGGCGCCCACCCATCCGACCCTGGAGGCCGATATCACGGCCGCCCTGGGGACGCGGTCGATCGTGCTGGTGGGCATGATGGGGGCCGGCAAGTCGACCATCGGCCGGCGGATGGCGCTGCGGCTCAAGCTGGCGTTCACCGATGCCGACACCGAAATCGAGGCGGCGGCGGACATGACGATCCCGGAGATTTTCGAGACCCATGGCGAGGCTTATTTCCGCGACGGCGAGGCGCGGGTGATTGCCCGCATCCTCGACAGCGGTCCGATCGTGCTGGCGACCGGTGGCGGCGCCTTCATGCGTGAGGAAACCCGCAAACGGATCAGCGACAAGGCGATCTCGATTTGGCTCAAAGCCGACAGTGATATCATCATGCGCCGGGTCCGCCGCCGCGCCGATCGTCCGCTGTTGCAGACCGCCGATCCCGAGGCGACCGTCAACCGGCTGCTCAGCGAGCGCGAGCCGGTCTACCAGAACGCCGATCTGACGATCGCCTCGCGCGACGTGCCGCACGACCGCATTGTCGACGAATGCCTCGAGGCCCTGCATGCGCATCTGTGCGGCGTGCGTCCGGCCGGCGAGCCACCATCTGATGGATTGAACGCGACCTCATGACTGCGCCCTTGAAACACTCCGCCTCGGTTACCGTCGACGTCGCGCTCGGCGATCGCGCCTATGACATCGTCATCGGCCGCGACGTGCTGGCCTCGCTGGGCGAGCGCGTCGCGGCGCTGCGGCCCGGCGTGCGGACCGCCATCGTCACCGATCGCACCGTCGCGAAACACTGGCTGGAGCCGGCCGAGGCATCGCTTGCGGCCGCGGGCGTGCCGACGTCGCGGATCGTCGTCGAGGAGGGCGAGGGCTCGAAGAGCTATGCCACGCTGACGCAGGTCAGCGAGGCGCTGATCGCAGCGAAGATCGAGCGCAACGATCTGGTGATCGCGCTCGGCGGCGGCGTGGTCGGCGATCTCGCCGGCTTCGCGGCCGCGATCCTGCGTCGCGGCGTCGATTTCGTGCAGGTGCCGACATCGCTGCTGGCGCAGGTCGATTCCTCCGTCGGCGGCAAGACCGGCATCAACTCGCCGCAGGGCAAGAACCTGATCGGCGCATTCCACCAGCCGGTGCTTGTCATCGCCGACACCTCGGTGCTCGACACGCTGTCACAGCGCCAGTTCCGCGCCGGCTACGCCGAGGTCGCGAAATACGGCATCCTCGGTGACGAGGCCTTCTTCGCCTGGCTCGAAAAGAACCACGCCGACATCTTCTCGGGCGGCGCAGGGCGCGAGCACGCGATTGCGACCTCCTGCCGCGCCAAGGCCGCCATCGTCTCCCGCGACGAGCGCGAGACCGGCGAGCGCGCGCTGCTCAATCTCGGCCACACCTTCGGTCATGCGCTGGAAGCCGCGACGGGCTTCTCCGACCGCCTGTTCCATGGCGAGGGCGTCTCGGTCGGCATGGTGCTCGCGGCGGAATTCTCCGCGCAGCTCGGCATGATTTCGACGGACGACGCGGCCCGCATCGCGCGTCATCTTTCCGCGGTAGGATTGCCGACGCGCCTGCAGGATATCGCAGGCTTCACGCAGGAAGGGCTTGCCGATGCCGACGCTCTGTTGGCGCTGATGGCGCAGGACAAGAAGGTCAAGCGCGGCAAGCTCACCTTCATCCTGCTGGAGGCGGTCGGCCGCGCCGTGATTGCCAACAATGTCGAGCCTCAGCCGGTGCGCGACTTCCTGCAAGCCAAGCTGAAGGCCTAAACCACGGATCAAGCCAGTGGGCTGGTTAACCTTCTCGATCGTGCTGCTCTGTCTGCTCGTCTCCGCCTTCTTCTCGGCGAGTGAGACGGCGCTGACCGGCGCCTCGCGCGCCAGCATGTTGCGGCTGTCGAAGCAGGGCAACAGCGAAGCCACGGTGGTCTCGAGCCTGATCGCGATGCGCGAGCGGATGATCGGTGCGCTGCTGCTCGGCAACAACATCGCCAATATCGGCGCCTCCGCGCTTGCCACCGGCATCTTCACCGCCTGGTTCGGCGATGTCGGCGTGCTTTATGCCACCGGTGTGATGACGGTGCTGGTGGTGATCTTCGCGGAAGTGCTGCCCAAGACCGTCGCCATCAATGCGCCGGACCGGGTGTCGCTGCTGGTGGCCCGGCCGATGCGGCTGACGGTGTTCGTGCTCGGGCCGCTTCTCACCATCATTGAAGGGATCGTCCGCGCGCTGATGCGGCTGCTTGGCATCAAGATCGGCGCGCACCAGGCCATCCTGTCGCCGACCGAACGCCTGCGCGGCGCGGTCGATCTGCTGCATCACGAAGGCAAGGTCGAGAAGCAGGACCGCGACATGCTCGGCGGGTTGCTCGACCTCAGCGAGCTGCAGGTCTCCGACGTCATGGTCCATCGCACCGAGATGACCATGGTCAATGCCGACCTGCCGCCCGAGGAGTTGGTGCGCGAGGTGCTGGCCAGCGAATACACCCGCATCCCGCTGTGGCGCGAGAAGCCGGAGAACATCGTCGGCGTGCTCCACGCCAAGGATCTGCTGCGGGCGATGCGCGCCAACGAGGGCGACATGTCCGCGATCGATGCCTCCGCGATCGCGTTGCCGCCCTGGTTCGTGCCGGAGATGCGCCCGGTCTCCGAACAGCTGAAGGCGTTCCGCCGCCGCAAGACCCACTTCGCCCTGGTGGTCGACGAGTATGGCGAGGTCGAAGGTATGGTGACGCTGGAGGACATCCTGGAGGAGATCGTCGGTGACATCTCCGACGAGCACGATGTCGTGGTCGCGGGCGTGCGCGCCCAGCCGGACGGCTCGGTCGTGGTCGACGGCTCGGTGCCGATCCGCGACCTCAACCGCGCGATGGACTGGCGCCTGCCGGACGAGGAGGCGACCACGGTCGCCGGCCTCGTGATCCATGAGGCGCGGTCGATTCCCGATCGCGGCCAGAGCTTCACCTTCCACGGCTTCCGCTTCCGCGTGCTCCGCCGCGAGCGCAACCGCATCACCGCGCTGCGCATCGTCGCCGTCCCGCGCGAGGCCGCCGAGCTCGACGAGAAGAAGCCGAAGCGGGCGGGAACGGCGTTCTAGTTCGCGTAGGCAGTCTGCATGCACCGTCACCCTGAGGAGCCGCGAAGCGGCGTCTCGAAGGGTCGACGGCCCGGCTGGTGGCCGTGCATCCTTCGAGACGCGCTACGCGCTCCTCAGAATGACGGGTCTGGCGATTATTCCGAATGCTACTCGATATCGATCGAGATGCCCGACAGCTTCCACGCGCCGTCGGAGGGGATGAAGCCGAGCTGATACTTCACCTGCTTGGGCGTGGTGTCGAAATGGCCCTTGAGCCGCAACACGCCCTTGTCGTCGATCTTGGCGTCCTCATCGAGGACGATCGGCTTGGCGACCACGGCGTCGAACACCGCATGCTTGTCGACCAGATCCTTGAAGATCGACTTCAGCTTGTCCGGCGAAAACTGGTCGCGGAACGGCTTTGATATCTTGGCGTGGAACACGGCGAAATTGTTGGCGGCCACCGCATCGTTGAGCGAGACTAGGATGCTCTTGATCAGCACCTCCTGAACGAACGGGCTCGGCATATCCAGCGCCGAGGCCGGGCGCATCGCGCAAATCAGGAGCAGGCCGGCGGCGGCGACAATCGACCGGAAACGTGGCCAGCAAGGGATCATCAATGGCCCCATATCAAGCGTGGCGATACGATCCATCATTTGCCTGCTCACATATGGCGCAGGTCCGCCGCCCGAGGTCCCATTCTCATAACGGAAAACCACTGCTTCGTCTTGAGCCAAGCGCGAGCTAGCGCGGCTTTTCCCCGGGGCCGTGGGCGTGGATCGCCAGCGCGTGCACCGAGCCGGCGAGTTCCTGCGCCAGCGTCGCATTTATCATGCGATGGCGTTCGATCCGGCTCTTCCCTTCGAAGGCCGGAGACACAATATATACCCTGAAATGCGTCTCGCCGCCTGGCCTGTGGCCGGCGTGGCCCTCATGCAGATGTGACTCATCGACCACGTCGAGGCTTTCGGGCAAGAAAGCTTCACGCAACTTGTTTATGATAGCGTCTTTGGTGCTCATGGCGGCGGAGTTAGGTCCGCGACGGCTTTTCGTCAATGGTGCAAGCGGGAAACGAGGTCTGCGCAATGTCAAGACTTGAAGATTTGTGCATTGCGTAGTCAAAGAGAACATGCCGATCGATTCATCAAAATTCTTCGACTCCATTCGCATCAAGCCGACCAAGGTGAGTGCGAAGCGCCAGGCGCAGGCCGGCGAGCAGGCCGTCGCCTGCGAGTGGGCGGGTTGCCAGAATAAGGGCGCGCACCGCGCCCCGAAGGGCCGCGAGAATTCGCGCGAGTATTGGCATTTCTGTCTCGATCACGTCCGCGAGTACAACCAGTCCTACAATTTCTTCCAGGGCATGAATCCTGACGACGTCGCGCGCTACCAGAAGGATGCGCTGACCGGCCACCGTCCGACCTGGAAGATGGGCGCCAACAACGGCAAGAAGGAGAGCGGGCTCGACGCCGCCTCCGATCCGTTCCACGTGTTCTCCGAGCTCAACGGCCGCGGCCGCTGGCGGCCCGGACCGGGTGGCGCGGAGCCCAAGCCCGAGACGCGCAAGGTCATGAACGCCGAGCGCAAGGCACTGCTGGTGATGGGGCTCGGCGCCGGGGCGACACTCGAAGACGTCAAGTCGAAGTACAAGGCGCTGGTGAAGCAGCACCATCCCGACGCCAACGGCGGCGATCGCTCCACCGAGGATCGCCTGATCGAGATCATCAAGGCATACAATTATCTGAAGACCGTGGTGCGCGAGGCGTAAGCTGTCGCCTCCGTCGCCCCTGCGAAAGCAGGGGCCCATAACCACCGGCGGCTATTGGTGCATTCAGATGTCGACCCCATCGTGCCATTGATGGGCCGCGGCGTATGGGTCCCTGCTTTCGCAGGGACGACGGCGGAGCTTTTGGCGTCGCCATCGTCCAACGGTGCGGCTTTGTAGCCCGGACGGAGCGCAGCGCAATCCGGGGCTCTTCCATCCGTGGTCACACCGCTCCCGGATTTCGCTGCGCTCCATCCGGGCTACGGTTAGCTCTCAGTCCTTCGGCACCGCACCGACATACGAAGAGCTCGGCCGGATCAACCGTCCGGTACGCCGCTGCTCCAAGGCGTGTGCGGTCCAGCCGGCGGCGCGGGCGGTGGCGAAGATCGGCGTGAACGCCTGCCGCGGGATTTCCAGCCCATCGAGCAGGATCGCGGTGAAGAACTCGACATTGGTCTCGAGCGGCCGCTCCGGGTTCTTCTTGCGCAGCGCTGCGCGGATATAGGCCTCGACCTCGCCGGCAAACGGCAGGTCGGCGCCGCTGGCCTCGAGGCGTTCGATGGCGATCTTCAGCACGTCGGCGCGCGGGTCGCGTACGCGATAGACCCGATGGCCAAAGCCCATCAGCCGTTCGCCATGCGCCAGCGCGCCGTCGACCCAGGGCTTGATGCGCTCACGGGTGCCGATTGCGTCCAGCATCTCCAGCACCGGCTCCGGCGCGCCGCCATGCAGCGGGCCGGTCAGCGCGCAATAGCCGCCGGTGATGGCCGCGAACAGATCGGCCTGGGTCGACGCGATCACCCGCGTCGTGAAGGTCGATGCGTTCATGCCGTGGTCGCAGACGGTGACGAAATAGGCGTCGAGCGCCGCAACCTCGCGCGGCTCGGCCTTGCGCCCCCGCAGCATCCGCAGCGTGTCGGCGGCGTGGCTGGCATTCGGGTCCGGCGCGATCGGGGCATGTCCCTTGGCGTGCTGCGCCAGGGCGCCCGCGATCACCGGGAAGGCGCCGACAATGGTCGCCTCGTGCTCCAGCCCGTTCTCGCCGCGCAGGCCGGCGATCGCGGCCCGGAAGCCGTCGACGATCGACACGCCGCGCGTCGCCGGCAGCAGGTCCGGCAGCCGGGCGAAGGCGCGTTCGCGGGCGGCGCCGAGGCTGGCGCGGACATTGGCTTCGCTCAGCGACTTGCCGGTGGCGCCGTTCCACAGCCGCGCCGTGACGCCCTCGAAGCTCGACTTGCCCGCGAGGCTGGCGACGTGCTCGCCGGCGATGATCAGTTCGCCGCGCTCGCCGTCGACATGGCTCAACACGGTCTCGGCGGCGGGAACGCCGTCCAGACCGATCTGGCTCTTGGTGAGAATCATGTTCATGGCCCGATCTCCTTGCTTCACCCCTTCAAGGTCGGGCCTCTCGACGGGTTGATCAATCTTGATTATATCAATCAATATGAAAAAATCCGCCGAGCTTTACCTCTCCGCCCGCGAGGCCGCAGCCGAGCTCGCGATCTCGCCGGCGACACTTTACGCCTATGTCAGCCGCGGCCTGATCCGCTCCGAGCCATCGCCGGATTCGCGCAGCCACCGCTACCGCGCCGAGGACATCAGGGGGTTGAAGGAGCGCCGCGTGCCGTCACCGGAGCCGCGCGGCTTTCGCAATTTCGACGCCGACCTGCCGGTGATGGATTCCGCAATCGCAACCATCACCGAGCAGGGCCCGATCTATCGCGGCGTGAACTGCGTCGATCTCGCCCAACGCGACACGCTGGAGCACACCGCGACGCTGCTGTGGGACGTCACCGGCGTCGATCCGTTCGCGTCGGACAATTGCCCGCATGTCTCCGATGAAATGCGTGCGATCGCCGAGGCCGCGCGGCGCGCCCAGCCGATCGACCGCACGGTCGCCGTGCTGGCGCTGGCGGCGAGTGCCGATCCCGGCGCCTTCACCCGCGCGCCGGATGGACGCGCGATGGTCGGCGGGCGCATCCTGCGGCTGCTGGTTGCGACCATGCTGAACGCTGTGCCATCGGCCGAGCCGCTGCATGAACAGGTGGCGCGGGTCTGGACGCCGGATAACAAGCACGCGCCCGACCTGATTCGCCGCGCGCTGGTGCTGCTCGCCGATCACGAACTGAATGCCTCCACCTTCACGGCGCGCTGCGCGGCATCGACCGGCCTCAATCTGTACGACTCTGTGATCGCAGGTCTCGTCGCGCTGAAGGGGCCGATGCATGGCGGCGCCGGCGTGCTCGCCTCGCGTCTGGTCAAGACCATGATTGACAACGACGTTGCGCCTGTGGTCCGCGAGCGGGTTGCGCTCGGCGAGCGTTTCGCCGGCTTCGGGCACGGCGTCTACAAGAAGGGCGATCCGCGCGCGATCTCGCTGCTCGAGGCCCTGACGCGGGCCGGCGCGCCGCGCAAATTCACCAGGGAAGTGCCTGATCGGATCGCGGAAGCAACCGGCGAGTTCGTCAACATCGACTACGCGCTGGCGGTGCTGGTCCATGCGCTGCGGATGCCCGCAGGCAGCGAGCTCGCGCTGTTTGCGATGGCCCGCAGCGTCGGCTGGATCGCGCATGCCAGCGAGCAGCTTCAGCTCGGCAAGCTGATCAGGCCCCGCGCGCGTTATGTCGGCCCGGCACCGGGGCGGGCCGGCACCACCAATAGCATCTAGCTATTTTGCCGGCTTGGCCGGTTCGATCAGTCCGCTGCCATGCCGGCGGCGGATGGTCCAGATCGCCAGCGACAGGATGACGGCAGCGCCGGCGACCGCGAACATCCAGAGATGCTTGCCGACATGTTGATGATGCGGCAGGCCGGCATAATCGTGCAGCGCGGTGACGGCGAGCACGCCGGGCAACACATGCGCCGGTGCCCAGAGCAGGATCGCGGGGATGTTGATTGCGTAGAAGCGCGCCGGCGGCATGTCGAGCGCGCCGGCGGTGATCGGCACAAAGGCGCGAATCGGCGGCACGAAGCGGGCGAAGAACACCGCGAGCACGCCCCAGCGGTTGAAGAAGGCCTCGCTCTGCGCGACCACCCGCGGATAATTGGAGAGCGGCCAGGCCGACAGGATCTCGCGCTGGCTGCGATGGCCGATCAGATAGGCCGTGCCGTCGCCCAGCATCGCGCCGGCGGCAGCGGCGGCGAGCACTGGCACGAGCTTCAATTCGCCGCCCGGGACCAGCGCGCTCAGCGCCAGGATAATGGTCGAGCCCGGCACTAGCGAGCCGACCACCGGGACTGCCTCCAGCAGGGCGGCCAGAAACAACGTCAGATAGGCGAGCCAGGCATGGGCCGAAACGAACGCGATCAAAGGGTCAAGGAATGAAGTCACAGAATTCCTGGGTGGCGATGAAACAGGTCCGAGAGCTAACAACTCCCCGCCGGGCTGAAAAGTGCCTGCGGACAAGCCGCCGTGGCGCTGCGGCGAAAGTACGGCGGGATTTGCAGAGCAGCCTTCCAAAAACCGAGTTTCGCGCCTATCTTTATGATACAACAACGGAACTTTGATTTGCCCGTGGGCTTCTGCCGGCCGATGCTCTCTGCTAGGCTTGTGCGTAGCACCCCATCCGCAGCCAAATGACCTAAATCTGGTTTCGGGAATGCCCGGGACCTCGGAGGATGAATGACGACGGCCGTCCAGACCAAAGCGCAAGAACCCGTCGGGTTGCCCGACATGAAGGTGTCGGTTCGGCAGGTCTTCGGGATCGATAGCGATCTGGAAGTTCCCGCCTATTCCGCGGTCGATCCGCATGTGCCGGAAGTCGACAGCGACTATCGCTTCGACCGCGCCACCACGCTCGCGATCCTCGCCGGCTTTGCCAGGAACCGCCGCGTGATGGTCACCGGCTATCACGGCACCGGCAAGTCGACTCACATCGAGCAGGTTGCGGCCCGCCTCAACTGGCCCTGCGTGCGCGTCAACCTCGACAGCCATATCAGCCGTATCGATCTCGTCGGCAAGGATGCCATCGTGGTCAAGGAGGGCAAGCAGGTCACGGAATTCCGCGACGGCATCCTGCCCTGGGCGCTGCAGCACAACATCGCGCTGGTGTTCGACGAATATGATGCCGGCCGCCCGGACGTGATGTTCGTGATTCAGCGCGTGCTGGAAGTCTCCGGCCGCCTGACGCTGCTCGACCAGAACAAGGTGATCAAGCCGCACCCGGCGTTCCGCCTGTTCTCGACCGCCAACACGGTCGGCCTCGGCGACACCTCGGGCCTCTATCACGGCACCCAGCAGATCAACCAGGGCCAGATGGACCGCTGGTCGATCGTCACCACGCTGAACTACCTCGCCCATGACGAGGAAGTTGAGATCGTGCTGGCGAAGGCGAAGCACTATCGCACCCAGGAGGGCCGCGACATCGTCAACAAGATGGTGCGGCTGGCGGATCTCACCCGCAACGCGTTCGCCAATGGCGACCTGTCGACGGTGATGAGCCCGCGCACGGTGATCACCTGGGCCGAGAACGCGGACATCTTCAACGACATCGGCTTCGCGTTCCGCGTCACCTTCCTCAACAAGTGTGACGAGCTGGAGCGGCCGCTGGTCGCCGAGTTCTACCAGCGCTGCTTCAACGTCGAGTTGCCGGAATCCTCGGTCAACGTGGCGCTCAGCTAGTCCATGCCGAAAATCTCCGTCGAGCGCACAGTCACACAGACGAAGAAAGCGGTGCTCGGCGGATTGCTCCGCTACAACAACGAGAAGATGGGGAAGCAGAAGTACAAGCGCTTCGCCATCTCGCTGCGGCAAGGCGACGAGATCGTCGGTGGCATCGTCGGCGAGGTCTGGACCGCGGTGTTGTTCATCCAGCTGTTCTGGATGGAGCAGAAGTTTCGCAACAAGGGTTTTGGCGCGAAGCTGATCAAGGCGATCGAAGACGAGGCGCGGCGCTTCGGAGCGACGCAATCCTATCTGGATACGATGAGCTTCCAGGCGCCGGGCTTCTACCGCGCCAATGGATATAAAGAGTTCGGTTCGATTGAGGGGTATCCCGGCGGCGTCACGCGCCACTGGTTTACGAAATCGCTATGACAACCTCCAATATCAAATTCCGTCCCGGATCGAAGGAAGCGCCTACCGAGCCGTTCAAGCGCTCGGTGTCGGCGTGCCTGAAGGCGATCGCCAAGAAGCCGGAGCTCGAGGTCACCTTTGCCGCCGAGCGGCCGGGGCTTGCGCCCGGCAAGGCGCGGCTGCCGGAGCCAGCGCGCAAGATGACCAAGCGCGATGCGGCGATCGTACGCGGCCACGCCGACTCGATCGCGCTCAAGATCGCCTGTCACGATCCCAAGGTGCATCGCAAGCTGATGCCGGGCAATCCGCAGGCGCGCGGCGTGTTCGAGGCGGTCGAGCAGGCGCGCGTCGAGGCGATCGGCTCGCGGCGGATGGCCGGCGTTGCGAAGAACCTCACCGCGATGCTGGACGATCATTTCCACCGCGGCAAGTATGACGAGATCACCGACCGCGCCGATGCGCCGCTGTCGGATGCGCTGGCGATGCTGGTGCGCGAACGCCTGACCGGCATGGCGCCGCCCGCGGCCGCCAAGAAGATGGTCGATCTCTGGCGTCCGACGCTGGAGGACAAGATCGGCTCGCGGCTCGACCAGCTCGGCCGTTTCACCGAGGACCAGGCGAGGTTCGGTGACATGGTCCACGATCTGCTGTCGGCGCTCGATCTCGGCGACGACCGCAACATGGATTCCGACGACGACGAGGATCAGGACGAGAACCAGGACGGCGAGAACGATCAGTCCGGTGCCGAGGGTTCGCCCGATTCCGACGCCGCGCAGGAGATGAGCGCCGACCAGGCCCAGACGAGCGCGGAAGAGATGAGCGAAAGCGCGATGGAGAGCGCGCAGGCCTCCACGTCAGACACGTTCGACGACGGCGAGCTCGGCGACGACGAGACGCCGGGCGAGGCGACACGGCCGAATTCGCGCGGCCAGAACGAGCCGCGTGGTCCGGAATATCATGCGTTTGCGCCGAAGTTCGACGAGGTGATCGCCGCGGAAGATCTCTGCGATCACGACGAGCTCGAGCGGCTGCGCTCCTATCTCGACAAGCAGCTCGCGCATCTGCAGGGCATCGTGGCGCGGCTCGCCAACCGCCTGCAGCGCCGCCTGATGGCGCAGCAGAACCGCGCCTGGGACTTCGACCTCGAGGAAGGCATCCTCGATCCGGCGCGGCTGTCGCGCGTCGTCACCGATCCCTATCATCCGCTGTCCTTCATGCATGAGAAGGAGGCGACCTTCCGCGACACCGTGGTGACGCTGCTGCTGGATAACTCCGGCTCGATGCGCGGTCGTCCGATCACGGTTGCCGCCACCTGCGCCGACATCCTGGCGCGCACGCTGGAGCGTTGCGGCGTCAAGGTCGAGATCCTGGGCTTCACCACCCGCGCCTGGAAGGGCGGGCAGTCGCGGGAGGCGTGGCTTGCGGCCGGCAAGCCGGCCAATCCCGGCCGCCTCAACGATCTGCGCCACATCATCTACAAGTCGGCGGATGCGCCGTGGCGTCGTGCGCGCAAGAATCTCGGTCTGATGATGCGCGAGGGCCTGCTCAAGGAGAACATCGACGGCGAGGCGCTCGACTGGGCGCACAAGCGCTTGCTCGCGCGTCCCGAGCAGCGCCGCATCCTGATGATGATCTCCGACGGTGCGCCGGTCGACGATTCCACGCTGTCGGTCAATCCCGGCAACTATCTCGAGCGGCACCTGCGCCACATCATCGAGGAGATCGAGACCCGCTCGCCGGTCGAGCTGATCGCGATCGGCATCGGTCATGACGTGACGCGTTATTATCGCCGCGCCGTCACCATCGTGGATGCAGAAGAGCTCGGCGGCGCCATCACCGAAAAGCTCGCCGAGCTGTTCAGCGAGACCCACGGCTCGGCGCCCGCACCGGGCACGCGGCGCCGCCTCCACTCGTGAGACATGCGCTCACCGCCTAGAGCGTTTTCGAGCGAAGTGGATACCGGTTCGCGTAAAGAAAACGCGTCAAAACTAGAATCTAGAGCCCCGTTCCGATTCAATCGGAACGGACAAGGCTCTAGCCGTCGCCTTTTCCTGAGAGGTGTGGCGGCGGGGCTGTCGGCCGCAGCATTGCCGCGTCTCGCAGAGGCGCAGGGCGCGAGCCAGCCGGCGCTGACACCGGGACCGCCCGGCAGGCCGGGCCGTCACCGCGTCGACGAACCCGCAGCTGTCGAGGTCAACGCACGGCCGCTGCCGTCGTTCGATATCCGCGATCGTGCCCGGGTGCGGTTCGGCGCGCTGGAATATCGCAGCGGCCTGATCCTGACCTCGTCGTTCACCGGCTTCGGCGGCCTGTCCGCGCTGCGGCTCGATGCCAAAGGCGAGCACTTCATCGCGGTCAGCGACCAGGGCACCTGGTTCACCGGCCGCATCGTCTATCGCGGCCGGGAGATGGCCGGGCTCGACGATGTCGAGGCGGCGCCACTGCTCGACGCCCACGGCAAGCCGATTACCGCGACCCGCGGTTGGTACGATTCGGAATCGCTCGCGCTGGACGGCTCCATTGCCTATGTCGGGCTCGAGCGGGTCAACCAGGTGCTGCGCTACGATTTCGCCAAGGGCTTCACCCGCGCGCGTGGCGAGGTGGTGCCGCTGCCCGCGGCGGCGCGCAAGCTGCCCATCAACAAGGGGCTCGAGGCGCTCGTCTTCGTGCCTAAGGGTCTGCCGCTCGCAGGAACGTTGATCGCGCTGTCGGAGCGTGGCCTCGATACCGGCGGCAACCTGATCGCCTTCCTGGTCGGCGGCAGGACGCCGGGCCAGTTCAGCGTCCGCCGCACTGAGAATTTCGACATCAGCGACGCGGTCCTGCTGCCGTCGGGCGATCTGTTGATTTTGGAGCGGAAATTCTCCTGGCTCGGCGGCGCCGGCATTCGCATCCGCCGCCTCGCTTTGTCTGATATCGCGCCCGGCGCCGTCGTCGATGGTCCGGCGATCTTCAATGCCGATCTCGGCAACGAGATCGACAACATGGAAGGCATCGACGCCCATGTCACTGATGAGGGCGAGACCGTGCTGACGATGGTTTCCGACGACAATTTCTCCCTGATCCAGCGCAATTTGCTGTTGCAGTTCACGCTGGTGGACTGAGGTGCCGGCCTGCGGGGCCCCGTTATCGCATTGCTGATCTGCCCCGGCCCGTTCGGCGACCGCGGCAGTTGGTGATCGCGGCGGCCGCCTCTATCTTATCCTGGCCGTTTCCCCGATCCCGGATATCCCTCGCATGAGCACCCTGTTTTCGCCGATCGAACTGCGCAGCCTCAAGCTCTCCAACCGGATCATGGTCTCGCCGATGTGCCAGTATTCGGCCGTCGACGGCTCCGCCAATGACTGGCACTTCACCCACATCAACATGCTGGCGCTGTCGGGCGCCGCGATGTTCTGCATCGAGGCCACCCATGTCGAGGATATCGGGCGGATCACGCCGGGCTGCCTCGGCCTCTACAGCGATGCCAATGAGGCTGCGCTGAAGCCGATCCTGGCCTCGGTGCGCAAGCATTCGAAGGCCGCGGTCGCGATGCAGCTCGCCCATGCCGGCCGCAAGGCTTCGAGCCAGCGTCCCTGGGAGGGCGGGCAGCTGATCCCGGTTGCCGAAGGCGGCTGGCAGACGGTTGGGCCATCTGATGTCCCGCACAAGGAAAGCGAGGCGCCGCCGCTGGCGCTCGACGACGCCGGCCTGAAGCGCATTCGCGAGGCCTTTGTCGCGTCAGCGAAGCGCGCAGACCGGCTCGGCATCGATGCGCTCGAGCTGCACGGCGCGCATGGTTATCTGCTGCACCAGTTCCTGTCGCCGATCGCCAACAAGCGGACCGACCGCTATGGCGGTTCGCTCGAAAACCGCATGCGCTTCCCGCTGGAAGTTTTCGACGCGGTGCGCGCGGTATTCCCGGATCACAAGCCGATCGGCATGCGGGTGTCGGCGACCGACTGGGTCGAGGGCGCTTGGGATCTCGCGCAGACCATCGAATTTGCCAAGGAGCTGAAGAAGCGTGGCGTCGACTGGATGGACGTCTCCTCCGGCGGTGTGTCGCCGCTGCAGAAGATTCCGCTCGGTCCGGGCTACCAGGTGCCGGCGGCGCAGGCGGTGAAGGAGGCGACCGGCGTCACCACGATGGCGGTCGGCCTGATCACCGAAGCGAAGCAGGCCGAGGAGATTGTCGCGTCAGGGAAGGCCGACATGATCGCGCTCGCCCGCGGCATGCTCTACGACCCGCGCTGGGGCTGGCACGCCGCCGCCGAGCTTGGCGGCGAGGTGAGCGCGCCGCCGCAATATTGGCGCTCGCAGCCCTCGACGCAGAAGGCGCTGTTCGGCAAGACCACGTTCGGGACGCGCTGACGCAGCGTCTCGCCGCGAGGTCACGGCATGGCGGGTCCGAACCAGCGCGTCAGCGCGGCGTCGAGGCCCGCCAAGTCCTCGCCGTCGGCCACCCAGGCGATGCAGGCATCGGGGCGGATCAGCAGCGATGGGCCGGCGCGCCTTGATACGCATCGGACGAACATGTCCCAGCGGGCTGCGATTGCTGACGCGGCCCCACCCGTTGCATCGATCAGCACCGCCCTGCCGTCCTCCATCTGATCGAACAGCGTTGTTTCCGCGCCGTCGTCGCCGAGCGCGAAATTGCCGGAGAGCCGGCCGACCGATGCATGATCGCTGCCGAGGTCGTAGCGGATCTTGATGCCGCTGATCATTTCGCCGAAGTAGCGGGTGCCCTCGTCGCCGCTCATCAGGTCGGCTACGATGTCGCGCAGGGCGTCCGTCATGACATCCGGCCGCATCAGCGCAACCTGGGCGCGGGTGTTGGCGAGCACCTTTGCCGCGATCGGATGGCGCTCTGCCGTGTAGCTGTCGAGCAGGCTTTCCGGCATGCGATCGCAGACGACCGCCGCGAGCTTCCAGCCGAGATTGGCCGCATCGAGCAGGCCGAGATTGAGGCCTTGTCCGCCGAACGGCGAGTGCACATGCGCGGCGTCGCCAGCCAGCAGCACACGACCCCTGCGATAGCTGTCGGCCTGTCGCGCATTGTCGGTGAAGCGGGTGGCGGTCTTGACGGCGGTGACACGGACGTCGGCGCCGCTGATCCGGCGCAGGGTGGTCTCGATCTCCTCGCGCGTCACCGGCGCGCTGCGATCCGCCGGCGGTCCGTCGAACTCGGCCAGGAACACCCGGCCGGGAATCGGTCCATAGGCCATCATGCCGACGGGCGTTCGCCGCCAGCCGACCGGGAGCAGACGATCCGGATGATCGAGGTCGACGATGGCCTGGTGTCCGGTGAGGCTCGGTTCGGTGCCCGGAAAATCAAAACCCGCGCGCTTGCGCACCGCGCTGCGTCCGCCGTCGCAGCCGACCAGATACGCGGCGTGCAGCTCGACATCGCCGGACGCGTCCCTTGCCCTCGTCAGCATACCGTCTCCGGTATCCTCGAAATCGGTCAGCTCGCAGCCACGCCTGATCGCGATGCCGAGTGTGCAGGCGCGCTCGCCGAGCATTTTCTCCAGCGCTTGCTGGTTCACGCCCCGCAACCGCCGGTCCGGCTCGCGCTGACGCGTCTGGTCGATCCCGAAGATACCGGAGAAGTGACCGCCGAATTTCTTGAACGGCAGCTCCGACTCGCCGTCGGCACTCTTCATGAGCCTTGACATGCTGTCCGCCATGCTGCGTTCGACCGCATTCATCGCCTCGGCAAGGCCACGGCGCTGCAGCGCTTCGCCGGCGAGGGCGCCGATCGCGCCGGCCTTGATGGTCTGGTCGGGCTCCGCCAGCCGCTCGATCACGATCACGTCGGCGCCGCCCAGGGTCAATTCGATCGCGAGCAGCAATCCGGTCGGCCCGGCGCCGACCACAACCACATCCGTCCGTTCACGCGTCAAGTCGTCACCATAAATTTATACTCAGTACAATATTTTGTATGGTACAAATTCCTGCATGTCAAATCGGGACGGATTGCGGGAGCGGAAGAAGGAGGCGACGCGCCAGGCGATCTCGGATGTCGCCACCGAGCTGTTCGTGGCGCGCGGCTTCGACAATGTCTCGGTGGCCGAGATTGCCGAGGCCGCCGAGGTCTCCCGGATGACGGTGTTCAATTACTTTCCGCGCAAGGAAGATCTGTTCTTCGACCGTGAGGAAGAAAGCCGCCAGATTCTGAAGGCCGCCTTTGCCGAGCGACCGCCCGGCGAAGCGCCGCTGATGACGCTGCGCAAGCTGGTGCAGGGCCTGGCGGACCGCGCGCATCCGTTCGCAAAGTTCACCGATGCAACGGCGAAATTCTGGCGCACCGTCGCCGAAAGCCCGGCGCTCTCGGCGCGGGCGCGCGAGATGCGTGACGAGTTGATCGATGATCTTGCGACCGTGCTGGCGGGCGCCATCAAGCGGCCGCTCGCCGATGCCGACGCCCGGCTCGCCGCATCGATGGTGGTCACGGCTGTGACCGTCGCCTATGCGGAAGGGCTTCGCGAGCACAAGGCGCGCCGATCGGCGGCCTCGACACGCGAGGCCTTCCTGCAGATCATGGAGCGCAGCTTTTCGGGTATCGCGGTCATGCTGAAGGGAACGCCCTACGCGTAATTCCCGGCCGGGCCGCATGCGACAAAGCCATTGTTCTGCCGTAGCCGGGGCAGGTACTCTCCGGAGCGCGTGCGGAAGACACGTATCGAACAAAGAGAGGAAACCCATGGAACTCGGATACTTCGCGATGCCGTCGCATCCGCCGGAGTGCGGATTGAAGGAGGGCCACGACTGGGATCTGCAGGTGCTGCGCTGGCTGGACGAGCTCGGCTATCAGGAAGCCTGGATCGGCGAGCACCACACCGCGCCCTGGGAGCCGCATCCGTCGCCCGATCTGTTGATCGCGCAGGCACTGCTGCAGACCAAGAACATCCGCATCGGCCCCGGCGGCTTCCTCCTGCCGTATCATCATCCGGCCGAACTCGCGAACCGCGTTGCGATGCTCGATCATCTCTCGAACGGACGGCTCAACTTCGGCGTGGCGGCCTCAGGCCTGCCGAGCGACTGGGCAATGTTCAATGTCGACGGCATGTCCGGCCAGAACCGCGACATGACCCGCGAGGCGCTCGAGATCATCCTGAAGATGTGGACCGAGCCGGCACCGTGGACCCACAAGGGCAAGTTCTGGACGGTGACCAAGCCGGACACGATGTTCGACTTCCTCAAACCGCACATCAAGCCACAGCAAGCGCCGCATCCGCCGATCGGCGTCGCGGGCCTGTCGAAGAACTCGGATACGCTGAAGCTCGCAGGCGAGCGTGGCTTCATCCCGATGAGCCTGAACCTCAATCCCGCCTATGTCGGCAGTCACTGGGACTCGGTGGAAGCCGGCGCCGCCAAGACCGGCCGCAAGCCGAGCCGCAAGGACTGGCGGATGGTGCGCGAGGTCTTCGTCGCGGACACCGACGCGGAGGCATGGAAGCTCTCGACCGGCGACATGATGGGCCGGATGATGGGCGAGTACTTCCTGCCGCTGCTCGGCCACTTTGGTTTCAAGGATTATTTGAAAGCGTCGCCCGACGTGCCCGATAGCGACGTCACGGTCGAATATTGCGCCCGCAACAACTGGATCGTCGGCTCGCCCGCGACCGTCACCGAGAAGATCGAGAAGATCTATCAGGAGGTCGGCGGCTTCGGCGTGCTGCTGGTGTTCGGTTTCGACTACAAGCACAAGCCCGAGGCCTGGCACAATTCGCTGCGGCTGCTGAAGCAGGAGGTCTTGCCGAAGCTGAAGCACCTCGACGCCTCGGTCGGCCGCGCGGCGTAGTTTGACGGTGAGGATCATGCGGGCAGCGGCAACGCTCCCCGCATGTCATGATGGATCGCCGGCCTCAGGCCGTTCCGAGCCAGAACCGGGTTTCGATTTGCGCCCAGCCCTTGCCGATGCGGTTGCTCAGCCACGTGTCGCTGCGCTTCAGACCCTTGTCCTTCTGGCCTTCCGGCGTGTTGCGCCAGGCCTGCCAGCGATACTGGCCGTAGATGCTGATGATGCGCGCGGCGTAGGTCAGCGCCAGCTGTGAATCGCCTCTGATGATGACGAGGTTGTCGTCGTTCTTGGTGCTGGCGCGGTCGGAGAAATTGTGCGAGCCGGTCATGACCACCGGGTTCTTGCCGGCCGGATCCAGCACGATCACCTTGCTGTGCACGGCGATCATGAATTTTCCGGTGTTCTTGATCTGGTGCTGCCACCAGTCGGCGGTCTTGTCGATGCCGGCGGGCCGGATCACGTCGGCAATCTGCTTGCCCTTGAAGACCTGCTGCTGGCCGCTGCCGGCCAGCAGTTGCAGCTGATCCTTCGGACTGTCCTTGCCCTGCGCCGGGAAATTGTTGAGCACCCCGCGTACATAGAGATTCCTGTCCTGCGCCTTCTCCAGGATCGGGCCGAGCAGGCCCTTGTTGCCGGGATTGAGCATCAGGCACACCGCGCCATGCTCGGCGTCCTCGATCATCTTGGTCGCTTCCTTGAGATCGCCGCTCTTCGTGGTCGGCGTGAACCAGACGCTGACGTTCGAGTTGCCGATCGTGAATGGCCATTCGTGATCGCCGGCGACAGCCAGCGCCTTCGGCGACTTGCTGCCGTCGGCGTAGATCGCCTTCCAATGCGCGTGATAGGCTGCCGCGATCTTGTCGTCGGTGATCTCGAGCCCATTGTTGTTCTGGGTGCACAATCCGGTCCGGGTCCAGTTGGTGCTGCCGGTCCAGACCACTTTCGGTGTCTCGGCGCCGTCGCAGAACACCGCGAACTTGTTGTGGGCGTAGCGGCTTGGTGCGATCTTGCGGCGGACGATGTCGACGCCCGCCTTCTTCAGCACGCCGGCGTTCTTCTCGGTCTCCTTTGCGGTGGCGTCGGACTTGCCGGTGCTGTTGCCGAGCACGACGTGGGCCTTGCCCTTCAGCGCAGTCAGCGCGGCGATCAATTCGGGATCGTTGAGCTCGTAAAGCGCGACATAGACGTCGACTTTATCCTTCTTGGCCCCGGCGAGCAGGATGAGGAGGCGCGCGCCCAGCTCGCCCTTGAGGAAGTCGCGGATCTTGTTGCCCTTGGTGGAGATCGCCTTCTCCAGGGTCTGGGAGGCTTTCGGCGTAGTACCGATCGCGCGCGACAGCCATTGTGCCGAGATCGTGCCGCGGTTGAACCATGGCTTGAGCGGGCCCGACGGCGTGGCCGAGACGTAGTCGGTCCATGTCGCCGGCGCACTGTAGGCGGGCTTCACCTTGGTGGCGCCGTCCTTGAGAACCGGAACGACGCCATAGCGGACCGGTGCATCGGCCGGGGCCAGGAAATCGGTCCAGTTCGTTTTCTGCACCGGCCATTCGGTGCTCGGACGATGATCTCCCGCCTTGTGGCCCTGCACCTGATCCTCGAACCCGACCCAGGTGTCGACGACGGTCGCGCTCTTGCCCTGCTGCTGACGATAGAGCGCAAAGCCGAGGCAATCCGGGATCATTGCCGCGACCTCCCAAACCACGAAGATGCCGTCGGTGGTTGGAAACGCCTGAATTGTGGAAATCATGGTGATGCCTCCAAATCACTGATGAGAAATATCCGCTCGACATGAACCTGGCGCGTCAACGCCGCCGGAGATCCGAGGTGTCGCGTCGGATCGTTCAGGGCGCCTGGCGGCCCGTCTAGCAGGAGGAGTATGGAACAAAACATGCAACCGAAACTATCGGCTGGATCACAGATGGATCACGCCCGCCGTGCGGACCGGTCCGGCGTGGTTGCAGCTTGCCTAAAGCAACTTCACCGTGACCTTCGCCGTGCCCTTGTGATCGCCGTAGAACCATTTGTAGACCCGGGGCAGGCCGATGACGGCCTGGTTGACGTAGAGGAAGATCTCGCCGCTGCGATCGGCGGTGAACCGCGCTTTGTAGACCTGCGGGTCGGTGTTCGGCGCCGGCAACGGGTCGAGGAAATACTCGTCGACGCCGGTCTCTCCGACCCGGGCGATCAGCCTGAACCATGGCCGGAACAGGATGCGCCGCAGGAAGATCGTGGCGTATCCGCGCCAGCGCTTTGCGCCCTCGATGGTCGAGGTCCGGTATCCGATCGGCGTGACCGCGCGTCCGGCGTCCTCCCATGGCTCCGACATCGTGATCGCGATCTCGTACTTGAATCCGGTGCGGACCTTGAGCCCGGTCGGCGCGCAGATCGCGTTGGTGTCGAAGTCGGCTGCATCCTGCGGGATGCCCTTGTCGACGGCGACGAGCTTGTCGGCGGCGCTCCCCTTGCAGAAGGCGCCCATCGAATCTGCGGCATTGAACAGCAAATGGCTGAGTAGCGTCGCGCCGAACCAGACCAGCAAGGCTGTCAGTGCAAACGGCACGACATGCCGCTTCCCGACATTGAGGATCCACTGATAGATCGTGCTGGTCCGGAAGCGATAGATCGCATTGTGCACGATCCCGGAGAGCGGCGTCGGGTTCGCGCGATCACGCCAGATGATCCGCATCCTGTCGCTGATCGTTGCGCTGAGCGAATTGCCCACAGCCATCAGCACGAAAACGGCGATGATGCCGCCGGCGAACCATTCCGGGTTGCCGGCATACCAATCGGTCCACCAATGAAACGAAGCGGGCAGGAATGACTCGATGAAGCGCACCAGCTCCGAGATCATCCTGACGTAGGAGCTGAATTCGTGCTCCTTGTGCTGGTTATGGAACAGCCAGAACGCCGCCAAATGCAGCGACGCCGCCAAGGTGGCGAAGTAGGCGATCCGCCGCATCCAGACGAAATTCCACAGCTTCTCCTGTGCGGCATGACGCGCCGGTGCGCCGGCGGGCGTTTCAAACGTGGTGGTGCCCAGCGGTGTCACCTGGCCGCTGCGGGAGACGACCACATAGCTCGGCGGAAGTCCGAGCGGGGCATAGGCGTTGGCGCCGCTGTCGATCCGTTCGAACACACTTTCGTGGACCTTCGGCATCGGCACGCTGACGCCGGCGTAGGGATCGTTGCAGAGGTCGGCGACCTTGCGAGGACCGTACCGATAATAGGCGCCGAGGCCGGCCCGCGAATCATAGAGGCGGCCATCCTTGTCCTCGGAGGACCTGATCGCCTTGATCGCATCGGGATCGGCAATCGGCGCGCTCTTGAACACGAGCCCGCGCTTGACGGCTTCGTCGACCAGCCAGGCCAGCGGTACGAATGCGACGGCGTCGTCCGGATAGCCGCCGCCGACATTGGCATGCATGCCGACGAACCACACCTGGACGAGACGCTCGTCATCGATCGTTGCCGGCACGGCCGGTGCGGGCTGTCCCGGCTCTTGCTCCGTCCAGAGCACCGGATGAAAGGTCGTGCGCTCGTCATCGAGCGCCAGCGCATGCCGTGCCCACTTGACCTTCGGGCTGAGAATCCGGTTCGGCAGCTCGAGCGGCCACACCCAGTTCGAGATGCCGCGTGTCATCTCGTCGATCGGCAGGCCATAGGCCGCGACGGTGTCCCAGATGCCGATGAATTCGATCGCTGGCACCGGCTTCCGTGCGATCTCCGCATAAGGCTTGTTACGCTGAAGGCGGTCCAGCATCGGCACAAGGATGTAGTCGCGCAGCGCGCGGAACAGCACCTCGATGCGCCAGATGGAGTGGTAGCCTGCGGCCCGGTACGCGCGATAGGCCTTCACCGCGCCGTCGTGCAGTTCGGCTTCGGTGCCGGCGACGATCAGGCCTTGATCGAGGATAAGTGCGGCGAGTGTGCGCACGGTGAAGGCACCACGGCTGAATCCGAACAGGTAGATCTGCGAATCGTTCTGGTGGTCGTAGTTGCGGCAGATGAATTTGTAGGCATCCAGGATATTGCGCTTAAGGCCGTAGCCGAAGGCGCCGCCGAGCAGCGCAAGCGGAACGAAGGACGACGTGCCGACGCCGTCATCATACTTGGCGGCCTGCGCGTTGCCCTGCAAATCCAGCGACTGGAATATCCGCCAGACATTGGTGCGCCAGACGCTGGAGGCGGCGTTGCCGGTGCCGTCGGACAGAATAATGATCTTGGGGCTCGGCATTGAAATGACGCTCGCTGAAATGAATGAAGCGGATGGCGCAGCGTAGTGGTAGCGGATTCGATTGCTACCTTGGATCGATATTTAGTCATTCTGTGCCACGATAGATGTGAACTGGCGTACAAAAGCGTCACGAGGTCGCGGCCATTTGAGGCGAGACGACTTTCGCGGCGTAACGAAAAGGTCTAGCCTGACCGGTGGCGCAATTCATTGATGAGGCACAGCAATGCGCAGCCGCGTCAGAAAATTTGCCCATATCCTGGAGCGCTTCGGCCTTGCCCTGGCGGGGGCTGCAAGCGGTCTGTTCGTCGCCATCCATGTCGGCTCCAGCGTGTCGGCGCTGACCTCGCAGGCGTTCCTGCTGATCATGATGCTGGGCGGTGCGATCGGATTCTATGTCGGCATCGACACGCCGCCAAAGCTGTTCCATCCGAAGGACGGGAGCTCGACGCGCAAGATCGACGCGGCAGAGCTACTGAGCGCGATCGGTACCTTCCTCGCGACCATGGTCGCGTTCTTCTCGGTCGGTGTCGTCGTGCTGCGCAGCGAGCCGGATATCGCCTGGACCGCGGCGATCATGGCGGGCTGGGTGCTCGGCGTCGCCATGCAGATCGTCGCCGGCACGATCGCCCGCACCCGGGTCTGACTACCCGCCGCGCGTGACGCCCAATCCCGCAAGGTGCGTGTCGACGAACTGCGCGAGGCGCTCGCGCAGCTGCTCCGGCGGCACCGCGACCATGCGCTCCTCGAGGCCGAGCGAAATGATGCCGTGGACCGCGGAGAACATCATCCGCGACAGCAGCGCGACGTCGTCTGGGTCGCGATCGGGCAACAGCCGCACCAGCGGCGCGTGCATCAGCGCGAAGGCATCCATCACCATCGCCAGGATATCTTCCGGAAACGGCCGGTCGTGTTCCATCCGGTGCTCGAACAGCGAGCGCAGCAGATTGGCGTGCTCGGTGGCGAAGCCGAGATAGGCCTCCGCAAGCCCGTGCAGCTGGCGCAGGGGATCGTCGGCCGGGACCGCCTTGAGCCGGGCCGTCAGGGCCTGAACGGTCTCCCGGTTCACAGTCAGGATCAGGCCGTCGAAGTCGCCGAACTCATTATAGACGCTGCCGATGGAGCAGCCGGCGGCCTCGGCGACATCGCGAACCTTCAATGATCTCAGGCCTTTAGTTGCAATATACCGGCGCGCGATCTCGATCAGCAGACCTCGCCGCTGAAGTTTTTTCCGGTCGCGTCGCGTTTCTTCTTGAACAATGTTCATTTTCGAGCTACTAATTTGAGCGTTGCTCAAGTTGGCATAGGAGGCCACTCACATGCAGACCCTAGCACTTCAATTGACCACCACCCTTGTCGATGAGGCGATCGAGCTCGTGGCGGGCTTTGGCCGCGCCATCTTCGCACTGGCGATGGCGCCGATCGAGCGGATCGCCCGCGCCTGCGACGTCGCAGGCGTGCTGGAGCAGCGGCGCGCCGATCGGCGCGCGCCGCGCCCGGCGGCCCAGCGGGGTAGCTGGCGCAAGTCACGCCGCTGCCGATGGTCACCGTTCGGCGGCTTGAGTGATCTGACCTGACGCGCCCACTCCGCAATTGTCGCCGAAACCTCAACGAAGCACTCACTATGTCCCTCGCGAGCCCGTTTCGATGTCGATCGACCACAACCCTGGATAAGGTCTCGTACATTTCTGCCGGGCATTGTCGCGGCGCCCGGCGCGGCCGATCCGCGCTGGTTCGAACCGATACGTTGCGGAAAAGACTAAAGGCTGCGGCATCTTCGTCATTTTCACCACGCCCACCCTTCTCTGCCACCCGAATTCGCAGACCTGCCAGCGCCGTGCGCGCTAACCCAAGGAACCGGTCATGATCAAGGAATTGATGACGTCCCGCCGCTTCGCGCCGCTGTTCTGGTCGCAGTTCTGCTCGGCGCTGAACGACAACGTGCTGAAGAACGCGCTGGTCATCATGCTGCTATATGGCATCGCCAACGAGCAGGGGCCGGCGCTGGTCCAGCTCGCGGGTGCGGTCTTCATCGCTCCGTTCTTCGTGCTGTCGGCGCTCGGCGGCGAGCTCGCCGACCGCTACATCAAGTCCGTCGTCGCGCGCCGGCTGAAGTTCTTCGAGATCTTCGCCGCGGCCTTTGCGGCGGCCGGCTTCTTCACCCATTCGATCCCGCTGTTGTTCATCGCGCTGGCGCTGTTCGGCATCGTCGCCGCGCTGTTCGGCCCGGTGAAATATGCCGTGCTGCCCGACCAGCTCTCGGTTTCCGAACTCGCGACCGGCAACGCGCTGGTCGAAGGCGCGACCTTCATGGCGATCCTGATCGGCACCATCGCGGGCGGCATGTTCGTCGCCGGCGCCAGCCATATGGGCTGGATCTGCGCCGCCGTCGTGGGTCTGTCGGTGCTGTCCTGGGGATTTGCGTCGCGCATTCCGGTGACGCAGCCCTCCGCGCCCGATCTGCCGATCACCAAGAATCCCTGGACCTCGACCGTGCGTCTGTTGAAGTCGCTCTATGCCGAACAACGGCTGTGGGACGGCATGGTGATCGTGTCCTGGTTCTGGATGGTCGGCGCGATCGTGCTGTCGCTGCTGCCCGCGCTGATCAAGGAGGGCGTCGGCGGCACTGAGGGCGTGGTCACGCTGTGCCTCGCCGTATTCGCGATCGGCATCGCCGCCGGCTCGCTGTTCGCCGCGCAATTGAGCCATGTTCGCCCGAATCTCGCGCTGGTGCCGATCGGCGCCATCGTGATGGGCGTGATCGGCCTCGACCTCGCCTGGGCTATCGCCACCACCTCGCTCGGCAGGGACGTCACCGCGGCCGCGTTCGCGTCCTCGTTCGGCGGCTTCCGCATGCTGGCCGACTTCTTCCTGTTCGCGTTCGGCGGCGGCCTGTTCGTGGTGCCGTCGTTTGCGGCCGTGCAGGCCTGGACCGCGCCGTCCGAGCGCGCCCGCATCATCGCTGCCGGCAATATCCTGCAGGCAGGCTTCATGGTTGCCGGCGCGGTGTCCGTCGGCGCGCTGCAAGCTGCCGGCCTGCCGATCGCCTGGATCTTCTTCGGCCTTGCGATCGCGAGCTTCGGCACCGTCTGGTTCGTGCTGAACAAGTGGGGCAAGGAAGGCGTGCGCGATTTCGGCGCGCTGCTGTTCCGTGCGCTGTTCCGGCTCGAGGTGCGCGGCATGGAGAATTTGCCTCCATCAGGCACGCGGATGCTGATCGCGCCCAACCATGTCAGCCTGGTCGACGGCCCGCTGCTGCACGCCATGCTGCCGATCGACGCGAGCTTCGCCGTCGACACCGGCATCGCCAAGGCGTGGTGGGCCAAGCCATTCCTGAAGATGATCAAGCACTACACGATGGACCCGTCCAAGCCGCTGGCCGCGCGCGACCTGATCAAGCTGGTGGCCGCCGGCGAGCCGGTCGTGATCTTCCCGGAAGGGCGCATCACGGTCTCCGGTTCGTTGATGAAGGTCTATGACGGCACCGCGATGATCGCCGACAAGGCCGATGCGGTCGTCGTTCCGGTCCGCATCGAGGGCGCCCAGCGTTCGCATCTCAGCTATCTCAAGAATGGCGAGATCAAGCGCTCCTGGTTCCCCAAGGTGACGATCTCGATCCTGCCGCCGGTGAAGCTGCCGATCGACCAGTCGCTGAAGGGCAAGGCGCGCCGCAATGCCGCCGGCGCCGCGCTGCAGGACGTCATGATCAACGCCATGGTCCAGAACGCGATGCTCGACCAGACGCTGTTCGAGGGCCTCGGCCATGCCTGTCGCGACCGCGATACCGGCAAGCCGATCATTGAGGACGCGCTCGGCACCAAGCTGACCTATCGCAAGCTGATCCTCGGCGCACAGGTCTTGAGCCGCAAGCTCGAGCAGGGCACTGCCGTCGGCGAGAATGTCGGCGTGCTGTTGCCGAATTCGGCCGGCGTCGCTGTGGTCTTCATGGCGCTGCAGACCATCGGCCGCGTGCCGGCGATGCTCAACTTCTCGGCCGGTCCGGTCAACGTGCTGGCCGCGATGAAGGCGGCGCAGGTGAAGACCGTGCTGACCTCGCAGGCTTTCATCGAGAAGGGCAAGCTCGACAAGCTGATCACGGCGATGGCGGGCCAGGCGCGCGTCGTCTATCTCGAGGACGTCAGGGCCGACGTCGGCCTCGCCGACAAGATCGCAGGCTTCCGCGCCGGCATCGCGCCGCGCGTCGCCCGCCAGGCCAACGATCCGGCGGTCATCCTGTTCACCTCGGGTTCGGAAGGCACGCCGAAGGGCGTCGTGCTGTCTCACCGCAACATCCTTGCCAACGCGGCGCAGGCGCTGGCGCGGGTCGATGCCAATGCCAACGACAAGGTGTTCAACGTCCTGCCGGTGTTCCATTCGTTCGGTTTGACCGGCGGCATGATGATGCCGCTGCTCGGCGGCATCCCGATCTTCATGTATCCGTCGCCGCTGCACTACCGGATCGTGCCCGAGCTGATCTACCAGACCGGCGCGACCATCCTGTTCGGCACCGACACCTTCCTCACCGGCTACGCCCGCTCCGCGCATGCCTATGATTTCCGCACGCTGCGGCTCGTCATTGCTGGCGCCGAAGCGGTGAAGGAGCGCACCAGACAGATCTACATGGAACGCTACGGCATCCGCCTCCTCGAGGGCTATGGCGTCACCGAGACCGCGCCGGTGCTCGCAATGAACACCCCGATGGCGAACCGCCAGGGCACCGTCGGCCGCATTTCGCCGCTGATGGAATACCGCCTCGATCCGGTCCCCGGCATCGAGGAAGGCGGCCGCCTGTCGGTGAAGGGCCCGAACGTGATGCTCGGCTACCTCCGCGCCGAAAATCCAGGCGTGCTCGAGCCGCTGCCCGAGGGCTGGCACGACACCGGCGACATCGTCACGGTCGACGCTCAGGGCTTCATCGCGATCAAGGGCCGCGCCAAGCGCTTTGCCAAGATCGCCGGCGAGATGGTCTCGCTCTCCGCGGTGGAGACGATGGCATCGGCGCTGTGGCCGCAGGCGATGTCGGTTGCGGTCTCGATCCCCGACGCGCGCAAGGGCGAACGCATCGTGCTGCTCACCACCGAGAGGAATGCCGATCGCGCCGCGATGCAGCGCCAGGCCAAGAGCGTCGGCGCCTCCGAGCTCGCGGTACCCGCCGACATCCGCGTGGTCGACAAGGTGCCGCTGCTCGGCACCGGCAAGACCGACTATGTCGGTGCTACTGCGCTTGCGAAGGAACTCGCCGCGGCGCCTGCGGTGCAGGCGGAGCCCGCCGCCGACGAGGCCGAGCCGGACTCGCTGCGGCAACACGTTGCATGAGTCTTGGCATGATGGTTGTGCTTTTCGGGAGCATGTTGTCAGATAGTCGGCAACTGCTCCTGAGAAAGCACGATCATGCTGGACAAACTGAACCCGGCTACAGAGGATGCGCCTGAACTGTTAGCCGAGCGATGGATCGGCGCGCTGGATGTGGCGCTCGCCAGCCGCTCCCTTGATGCTCTCTCCGCGCTGTTCGCGACCGACAGCCACTGGCGCAACATCTTCGGCATCTCCTGGCATTTTGCGACCTTCAGCGGGCAACAGCGCGTCGTTGCCGAGTTGCTCGCACGTGCTGCCGCCGTGAACGCGCGCGCATTTCGTCTCGACGACCGTGCCTTGATACCGCGGCGGGCCGTGGTGGCCGGATGCGAGGTGATCGAGGCGGTCTTCACCTTCGACACAGCGAATGGCCCTGGCACCGGCGCGGTCCGCTTGTTGCGCGGCGCGGACGGAAATTCCGCGGCGTGGACGTTCTCCACGATGCCTGACTTCGACCGCATCTGCGACGCGCGCGCTACGCACACCGCCGAACAATCCCACGCGCGCGATTTCGCCGCACCCGATTGGCTGGAGCAGCGGCAGGCCTCGCGCGC
This sequence comes from Bradyrhizobium sp. AUGA SZCCT0105, assembly GCF_018129565.1. Lineage (NCBI taxonomy): Bacteria > Pseudomonadati > Pseudomonadota > Alphaproteobacteria > Hyphomicrobiales > Nitrobacteraceae > Bradyrhizobium > Bradyrhizobium sp. AUGA SZCCT0105. The sequence continues at coordinate 257,784 of NZ_JAFCMK010000007.1, read as the reverse complement.
CTATGCCGACCGCGAGCCCGATGTGCTGATCGTCGGTGGCGGCCATGCCGGCATCGCGGCCGCCGTCGAGTGCAAGCGGATCGGGCTCGATACCCTGATCGTCGATCGCCAGCAGCGCATCGGCGACAATTGGCGGCTGCGCTATCGCGGCCTCAAGCTGCACAACAAGACGCCGGTCAATCTGTTTCGTTATCTGCCGTTCCCGCAGACCTTTCCGGACTACATCCCGAAGGACAAGATCGCGAACTGGCTGGAAAGCTATGTCGACATCATGGAGGTCGACTTCTGGACCGAGACCTCGTTCGAAGGCGCGCGCTACGATGAGATGACGCAGCGCTGGACGGTGATGCTGCAACGGACCGATGGCCCGCGCACGCTGCATCCGAAGCACGTCGTGCTCGCGACGAGCGTCAGCGGCACGCCGAATATCCCCACGATCCCGGGCATCGAGCGCTTCGGCGGCCGCGTGCTGCACTCCAGCGCATTCGTGGCAGGACGCGAATGGGCCGGGCGCTCGGTCGTCGTGTTCGGCACCGGCACCAGCGCGCATGACATCTGCCAGGAGCTGCATGCCGCCGGCGCCGACGTCACGATGATTCAGCGCAGTCCGACCATGGTGGTCAATGTCGAGCCGGCGCAGCTCTACGACAAGACCTATCTCGGCGACGGCCCGCCGATCGAGGTGCGCGACATCCTCAATTCCGGCGTGCCGCTGCCGGTCATGAAGATCGCGCACCGGATCATCACCGACGAGGTCAAGCGGCTCGATGCGCCGTTGCTGTCGCGGCTGGAGCGCGCCGGCTTCCGGCTCGAATTCGGCGAGGACGGCACCGGCTGGCCGCTGAAATTCCGCTCCCGCGGCGGCGGCTATTATTTCAATGTCGGCTGCTCCGAGCTGATCGCCGACGGCAAGGTCCGCCTGATCCAGGCCGCCGACATTGCTGATATCACCGCTGATGGCCTCGCGCTGAAGGACGGCACGTCGCTCGCCGCCGAGCTGTTCGTGCTCGCCACCGGCTACAAGGGCCCTGACCATCTGGCAGGCAGGCTGTTCGGCGAGGATGTCGCCCGGCGCGTCGGCCGTGTCTGGGGCTTCGACGAGGTGACGCAGGAGCTGCGCAACATGTGGAGGCGCACACCGCAGCCCGGCCTCTGGTTCACCGGCGGCGCGTTCTCGCAGGCCCGCATCTACAGCCGCTTCATCGCGCTGCAGATCGCCGCGATCGAGGCCGGCACGCTGGCGAAGCAGGTTGGTTGATCGTGGCGAGTTCATTCGGCCTTCCGCTCTATTCCCCCTCTCCCCGCGCTCGCGGGGAGAGGGTTGGGGTGAGGGGCTCTTTCCAGGCATCCGGCTCGCGGAGAGTCCCCCTCACCCGTCGCTGCGCGCCGGCCTCTCCCCGCAAGCGGGGCGAGGCAAGATTGCCGTCTGCTGCAATCCCTTTCATCTTGCACTGAAGGACTTCCATGCCGCTTCCGCTCGATCCCGTCATTGAGACGATCATTCCGCTGCTGCCGCTGCGCGAGCCCGCAACCATGACGCCGCAGAGCTGCCGCGATTCGCTGCGGGCGCTGGCCGAGGCGCGCAAGGAGGTGCCGCCGCCGCCGGTCGATGTGGCTGATGATATCGCGGTCGCCGGCGCTGCGGGCAAGCTCGCGGCGCGGCTCTACCGCAACGGCCGTGGCACGGCGCCGACCGTGATCTTCTTCCACGGCGGCGGCTGGGTCGCCGGCGATCTCGAGACCCACGACCGCCAGGCGCGCAACCTCGTGATCGAGACCGGCGCTGTCGTGATCTCGGTCGATTACCGCCGTCCGCCGGAGACGCGCTTTCCCGGCGCCTTCGAGGATGCGTTCGCTGCGATCCGCGACGTGATCGCGCGCCTCAGTGAATTCGGCGGCGATCTCGCCCGCGTCGGCGTCGCCGGCGATTCGGCGGGCGGCAATCTCGCCGCCACCACGGCGCTCGCCTGCCGCGATGCCGGTATCAGGCTCGCCGGGCAATTGCTGGTCTATCCCGTCACCGACGTGGCCGGCAATTTTGCCGATCCGGCCGAGAATGCGAAATTTCCGTCGCGCGCCGAGAATGCCGAGGGCTACTTCCTGACGCGCGCGACGATGCAATGGTTCGCGGGGCATTATCTCGCAGATCCCGCGCAGGGCGCCGACTGGCGCGTCTCGCCGTTGCGCGCGAAGTCTCTCGCCGGTGTCGCGCCGGCTGTGGTCACCACCGCCTGGTTCGACCCGCTGCGCGACGAGGGTCATGCCTATGCCAAGGCGTTGCAGGCGGCCGGTGTGCAGGTGACGTATCATACCGGCGAGGGCCTCATTCACGGCTACTTTGGTCTTGGCGATGCGTCGGAGGCGGCGCGCGCCGAGGCGCAGCGGGCGCGGGCGGATTTTCGGGTGTTGCTGGAGCGCGGAGTTTAGTCTCCCATCGTCCCGGTCGTTGTTGGCGAAGGGAGTCTAACCTCCGCGTCGTCCCGGCGAAGGCCGGGACCCATAACCACCGCAGCCTGTTGTTGCAGCGGGCTGCGGCCCCAGCGTCGCGCCACACATTCAGTCGGGGTAATGGGTCCCGGGCTTTCGCCGGGACGACGATGTGGATAGTTCAGCCTTCAATCACATGCCTCAATCATTCCCGATCGTGTCGCCGAACAGCTGCCAGGTCTCGCCGTTGAACTTCTGCAGCCGCATCGCCTCGACCGGGAAGTAGTCGGTCGGCGAGGTCTTCACCCTGATGCCGGGCAGGAACATCGGCAGCGCGATGTCGAGGTTGGCGGCCTGCTTCATGATGTTCTCGTGGGTGAGGTCGTCGCCGCATTGCTTCAGCACCTGCACCGTCGCCTCCGCCACCACGTAGCCGTAGACGATCAGCTGGTCCTGCAGATTGCCGTCCGGGAAGTACTTCTTCATGAAGTCCTGCCAGGCGATCACGTCCGGATCCGTCTTCCATTGCGGATCGTTCGGATCCTTCAGCGAGTAGGACGAGATGATGTCCTTCGAGTATTCGAAGCCGGCCGGCTTCAGCACCGAGGACACCGAGGTCGAGGTCGCCGCGAGGAAGAACATGTCGGGCTTCCAGCCGATCTCGCCGATCTTCTTGATCGCCTGCGCCGCCTGCTTGGGGATCGCGTGCATGAACAGCACGTTGGCGCCGGAGGCTTTCAGCTTCACGATCTGGCTGTCGACCGTCGGATCGGTCGATTCATAGGTGGTCTCCGCCACCACCATCTTGGCGGTGTTCTCTGCGCCCAAGCCCTTCTTGAAGCCGTTGCCGTAATCCTTGCCGGCGTCGTCGTTCTGGTAGAACAGCGCGATCTTGGCGTCCGGCTTGTTGGTCAGCACATATTTGGCGTAGACCGCGGTCTCGGCCTGGTACGACGGCTGGAAGCCGATCGACCATGGATAATGCTGATAGTCGCCCCACAGCGTGGCGCCGGCACCGACGAACAGCTGCGGCACTTTCTTGTCGTTGAGATATTTGCGCACCGCAAGGCCGGTCGGCGTGCCCAGCGGATTGAGGATCGCGGCGACCTCCTCCTGCTCGACCAGCTTGCGGGTCTGCTCCACCGTCTTCGGCGGCGAGTAGCCGTCGTCGAGCGTGATCAGATTGATCTTGCGCCCGTTCACGCCGCCCTGGTCGTTGATCATCTTGAAGTAGGCGGCCTGCACCTTCGCGATCACGCTGTAGGCCGACGCCGCGCCGGAGAATGGCGAGGTCTGTCCGAGCTTGATCTCGGTGTCGCTGGTACCAGCGCCGTACTTCTTGTCGGCCGCGTGTGCCTGTGTCGCGAGCGCTAGCGCGAGTGCTGCCGTGATGGCCTTCCAGATCATCGTGAGCCTCCCTGTGGCGTTCTTATTGTTCGCGAGGAGAGCTTACGCAGGTCGAGGGAGGCGGGCTTGCGACGAGACGCCGGGGCAGGGATGCGAAATTGCGGCGGGGTGTAATGCCGAGGTTGGCGAAATCAGCGAGTGTGCGGCGGCCTGCCGCGATGTGGAATGATTCTCAAAATCTCCCCGCGTGCGGGGCGTTTCTTAGCTCGCCCCGCTTGCGGGGAGATGTCGGATCGCATGGAGCGTGGCGCAATGCGATCCGGGTGAGGGGGTACAGGTCTATCAGCGACCTATCGTGTGGAGAGAGCCCCTCACCCCAACCCTCTAAGAGCGAGCTTCGCTCGTCTCGGCCCCGCAAGAGCGGGGCGAGGGAGAACTCCTGACCTCAGCGATATCGCACGCTGCCGGTGGTGACCGGATCGGTCGGCAGCACCGTGGCGCCGGCTCTACTGGCGGCGGCGGAGGTGATCATGCCGGGCTCGGCCGCGGCCTGCACATTGCGGGGCGGGTTGAATTCGAGGATGACGAGGACTGCCGTGGCCAGCACCGCCACGGCGGCGGTTGCGAGCGCAGGCACCAGTCTTCCGCGCGTATCGGCTGCGCGAACTTGCATTGACCAATTCCTTTATTGGGGTCGTTCTTTGGACGTGATGTAAGAACGGCCAGGCTTCTTCCCAAGAGTGCGGCGCACATGCCTCACAATCAGTTGTGCCGGCCGTGATGTCCCTCACGGTGTTCGAGCCGCGCGGCGGTCGCCGCGTCGAATCGCATTCGTGTCGGACGGCTTGTTTGCACACCATGAGTTGGAAGAGATCGTGGCGTTTTGCATGTGCCTCATGCGCTCGTGATTGATCGCGTGAGGTTGTGATTAACAGCGCTGCGACGAGCCGTTTTTACCGTGATTTAGAGGCATTCTGCGTTGTGCGAGGCGCGTGCGTTAAGGCTTTTTTCACGCGCTTTCGACGCATCACGCAGAGATTCGTGTGATGTGCGCGTGATGGAAGCGATGACACCGCTGTCATTGGCAGCAGCTGTCAGCGGACTTGCCATAAGCCTGGCGCCGATGTCATTGCGAGGCCTGTCGCGCCGTCCTGTCCGCCGAAGCCTTGGCGAAGGCGGAAGCTTTAGCGAAGGCGGAAGAAATCCATCTCTCCTCACGCGACGCGATGGATGATTTTACTTCGCACGTCATCGCGCAAAGAAGAATCCACCTCGCCAGCGCGCCGCGCCTGCACGCGCGTCGGTCGGATCGATTCACCTGTCAGACAGCGGGAGAGGGCGTGCGCGCGTCATCTCGCGGCGCGATCGGCCCGAGCTTTGCGGCAGCTTGACCCTCGCTGATGAAGCAGAGGGCGCAGGGAACGCCGGGTGCCAGCACGCACCCATGGGTCCCGAGCAACAAAAAGCTCGGGAGGTAGGACCACAGGTACGGCCGGGCGATCCCGGCGTTCCCCGCGCGGATGGGTTACGGCTTATACGTGCTCTCCCCGGCGAGACCGGGCTTGTTTGCCACCGCTTCCGCAAAAGCGCTTTCGCGCCTTGCGGGAGGACACCAGCCACTGGGGCGTCAGGACCACACGCTTTCACCGTCCGCGATGAAGTGCGCTCGTCTCGCGCGCCACTCGCGTCCACCGCATCCCGCACCCAACGTCCGTGACGATCGCGATACGCCCCTCTCAGAGGAGGCGGGACGCGCTGCTTGTAATGCTGAGTTGGGGTGCCAGGGAAGAGGAATATTTTCTTTACGAGGTCTGGACGGGGTGTGTCGCGTTGAATTTGCTGACGAAATTCGCCTTCCGGCGCACCGTTGTCGCAGCCGTGGAACAAGCGCTGCGGCATCGACTTGATGCAGCGGGCTGGATTACCGGCCTGCACGGCCCTGCAATTCCCCTGCCCCCAAAGCCAGGGCCGTGCACTTCCCCTGCGGTGCCAGCTCCCTTCAAGTGGTCGCGGTCGATTTCCTTCGCTGTGTTCACTAGTGCACCGTCCGGCCACGCCCCGCAGGCGTAGGCTCGGTCCATCACCGCGCGAATATCCGGCATGGCCGGTGACCGAGAACGCCAGTTGCGCTCCCGCCTTTGGATGGAATGGAGCAGCGTGATGCAGAACAGCCTTCCCAACCCGCGCAAGTCCCCGGAGCAACGCCTTGCGGATGAATCGATCCGCCTCCGCGGCGAAGCCCGCGTCATGCCTCCCGGCGTCGCACGCGACCGCCTGATCCGCATGGCCCGTCAGGCCGAGACCGCCTCGCACATCAACGCGTGGGTGATGTCGCCGGGGCTACGATCGCCGAAGTGAGACGGCGCTGTACGCACAACGCGCCACGATTTGCGGCGCGTGATCCGGCTACGGCCTCGGCATCAGTGAACTCGGCGGTGTTCCGATTCCATCGGCTTGCGCGGCGCGATTGGGACGCTGAGGTTGTACTGGTTGTAGCTAGAAGAATATTTTCTTCGGAGGGCTAGACGGGGTGTGTCGCGCTGAAAACGCTCAGCAGCAGTCTAGACGACATCAGACCCGGACGGCTTAGCTTGAACTGGTCCTCCCAATTCGCCGACCAACAACTCAATCCATTTGTCGTTGTAAGTGTAGTCGTTGTGAGCGGTATGATAGATGCAGAAGTCTCTATTGGTCTTGTCTGGTGTCTTCGAGCCCGAGGGCGGTCTGACCTTATGAGATTGCCACGCTGATGTGTGATCGCTCATGTTGAATGGTCTTCCGGTCGCCTTCCTCACGATCTTCACGACGTCGCCAGGTTTGTATCGGTACAAATCGTCGGCGATCTTAAACTTCTGTAGGACATTCTGTATGGTTTTGCCTTCGGCGGAATCGGGGCTCACGAATTGAATGTGAGCTTTGCCTTTAGACGCACTGTCGAAAGTGTACACGACCCTGAATTGGTATTCCAAATCATCAAGATCCTCCGTGCTCGCATTCTTCTTAAGTAAAGCATCGAGAGCTGTAATGTTGGGCGGAAGATCATAGGCGGAGATTTGCGCCATCTGTTCAAGCTCAAGCTTGCCAAACTGCAACGCAACGGACAATTCGTGTTGTAAGCTTAGGCGTGAGCCAAACCAATCGACGAGTATTTTATCGAAATTCAAACAGCACGCTTGAAACAGAGGCAGCCATTTGATGTCGCTGCGTCCCAACATCTTGTGTTCTACGTCGTCACGAATCGTCTTTAGAGCCAAGAGATTTCTCTTGATGCCCTTAGACAAGGGGCTATCGGGTCGTGACAACATATGGCTCAGAGCAAAAGTCGTTCCGTCCGCATTTACTGGTGGAATGCCCGAGCGTTCGTAGCGTTCGTGTAGCAAGTACGTCCACGCGATGTTAGCGAGGACCGCGAAGACCTCCGTCTTGAAGCGGTACAGTCCACTGTTGAAAATCGTTACTGCAAGCGCCATGGCCTCTCGGGCACGAATGAGGCGTTCATCACCGTAGAGGTTGAGCCCAGTGATGGGGTCGAAGCTTCGTTTCTTCCTACGAAAGAAAGCGACCTCTTCAGCCGAAGCGGGAGTGATGTCCGCGTTCCCTTTCACCCCGGCAATGCGCCCAAAGTTTATGGACGCGGTACGCTCGTAGTTGATTAGTGTAAGAATGTCTTGGTTGCGCATCCCTTCGGCCAAGAGAGCCTTGATTACTCTCTTTTCTTCGTCGGTAAGAGCAGTCGGGGTCTTCTTAGGGATTTTTGCCAAATGCATTCCCCGCACAGGACAACATCAACTCTGCCAGTCGAGACCAGTCGTTCATGGCTCGGCTCGCCGCCTACTACTCGTTGGGGAGCCGAGGGTTGGTTCGCCAAGTGCGCCTATCAATGACGCTCCGAAGGTCTATCTTCTGCCCCTCTTCGCGCGGAAAGCGCGTGTTGATAAGTGATACGGGAGCCTGAGATACGCGCTCCAGTTCTTCGATGAATTTGATTGTGTCGATATGCAGCTGTTCAAAACGGCGGGCGTCCTTGTTGACCACATTTAGGTAGTCAGCAAATGTGAGGACGATGTCGGTAGGAGCATTTAAGACGCATGCGTTGCGGAATTGATCCCACTCGAACCAACCCACGCGACGTGGTCGTTTGGTAGTTGAGGTAATCTCCAGCTTCGTAATCTCATCGGGGTCTAGCCCTGCGTGCGTTGCTACTTCGGCGAATGTGACTTCGTGCTTGAGTGGACCCGACGTCTCCTTGCCGCCATCGGGATTCCCAACTCGGATTGGAGTCGGGCGTACCACCATCAGTATGCGGCGAACACGAGAAGGCGAGATTCCGGCTTCGGCCAAGCAGCCCGCTACATTTGTATCTCGGGAGGTTACATAAGGATAAGGGCCGTGAAAGATACTCAATCCGCTGCCCTGAGTGCCTTCCAATAAGATCGATTGTCCTTCTCTATAGGCTGTTTCGAGATGTGTAACGATCGCGCCCCGGTATGGAGGCTTGTCGCCAACGAACGGTTCGAGTTCTGGGACATCGCGGGCCAATCGAACGGCATCTCGCTTTCCTCTAAGCAGAATTCTTCGAGCTGCGGCGGCGCCACTGCCTCTTCCCGTTGATGCGATGCTCTTCTTGAGTTCCTCTTCGCTCGAGAAATCACTTTCCTCAATGATCATCGCTTGCGGGTCGATAAAGAGCCGATCAGGCGTCACCTTGCATTCCGCAATCTCCTTCAGGAGAGCCGCGGCGTAGATGGTCATTCCTGGGCCCAGTAAGAGCTTAGCGTTTGTGTCGCGGGCCCCCGAAGGTAATTGGTGGTATGTGTAGACCCCAGACGAGCTCGATACCGTGTGACCCGCGTTCGGCCCTCCGACACGCACGAGAATGTCGTAGTCGTTAGCTAGATATGCGGCGATATGTCCTTTGCCTTCGCTGCCGTACATTCCACCAACAACGACGTCTACGCATCGTATGTCTGGGCCGCTGTAAAGGCCAAGCCTTGCCGCCACCCGGACTAATGTGTCGGCGCTATCTGTGCGTGCTGTGTTGATGCGGACATCTGCGTCGTTCTTGAACTCCTCGATATCCTTCTCATTCTTAATAAGGTCGGCATTGGTGTACGAGTGATTTGTCTCCCCCGGTCGTTCAGCGTTCTTCTTCTTGTAGCGTTGCTCTAGGATTCTTTTCGGGGCCCACAAGTGTGCATGAATGACGCTAAATCTATGGTCCGTCCGAAAATGCTGAAGTTGATCGCATGTTCGTACGTTGTCGACGACGATGGGATGGTCGCTCGTTAGATGTTCTGCTTCTTTAGCGACTTCATTGAGAAGCCAAGAATGATCAGTTTTCTTGTCGAGTTCATCGCCGAGCAATTGGAGAGATAAACGATCGGTAGGGCTGCTATCGGCCGTCGCCTTTGACTTTAGAATGCCGCTAGTGCTGACCGAGTGATATCCAAATTCTACTCTTAGCCGCTGGGCAAGTTCTGATTTTCCGGTGCAAATATGACCGCTAATTAATACAACTTGGCGCATCCTCGCTTCATCCCATTGTTCAAGAAATCGTCGCTCCGATCCGTATTGACTCCTAATGCAACCTATCGAACTCAAGTCCGTTGCCGCGCCAATCTGGATCGGCAATCGCTTTTGCAATGAAATCGTCGACTGATTTTCCGTGTATCTTGCTGCGCGGATAATCGCCGGGCGGTTCGGATAACTCTGCGTGCCAAGGTCGCTCGATCTGCGAAAGAACAGTGCGTGCGATTTTTAGATCCTCTTCAGAATAACAAAGCACGGTGATGTCGTCCGGAAGGACGAGGTCACCGTGGATAAGAACCTCGATCATCGTGCCGAGAGGCAGATGCTTTTTCAGCATTGCCATTTTATCGTCAGTGGTTCTTGCGATTGGTATTTGGTGGCCCGGGTAGTAGCGCCCATTGGTGTCCGATTCGGGCACCCCACATTTCTCTCCACGTCTTAGGTAGCGGGTCATAGCGACGTTGAACCGACAAAGGCTATAAGCAAGAGCTTCGATCGAGGCGGACGGCACGCTCAAGGCCAAATGAGGAAAGCCTGCTCCGAGCTTCGCCTTTAGTATTCGTGGTTGATGATCGAGAGTGAGATGGGCATATTCGCCGAACCCTCTCGCGACGTCCTGGCCGTGCGACATTGAACGCAGATGCGTTGACTTGAAGCCTGTCGCATAGAGGGAAGGCTTGCTCAGGATCGCACAGGAGCGCCCAATGAAGGGCAGGTAGTGTAGCGGTGTATAGTGCTGAACGGATTGAATTCCGTTAGCTAGCAAAACGCCCATGGTAGTTTTGAAATCCACTCGACAATTTAAAGTAGCATGCAAGCACGATCCGGAAATTGCGTCAAACGAGCGTTAGTCGCATAAAACAAAAACGGCCGGGTCATCGACCCGGCCGTTCAAAACTCTCTCCGCGTATTCCGCGTTCGTTTGAGCTCAGCTCGCCTTCTTCACGAACACCGGCTTGCCGACCTTCTTCTCGATCGCGCGCTTGAGATCGAGTGCGCGGGGCGACAGCACCTCGGCCTTGGCCTTGAGCAGGTAGGCGTCGAGGCCGCCATTGTGGTCGACGCTCTTCAGCGCATTGGTCGAGACGCGCAGGCGCACGTTGCGGCCGAGCGCATCCGAGATGAAGGTCACGTTGGCCAGGTTCGGCAGGAAGCGCCGCTTGGTCTTGATGTTGGAGTGGCTCACCTTGTGGCCCGTCTGGGGGCCCTTGGCCGTCAGTTCGCAGCGCCGGGACATTACCAAAATCCTTATTGCATCCCCGCTTCCGGCGGCACGTGCGATCACGCGGCCCGCGCGGGGGTTTTGAATTCGCGTCCATTTTCCAGGAACCGCGGGTGTATAGGGGGAGAATACCCAAGCGTCAAGATTATATCGCCGCATGGACGTCACAGGAAATGGCGGTTCATAAGCGCTACCAGCCACTTAACGGCGGATATGGCAACCATATAAAGGGCGTATTCGGCTGCAAGTCTTGGTTCCATAACAGACGCGCACGTTGTCCGGCCGAATTGAAGGACCAAATGGGCAACGAACAGAGCGCCGATAGCAGGACCGTCAGGTAGGTTAAGTGACCACCGCCATTGCCTTTTTGCCCCCGCTCGGCCGGCTCATCGGCCTGTGCGCCGGTGCCCTCTTGCTGTTTTGCGCCGAGCGCGCGAGCGCGCAAGGGCGGCTCGACGCCCAGTATGAGGCGACGCTTGCCGGTATCCCGGTCGGCAAGGGCACCTGGACCATCGAAATCGGCGACGACACCTTCTCGGCCTCGGCCCAGGGCGGCACCGCGGGCCTCCTGAAGGCGTTCTCCGGCGGCAGCGGCGGGGGCGCCTCGCAGGGCCGCGTCGTCAACGGCGCGCTGGTCGCCTCCTCCTACACCGCGACCACCACCACCTCGAAGAAGTCGGAGACGATCCGGATGGTGCTGGCGGGTGGCGGCATCAAGGAATCCACGATCGAGCCGGAGCCGCCGGTCGACGCCGACCGCCTGCCGGTCTCCGAGGCGCAGAAGAAGAACGTGTTCGACCCGATGACCGGCTCGTTCCTGCGCGCGCCCGGCAATGCCGAATTGATGAGCCCGGATGTCTGCCGCACCGGCGCCGGCGTGTTCGACGGCCGCATGCGCTACGACCTCAAGCTCGATTTCAAGCGCGTCGAGATCGTCAAAGCCGAGCGCGGCTATCACGGCCCGGCGCTGGTCTGCGCGCTCTATTTCGTGCCTGTTTCGGGCTACATCCCGGATCGCCCGGTCATCAAATATCTCGCCGCCCAGCGCAACATCGAGATCGCCTTCGTGCCGATCGCGGGCACCCGCCTGCTGGTCCCATTCCGCATGACGATCCCGACCCCGCTCGGCCAGGCCATGCTGGAAGCCACCTCGTTCGTCACCACAGCCGCGCCGCCGCGCGTGGCGAAGACGCAGTAGGGGCCGGGGGCTACGCTGCTCGACCGTCACCCTGAGGTGCGAGCGGAGCGAGCCTCGAAGGGCGACGCCACTAGCCGGGCCGCGCATCCTTCGAGGCTCGCTGCGCTCGCACCTCAGGATGACGGGTCTGAAAGGGATGGCGGCCCTGCGGAATGCAACAAACGTCACCGGAATCCAGTTGACTCTTGCCCGCTTCTGATTCGACTCGGTCGCCCCTGGAATTTAAGGAATTCAGTCCGCATATCCCATGCTTGTGGAGCCCTCTCAAACTTGATCTAGTGCCGCCGCCGTCAGCCTGCCCGAGATGTTGCGGTGAACGTTTCAGGTCTGGAATGGAGTCACCGATTCGGGCGCGATTCGTTCCGGAGTCGTTCCGAAGCTTAAGGGCGGCGCAGAAAGCGTCGCATTGTGAGACAGATTTTGCGAAACACGCTGCCAATGCGAAACATGCAGCCAGACCGTCACCCTGAGGAGGCCGCGGAGCGGCCGTCTCGAAGGGCGACAGCCCCGCTCCGTCCGCGAGAGGAACGTCCGATCAAAGCGCGCGGATAGATCTCGGCCGTGCATCCTTCGAGGCTCGCTACGCTCGCACCTCCAGCGACAAAGGCGAAGCCTTTGCGCGGGGATGACGGGACAGGCAGCGCCCCAACAATTCAAGAAACACCTGCAAAATATGGCTTTCTCAACTTCGTTCGGAAATGACCGCGTGCCCGGCGCAGGCGTCACTGCGGTGCTGGGGCCGACCAACACCGGCAAGACGCATCTCGCGATCGAGCGCATGCTGGCGCATTCGTCCGGCTTGATCGGGCTGCCGCTGCGGCTGCTCGCGCGCGAGGTCTACAACAAGATCGCGGCTCGCGCCGGCGTCGACAATGTCGCGCTGATCACCGGCGAGGAGAAGATCAAGCCGAAGGCGCCGCGCTTCTGGGTCTCGACCGTGGAAGCGATGCCGCGCGATCTCGATGTCTCGTTCCTCGCGGTCGACGAGATCCAGATCGCCGCCGATCTCGAGCGCGGGCACGTGTTCACCGATCGCATGCTCAACCGCCGCGGCCGCGACGAGACGCTGCTGCTTGGCGCCGCCACGATGCGGCCGATCATCGAGCGGCTGTTGCCGGGCGCCTCGATCGTCACGCGGCCGAGGCTCTCGCAGCTCGAGTTTGCCGGCGACCGCAAGATCACGCGGCAGCCGCGACGCACCGCGATCGTCGCGTTCTCCGCCGACGAGGTCTATGCGATCGCCGAGTTGATCCGCCGCCAGCACGGCGGCGCGGCCGTGGTGCTGGGCTCGCTGTCGCCGCGCACACGCAATGCGCAGGTCGAGATGTTCCAGAACGGCGACGTCGATTATCTCGTCGCCACCGACGCGGTCGGCATGGGGCTCAATCTCGACGTCGATCACGTCGCCTTCGCCTCCGACCGCAAATATGACGGCTATCAGTTCCGCCGGCTGACGCCGGCCGAATTCGCGCAGATCGCGGGCCGCGCCGGGCGCGCCACGCGCAACGGCACCTTCGGCACGACGGGCCGCTGCGCGCCGTTCGAGCCGGAGCTCGTCAACGCGCTGCAGAACCACACCTTCGACAGCGTCAAGATGCTGCAATGGCGCAACGCCAGGCTCGATTTCGCCTCGCTCGGCGCGCTGCAGGTGTCGCTGGCGCTGACGCCCAATCATGAGGCACTGACGCGGGCCCCGGTGGCCGAGGACCTGCGGGTGCTCGAACACGTCGCACGCGACGCCGAGGTGCGCGAATTCGCGCATGGGCCGGCCGCGGTGGAGCGGCTGTGGGAGGCCTGCCAGGTTCCGGACTACCGAAAGCTGGCGCCGGCCGCCCATGCCGAACTCGTGACCACGCTGTATGGCTTCCTGATGCAAAAGGGGCGTATCCCTGATGCATGGTTTGCCGCCCAGGTCGACCAGGCCAACCGGACCGACGGCGATATCGACACGCTATCGGGCCGGATCGCGCAGATCCGGACCTGGACCTTCGTTGCCAACCGGCCCGACTGGCTCTACGACCCGGACCACTGGCAGGGGATCACGCGCGAGCTCGAAAATAAATTGTCCGATGCGCTGCATGAACGGCTCACGGAGCGTTTCGTTGACAGGCGGACCAGTGTATTGATGCGCCGCCTGCGGGAGAACTCAGTTTTGAATACGGAAATTGGCAAGACCGGTGAAGTGATCGTGGAAGGCCACGCGATTGGCCGGCTCGATGGTTTCACCTTCGCACCTGATGCGGCCGAGGCCGGCAGCGACGCCAAGGCGCTGCAAGCCGCCGCCCAGCAGGTGCTGGCGCGCGAGATCGATACGCGTGCCGAGAAACTGGGCGCCGCCCCCGACGAGCAGTTCGTGCTGACCTCCGACGGCACCATCCGCTGGACCGGCGATGCGGTGGCCAAGCTGGTGGCCGCCGACGACGCGCTGCATCCGCGGCTGCGCATCATTTCCGACGAGCGGCTGACCGGCGCCTCGCGCGAGGCCGTGCAGACCCGGCTCGATCTCTGGCTCAAGACGCATATCGAAAAGCTGCTCGGGCCGCTGTTCGAACTGTCCAAGGCCGAGGATATCCAGGGCATCGCCCGCGGCATCGCCTTCCAGCTCGTCGAGGCGCTCGGCGTGCTCGAGCGCAGCAAGATTGCCGCCGAGATGAAGGATCTCGACCAGCCCTCGCGCGCCGCGCTGCGCAAATACGGCGTGCGCTTCGGCGCCTATCACATCTATTTCCCGCAGCTGCTCAAGCCCGCGGCGCGCTCGCTGGCCTCGCTGCTGTGGGCCGAGAAGCAGAGCAATGTCGACATGGGCGCGCTGTCGAATGTGCAGCATCTCGCCTCCAGCGGCCGCACCTCGTTCCCGGTCGACAAGGCCCTGCCGCGCGACGGCTATCGCGTGCTCGGCTATCGCCAGTGCGGCGAGCGCGCGGTGCGCGTCGACATCCTGGAGCGGCTCGCCGATCTGATCCGCCCGGCGCTGGCCTGGCGCGAGACCTCGCCGGGCGAGAAGCCCGCCGGTGCGTTCGACGGCCGCGGCTTTGTCGTCACCCAGGCGATGACTTCGCTGACCGGCTCCGCCGGTGAGGACTTTGCCTCGATCCTGCGCGCGCTCGGCTACCGCATGGACCGCCGTCCGCCGCTGCCGCCGAAGGCTGTCGAGATTGCGCCGGCTGAGGCCACCGAGACCGTCGCCGCGGAGGCGCCGCCGGCGGAGGCGACATCTGATGCCGCCGCTGAGGTGGTGGCCGATGCGCCGGAGGCTGCCGCTGCGCCCGAGGCCGAAGCTGCCGTCGACCAGCCGGTATCCGGCGATCCCGCGCCGTCGGCCGCACTGCTGCCCGATGTCGGCTTTGCCGAGGTGGTCGCCAGCGAAGCGACGCCCGTCGTTATCGAGACCCAGCAGGATGCGGTGGCCGAGCGCGCCGCGCCGGTCGATGAACCCGCTGCCGCCGAAGCGCCCGCTGCTGAAGTCCCCGCTGCTGAAGTGCTGGCCGAGCCCGCGCCTGCCGTGGAAGCCGCTGCAGAGACGCCGCCTGAAGCGGTTGCCGCAGAGACACCGTCAGAGCCCACCGCCGAAGCGCCCGCGGAGACCGCGAGCGCTGACGCAGCAACCGCCGAGGCCGCTCCCGCGGCCGCGGAGACGCCGGCCGAGCCGCAAATGGTCGAAGTCTGGCGTCCCGGCGGCCGCTCCGACGAGCGCCGTCCGCATCATCGCGGCCACGATCGCAATCGCGGCCGTCATCAGAACAAGCCCGCCGAGGGCGCGCAGGCCGCGGAAGGCGGCGGCGAGGGCGAGAAGCGCGAGCATCATCGCCGGCCGCGTCGTCACCAGGATTTCCGCGTTCCGCGCCCAGCCGCGCCCGCTGACGGCGCTGCGCCGGTCGCTGCCGCGCCTGCCGATGGCGCGCCGCGCGAGGACAAGGGCCAGCGCCGCGAGCGCTTCGAGGGCAAGGGTCGCGATGAGCGTCGCCGCGACAACAAGTTCGGCGGCGGAGATCGCAAGGGCGGCGATCGTGACCGCGGCGGCCGCGATTTCGGCAAGGGCGGCCGCGACAAGCGCGAGGGCGGCCCGTCGCATCGGCCCTACGCGTCGAGCGCGCCGCGCGAGCGCGACCGTCCGATCGATCCGAACTCGCCGTTCGCCAAGCTCGCTGCCCTGAAGGAGCAGCTCGCCGGCCGGAAGGAATAATCCAACCCTTGGTGCTAGTTCTTGGTCTAGTTCTTGGTCTGACGCTTGGACAGACAGCGGCTCGACAAATGGCTGTGGCACGCGCGCCTGGTGAAGGCCCGCACCAGCGCGGCTGAACTCGTCGCATCAGGTCATGTTCGTATCAACGGCACGCGCGAGAAATCGCCGGGCCATGCCGTGAAGGCGGGCGACGTCATCACCGTCGCGCTCGACAACAGCGTCCGCGTGCTGAAGGTCACGGGCTTCGCCGAGCGGCGCGGCGATGCGAGTTCGGCGCGTGTGCTGTACCAGGATTTGCAGGCCGGCAATTTGCAAGCCGGTAAGGAGTAGTTATCTAGCGCTTGCTATCTCAATTGAGCATGATCCGGAAAAGTGGGGTCCGGTTTTCCGATCAGGATCATGCTCCAAATAAAATCGGTGGCAGGGGCGTGAGAATACTGGCGTTTTTCGGGTGCGGCTTCCCTTGCGGCCCCGGTATTCCTGCGCTACGCAACCCCAGAAAAGTCGATCGTTCCGGAGTTTTGGATGACCTACGTCGTCACTGAAGCCTGCATCAAGTGCAAATATACCGACTGCGTCGAGGTCTGCCCCGTCGATTGCTTCTACGAGGGCGAGAACATGCTGGTCATCCATCCTGACGAATGCATCGATTGCGGCGTGTGCGAGCCGGAATGCCCGGCCGACGCCATCAAGCCGGACACCGAGCCGGGGCTGGAGAAGTGGCTCGAGGTCAACACCGAATATGCCAAGAGCTGGCCGAACATCACCCAGAAGAAGGACTCGCCCGAGGACGCCAAGGAGTGGGAAGGCAAGGAAGGCAAGTTCGAGAAATATTTTTCTCCGAATCCGGGCAGCGGCGACTGATTCGCTAACGTTCGCAAGCAGCCGTCGAGACTACCCCGATAAGGGCGGGCTTGGGCCCGCCGCGGCCCTCCGTTCGGCCGCCGATTTAACCCTAATGACGGACATATGACCTGAGGATGCCCTGTTATGCCCGGAATCGGGCGTAAACCATTGATTTTTGCGGAAAATGTGCTATATCTGCGCCATTACAGGCCAAGAACCCCCTGCCATGCGTACCTTGTGGCTTCGAGGTTCCCGCAAACATCGAACAGGGGCGTGGCAGTTTCCGCGCGCAGGCTGTGTCACAGAAAACGCGTAAAAAGAGTGCTTCAAAGACGACAAAGAAAGCCGCTGTCGTTGCTCGCAGCGCAACCAAGGGCCGTGCCAAGGCGCCCGTGAAGGGGGCCAAGAAGGCGGCGGCTGCAAAGTCCTCAAAGAACAAAAGAAGCGTGATGCCAGAAAAGACTGCCAAGACTGCCGCGAAAGCGGCAGCTGCGAAGCCCGCTGCTGCGAAGGTCGCCCCCAAGACTGCTGCTGTTGCGCCGAAGCCGGCCGCCCCGAAGGCTGCCGTCCCCGCCGCTGCTCCCAAGGTTGCCGCCAAGCCGGCCGCTCCGTCCCGCCCGGAAGAGAAGAAGGTCGTGACCCAGCGCCAGGGCTTCAAGGCCAATGAATTCGTCGTCTATCCCGCTCACGGTGTCGGCCAGATCCTGGCGATCGAGGAGCAGGAGATCGCGGGCGCCAAGCTCGAGCTGTTCGTGATCAATTTCATGAAGGACAAGATGACGCTGCGGGTGCCGACGGCGAAGGTCGCCAATGTCGGCATGCGCAAGCTGTCGGAGCCGGCGCTGGTCAAGAAGGCGCTGGAGACGCTGAAGGGCCGCGCCCGCGTCAAGCGCACCATGTGGTCGCGCCGCGCCCAGGAATACGAAGCGAAGATCAATTCGGGCGACATCGTCGCGATCGCCGAGGTGGTCCGCGACCTCTATCGTTCGGAATCGCAGCCCGAGCAGTCCTATAGCGAACGCCAGCTCTATGAAGCAGCGCTCGACCGTCTGTCGCGCGAAATCGCTGTCGTGCAGCACTCGACCGAGACCGAGGCGATCAAGGAGATCGAAGGCCAGCTCGCCAAGAGCCCGCGCCGCGGCGCCAAGGCCGAGTCCGCTGAAGGCGAGGCCGAGGGCGATGCCGACGGTGAGGATCTCGACTCTGATGGCGACGATACCGCCGTCGAAGACGAAGCCGCCTAAGCAGCGCTGCAACATTACAGACGGAAAGCCCGGTCACAACGACCGGGCTTTTTGTTTTGGTGCACGATCTCGCTGGGCACGGAAGCGGCGTTGTGCGTACGGCCTTGCATATCGCCTTGCCGCAATCGCCCCTTGGCTGATCGCCGCGACTCATGACCTGCTGCGCCACGCTGGCGGCGATGTCGCGGAGCCGGCGAGGGCGCGGCATGCTTGCACGACGGTCGCTGGGGTGCGGTTACGACTGGCTGTGGACCGCGTTTGCGGTCTCGACCTTCGGCGCCTGGATCGCCTTCGACGCGTTCCCGCTGCTCGCGATCCTCGTGCTGCATGCAAGGCCGGAGGCGGTCTCGGCGCTCGCAGCGGTCGGCCTGCTGGCCGGGGCCGCGGTCGCGGTGCCGCTCGGGCCCTGGATCGAATTCCGCCGCAAGCGGCCGGTGATGATCGCGATGGATCTGATCCGCTTTGCCGCGACGATCAGTGTTCCCATCGCGTTCGTGCTGGGACGGTTGACCTTCACTCAGCTCGTCTTCGTCGCCGTCATCATGGCGGCGGCAGACATTGCATTCCGTGCGGCGAGCGGCGCCTGCCTGAAGGCACTCGTAAAACCGGACGATCTGGTGATCGCGAACGGGCGGCTCGAAGCCACGACCTGGACCGCGACCGCGATCGGCCCGCCGCTCGGCGGCGCGGCGATCGGCGTGCTCGGCCCTGTTGTCACCGTGATCGCCAATGCGGTCAGCTTCCTGCTCTCGGCGCTGGCCATCCGGCGGATCGGCGGGAGCGAGCCTGCGCCCGCCCAGCGCCAGGCCCGGGGATTTCGCTCGGCCGAATTGATCGAGGGATGGCGCAGCATCCTCGCGCATCCGGTGCTCCGCCTGCTGTTCTTCAACACCGTGCTGGTCAATGGCCTGATCATGGCGATGGCGCCGCTGCTCGCGGTGCTGATGCTCCGCGATCTCGGCTTTGCGCCGTGGCAGTACGGGCTCGCATTCGGGGCGCCCTGTATCGGCGGCCTGATCGGCGCACGGCTCGCGCCTGCGCTCGCCGCGCGCTTCGGGCAGCACAATGTGTTGCTCGCGGCCGGTACGCTGCGTGCGTGCTGGTCGCTCGGCCTCGCTTTCATGCCGAACGGTGCGGCGGGCATCGCCGTCGTCTTTGCGCTTCAGTTCGGTCTCGTCACCTGCGCCGGCATCTTCAATCCGGTGTTTGCGGCCTATCGTCTGGCCCAGATCGAGATGGAGCGGACCGCGCGGGTGCTCTCGGCCTGGACCATCACCAGCAGCGCAACCATCGCGGTGCTGACCGCGCTCTGGGGCGTGCTGGCGGGCTTTGCCGGTGTCCGGACGGCGATCGCGCTGAGCGGGCTGCTCTTGCTGGCGACGCCGCTGCTGCTGCCGCGCCGTGTGCTCAATATGAGCGCTGCTTGATGCCCCAGCGGCCATCCTCCGACGTCACGATCCACGGATTACGGTGACGGCTGGCAATCGATCCGTCGGCGCGGTCGCGGCTGTATTCGACCACGAGATGCACCTTGCGCGGACCGACCAGCACGGGCTCCCTGCGCTGATAGGTGCTCTTCGCCCACCCCGTGGTGCGCGCCAGATCGTCGAAGAACGACGCCGGCAACTGGCCCGGCCGTTCCCAGATCACGAGCTGCTCGCCGGACAGGATGACGTGCGGGAAGTGCAGCAGCGCGTCCATGCCGGCGAGATCGCAGGCGTTGAAGCGGTCGGTGAAATCGTCGATGCAGCGGATCGCCGCCGCGATCATGGTGGCGTCGTCGGCATCATCGGTGCCGGGTCGGAACAGGTCGTCGGCGTAACTCATGCTGTCGCTATACACCGGCACCGGAGTGAGCGGCAACGGCGTGTGCACGCGGCTCTCCAATCGTAGCCCGCATGAAGTGAAACCTCTTGATCGCGGTGAGGCGCGGACCTCCGGGCACCGAACGGCTGAAAGCCACGTAAGCAATCCTGACCAGAATCGTGCTGTGTTGTTTCACGGATGACGACGGTGATCGGAGCGCGGCGTGCTACGCTGGCTGCCCGGCCGCCATTTGATCGACATTGAAGTGACCCATCAATTTGCAGCGAGGAGAAATCCGATGACATCCAATGTTGAGGCAACCAGGAAGGGTTATGAGGCCTTTCAACGTGGTGACATTCCGGCGCTCATGAGAGACCTGATCGATGACGACTGCACGTGGATAACGCCAGGTCCCCAGGATAAATTGCCTTGGGCCGGGACCTTTAGAGGAAAGCAGCAGATTGCAAACTTCTTCGTCCAGGTCGGCGAGAATCTGGAATTCAGCGAGTTTGCACCGCGTGAGATGATTGAGCAGGGCGACACTGTCGTGGTCTTGGGTACGCTCACGGCGCGGGCAAAGAGAACAGGCAAGACCGTCAAGAACGAATGGGCCCATGTTTTCAAGTACCGCGGAGGAAAGGCGGTCTATTTTCAGGAGTACATTGACACTGCGGCGGATGTCGCCGCGATGACGTGACGGAGCGGGAGGCGGCCGGCTGAAGCAGGCGCGGATTCGCGTGCCTCATTGGCATCATCCGCCTCTATCATCTACTTCACCCGCTGCTTCTCGAGCTTGCGCGCCAGCGTCCGGCGATGCATGCCGAGCCTCCGCGCGGCTTCGGAGATGTTGAAATCGGTCTCCATCAGGGTCTGGTGGATGCGCTCCCATTCCAGCGTCTTGATCGAGGTCGGCCGCGCGCCGACCTCGATGGCAGCGTTGCCGGCGGCCTTTTGGAACGCGGCCTCGATGTCGTCGGTGTTCGACGGCTTGGCCAGATAATGGCAGGCGCCGAGTTTGATCGCTTCCACCGCGGTCGCGATGCTGGCGAATCCCGTCAGCACCACGATCAGCATGTCAGGGTCATGCGCGTGCAGCGCCTCGACGCAGGCAAGGCCCGACGCGCCGCCGGCGAGCTTCAGGTCGACGACGGCATAGCCGGGCGATTGCTGCTCGAGCAGCTCGCGGACCTCGTCGAGCGAAGCCGACACCGCGACGCCGTAGCCGCGGCGCTCGAACGAGCGTTTCAGTGTGCGGGCAAAGCCTGCATCGTCCTCGACGATCAGGAGCTGGCGTTCATCCGTCAAGATGGTCTCCGATCGCGAGCGTCGAGAGCGGCAGCTCGAGCCTGACCGCGGCGCCGATGTCCGGCCGGTTGCGCGCCGTCACCACGCCGCCCAGCTTGCGCACGACATTGACGACCAGGAACAGGCCGAGGCCGCTGCCGGAGCTGCCCTTGGTGGACTGATACGGCTTGCCGACATGCGCCAGCATCTCGCGCGAGAAGCCCGGACCGCGGTCGGTCACCGACAGCACAAGCTTGTCGGCATTGCGTTCGGCCATCAGCTCGATCCAGTCACGCGAGACCTCGGCGGCATTGTCGAGCACGTTGAAGATCGCCTGCTTGAGCGCGATGTCGGAGACGATCGCCAGATCGGCGCCGAAGGCGTTGCGGAAATACAGCGTCGCCGACGGCCGCGTCGTCCGCCATTCCTCCACCAGCGCCGTCAGGAACGCCGCGACCGTGGTCGGCGAGGAGCCTTCGCCGCGGGCTTCGCCAGCCGACAGCAGGATGCCGG
The DNA here is from genome assembly GCF_018129565.1 of Bradyrhizobium sp. AUGA SZCCT0105. NCBI lineage: Bacteria > Pseudomonadati > Pseudomonadota > Alphaproteobacteria > Hyphomicrobiales > Nitrobacteraceae > Bradyrhizobium > Bradyrhizobium sp. AUGA SZCCT0105. The sequence goes on along the minus strand of NZ_JAFCMK010000007.1, from coordinate 236,185 downwards.
TCACGATCGACTTGCAGCGCTGCACCGAGATCTCCATCTCGCCGAGGTCCTGCGAGAGCTCGGGATCGGAGGCGAGCGCCGGCATCCGGCGCCAGTCGCCCAGGATGACCGAGAGCGAGGCGAGCGGCGTGCCGAGTTCATGCGCGGCGCCTGAGGCCAGAAGGCCCATCTGCACGATGTGGTCCTGCTCGGCCGCGTGCTGGCGCAGCGCCGCGAGGCGGAAGTCGCGGTCGCGCAGGTTGCGGTTGATCCGGGTCATGAACACCACGAGCAGCACGGCGTCGAGCACGAGCCCAATGAACGTGCCGGCGATGTAGAGATTGAAGGCCTCGGCAAAGCCCTGCGGCAGCTCCAGTGGCCGGTAGTAGCTGGTCAGCCAGGCGAAGTTCATGCAGACCAGCGCCACCAGCGACCAGGTCGAGGGCGCATCGAGCAGCACCGCGCCGAGCGTCACCTGCAGCAGATAGAGCGACGTGAAGGGATTGGTGGCGCCGCCGCTGAGATAGAGCAGGGCGGTCAGCGCCGCAACGTCGAGCGCCAGCGCGACCAGCAGCTCGCGGTTGTTGATGTCGGCGCGGTAGCGCAGCCACAGCAGGCTGACGAGATTGAGCGCGACGAGCCCGAAGATCACGGCGGCCATCGGCAGCAGCGGCAGCGCGACGCCCATCCAGAACTGCACGAAGCCGATGGTGGCGATCTGCCCGATCACGGCGATCCAGCGCAGCTGGACCAGCAGGGCCATGTTCTTGCGATTGGTCGCGAGGTCGGCGGGCGCTGCGAGATCGAGCGGCATGCCGGCTGCCGCGCGCATGGCGGACGGCATCACGGTCGCGGCGTTTTCGTCATGCAGATCCGATGTGCGCTCGAGCATCTGGGCCTGTGTCGCGAGACAGATTGCGGGCTGCGCCGATCAGGCGGCGCACGGCGGCGCGCCTTGAGCCCCACCTTGGATCGGGGGCGCCGGCGCGGCCCCTGCCGCTGATGACGCGCAGGAGCGCGCCGGCCAGCATAAAGGCCAGCGCGAACCATGTCAGCGCGTAAATCAGGTGGTTGTTCGGAAACCGCACGATCGTGAGCCCGCCGATGGGGGTGCCGCCCGGATTTGGCGTCGCATCGGCGTCGATGAAGAAGGGGGCTACCTGCGACAACCTGTGCAAGGCGGCGATCGCGGCGACGTCGCGCGAATACCAGCGGCCCGCCGCGGGGTCATTGTTGCGCAGGAAACCGCCCTTGGGCTCCGACATCCGCAGCAGCCCGGTCACGCTGACCACGCCCCGCAGGACGCCGTCGCGCCGGCTCGCGGGATCGCGCCTGTCCGGCGGAACGAAGCCGCGATTGACCAGCACCGTGGTTCCGTCAGCCATTTGCAGCGGGGTCAGCACCCAGAAGCCAGGGCCGTCAGTGGTGACGGCCTGCACCAGCGTCTCGTCGGCGTTGAGGAAGGTGCCGCGCAAGGTGACGCGGCGATATTCGTCGCTCGCGGCCGTAACCGCCGGCCATGACGAGGGGGGCGGCGGCGCTGTCGGCGCCGCATGCATGCGCTGTTCGACCCGTTCGATCAGCGCCAGCTTCCAGGTCCTGCGTTCGATCTGCCAGATACCGAGCGCGCTGAGCAGCACCACGCCCAGCATGCCGAGCGTAAGCAGCACAAGCGATGGTCTGGCAGAGCGCATCGTCACGGCATCTGGCTCATGTCGTGGATCGGCATCATGTTGACGTTGAGATGATGCATGACCCACAGCGAGCCGGTCAGCGCGATCACCACCATGATCACGGTGAAGATCATCGCCATCATGCTCCAGCCGTTCTCGGACCGCGTGTTCATGTGCAGGAAGTACACCATGTGCACGACGATCTGCACCGCGGCGAGCACCAGCACGATCAGTGCGGTGACCTGCTTGTCGGCGATGGCGCCGCTCATCACCAGCCAGAACGGCACCGCGGTGAGGACGACCGAGAGGCCGAAGCCGATCAGATAGCTCTTCAGCGAGCCGTGGGCGGCGCCGCCATGGTCATCATGGCCGTGACCGCCGGCATTGGCTTCGAGAGTGCGGGCTTCTGTTGTCATCGCAGCATTCCCAGGAGGTAGACGAAGGTGAAGACGCCGATCCAGACCACGTCGAGGAAGTGCCAGAACATCGAAAGGCACATCAGCCGGCGGCGGTTGGCTTCGGTGAGGCCGAAGCGCGCGGTCTGCACCATCAGCGTCACCAGCCAGACCAGGCCGAAGGTGACGTGCAGACCGTGGGTGCCGACCAGCGTGAAGAACGACGACAGGAAGGCGCTGCGCTGCGGCGTCGCGCCTTCATGGATCATGTGGGCGAACTCGGTGAGCTCGATGCCGAGGAAGGCGAGGCCGAACAGCCCGGTGATGGCGAGCCAGGCCTGCGTTGCGCCGATCCTCGATTTCTCCATCGTCAGCATGGCAAAGCCATACGTGATCGAGGAGAGCAGCAGCATCGTGGTGTTGAGCGCGACCAGCTTGAGGTCGAACAGGTCCTTCGGCGCCGGGCCGGCGGCATAGTTGCCGCCGAGCACGCCGTAGGTCGCAAACAGCATCGCGAAGATGAGGCAGTCGCTCATCAGGTAGATCCAGAAGCCCAGCATGGTGCTGGCGCCTTCCGGATGCGCGTGCTCGTCGATGACGTGGAAGATCGGTTCGGAGCTTTGTGTGGAGACGGTAGCAACGGTCATGTCTGGGCTCCTGCGGCGAGAACGCGCGTCCGCGCGTCTTCGGTCCGCACCACCTCATCCGCCGGGATGTGGAAGTCGCGGTGATAGTTGAAGGTGTGGCCGATCGCGACCGCGAGCAGCGCAACGAAGCTGACGGCGGCGAGCCACCAGATGTACCAGATCAGGCCGAATCCCATCACCGTCGCGAGGCCAGCGAGGATGACGCCGGTGCCGGTGTTGGAGGGCATGTGGATCGGCTTGAAGCCGGTCAGCGGCCGCCTGTAGCCGCGGCGCTTCATGTCCCACCAGGCGTCGTTGTCGTAAACCACCGGCGTAAAGGCGAAGTTGTAATCCGGCGGCGGCGACGAGGTCGCCCATTCCAGCGTGCGCGCGTCCCAGGGATCGCCGGTGGTGTCCTTCAGCTCTTCGCGGCGCAGGATGCTGACTGCGAACTGCACCAGCATCGCGCCGATGCCGAGCAGGATCAGGAAGGCGCCGAAGGCCGCGATGACGAACCAGATCTGCAAGCTAGGATCGTCGAACACGCGGAGCCGGCGGGTCACGCCCATCAGGCCGAGCACATAGAGCGGCATGAAGGCGAAGTAGAAACCCGAGACCCAGAACCAGAACGACAGCTTGCCCCAGAACGGATCGAGCCTGAAGCCGAACGCCTTCGGGAACCAGTAGTTGATGCCGGCGAACAGGCCGAACAGCACGCCGCCGATGATCACGTTGTGGAAATGCGCGATCAGGAACAGGCTGTTATGCAGCACGAAATCGGCCGGCGGCACCGCGAGCAGCACGCCGGTCATGCCGCCGATCACGAAGGTCAGCATGAACGCCACCGTCCACATCATCGGCAGCTCGAAGCGGATGCGGCCGCGATACATCGTGAACAGCCAGTTGAACATCTTCGCGCCCGTCGGGATCGAGATGATCATGGTGGTGATGCCGAAGAACGAGTTGACGCTGGCGCCGGAGCCCATCGTGAAGAAGTGATGCAGCCAGACCAGATAGGACAGGATGGTGATGACGACCGTGGCGTAGACCATCGAGGTGTAGCCGAACAGCCGCTTGCCGGAGAACGTCGCGGTCACCTCCGAGAAGATGCCGAACGCCGGCAGCACCAGGATGTAGACCTCGGGATGGCCCCAGATCCAGATCAGGTTCACGTACATCATCGGGTTGCCGCCGAAGTCGTTCGTGAAGAAGTTGGTGCCGACGTAGCGGTCGAGCGACAGCAGCGCCAGCACCGCTGTCAGCACCGGGAAGGAGGCGACGATCAGGACGTTGGTGCAGAGCGAGGTCCAGGTGAACACCGGCATCTTCATCATCGTCATGCCCGGCGCGCGCAGCTTGACGATGGTGCAGACCAGGTTGATGCCCGATAGCGTCGTGCCGACGCCGGCGACCTGTAGTCCCCATATGTAATAGTCGACGCCGACGTCGGGACTGTAGCCGATGTTGGACAGCGGCGGGTAGGCGAGCCAGCCGGTGCGGGCGAATTCGCCGACGAACAGCGACATCATCACCAGCACGGCGCCGCCGACCGTCATCCAGAAGCTGAAATTGTTGAGGAAGGGGAAGGAGACGTCGCGGGCGCCGATCTGCAGCGGCACCACGTAGTTCATCAGGCCGGTGACCAGCGGCATCGCCACGAAGAAGATCATAATCACGCCGTGGGCGGTGAAGACCTGGTCGTAGTGATGGGCCGGGAGGTAGCCGTCGGAGCCGTTGAAGGCGATCGCTTGCTGCAGGCGCATCATCAGCGCGTCCGCGAAGCCGCGCAGCAGCATCACGATGCCGAGGATCATGTACATGATGCCGATGCGCTTGTGGTCCACTGTGGTGAACCATTCGCGCCACAGATAGGTCCAGAGCCGGAAGTAGGTGACGATGGCGAACAGCGCGAGGCCGCCGGTCGCGACCACCGCGAAGGTGCCGACCAGGATCGGCTCGTGCAGCGGCAGCGCGTCCAGATTGAGGCGGCCGAAGATCATCTTGATGAGATCGGGATTCATGCGGCGCTCCTCAGGAGTCTGATTTCGGGCGCTGGCCGAGCAGCAAGGATGTCGATGACGGATGGGCGGGAGAGAACGGCGGGCGCTTCAGCCCGACCCCACGCAGCGGCGTCAAGTCGAGCGGCGCGAGAACGTCGCGCGACGGCGCGTCCTTGATCTCGTCCATCGCGCAGATGCCGGCGACGAAGGTCGGTGAGGCGCCGAGCGGCGCGCCGCGGCGGGCGTATTTGTCGTAAGTCAGCGGCAGCGTGTTGTTGAGGCCTTCGCGGCCGAGGCCGCCCTTGGCGTCAATCGCCATCATCTCGCTCATGCACATCTTGCCGGGCTCGACGCACATGTTGAGGATCGCCTTGTAGAGATCGCGATCGACCGAGCGGTAGAGACGGACCGGATCGTTCTGGCTCGGACGCTCGAGCTGCAGATAGTCGGTGCGGCCGAGCATGCTGCCGCTGGCCCTGGCGGTGCCGATCCACTTGTCGAAATCGGCGGTCGACAGGCTCTTGAACTCGAAGTGCATGCCGGAGAAGCCGGCGCCGCTGTAATTGGCGGAGAAGCCGCGATAGGTGCCCGCCTTGTTGGCGACCGCGTGCAGCTTGGTCTCCATGCCGGGCATGGCGTAGATCTGGCCGGCAAGGGCGGGGATGTAGAACGAGTTCATCACGGAAGACGCCGTGATGCGGAAGCGGATCGGGCGATCGACGGGCGCTGCGAACTCGTTGATGGCGGCGACGCCGTAGTCCGGGTAGATGAACAGCCACTTCCAGTCGAGCGCGACCACCTCGACATTGAGCGGGGCGTCCTTGCTCTCGATCGGCTTGTCGGCGGCGATGCGGCCGAGCGAGCGGTAGGGATCGAGCAGATGCGTGCCCATCCAGGTCAGCGCACCCAGGCAGATGATGATCAGAAGCGGCGCCGACCAGATCACGAGCTCGAGCTGGGTCGAGTGATCCCACTCGGGCTCGTAGGGGGCCGCGGTATTGGACTGGCGGTAGCGCCAGGCGAAGAAGATGGTCAGCGCCATCACCGGAAGCACGATGATGAGCATCAGGACGGTGGAGATCACGACAAGGTCGCGCTGCTGGATGGCGACGTCCCCGGCGGGGGCAAGGACGACGAAATCGCACCCGCCAAGGAGCGCCGCGAACGGCAATAAGGCCAATAATTTCAAGGCGCGCACGGCTCACCCCACTTGAATTTTATGAGTTCCGCCAAGGGGTAGCTGCGATGCAGCAAAGTTGACATTGGACAATTTGTCCAATGTTGCACTGCGGGATAGGCCGTCAGAAGGTGAGGTGGACCGCGTGGCATAGGCTGCCCGTGGCCTCATCTCTAGTCTGAGCATGATCTGTTCGGAAAACCGGTTTCCACTTTTCCGGATCAGGCTCCAAAGGACGGTTCTCCGGCGATGGCACAGGCCCCAGCAATGGCTCACGGCACCCCGACGGCATCAGGTCACGGGCAGGCGAAACCTGGCGAAATCGCCATCGGCGTCATCATCGGGCGCACGTCGGAATTCTTCGACTTCTTCGTCTACGCGATCGCCTCGGTGATCGTGTTTCCGAAGCTGGTGTTCCCGTTCGTCAATGAACTGACCGGCACGCTCTATTCATTCGGGATCTTCGCGCTGGCCTTTGCCGCGCGGCCGCTCGGCACCGTCATCTTCATGGCGGTCGACCGCCGCCACGGCAAGGGCGCCAAGCTCGTCATCGCGCTGTTCCTGCTCGGCACCGCCACGGTCGCGCTCGCGTTCCTGCCCGGCTACGACACGATCGGCGTCGCGGCGATCTGGCTGCTGGCCGCCGCGCGCGTCCTGCAGGGCATCGCCTGGGGCGGCGCGTGGGACGGCCTCGCCTCGCTGCTCGCGATGAACTCGCCGGCGAATCGCCGCGGCTGGTACGCGATGGTGCCGCAGCTCGGCGCGCCGCTCGGGCTGATCGTGGCGAGCGCGCTGTTCGCGTTCTTCGCCGGCAACCTCTCGGCGGACGATTTCTTCGATTGGGGCTGGCGCTATCCGTTCTTCGTCGCCTTCGCCATCAACGTGGTGGCGCTGTTCGCGCGGCTGCGCATGGTGGCGACCGATGAATATTCCGAGCTGTTCGAAAGCCGCGACCTCGAGCCGGCGCGCGTCGGCGAGACGGTGGCGCAGGAGGGCCGCAATATCCTGCTCGGCGCCTTTGCGCCGCTGGCGAGCTTTGCGCTGTTCCACATGGTCACGGTGTTCCCGCTGTCCTGGGTGTTCCTGTTCACCCGGGAAAGCCCGGTGCGTTTCCTGATCATCGAGATGATCGGCGCCATGGTCGGCGTCGTCGCGATCATCGCCTCCGGCATGATCGCCGACCGCGTCGGCCGCAAGCCGCTGCTGCTGGGCTCTGCGGTCGCGATCGCGGTCTATAGCGGCTTTGCCCCGCAGCTGCTCGACGCCGGTGCGTTCGGCGAGACGATCTACATGGTGCTCGGCTTCGTGCTGCTCGGGCTGTCGTTCGGCCAGTCGTCCGGCGCGATCGCCTCGAACTTCGCGCGGACCTATCGCTACACCGCCTCGGCGCTGACCTCGGATTTCGCCTGGCTGTTCGGCGCCGGCTTTGCGCCGCTCGCCGCGCTGCTGCTGGCGACGCATTTCGGCCTGATCTCGGCCGGCGCGTATCTGTTGTCGGGGGCGGTGTGGACGCTGCTCGCGCTGTGGCTGAGCGGCCTGCGCGAAGCCGAAGTCAATTAGTCCCGTAGCCTTTCTCCTTCCTCTTGTAGCCCGGATGCAGCGCAGCGAAATCCGGGACCGCTCTCACCGCGAATGGTTCTGCCCCGGATTGCGCTGCGCTGCATCCGGGCTACAGAGGTTCGCTTAGCGAAACAGCCCGTCGACGCGGAACGAATAGCCGAGACCTACGATGTAGTTCGGCGAATTGCGGTGGAGCCCGAACGCGACGTGGAGATCGAGCTGCTGGGTCGGTGTAAGCCGGTACATGCCGCCGGAATTGATCAACTGGGTCGGCCGCGCGCCGTCGGGATAGTCGCCGACATATTCGGTGAACACGCTGATCCGCTCGGTCAATTTCTTCTCGATCACGAAGGTCGTTTCCGACATGTGCTGGCCGGTCAGCTCGGCGGGGCGGAAGAATTCCGTGAACATGCCGCTGACGCCCCAGCCGTCATGCAACTCCCATGACCATGGCAGCTGGATGTAGGGCTGCGCGCCGCGCCCGGCGATGGCGGCTGCGCCGGTCGGCAGCGCGACGCCGGCGGTGATCGACAGGTCGACCTTTCCCGGCACCGGGCTGATCTGCCATTTCAGTCCGGGAGCGACGTCGGAGAAGCCCGCGGCGCCCGGCGATCTCATAGTTCCGGTATAGCTCGGCAGGTCGATCAGGACCTCGAGGCAGGGCGCGATGCCGAGCCGCCAGCGGCTGTTGCTGCCGTCGATGCTGCGGCCACCGTTGCGGCCGGTGAGGTTGATGCCGTTTTCGCTCTGCAGGCTCCCGACCGGCACGACGATACTCGAATTGGTGACGTCGGGCCGGTCGGTCGCAATTTCGTCGCTCGGCTTGGGACAACCGTCCGCGCGCGCGGCGGTGGCTGCTGCGAGGGTGATCGCAGCAAGCACGCACCCGAGTTCGGCAAGTCGAGCGACGGCGCCGAACCGATTGTGAAACACTGGGGATGCTCCAAAAACCCGGCGCCGCTGCGGAGGTGGCAGCTTGAATAGAGATCGGCCGATGACGCGGATATTCCTCGCGGGCGGAAAAAACTTCAACAAGAAGTGCGATTGTCGGCGATCGATGCGGCCGGCGTCCAGCGCAATTATGGGCGGGGGAATTTCGGGGAATAGAATGGCGGCCTGGCGGCTCCTGTTGTGGTGGCAAACAGGAGACCCCCGGAATGACCATTCGTTCGATCGCAGGCGTGCTAGCGCCGCGGCAGGCCAAAATCGCCGCGATGGCGGCCATCGCGATCTTGCTCGCGCTGAACAGCGCCCGCGCGGCGGGCGATCCGGCGCGCGGTGCCACGCTGTACCAGGGCTGCGGCGATTGCCATTCGATCGAGAAGAACGACGTCGGTCCGATGCACAAGGGGGTGGTGGGCCGCCTTGCCGGCTCGGTCGCGGGCTACAATTACTCGCCGGCGTTGAAGGACTCGAAGATCGTGTGGACCGAGGCGAATCTCGACAAATGGCTGACCGGTCCGGACGCGATGGTTCCGGGCACCAAGATGTTCTACGAGGTTCAGGATCCGAAGGATCGTGCCGACATCATCGCCTTCCTCAAGGAGAAGGCGAAGTAGAGCGTTCTCTCTCAGCGTCATCCCTGCGGAAGCAGGGATCCATAAGCACAGGAATATGTTGTTGGGGCGCGCTGCGGCCCCAGCTTTTTCCATCAATCGATAACGGTGGTTGGGGGTCCCGGCGTTCGCCGGGACGACGGTGGTGAGGGTGCGTGCAGCCTCAATCCACCACGATCTTGACGCGGTCGCGCGGCTTCACCTGGGCGTGGGCGTCGAGGCCGTTGAGCACGCGGAAGCGCTCGGCCGGATGATCGACACCGGCCATGCGATGCGACAGCGATTCCACGGTGTCGCCGGGCTGCACGTTGATGACCTTGATGCGCAGCGGGCGCGCGGCCTGGATCTCGTCGAGCGTCAGGCGGCGGAACGAATTGACGGTCTCGCGCGCGTTGCGCTCGCTCTCGGTGGATTTCTGCTTGGCGGCGAAGATGAAACGGTAGACGTCGCTGCCGAAGCGCAGCGCGTAGACCTTGAACTGCCACTGGTCGCCATGCGCGGTGGCCGATGCCGCCGGAAAGCCGTTGATGTTGAGGTCCTCGGTCGAGGACTTCTCGACGCCTTCCATCCACCCGGAATTCAGGTAGTCGCCGAGCGACTGCTCAGCCGGCACCCGCACCACGTCGAAGCGCATCGCCTGGCTGCCGCCCTCGCGCACGCCGATCACCGCCTGCGCGGTGTTGTCGAGCGTGAAATTGTCGGGCGCGGTGAAGGTGAAGCCGAGCTTGGGATGGAGGAAGCGGCGGCCGCGCACGAAGCCTTCGCTAGGATCCTCGCCATAGACGATGTTGTCGATCGCGGCGAGATAGGTCTCGCGGTCACGCTCGTTGCTCTCGGGCGACGAGTATTGCCGCGCGGTGGTCTGCGCATTGGAGATGCGCTCCGGCGTTGCCGGATGCGACGAGGTGAAATCCTGCGCGCGCGGATCGAGCGCGGTCTTGCCGATCTTGAGCGCGGCATTGCGCTCCATCGCGGTCAGGAAGCGCGCCGCGCCGTAGGGATCGAAATGCGCGCGGGCGGCGATCCCGACGCCGATGCCGTCGGCCTCGAACTCCTGCTGCCGCGAGAAGCTCGCCATCGTCAGCTTGGTCTTGGCGAGCGCCAGCGCGGTGAGATCGGGATCGGTGCTCATGTCGGTGACGACGCGCGTCACCACCGCCGCCTGGCGCGCCTGGTCCTCGCGCATCGCGGCGTGCTTGGCCAGCACATGCGCCATCTCGTGGCTCAGCACCGAGGAGAGCTCGGAAGTGTCGCTGGCGAGCGCGATCAGGCCGCGCGTGACGTAGAGCTGGCCGGTCGGCAACGCGAAGGCATTCACCGCGCCGGAATTGAGGATCGTGACCTTGTAGGCCTGGTCGGGCCGTTCGGACGCGGCGACCAGCCGGTCGACGGTCTTGCCGATCAGCGCCTCGAGCTTCGGGTCGTCATAGGCGCCGCCATAGGACGACAGGATGCGCTCATGCTCGCGCTCGCTGTTGGGCGTCTGCTGCACCACCCGGTTCGGCTTCACCGGCGCCGCCGCCGCGGTTGGCGCGACCTGCTCGAAGCGGCCGACATTGCCGCAGGCCGACAGCGTCAGGGCCGCGCAGACGAGCGCCAGCGCAGCCGAAAGCCGGCGGCCAGTTCCATCTTCACGCGGTCCAGCGCGCTCAATCACGTCAAAAACCCACAACTTGTCCCGTAATCGGCCAGGCCGTGACCTGTGGGCCCCTAGTTCCCGCCGAGTACTTCAATCTGCCCCACCCGGAGCAATTCGATTCGCGGCCCACGTCGTGCTTCCACCCAGCCTCGGACACGAATCCTACGATTTTCCAGAGACTTGGGCGCAAGGCCAGCCGCCTCAAACGCAGGGACTATGCGCCTTGAAATAGTCAGAGCAAAGTCCCGTGTCCAGTTTCGGCCGAAATTCAGGTAGGTCGTCGCCCCCGCCTGGCGCACGGACAAAACCCTGCCCTCGACCACGGTAAAGCGCCCAATCCCGGCCAAAATATCGTCCGGACTTTCGGCGTTTTTTATGACCGCGGACTCGGCCCAGGTTCCCGATCGGGCGGCCCGCGCCTCGGCCTCCGCTGCCATCAGCGCCACGGCACAGTCCTTGTCGGCAATCTCGGACGACACCAGCGCGAGGCCCTGGCGCAGCAGCTCGCTTTGCACGGGATGCTCGCTGCCTTCGAGGAATGCGTAGGCCGGCTGCCGGCCGTAGCGGTCCGGCGTGTCGTCCTGTCCGCGCAGCGTCACCTCGCGGCCGACCAGCAGCGCCGACAGCGCTGCCATGGCCTTCGCCCGGTCCGCCACCTCGATGCCGGCGAGCTTGACCTCGCGACCGTCATCCAGCCGCAGGCTGCGCGCATCGATCACAGCAGCGACGCGACCTTCGCCCTGAATCTCGAAATTGCATCCGGCCGCATGACTTGCCCCGCAGGCAAGCAGCATCGTGTAGGCGAGGAGAGTGCCGCGAGCCAGCATCGACAGATTCTGCATCGACAATATCTGCATGGCTCGATCTTCGCACATCTTGACCATTCCGTTCAGCGGAAAACACGTGTCAGCTCCGCGGCTTGCCGCTCTGCATGGCATGCGGCATGATCCGGCCCTCGACACGGACCTGATGGAATGAGGTCTGTTCTTCAAGGGAGGATCTGAATGAGACGGGTTTTGGCCGGCGTGTTGGCCTGTGTGTTTGCGATCTCGGCGAATGCGTCGCTGGCGCAGGACAAGCCTCCGCTGAAGCTCGGCGGCATCCTCGATATGTCGAGCCTCTATGCCGACATCACCGGTTCGGGCAGCGAAACCGCCGCCAAGATGGCGGTGGAGGACTTCGGCGGCACGGTGCTCGGCCGCAAGGTCGAGATCGTGGTCGGCGACCATCTCAACAAGGCCGACCTTGCCGCCAACATCGCCCGCGACATGATCGACAACCAGGGCGTCGAGATGATTTTTGACGTCGCGGCGTCCGCGACGGCGCTCGCTGCCGGCGAGATCGCCAAGGCCCGCGGCAAGATCATCATGTTCAACGGCCCGGGTTCGATCCGCCTCTCCAACGAGGCCTGCGGCCCCTACACCGTGCACTACGTGTTCGACACCTTCGCGCAGGCCAATGTGACCGGCCTTGCCGCGGTGAAATCCGGCCTCGACACCTGGTTCTTCCTGACCGCGGATTACGCATTCGGCCAGGACCTCGAAAAGGACACCAGCAATGTCGTGGTGAAGTCGGGCGGCAAGGTGCTCGGCAGCGTGCGGCATCCGATCAACACCTCGGACTTCTCCTCCTTCCTGCTGCAGGCGCAGGCCTCGAAGGCCAAGGTGATCGGGCTCGCCAATGCCGGCGGCGACACCATCAACGCGATCAAGCAGGGTGCCGAGTTCGGCATCACCAAGGGCGGCCAGAAGATCTCGCCGCTCTTGGCTTTCGTGACCGATATCGACAGCGTCGGGCTCGAGACCGCGCAGGGGCTGCTGCTCGCGGAAGCGTTCTATTGGGATCTCAATGACGACACCCGCGCCTTCACCAAGCGCTTCATGGAGCGCACCAAGCGGGTGCCGACCTCGGCCCAGGCCGGCGTCTACTCCTCCGTGACGCATTACCTGCAGGCGGTGAAGGCCGCCGGCACTACCGATGCGGCCGCCGTCATGAAGGTGATGAAGGAGACCCCGATCAACGACATGTTCGCCAAGAACGGCAAGATCCGTGAGGACGGCCGCATGGTGCACGACATGTATCTGTTCGAGGTCAAGAAGCCGTCGGAGTCGAAGGGCCGCTGGGACGACTACAAGCTGCTCGCGACCGTGCCGGGTGACCAGGCGTTCCAGCCGCTGTCAGAGTCGCGCTGCCCGCTGGTGAAGAAGTGACGAAGTCATCCCGGGGCGATGCGCAGCATCGAACCCCGGATCTCGAGGTTCCGGGTCTGGTGCTTGCGCACCATCCCGGAACGACGGGGTAACCAACAACAACGAAAGGCAAAACGCCATGAGCGATAATCAGATGGTTCTCCAATCCCTCGACAAGGGCCTGCTCACCATCACCATGAACCGCCCGGATCGGCGCAATGCGCTCAATCCGGACATGACGCGCGGCCTGGTCGAGGCGGCGCGGCGGGCGCAGGACGATACCGAGGTGCGCGCGGTGCTGATCCGGGGCGCCGGCGGCACCTTCTGCGTCGGCGGCGACGTCAAGTCGATGGCGGAAGGCCGCGCGCCGCTGCCGTTCGAGGCCAAGATGGCGAATTTGCGCCGCGGCATGGAGGTCTCGCGCATCCTGCACACGATGCCGAAGCCCGTGGTGGCGCAGCTCGACGGTGCGGCGGCCGGTGCCGGGCTCTCGATCGCACTGTCCTGCGATCTGCGCGTCGCCAGCGCCTCCTGCAAGATCACCACGGCTTTTGCCAAGGTCGGCTTCTCCGGCGACTACGGTGGAACGTATTTCCTGACCAAGATGCTCGGCAGCGCCAAGGCGCGCGAGCTCTACATGATGTCGCCGGTGCTGTCGGCGCAGGAGGCCTATAACCTCGGCATGGTCTCCAAGGTGGTGCCCGATGCCGAAATCGAGGCCGAGACGCTGGAGCTGGCGCGGTCGCTGGCGCAGGGCCCGTCGGTGGCGCTCGGCTACATCAAGCTCAACATCAACAATGCCGAGACCATGACGCTGGAAGCCTGCTTCGACGGCGAGGCGATCCACCACACCCGTGCCGGCGAAACCACCGACCACAAGGAAGCGGCCAAGGCCTTCGTCGAGAAGCGCAAGCCCACCTTCCAGGGGCAGTAGGCCGTGACCAATCTCATGGCCGAGTACATGCGGTTGCGCCAGATCTGCCTGGTGGCGCCGCAGCTCGCGCCGGTGATCGCGGACATTTCTGCGATCATGGGCCTCGATGTCTGCTATCGCGACGGTAACGTCGCCAAATACGGCCTCGAGAACGCGCTGCTGCCGGTCGATACCATCCTGCTGGAAGTGGTCGCGCCGTTCCAGCCGGGTCCGGGCACCGCGGCCGGCCGCTTCATCGAGAAGACCGGCGGCCGCGGCGGCTACATGGCGATCTTCTGCTGTGAAGATCCCGACGCGCGGGGCGCCAAGGCCAATGCGATCGGCGTGCGCACCGCCAACGTGATCACGCACGCGCCCTATCACGGCGTGCAACTGCACCCGCGCGACTGCCGCGCTGCCTTCATCGAGTTCAATCACACCGACGGCAGCGACGATATTCTTGGGCCATATCCGCCGGCCGGCCCGGACTGGCAGAAGTCGATCCGCAAGGACACGACTTTGGCGCTGACCGAGGTCGAGATGCAGAGCCCCGAGCCCGAGGGGTTGGCGGCGCATTGGGGGAAGATCGTCGGCATTCCCGCGGCTGATGCCGTGGTGAAGCTGCCGAACGCGACCTTCCGCTTCGTCAAGGGCGACGGCGAGATCATGAGCGGCTTGACCTTTAAGGTCGCCGACAAGGCGAAGGTGCTGAATGCCGCGAAAGCGAGGGGCTGCGCGGTGAAGGGCGATGAATTCCAGCTTTGCGGCGTGACGATCAAGCTGACGGCATGATGTCGTAGCCCGGATTGCGCTCCGCTCCATCCGGGCTACGCGAAGATATCCTTCCCCGTCATCCTGAGGTGCGAGCGGAGCGAGCCTCGAAGGATGCACGGCCACAGACGGGCCGATTCATCCTTCGAGACGGCCGCATTGCGGCCTCCTCAGGATGACGGGGTAAGGTTGAGCCCGCGGCCGCTATCCAATATCGTCGAGCGCAATAACAACAGGGAACGCCCCCATGCCGCATCCGCTCGATTCCTTCTTCGCCCCAAAGAGCATCGCGCTGATCGGCGCCTCGCGCGATCACGAGAAGATTCCCGGGCGGCTGCTCGCGATGCTGCGCAAGAACGGCTATCCGGGCGGGCTCTATCCGATCAATCCGAACTATGACGAGATCGACGGGCTGAAATGTTTCAAGTCGATCGCCGACGTCGTCGCGCCGATCGATCTCGCCGTCATCGTCATTCCAGCGCGCGCGGTGCTGCCGGCGCTGGAGCAATGCGCGGCTGCCGGCGTCAAGAACGCGGTCATCATTTCGTCCGGCTTTGCCGAGGAGGGCGGCGACAGCGCAGACATGCAGGACGCGATCGTGGCGCTGGCGAAGCGGACGGGGATGCGGATCTCCGGTCCGAACGCCGAAGGGTTTTACAGCCAGGTGCAGAAGGTCGCCGCGACCTTCAGCCCGACCGTCGACGTCAAGCCGGATGCACCTGACTTGGCTGCGAGCCAACGGCGGATCGGTATCGTCGCGCAGAGCGGCGGCATCGGCTTTGCGATCTATCATCGCGCCAAGGCGCTCGGTGTCGCGCTCAGCTACGTCGTCAGCGCCGGCAATGAGAGCGATCTCGGCGCCGGCGAGTTCCTCGACTACATGGTGCAGGATCCCTCGACCGACGTGATCCTGCTGTTCATCGAGGGCATCCGCGACGTCGACAAGTTCCTGGCCGCGGCGAAGCGGGCGGCACAGCTCAGGAAGCCCATCATCGTAACTAAAGTGGGCCGCTCCGGTGCCGGCGAGCGCGCCGCAGCCTCGCACACCGCGAGCATGGCGGGCTGGTCGGCGGCCTATGACGCGGTGTTCGCGAAATACGGCTTCATCGTCTCCAACGACCTCGACGAGGCGGTGACGATTGCGGCCGTGTTGACCACCAATCCGCTGCCGAAAGGCGACCGTGTCGCGGTGCTGACGGTGTCCGGCGGCGCCGGCATCTGGGGCGCCGACACCGTGTCGATGCAGGGCCTGCGCGTGCCGGAGCTCTCAGTCGCGATCCAGAGCCAGATCAAGCAATGGATGCCGTCCTATGGCGCGGCGGGCAATCCGGTCGACGTCACCGCGCAGGGCGTCTCCTCGGGCGGCCTGCAGAAGAGCATCGAGCTGTTTGACGCGTCAGATGAAGTGGATGCGACCCTGGCCGTGCTGTCGCTGTCGAGCGAAACGCGGATGCCGTTCAAGGAAGCCGAGCTGAAGCCGGTGATCTCAAGGCAGAACAAGCCGGTGGTGTTCTATTCCTACACGCTGCCGTCGCAATTCGCGCGGCAGGAGCTTGCGAAATCGGGCGTGGTGGTGCTCTCGGGGCTGACCCATGTCGGCGTCGCGATGCGGCGGCTGGCGGACTATGCAGCCTTCAAGCCCACGCCGGAGATGGCGGCATCTGCCTCGCAGATGCGCGATCTTTCCGTGCATCTCACGGCGAAGACCCTCTCCGAACATGACAGCAAGTCGCTGCTGCGCGCGGCCGGCATCGCATTGCCGGACGAGGTGCTGGTGACCGACCGCGACGGGCTCGACGCGGCGATCGAGCGGGCCGGATTTCCGCTTGTCATGAAGATCCAGTCGCCCGCGATCGCGCACAAGAGCGAGGTCGGCGGCGTCCGCGTCAACATCGCCGCCAAGGGCGCGGCGTTCACCGCCTATCGCGACATGCTGGAGACGGTGCGGAAGGCGCGGCCGGAGGCATTGATCCAGGGCGTGCTGGTCGGGCCGATGGCGAAGAAGGGCGTCGAGATCATCGTCGGCACCATGACGGACGGTACATTCGGGCCGATGGTGATGGTGGGGCTCGGCGGCATCACGACCGAGCTGTTCAAGGACGTCGTTTATCGTCCGGCGCCGGTGAGCCCGGCTGAGGCGACCGCGATGCTGGAGACGCTGAAGGCTGCGCCGCTGCTGCACGGCTTCCGTGGTGCGCCGAAAGCCGATGGCGCGGCGCTGGCGCGGCTGATCTCGCAGATCTCAATGCTGGCAGCGCAGCATGCAAGCGAGATCGCCGACATCGAGGTCAATCCCGTGCTGGTGCACCCGGAGGGGCAGGGCGTGACGATCGTCGATGCGCTGGTGGTGCCGAAATAGCTTTCCCTTTCGTGACCCCGATTCTTGAGCCGCCGCGCAAACTGCGCGGCGGCTCAAGGGCTGCGAACCGGCTTGCCCCGCGCTCGGCGTTATTTTCCGAGAGCGATCCGGACGAGGTCCTTCAGCGCGAAATTGGGGCCGGATCCGGGGAACCAGTTCTTGTTCATGTTGAGGATCGAGCTGTTGTCACCGAACATCAGCCCGACGAAGACTTCCGCGACGATCCGCCCGCCGACCGGTCCGAGCCGCGGCGTCGTCACCTCGACGTCCGATTTGACCGGAATTTTCACCTTCACCGCGTGATGCATCGCCTCGGCGAGAATGTAGGTCCACAACGGACAATTCTTGCGGAAGACCGGATCCACCGAGAGGATGTTCGGCAGTGCGGTGTCGGGCTTGTCCACGCCCTGACCGATCAGAATCTCCTCGTCGTTGAGCGGCTGAACGCCCATCGCGTAGGCGATGTCCTGGCCCGACGGCAGGCCCAGTCGCCAGCCACGCAGCAGGTTGCGCTCCGCAAGCACCGACGGGTTGGAAGCGACCGCGGGGGGTAGATTCGCCAGCGGATTGACCAGCGCAGTATCGATGCGATAGGCGAACTGCAGCCGCTTGGCCTTGACCGCGTCGTCGCCGTCATAGTCGCGCGTGTCGATGTCGATGAAGCGGCCCCAGTCGATGGCCCAGGCCGGGTTCATCTCGCGGAAGCCGGTCAAGCCATCCTTGTTCTGGCCGCTCGGAAAGATCGGAAGCAGGACGCCGTCGTTCAAACGGTATCCCGGCCGGATCATCGAATGACCGAGCCGATAGCCCGCAACCGAGAACTCGACGGGCATGAAGGGCCCGTTCTTCCAGTGGAAGTATTTCAGCTTCGACTGGTCATATCGTCCGCCGGTCTTGAGCTGGTCGAGCACGCCGTGATCGACGATCCGCGGCAGGAAGTCGTACAGCACGATATACTGGTAGTAGTGTCGCACGATCCGTTGCAGGTCGGAGAATTCGGCGTCGGGGTGCCGCTTCAGCATCGCATTGTGAAAGCGATGAAACAGGCCCTGCAACTGCGAGACGATCGCGTTTTCGTCGTTGCGTGGATCGCCGATCAGGGCGCGTTTCACCGGCGCTCCGTTCCTCGGGAGGTCGTGGGCGTCTGGGTCGCTGGCGCCATGTATGGGGTTGCCGAGCAGGAAGCCGTTGCTGCCGTCATACAGATAGGGCTGGTCGTCCGGGCCGCGGCCGTAGATGCAGTCGAGATCGAATGCAGGCGTCCGGTAGTCGGTCAACGCATCCGGATCGTTGCGCTTCTGCAGTGAGCTGTTCGGGTCGAATGTCAGGTCGTGGTCGATGAACTGGCCGAAATACGTATAGAGCGCGGGGATCCCGCTCTCCTCGTCGTCGCGTCCGTCCTTCGCATCATCGGGGGGCGACGTCATCGTCTTCGCAAGCTTGGCAAGCGCGTTCTGCGCGTCGGTGTCGGTCTTTCCAAATGTCGCTGGCTCCATGCGGAACATGCGACCGAAGCGACCCTGAAAAAGCGGTGAACGGGCCGTTGTGGACAGCCCGCGAACGGGAACGGAATGCTTGGCAGTCATTGCGTTGCTCCATGCTGCGATGAATACGGAGCGCCCAATGTCGGACTGTATGGCCGGTAGCGGACTTCAAATGTGAATTATCTCTCAGGAGTCGCATAAATACATAATACCACTCATGATCGTTCGAATGGATTGTCCGGCGATCACGCGTGATGCATGCATCGCCGAGATTGAGGTTAATCCCGTGCTGATGCCATCCGGAGGGGCAGGGCGTGACGATCGTCGATGCGCTGGCGGTGCCGAGAAGTTAGCGAGCCATCTCCCGAGCGTCGTCCCGGGCTTGACCCGGGACCCATACGCCGCGGCCCGCGGAAAGGGCACAAGGGGAGACGGCTTGTCTCGCCACTCCCATCGGTGGCTACGGGTCCCGGCTTTCGCCGGGACGACCGTGTTGATAGAGCAGCGCTTGCGGTCTCACCGGCCCTTGAAGTTCGCGACGCGGCGCTCGGCGGTGGCTTTGACGCCTTCCTTGAAGTCTTCGGTCGCGCGCAGCTTGGTCTGCTCTTCGAGCTCATGGTTGGTCGCGGCGAGCACGCGGTCGGCGAGGCCGGCGCGCATGGTGGCGCGGGTTGAGACCAGGCCGAGCGGCGAGCATTCGGCGATCTCCTGCGCGAGCTTCATCGCCTCGGCGCGCACTTGGTCCTGCGGCACCAGCACGTTGGCGAGACCCCAGCGATAGGCCTCTTCGCCGGTGACGCGGCGGCTGGTGTAGAACATCAGCTCGGCGTTGTTCTTGCCGATCAGTTCCGGCAGCGTGGTGGTGAGGCCGAAGCCCGGATGGAAGCCGAGCTTGGTGAAGTTCGCCGCGAAGCGCGCCTCGGGGCAGGCGACGCGGAAGTCGGCCGACACCGCAAGGCCGAGGCCGCCGCCGATCGCGGCGCCGTGGATCGCCGCGACGATCGGCTTCTTGTTGCGGAAGATGCGCACCGCTTGAACATAGAGATGGTTGATCGGCAGGTTCGAGGCCGGATCGCTCTTGGCGCGCTCTTCCTGTTCCTGGCGGACAGGATCGCCGAAATTGGCGCCGGCGCAGAACGCCTTGCCTTGGGCGGCGAGCACCGAGGCGCGGATCTCGATGTTGTTGTCGAACTCCTCCAGCGCGTCGGCGATCTGGTTGATCAACGCGACGTCGAAGAAATTCAGCGGCGGCTTGCGGATCTCGATCAGGCCGACATGGCCGTGGGTTTCGACGCCGATATCAGTATATTTGGTCATGATCTGTCCTCGTTGAATTAACGCAAGCCCAAACCGCGGGCGATGATGCCGCGCAGCACTTCCGTGGTGCCGCCCTGGATCGTCAGCTTGGGCGCGGTCTTGATGGCGAAATCGAGCTGCTTCTCCAGTGTCTCGCGATTGGTCGCGGTCTCCTCGACGAACGCCGCGAGATCGCGGACGCGATGCGGCAGCTGCTGCTCCCACACCGTGCCGATGTCCTTGACGATGGAGGCCTCGACCACCGGCTCCTTGCCGGCCTGCAGCATGCCGGCGACCGACACCGACATGCGTCGCATGGTGTGGACCTGCGCGACCAGCCGTCCGATACCCTCGGCGCTGCGGGTGTCCGGGTTCTTGCCGACGGCGCGCACGAGCTCGGTGAGCACGTAATAGGTTTCGAGGAAGCGCTCGGGGCCGGAGCGTTCATAGGCGAGTTCGGACGTCGCCTGCTTCCAGGCGCCGTCGACTTCGCCCAGCACGTGATCGTCGGGTACGAAGTAGTCGGTGAACACCACTTCGTTGAATTCGAACTGGCCGGTGATCTGGCCGATCGGATTCACCTGGATGCCGGGCTGCTTCATCTTGACCAGGAACTGGGTCAGGCCGTGGCGGCGGTTTTCCTTGGTCGGCGGCGAGGTCCGGAAGATCGCGATCATGTAGTCGGCGATGTGCGCCGACGAGGTCCAGATCTTGGTGCCGTTGATCAGATAGCCGCCATCGGTCTTGGTGGCGCGGGTCTTCGCCGCGAACAAATCGGAGCCGGAGTTCGGCTCGCTCATGCCGATCGCGAAGCAGACCTCGCCGCGGCAGATGCGCGGCAGGATATCCATCTTGATGTGCTCGGGCGCGTATTTCAAAAGCACCGGCCCGCTCTGGCGATCGGCGACGAAGAAGCGCCGGGTCGGCGCGTTCGCCACCCGCATCTCCTCGGTCACCACATAGCGTTCGAGGAACGAGCGTTCCTGGCCGCCATATTTCTTTGGCCAGGTCATGCCGAGCCAGCCCTTGGCGCCGACGCGGCGGGAGAATTCCGGCGCGTCATTGTCCTCGCGGTTCGGCGCGTGGGGATCGAAGGTGCCGGCGGCGATTTCCTCGGCGAGGAAGGCGCGCACCTCCTTGCGGAGCTGCTCGCACTTTTCCGGCAGGCGGATCGGATCGAAACGAAGGGCTGCAGTCATGATGTCCAGTCCTGATCTTTCTGCCTGATCTCAGCGCGAAGCCACCAGAGGCCACAATTCATCGGCGCCACGCTCGGCGACGAGCTTGCCGAGCTCGACCGCCCAGTAGCTCTCCGAGCCGAAATCGTCGCGCCACGCCAATGCGCGCAGCGAATAACGGTGCAGGATGTGCTCGTTGGTGAAGCCGATCGCGCCATGCACTTGGTGCGCGATGCCACTGCCTTTCTCGGCGGCTTCCGAACAGCGAATCTTGGCCGCCGCCGCTTCGAGGAACACCGCGTCATTGTCGAACGATGCCGCACTGGCGATGGTGTCAGCCGCGGACGTCGCGGCGGCCAGCGCCGCGGCGGACTCGCCGGCGAGGCGGGCGAGGTTGTGCTGCACCGCCTGGAACTTGGAAATCTTCTTCTCGAACGCGACGCGTTCGTTGGAATAGCGCACCGAGATGTCGAGCATCGCTTCCAGCGCGCCTGCGATCTGGAGCGCCCGCACCACGCCGCCCATCAGCATCAGCGTGGTCTGGTCAAAACCCTTCGGCGCCGGCCTGGTCGTGACCGGCTGCACCTTGTCGAGCGTGACGGTGTCGTTGTGATCGCCACCGAG
Source organism: Bradyrhizobium sp. AUGA SZCCT0105 (assembly GCF_018129565.1). Taxonomy (NCBI): domain Bacteria; kingdom Pseudomonadati; phylum Pseudomonadota; class Alphaproteobacteria; order Hyphomicrobiales; family Nitrobacteraceae; genus Bradyrhizobium; species Bradyrhizobium sp. AUGA SZCCT0105. The sequence continues at coordinate 214,766 of NZ_JAFCMK010000007.1, read as the reverse complement.
CCCGATGCCGGATTCGATCCGGCACTTCGCGGCATCGACCAGCGCGATCGAGATGCCGCCATTGCCATCAGCCAGCACCGCGAAATGTTTCGCGTCTTTCGCGAACGGTACGCCGCGGGCGCGACCGGAGAGCGAGCCGTCAGCGCCAACCGTGACGCGGTCCTTCGGGCTTGCCGGCAGCACGGTCATCTCGCCTTCCGGGGAGGTGATCTTGGCTTGCGTCAGCAGCCAGCCGGCCAGCATTGTTTCGGCCAGCGGAACAGCGATCGCATGCCGTCCGGCGACGTTGAGGACGCTGAAACCTTCCGCGAGACTGGCGCCGGAACCACCGAGATCATCGGGCACCCAGGACAGCGGCAGGCCGGCTTCGGTCAGCGCCCGCCACAGCGGCGCCTTCCATGCGCCGTGCTTGTCGTGATTGATGGTTTGGGCATCCGCGAGATCGGCGAAAATCTTTTCCGCGGTCTCGGCGACGATGTTCTCACTCTCCGCCACAGCGTTCCTCGTGTTGATTGGCTTGGGGCTCGCCGTTCGGCTGGCCCTGCTTGCGATGTTGTCTTGCGCTCAATGATGCGGAAAAGCCATAGCCGTGACAAGCGTTGCCCGCAGGGCCACTTGCGCGGATGGCATGAAGCCGGACGAGGCGCATGAATTCCGCATAGTGAACTTTCGACCGCCCCGGTTTGTATGCCACGCGCGGCAGTAAATTGACGGGCAACATGCGTTCAGTCCGCCAGATGAAACTCGATCGCCTTCCGCATCAGGTTGGCGAACTCGGTTTCCTGGGTGACCAGCGCATCGTTTAATCCGGCCACGCACAGCACAAGCGGCTCGTTTGATTCCGCTATCGGCGGCAGGTTCATGGCAACGGCGCCGGCGCCCGGCGTGACCAGGCCGAGCGAGAAGGCATGCCCCTTGGCGCGGACCTTCTTCAGCTCCAGCAGCAACGCCTTGATGTCGATCTGCCGATCGGGTCGCGGCTCGTTGGCGTTGATCAGGCGCACCAGGCGGCGGACCTCCTTGTCCGGATAGGCCGACAGCAGCGCGTAACCCGATGCGGATCGCGCCAGCGGCCGCAGCGTTCCGGCCTTGACATAGAGCCGCATCGGCAGTCTGGCCTGAACGATATGGACATACTGCGCGCTGAGCCCGTTGCGCACCGCGAGCATGATGGTCTCCCCGGTTTTCTCGGAGAGCTCGTTCATCAGATTGATCAGGCGCCCCCGCGTGAACAGCGCCGGGCTCAGCCAGTGCCCCAGCATCGAGATCCGCGGCGTCGGGATATAGGTGCGGCGGCTGGTGTCGTAATGCAGATAGCCGAACGCGGTCATCGTCCGCATCAGCGCCGAGGTGCTGGACTGCGGGAATTTGAGCGCGGCTGCGACCTCGATGGCGGAAGCGGCGCGCTGGTGCTCCTCGAAGAATTCAAGCACGTCGAACACGCGCCGCGCCGACTTGACCGCATTGTCCATCTTCGGCAGGTCGCGCGAGGTATCGCCGGGGAAATCGGGGCCGTCGAAAGACCGCGGGCCGGCGACCGCGCCGGCTTTCGCTGCATCTTTCTTCACCACCGGCATCGCTATCGTCCCTGCTGTGCCACCCGCCGCTTCAGCCACCAGCCATATTGCTCGGGCCAGCTCGTCCACTCGGGATCGCATCCGAGCGCGAGTGCTGTCTGCGCGGGCCAGTTCGGATTCCACAGCAGTTCGCGGCCGAGCGCAATAAGCGTCGCCTTGCCGTCCCGCAAGATGGCTTCGGCGTAGTCCGGCTCGCGGATCAGCCCGACCGCGACCGTCGGCATGCCGGCCTCCTTCTGGATGCGCTCGGCGAACGGCACCTGGAAGCCCGGAGTACGCGACACCAGCGAGTTGCCGCGCGGCAGCTTCATGCCGCCCGATGAGCAGTCCACCATGTCGATCCCGATCGCCTTCAGCTCGGTGGCAAATGCGATCGAGTCTTCGATCGACCAGCCGATGTCGACGCCGTCGACCGACGAGATGCGGACGAAGGCGGGCAGGTGGTCGGGCCATTCCTCGCGCATGATGCCTGCGATCCGCAGCGGCAAACGCATGCGATTTTCGCGCGACCCGCCATACTCGTCGTTGCGGTTGTTGGCGAGTGGCGACAGGAAGGAGTGCATCAGGTAGCCGTGCGCGCAGTGCAGCTCGATGACGTCGTAACCCGCAGCCCTGGCACGGCGAAACGCCTGGCGGTAGTCGTCCACCAGGGCATCGATCTGCTCTGACGTCAGCATCTGCGGTGCCGGCCAGCCGTCGTCGAACGGAATGCCGCTCGAGGCCGCGATCCGCCACGGGCCTTCACCGCGGGCCGTGATGTCGGCTTCGCCGAGCGGATTGCCGCCTTCCCACGGCCGCTGCGCCGAGCCCTTCCGGCCGCCATGCGCGATCTGGATCGCGGCCTTGGCGTTGAAGCTGTGGATCAGCGCAGCGAGGGCGGCATGATCTGCGATGTGCGTATCATCCCAGATGCCGAGGCAGCCATGGGTGATGCGTCCCTGGATGTTCACCGAGCTCTGCTCGACGAACACGAGACCAGCGCCGCCGGCGGCGAGCTTGCCGATATGCGCGGTGTGCCAATCGGTGGCGCGCCCGTCCTGCGCCGAATAGGTCGCCATCGGCGAGACCATGATCCGGTTCTTCAGTTCGAGGTCGCGGAGTTGCAGCGGGGTAAAGAGCAGCGGCAGTTCGGTCATGCGATGTCCAGCCTTGCTTGTGATTTCTTGCCTGTGGTCCTGCGAATTCGTGAGAGCATCATTTCTTCAGCAGCGGGCATGCGCTCTCCTCTGGCGTCGCAAAGGCCTCCTTGCCCGGGATGACCTGAACCAGTTTCTCGTAATCCCAGGCGCCCTTGGATTCCGCAGGCGATTTCACCTGCACGAGATACATGTCGTGGATCAGCTGGCCATCCGCGCGCAGGAAGGCATTGCGGGCAAAGAAGTCGTCGATCGGCATGTCCTTCATCTGCGCGATCACCTTGGGGCCGTCGTCGGTGCCGGATTTCTCCACCGCCTTGAGATAGTTCATTACTGCGGAGTAGAGCCCGGCCTGCACCATGGTCGGCCGCTTGTTGGTCCTGGCCATGAAGCGCGCGGCGAAGTCGCGGGTCTTGTCGTCGAGATCCCAATAGAACGCGGTCGCGAGCTGCAACCCCTGGGCGGTCTGCAAGCCGATCGCGTGAATGTCGCTAGTCTGCATCAGGAAGGCCGCCAGCTTCTGCTGCTGCGCCAGACCGAATTCCTGCGCCTGCCGGATCGAATTGGCGAGGTCGCCGCCGGTGTTGGCAAAGGCGATAACATCCGCCTTCGAGCTCTGGGCCTGCAGCAGATACGACGAGAAATCCATGCTGTTGAGCGGATGCCGCACCTCGCCCGCGATCGTGCCGCCGACCTTCTCCACGGTCTTGGCTGCATCGTTGCGCAAAGCGTGCCCGAAGGCGTAGTCGACCGTGACGAAGTACCAGCCCTTCGCGCCTTCCTTGGCCAGTGCCCGAACTGTGCTGTTGGCGAGCGCATAGGTGTTGTAGGTCCATTGCACCGAATTGGCCGAGCAGCCCTTTCCGGTCAGATCGGAGGAGCCGGCCGACGATACCAGCATCGCCTTGTTCTTCTGCTTGGTGAGTTCGAGCACGGCGAAGGCGACGGCGGAATTGGCGAAATCGACGATGACGTCGACATTCTCCTGCTCATACCAGCGCCGCGCGATGCCGGCGCCGATGTCGGCCTTGTTCTGATGGTCGGCATCGACCATCGCGATCGGTTTGCCCAACACCTTGCCGCCGAAATCCGCGATCGCCATCCGCACCGCCTCGACCGCGCCGGGGCCGGCAGCGTCGGCATAGAGGCCGGCCTGATCGGTCAGCACGCCGATCTTCACCATATCGTCGGAGGTCTGCGCGTGCGATGGCGCGGCTGCGAAGGTGGCCGTCAGCAACGCAGCGCTCGCGGCGATCCATCCGTAACTCGATGTCATTGTCCCTGGTTTCCTCTAGTTCGATTGCCTTATGGCGTTGGTCTTTTCTTGCCGCAGGTCGATCATGCCGGGATGCGACAGCGGGTCTTTGTCCGGGCCGAGCAGCGTGTGCTTCTGGATCTTGTTGGTCGAGGTCAGCGGCAGTTCGCCGACGAAGGCGATCCACGCCGGCAGCTTGAACGGCGCAAGGCGCTCGCGGCAGAAGTGGAAAATGTCCTGCGCAAGTTCGCGCGACGCGGCGGCGCCGTCGTTGATCACGATGAAGGCCGCAACCTCCTCGTCGCGGATTGGATCGCGCGCGGCGACGACGGCCGCCTGTTTGACCAGGTCGGATGTTGTCAGGACGGCCTCGATCTCCGCCGCCGAGATGTTTTCCCCGGCGCGCCGCACCAGATGCTTCAGCCGGTCGACGAACACGAACGCGCCATCCTCGTGCTGCCAGGCGCTGTCGCCGGTGTGAAACCAGCCACCGCGCCAGGCCTGCTCGGTGGCCTCGGGGTCTTTCAGATAGCCCGAGAAAAAGCCGCGCCGCGGCGTCGCTTCGGAATGGCGCACGCAGAGTTCGCCGACCGCGCCCGGCGGCAGCGCATTGCCGTCGGCATCGAGGATGGTCATCTCGAGGCCCGGTACGCTGCGGCCGATCGTGTTGGTTTCGAGATGGCGCGGCTTGGCCGTGTTGAAGGGGCTGCGTCCGGTCTCCGTCATGCCCCAGCCCTCGACGAAGGGGATGCCGAAGCGTTCGCGGGCTCGCGCGCGTTGCTCGGGGTTGGCGCCGACGCCCATCGAGAAGCGCAGCGCATGGGCCTTCTCGTCCGGCGTTTCCGGCTGGGCGAGCAGGGCCGCGACGATCACGCCGAGATAATGCAGCACGGTTGCGCGGCAGGAGACGATGTCGCGCCAGGCCGATTTCGCGTTGAAGCGCTCCGGCAGGATGAGGCAGCCGCCGGTCAGCATCATCGCGATCGGGGTCAGCGTCAGGCCGGCCATGTGGAATAGCGGCAGCGGGCTGTAGAGGCGCTCCGTTCCGGCATGATACGTCGCCTCGCCGCCGTGGCTGACGTACCAGCGGCCGGTCGAGACCACATATTCGTTGGTCAGGATGCAGCCCTTCGGACGCGCCGTTGTGCCCGACGTGTAGAGCAGCGCGGCCTCGGTCTCGCTTCCCGGCTCGCCGGCGTGCGGTGGCGGTCGCCGGACAAGCGGGATTTTCTGCACACTCGCGCCGAGATCGTCGCCGGATACCTCGAGCACGGGCACAGTGCCGATCAGCGCCTTCTGCAACTCCTTCTGATCGTGCAGCGTGATGATCAGGTCGGGTTCGGCATGCGCAATCAGATACGCAATCTCCGCCGCACGATAGGCCGGGTTGATCGGAACGATCGAGACCCCGAGGCCGTTGAGCGCCAGCCAATGCACGATGAAATCCGGCCGGTTCTCCAGCAACAGGCAGGCGCGGTGTCCGTGACCGAAGCCGGCTGCGCGGTAGTGTTCGCGCAATGCGCAGACCTGCCGCGCAATGTCGCCATAGGACAGTTCGACGCCATCGGCAAAATAGCCGCGGTCGGGACGCGCGGGAATGCAGAGGAAGGGTTTGAACGCTGCCGCATCTGCAGTCGCAGCGAACACGCTGAACACGGTGTACATCGTAGCGAAGCTTCCCTCTGGCGGCCGCAGGTCGATGTCAACGATGCCGGTCCATAGAGAGCTGCTTCGTTGAGCGCGTTGCCGCGATCGCGGCGTTGCGCGGAAGCTATAAGGGCGGGTAATGTGCTGTCAAATTGATTATGAGTTTCCAAAAAACTCATATGTAGTTTGAGGCCAAATCGGGAGGTAACGAGATGAAGATGCATATGCTGTCGGGCGGGCGTTTGCGGATGTCCAGGCGGACCTATCTGCCTGATGCCGCACGCGGCGAGATGATCGATCTGCCGGTCGCCTGCGTGCTGTTGCGGCACACGCAGGGCAATGTGCTGTTCGACACCGGATGCCATCCCGATGTCGCGACCGATCCCGAAGGGCGGCTCGGCACGCTCGCCAAATACATGCAGCCGATCATGCCGGCAGACGATCATGTGCTGACGAGCCTGAAGGCCGTTGGCCTTGGCCCCGACGATATCGATGTGGTGATCTGCTCTCACCTGCACACCGATCATTGCGGCTGCAACGCCTTCTTCAAGAAGGCGACGATCTTCGTTCACGCGCTCGAGGTCGAGGCCGCGAACGCCGATAACGCGCTCGAGCGCGGATACATCAAGGCGGATTGGGACCATCCGTTGAAGATGGAAATCTTCGACCGGCAGATGGATGTGTTCGGCGATGGCAAGTTGACGCTGGTGCCGCTGCCCGGACATTCGAAGGGAACGACCGGCGCGCTGGTCAAGCTGGATCAGAGCGGCGAATATTTGCTCGCATCCGACGCGCTCAGCGTGCGCGCCAATCTCGATCAGCGGACCTCACCGAGGAACAGCCTCGACGTCGACCAGTTCCTGCACTCGCTCGACGAGATCGCCAGGCTCGAGGCATCCGGCGTCAAGATCATCTGCGGGCATGACGACGCACAGTGGGCCAGCCTGCAAAAGGGTCCGAACGCGTATACCTGAGGCCCTGTACGTGAGGTTTTGGCGCGGTTTGCAGATGGCATCCCGCGCGATATGGTATGCCGCCGCCGGAGTTCATCTGGCTCACAACAACAAGGAAAATGCAGATGTCCAAGGATGGTTTGTGCGCGATCGTGACGGGATCGGCATCGGGCCTCGGCGCCGCCACCGCGCAAATCCTCGCCACGCAGGGCGCGCGCCTCATCATCAACTATTCCAACAGCAAGGCGGAAGCCGAGGCGACCGCGGAAGCCTGCCGCAAGCAGGGCGCCGAAGTGCTGGTGGTGCAGGGCGACGTCTCGCGCGACGAGGACTGCAAGAAGATCGCAGCCGCCGCGCAGGGCTGGGGCCGCCTCGACGTGCTGGTCAACAATGCCGGCACCACGAAGCATGTGCCGCATCACGATCTCGACGGCCTGACGGCGGAGGATTTCCAGCGCATCTATGCCGTCAACACCATCGGCCCGTTCCAGATGGTCCGTGCCGTGCGCGCTCTGCTCGAGACCGGTGCAAAGGCATCCGGCCGTCCCTCGGCGGTGGTCAACGTCTCCTCGATCGCCGGCATTTCCGGCGGCGGTTCGTCGGTGGCCTATGCCGCGAGCAAGGGCGCGCTCAACACCATGACGCAGTCGCTGGCGCGCGCGCTGGCGCCGTTGATCCGCGTCAACACGGTGTGCCCGGGCTATATCGATACGCCCTGGTTCACCAAGGGCCGCGGCGAGGACGGCGCGAAGCAGGTGCGTGATACCGTGATCGCGCGTGTCCCGCTGAAGGTCGCGTCAACGGCCGAAGATATCGCCAATCTCGTCTGCTTCCTGGCGAGCCCGGCGTCGAGCAACATGACCGGCGAATTCGTCCGCATGGACGCCGGCATGCATCTCATTCAGTGAGCTAGCCATCCACGTCTTCGGAGTGGTTGCAGAAACGAAAATGCCCGGGCAGGCCCGGGCATTTTGATTTTGAACCAGTGTTCGGCTACGGCGTCACCTGTTGCCGATGTCCGGGATCACGCGCGCCGCGACCAGCCGGTTCCAGATGAACAGCACCACCAGCGCGCCGATCGTGGCGGTGATGAAGCCGGCGCCCTGTTCAGGACCGTAATGGCCGATGGCCTGGCCGATGAAGGTCGCGAGAAACGCGCCGACGATGCCGAGCACGGTGGTGAGAATGAAGCCGCTTGGATTGTTGGGTCCCGGCGACAGGAGCCGCGCAATGATCCCCGCGACAAAGCCGACGATGATGACCCAGATGATGCCGCCCATGACTGTCGTCCTCCTCAGATGGAATCAACGCTGGCGCTAAAGCCGGCCGTTCAGCTCGTCGCCGCTCGGCAGCCGGCCGTCCGGCGTCAGATGATTGATCGCGTCGGGCAGATACTGGCTCAGGCCCTGCAGCAATTGGTCGCGCGACATGCCGCTCTGCGACGCCAGCGAGTCGATCTGGTCGGCGCCGAGAGCGTTGGCAAGATCGCCGGGCGCGATCTGCTTGTTGGGGCCGTTGCTGACCCAGGAATTGGCCGCGTCGCCGTGGCCCTTCTGCTGCAATTGGCTGAGCAGATCGCCGAGGCCGCCGCTGAGCACGGTGCCGGCTGCGCCGCCGGCGAGCAGGCCGCCAAGGCCGCCCTTGAGCAGATCACCGAGCCCGCCACCACCGGCGCCGCCGGGCAGGCTCGCGGTGACGTTGCCGGGGAGTGACGGCGCTTGCGCTGGCGTCGGCGGAGGGGCGGTTGCGCCCGGTTGGCCGCCGGAGAAATGCTTGACCGCCTTCCAGGCGAGCAACGCCAGGATGGCCATCGTCATCGGCGACATTCCGCTTCCGCCGCCGCTGGAGCTGTCGGATGGTGTGCTTGGCGCGCTTGGACCGCGTGGGCCGTTCTGCATGCCGTTGAGTACGTCGAGTAAACCCATGATCGTCTCCTGCCGCAACCGTGCCCCGAGCCGGAAACATAGCTTCGGGCCATGACGGTTACAAGGCGGGCCACCCGGGGCGGCGGCGCGTGGAAATAGGCAGGCAACCCCAGTTCTGCTATCGAGCTCTGCTATCGAGGTCTGCTATCGAGCCCTGATGAACGGACATTTAGCCAGATGAACGCGGACCGGCCGATCGCCATCGCGGGCGCCGGAAGCATCGGTTGCTTCGTCGGCGGCATGCTGGCTGCGTCCGGCCGCCGCGTCGTGCTGCTGGCGCGGCCGCGGTTGATCCAGGAGATCGCAGGCAACGGCTTGCGGGTCAGCAGTTTCGACGGCTCGGAGCGGATGGTATCCGCGGACCGGCTCGTTCTGTCCGACGATCCGTCGAGCCTGCGCCACGTCGAGACGGTGCTGGTGACGGTGAAGAGCGCCGATACCGCCGAGATCGCCGAATTGATCGCGCGCCACGCGGCTGCCGACGCCGCGGTGATCAGCCTGCAGAATGGCGTCGGCAATGTGCCGCTGCTGCGCGACCGCCTGCCGGGCCGCAAGGTGCTCGGCGGCATGGTGCCGTTCAATGTGGTCGCGCTCGGCGACGGCCGCTTCCATCGCTCGACCTCGGGCGACATCGTGATCGCGCAGGACGATGCCGGCACCGCCGCGCGGCTTTCGGTGCCGGGCCTTGCGATGAAGGCGACCTCCAACATCGACGGCGTGCAGTGGGGCAAGCTGATCGTCAATCTCAACAACGCGCTCAACGCGCTGTCCAACATTCCGCTGCGGCAGCAGCTCGCACAGCGCAGCTGGCGACAATTATTCGCCGACCAGATGGCCGAGGGTTTGGCCGCGATCCGTGCCGAAGGGATTGTGCCGGTGTCGCCGACGCCGCTGCCTTCGAGCTGGATGCCGGCATTGCTGCGGCTGCCTGACGCGCTGTTCGACATGCTGCTCGGCCGCACCATGAAGATCGATCCCGAAGCGCGCTCCTCGATGTGGGAGGATCTGCAACGTGGCCGGCGCACCGAGATCGACTATCTGCAGGGCGTGATCACCGCGATCGCGGATCGCCGCGGGCTGGAGGCGCCGCTGTCGAGACGTATCATCGCGCTGATCCGGAAGGCGGAGGCCGACGGCAAGGGGTCGCCGGGGCTGACGCCGGAGCAGATTCGCGATGGCCGCTGACCGTGAGCGCCGACGATCGTCTGGCATAGCGTTCGGATAACCGAGGAGGTGACATCATGAAACGATCCTGCATCATGCTGCTCACGTTTGCTGCGCTTGGCACCGTGCCGGTCCGCGCCGCGCCGCCGACCGTGACACCTTCACCAGGCTATGATGCGCGTTTGCAGGAGCAGCGCGCGGCGGCGGCGTCGAGCCAATCGGTCAGGCCTGCGCGCAAACCGGTCACGCATCGACACAACAAGCGCGGTCGCGCGCACTGATCCATTGCAGAGAAGACCTCAGATGAAGCTGCTGTTCCTCGCGCTCACCTTCGTGCTCGGCATCGCTACGACTGCCGACGCCGCCGACTATGCCGGTTCGATCAGTGCCTACCGACGCGCCAACGGCATGCCTGCGGTGAAGCTCGACGCGAAGCTGAATGCGATGGCGCTGAAGCAGGCGCAGGCGATGTCGGTGACCGGATCGGTCAGCCACTCCGCGGGCGGCAGCTTCTTCACCCGCATCGCGCCGCTGAAGAAGCAGCGCGCCGCCGAAAATATCGGCGCCGGTTTCATCGCCTTCGCCGAGATGCTGAAGCAGTGGGAGAACTCGGCGGGGCACCGCGAGAATCTGCTGATGCCGGGCGCGAAGCGCGTCGGCGTGGCCTTCGTCGACAATCCGAAGTCGCCGTACCGCAGGTTCTGGGCGATGGTGATTACCGATTGACCATAGCGTTTTCGAGCGAAGTGGACGCCGGTTCGCGTGAAGAAAACGCGTCAAAACAAGAATCTAGAGCACTTCGGTTCTGATTCAATCAGAACCGAAGTGCTCTAGCGTCAGTTTCGCTTCGCAACCTTGGTCGGCGGCGGAGATGCCGGCGTGAACAATTTCTTCAGGCCGTCCAATCCTTCGGAAAGCCGCGGCCATTCGCAGGAGAACGTACCCTTCACGCAACTCGCTGCCTGCGGCCGTACCCTGGGAAGAGGGGCAGCAGCAACCCGCGGCTTGACCGGCCGTGCGACCGGGGCCGGGACTTTCGCCGGCTCGCTGTGCACCGGCTCGCCGTGCAGTGACGCCTGCTGAAGCGGCGGCGGCCGCACCGGCTGCTTTTCCTGCCGCTCGAGCTGCTTGGCATTGAACGCCGCGACGATGCTCGAGCGGCGCTCCTTCTCGAGATAACCGGTATATTCCTGGTCGATCTTCCTCTGCTCGTCCGGCGTCGGATTGGGGCCGGCGATGTCGAAGCTGCGGTCCTGCATGAAGTCGTAATAGGTGTAGCCGCCGCCGGGCTTGCGGCGTCCGGCAAACTTGGCATTGCAGTCGGCGAGTTGCGCGGTCTTGTCTTCCCTGGACTTCGCCTTCTCGGCGAGGTCGGCGCAATCCTCAAAATCCTTCGGCGCGCTGCGCCACCATTGCGCGTGCGCGGTCGTCGGCGCCAGCGCGAACGCGGCGACAAAAGTGGCAATAGCCAACGTCGATGATCGTGACGGCATCACGGACATTGCAACCAAATCCGAACGACACAGAGTGACCAGATTGTCGCCATTTTAGTGACGCTTGTCACCCCGGAACCGGACGATTTCCCTGATCATTTAAGTCGCAGATCAGCCGTTGGGCTGATCGAGTAATCGCTGTACGCAATTGCAATTTATCAAGAATTCTTACCGTAACGGCGCGCCGGAAATTGGAACAATTCGCCTCGAATAGTTCATTTCACCCGGTGCAGCAATGCGACGAGTTCCGCCTGCCGATGCGTGCCGGTCTTCTGGAAAATCGTCTTGAGCTGATTGCGCGCGGTGGCAAGGGCAATGCCGGCTTCCCGTGCGGCCGCCTCGATCGAATCGCCGCGCGCAAGTCGCGTGGCAAGGCGCGCTTGCGCCGGCGTCAGCTCGAACGCCGCCGCCAGCAGCGCCTGATCGAATGCGGCGTTGCCCTCGAGATCACGGATCAACAGGATCGCGCGCGCGCCCAGGAACGGTGAGCGTGCGGCCGGAGGCACCGGCTGCATCTGGATCACGATCGGCCGCTTGTCGATCCTGCGCACCACGATCGGCGATGTCGGGAGCGGGTGCAGGTCCGAGCTGTGGGCCAGCAGATCGATCAGCCTGGTCAGATCGATATTGGCCTGCCGGTCGAGCAAAGTGAGGCGGTTGTTGCGGATCGCAAGTTCATGGCCGAGGCAGGCTTCCGCCTGGCTGTTCATGCCGATGACGGCGCCGAAGCGGCCGACGGCAATCGCCGCGACCTGGATCAGGTCGAGCGCGCTGGTGATGCCCGAGATTGCGGAGCGCCCGACGACGGTGGACAGCGTCGCGGCTTCGGTCAGCCGCGCCGATATTCTCGAGAGTGCCTTGACCTCGTCGGCATCGAACATGCCTTCCTTTGGCGTGCGCTGGATGCTCAGCGCCCACAATGCCGGGCCGGCGCGGAAGCCGATCCCCGCGAACCATTTCAGCCCGAACTCGCCGAGCGTGGCATAGAGCGGGTCGCGCAGCATCTCGGTTTCGCCGCCGAACAGGTCGGCGTCGGTGATGACGTTGGTGCCGGCGAGCATCAGCGGCACGCCGCGCGCCGCGCGAATGTCGGTGAGATGAAAATTCTGCGGGAAGTAGGTCTTGGTGAAATAGTCGGTGATCGATTGCGTGCGCGGAATGTCTTCGGTGCGGATATCGCTCTGAAGCATCGCAGCCCCGGTCGCGCCGACGGCCGCGCAGACCTCGTCCATAAAGGACGGCCAGGTCGCGGGATCGAGAACCACGTCGCCAAGGCGCGCGGTCACGTCGTCCAGCCTGTGCACGTCGACCAAAGGCTCAGCTCCGCCTGATGCTGTTTTTGTTGTTTCACAGGACGAAACAGGTCGGACCCGTTTGCTCCCGCTACCGTGCATAAGAAAGCCCGGACCGCCAGATATGCAAGCTAAATCAGCGGCACGGCCGAGGGGCGGGCCCGCAAACCCTGACGAAACATGATCGAAAATCGGCGAGTGGCGCGAGCCCGCCGCTACAGCAAATGCAGATCCCGGCGGCGATCGGCCTCGGTCAATGCCACGCGGCAGAAGCTGGCGGCGATCGCGACGACGTCCTCGACGGCTTGCGGATATTGCTTCGAGACCCAGCGCAGCGCGATCGAGATGACCGCGCCGACCATGCCGATCGAGAGCAGCGTGGCAGCCGCGGCCTTGTCGCCGTGTCTGGGATCGAGCGTCGGCGGCACCAGGATGTCGCTGAAGACGCGCAGGGCGTCGAGCTTGACGGCATCGACCGCCGGACTGATGCCGGAAATCTCGAGCAGGAAGACCCGCGCGGGCTTCGGGTGCTCCTTCAAACGCGTGAAATACAGCGTCAGCGCGGCGCGCAGCCTCATCTCGGCATCACCGCCGGCGGCCGCCGCGGCAGCCGTCATCTCCTCGTGGAGGTGGCCGACGACATGGTTGTAGGCGGCGATCAGCAGGGCTTCGCTGTTGGAAAAGGATTCGTAGAAATAGCGTTCGGTGAGCTCGGCCGCCTCGCAGATCGCCTTCACGGTGGCGACCCGATAGCCGACCTCGCCATAGACCTCGATCGCCGCATCGATCAGCTTCAGCCGCCGCTCGGCGCGGCGTTCCTCGGCGTCCATACCGCCATAGAGGCGGGCTTTCCGGCTGCTTGCCATGAAATGTGTATTGACACGCGCCATTGTCAGATGTCAAGTTATCTGACAATACAGATTGTCAATTTTGCCGCCGGAGGGTCAGGGCATGTCTGCTCATTTCGACGTGTTGATCGTGGGTGCCGGGCTGTCGGGCATCGGTGCCGGCTATCATCTGCAGGCCAACAGCCCGGACCGCAGCTACGCCATTCTCGAAGGCCGCGATTGCATCGGCGGGACCTGGGACCTATTCCGCTATCCCGGCATCCGCTCCGACTCCGACATGTACACGCTCGGCTATTCGTTCCGGCCCTGGACCGAGCCGAAGGCGATCGCCGATGGCCCGTCGATCCTGAATTATGTGCGCGAGACCGCGCGCATGTACGGCATCGACAAGAACATCCGCTTCAACCACCGCGTGGTGCGCGCCGACTGGTCGTCGGCCGACTCGCAATGGACAGTCGAGGTCGAGCGCGGGCCGGAGAAGACGATCGAGCGTCTCACCTGCAGCTTCCTGTTCATGTGCAGCGGCTACTACAAGTATGAGCACGGCTACACGCCTGACTTCCCCGGCATCGCCGATTTCGCCGGCCGCGTCGTCCACCCGCAGCAGTGGACCGATGACATCGACTATGCCGGCAAGAACGTGGTGGTGATCGGCAGCGGTGCGACCGCGGTGACGCTGGTGCCGGAAATGGCCAAGACCGCCGCCCATGTCACGATGCTGCAGCGTTCGCCGACCTATGTCGTGGCGCGGCCCGACGAGGACAAGGTCGCCAACTGGCTGCGGGCGCGGCTGCCCGCAAAACTCGCTTACGGCCTCACGCGCTGGAAGAACGTGCTGTTCGGCATGTATTTCTACCGGCTCTGCAAGCGCGATCCGGAGCGCGTGAAGAAGCTGATCCTCGGCGGCGTGCGCCACGCGCTCGGCCCCGATTACGACGTCGCCACCCATTTTACGCCGAGCTACAATCCGTGGGACCAGCGGCTCTGCCTGGTCCCGAACGGCGATCTCTTTCAATCGCTGCGCAGCGGCGGCTCGTCTGTCGTGACCGACCAGATCGAGACCTTCACGCGTGGGGGCATCAAGCTCAAGAGCGGCAATGTGCTCGATGCCGACGTCGTGGTGACCGCGACCGGCCTCGATCTTCAGGTGCTCGGCGGGCTCGAGATCAAGGTCGACGGCGTGCCGGTCGATCTGTCGAAGACCATGAACTACAAGGGGCTGATGTATTCGGGCGTGCCGAATCTCGCCGCGGCCTTCGGCTACACCAACGCATCCTGGACGCTGAAATGCGACCTGACCTGCGAATATGTCTGCCGCATGCTCAACCACATGAAGGCGAACGGCTACGCGCAAGTGACGCCGCGGCGGAACGATCCGACCGTGGCCGAACTGCCCTGGGTGGATTTCTCCTCGGGCTATATCCAGCGCGCCGCCGCCAGGTTCCCCAAACAGGGCTCGCGCCGGCCGTGGCGGCTCTACCAGAACTATGCGCTCGATATCATGACGCTGCGTTTCGGCTCGCTGAAGGACGAGGCGATCGAGTTTCTGCCGGCGCGCCGGGCCAGCGCGGCGAATGCTGCCGCGAATCCGGCCCGGCAGGTGGCGTAGCGCGCGCAGCGCCGAACTCAGTGCAACTTCGCGCCCGCCTCGAGCAGCGGTTCTGATTGGATCAGAACCGCTGCCCTAGCTTCTTGTTTTGACGCGTTTTCTTCACACGAACCGGCGCCCACTTCGCTCGAATACGCTCTAGTGTGGCGCGGGCTGGCGATCATTCGGCACCTCTGCTATGGGAGGGTGACGCCCGCATGCTTTGCAGCGGGCGGTGCGGTCCCGTAGCTCAGCCGGATAGAGCGACGGTTTCCTAAACCGTAGGTCGGAAGTTCGAGTCTTCCCGGGATCGCCATTTTTTGCCTGGCTGCGCCCAATGCGCGCCTCCTCCACCTCTCATCGAAGCCGTAGCGGCCTTTGCGCAACGTGCTCCGCACGGTCTGCCGGGCGTCCGCCCCCTCGGTTCACCCCAAATTAGGGAAAGCCCGGGACAATGGGGAGGGGGCCACCGGAAAACCGCGCGCATGCGAGCCAGCGTTCCAGAACGGGTTGAAGAGGGCGGCAGCGACGCCCTTCGCGATCCGCTGCGCTCGAAGGGCCGGCCGCTCGTTGTCGATGTCGACGAGGTGATGGTCCCGCGAAGCTCCTTCCCGGCGGATATCGCTTCCGAGATCGCTGGCCGCTTTCGCGCCGTCACCACGGCGATCGCCACCGCCTTGGGACTGGCAGCGCGTATTGCCGATGCATCGGGCTTCGATCCATCCCGCGCACGGTTCGACCACGACGTTGTGACCTTCCTTTTGCAGGTGCTGGGCGAAGGCCGCCCGGTCTATCTCTGTTCGGAAACCCATCCCGAGCCGTTCGTCAGCGCGGTTGCCCAGCATCTCGGCGTCTTCACAGCCTGGGCTGCCGCTTCGGGCGGCCGTTCGCCCGCTTCGCGGAGCGACGACCTGCCGCCCGTGCTCCGGCACGGCTTCGACTACATCGGCGGCGAAGCGGTTGCGCTGCCCGGCTTCGCGTCACGCGTGGCGGGCCCCGGTCGATCCGCCCCGGCTGCACCTGCGCCGGCCGGTGTGCGCAGCTGGCTGAAGCTGCTTCGGGTGCATCAATATGCGAAGAACGCTCTCGTGCTGGTGCCGTTGCTGACCGCGCATAAATTTGCATTCGGGTCGGCGGCGACGTCGCTGTTTGCGGTGATCGCATTCTCGCTCTGTGCGTCGGCCGCCTACATCCTGAACGACATTCTCGACATCAACGCCGACCGCGCCCATCCGGCCAAGCGCAACCGTCCGATTGCAAGCGGCGCCATCGCGGCGCCGCAAGCTGCCGGCGCGATGGCCCTGGCATTAGTCGCCGCGTTCGTGATCGCACTGTGCATATCGGTCGAATTCAGCGGCGTCCTGCTCGGCTATTTCGCGCTGACCACCTCCTATTCATTGTGGCTCAAGCGCATCGCGATCGCCGACGTCGTCGTGCTGGCGACGCTTTACACCGTCCGCGTGATCGGCGGCGCGGTCGCGATCAGCGTGCCGATGTCGGAATGGCTGCTCGCGTTCTCGCTGTTCATCTTCATGTCGCTGGCGCTGGTGAAGCGCCATATCGAACTCGCGAGCCAGCCGGACGGCGCGGTGCTGGCTGCGCGCGGCTACCGGATCGAAGACAAGTCGATGGTCGCGATCCTCGCCGCCGCGTCGGGTTTCAATGCCGTCGTGATCTTCACGCTCTACATCTCGTCCGATACGGTTCGCGCGCTCTACAGCCATCCGCAACTGCTCTGGGTCTGCTGCCCGATCCTGATGTACTGGATCGGCCGCGTGATGCTGTTCGCGCAACGCGGATTGATCGATGATGATCCGGTGATGTTCGCGCTCCGCGATCGCGCCAGCTGGGTCGCGCTTGGCGCGATCGGCGTCATCATGCTTGCCGCCATCTAGCGATGCCGGCGGCTGCATTGCCAGGACGCGTGATGACGACCTTCGATCCGGGCGAGATTTGCCTCTCTGGCTGGGGCAACTATCCCAAAATATCGACCGAACTGCTGGCGCCACCGACGCCAGCGGCCGCACGGGATGATCTGCTCGGGCGGTCCGGCGTCGTCGCGCGCGGAGCGGGCCGCGCCTATGGCGATGCGGCGATCGGCACGCAAGCCACGATTTCATCGCGCGGCCTGAACCGGATGCGGCGCTTCGATGCCGCGACCGCCCAGTTGACGATTGAAGCCGGCGTGACCATCGCCGACATCCTTGCCGCGTTCGAGCCGCGCGGCTTCTTCCTGAAAGTCGTGCCCGGTACGAAATTCGTGACGGTCGGGGGCGCGATCGCGGCCGACGTTCATGGCAAGAACCACCATCGCGACGGCGGCTTCGGCACGATCGTCGATTCATTCCGCCTTGCGTTGCCGGGCGGTGAGATCGTTTGCTGCTCAAGGTCGGAGAACGTCGCGCTGTTCGCGGCGACGCTGGGCGGCATGGGCCTGACCGGCATGATCCTCGACGCGACACTGCGGCTGCTTCCGATCGAGACGGCCTGGCTGCGGCAGGACACGCGCGTCGCCGGCAATCTCGACGCGGCGATCGATCAGTTGGAAAGCAACGCGTCCTCGACCTATTCGGTGGCATGGATCGACTGCCTTGCGCGGGGCGCGGCGCTCGGACGGTCGCTGGTCTATCTGGCCGAGCATGCCACGCGCCGCGACATGGACGTTCTGGGGCCCGACCTCGCGCCGTTCCCCAGCCCTCGCACGCAGCGTCTGTCGGTGCCGGAGCTGTTTCCCGGATGGCTGCTCAATCGCGCATCGATGCGGGTGTTCAATGAGCTGTATTTTCGCCGCGGCGCTGCGCATCAGGGCGAACAGAGCCTCGTCCACTGGGATCCCTATTTCTTTCCGCTCGATGCGATCGCCGACTGGAACAGGATCTACGGCCGGCGCGGCTTCGTGCAGTATCAATGCGTGATCCCGCTCGAGCGCGCCCGCCGCGTGCTTGCCGACATCCTGGATCGGGTGTCCCGGCGCGGCGATGCGTCGTTTCTTGCGGTGCTCAAGCAGCTCGGCGACGGCGGCGGGCCGATGTCGTTTCCGCTGCGCGGCTACACCCTGACGATGGACTTTCCCGTCAGCGACACGCTGCTCGCGTTTCTTGATCAGCTCGACGCGCTGGTGGTCGATGCAGGCGGCCGGCTCTACCTCGCCAAGGATGCGCGGCAATCCCGCGCGACATTCGAATCCGGATATCCCGGCCTCGCGGCCCTGCGGGACATCCGCCAGCAGACCGGGGCGACCACGCGCCTTGCGTCCCATCTTTCAGCACGGCTTGGAATTTGATGACCGGCACAAAATCAATTCTGGTGATTGGCGGCAGCTCGGATATCGGGCATGCGACGGCGCTGCGTTATGCAAAGGAGGGGTGGCGCGTGACGCTCGCCGCCCGCGATCTTGCGGCCGCGCAGCGCAACGCGGACGATATCAGGACGCGAAGCGGCGTCGACACAACGGTTCAGTCGCTCGACGTGCTGCAGACCGGGCAGCTTGCCGGCTTCGTCGCCGGCCTTTCCGTGCTTCCGGACACCGTCGTGTGCGTTGTCGGAGAACTCGGCGATCAACTGCGTGCCCAGACCGATCCCGAGCTTGCGACGACAATCATACGGACCAATTTCGAGGCCCCCAGCCTGCTGCTCGAACAGTTCGCGCAAGCCTTCGCGGCGCGCGGCTCGGGAACGATTGTCGGGGTCAGCTCGGTCGCCGGCGATCGCGGGCGGGCGTCGAACTACTACTACGGCGCGGCCAAGGCCGGCTTCACGCAATTCCTGTCCGGCCTGCGCAACCGCCTCGCGCTCGCGGGCAAGGTCCGCGTTGTCACCGTCAAGCCCGGATTCGTGCGCACCAAGATGACGGCGCATATGAAGCTGCCGGCGCCCCTGACCGTGCAGCCGGATCGGGTCGCGGAGGATATCTACCGGGCCGACGTGACGAGGCCGCGGGACGTGATCTATGTGGCCAGGCGATTTTGGCTCGTGATGGCGATCATCTGCGCGCTGCCGGAGACGATCTTCAAGCGGATGCGCATCTGACGCTGGCTTCGCTGATTGCTTCCGCTCTTGAGCTGCGTAGCAGCACAATTCCGACAATGAGCGCGATCAGCGGAATGATCGCGAAGCCGCCGATCGAGAGCGTGCCGAGTGACTGCGCACCCGGGTGAGCGGTCGTCATCTGCGTCGCTTGCAGGTAGCCGAACGCTCCGATCGGGATCGGCAAGGCGTAGATGATGCCTCGCTCCCACTCACGCGCGCTCGCCAGCAGCGCCGGCAACAGCAGTGCCAGTCCGACGCTGAAGATCAGAAAGTCGTAATCGTAGGCGTAGGGGCTGATGCAGACCGACACGATCGCGACCAGGCCGAGGCGCTCGCGCGCCGGCATCGTCCGGTAGGCGGCGATGAGAACGACGGCAAGCGCCAGGACCGCAATAGTGCCCTGGGCGACAAACGCTGCCGACGCGGACATCCCTGCCGTTCGCAGCGCGGCATAGATCGAGATCATGCGATGCATCGGGTAATTTCCTTGCTCCAGGAACACCGACGAATCGCGCACGCTCTGCAGGAACGCGCTCCAGATCTCCGCGCCGAAAACCGCCGTGCAGATCGCTGAGCTGATCAGCACGACGGCGGCCGCAATTATCACCGCGATCCAGGAACGCCGCAGCATGGCGTAGACCGCGAACGCGATGGCGAGATGCGGCTTGATGATCATCAGACCGAGGGCGGCCCCGGCGAGGATTGGCCGCTCTTCAAAAAACAGGCAGACCATTCCGATCAGCGCGGCGGTCAGCAGGCCGTTCTGTCCGCAGGCCAGCGTGATCCCGATTGTCGGAAAGAAGACGATGAGCAGGAGCACAAAGTTCTCACCTGCGAGACGGCGCAGCACGGCAAGGTAAAGCGTCAGCGTCGAGGCGGCGAACAGCAAATAGGCAATCCCGACCGGGATCAGCGCGAACGGCGCCAGCAGCAGGCTGAACTGCGGCGGATAGGTCCACGACATGAAACCATCGTGCCCGCCCGATGCCTCCCTCTGGATGACGATCAGCTTCGCGAACTGATAGGCCTGATCCACGGTGCCCAGCCACACCAGCTTTGCGGTGATGTAGAAGGCGGCAAAGTCGACGAGCTCGCGGCCATGCCCGAGCCCCACTAGGGTGAGCCACACCGCCTTGAAGACGATGGCGATGACCAGGAGCGCGAGGATTCCACGGATGTAGGCGGTCCGCTTCGACGTGGTCGACCGAATTGCTTCGAGGGTAGTTGCGAACATCAAGCCGGGCCCTGTTTCGGCCGTTCAGGCTAGGTCGAATAGGTTAAGCAGTCGAAAAATCGCGCAGGAGAGCGTGGTTCGGCGCCTGTCGCCTGACAGCCGCCGGGACACATCACATCGGCCCGTGCGGGCGTTGCCGGAACCGGGCGGTATCTTGGTGCAGGGGTGCGACTTTCGCTGGAGCTCCGTCGGCGGCAGTGATAACGGCTGGGGAAACCATCTCATGACGGGCCGCATGCCGAAACCTCCGCCTCCTTCCCATCGCGGGCCCAGCCCACCCCCGGCTCTGCAACGCGCCATGGTCGCGTTGCAGATGGGGCAGGTCGTCGAAGCCGAGCGGCTGGCGGCGGAGGTGTTGAAGGCAAACCGGACCGATGTCGGCGCGGCCTCGATCCTGGCACGGGCGCTGATGGCCCAGCGGCGCAACGAGGAGGCGATCGCGCCGCTCGAGCGCGCCACGCGCCGCGTCGAGGATGCCGGCCTCGAAACCCTGCTCGGCGCGGCACTCGGCGGCGCCGGTCGCCGCAGCGAGGCAATCGATCTGTTGCGGCGAACCACCGCGCGGCGGCCGCCGTTCCTTCCCGCATTTCAGGAGTTGGCAGGGCAATTGGCCGCGGCCGGCCGCTTCGACGAGGCGGTTGCCGTCATCGATAGCGCGCTTGCTCTCGCGCCCGCGAGCCTCGAATTGCAGCTCCTGCTCGCGCAGATCTTGCCCCATCGCAATGAGCGCGGCCGCGCGCGCGCGATTCTGGAGAAGCTGCGCACGGTGGCGCCGGGCCATCCCGATATTCTGGCCGCGCTCGCGCGCGTGCTGCTGCTCGATGGCGAATACTCGGCTGCGGCGGATCTCTACCGCCAAGTGCTGGCGCAGCGCCCCGACGATCCCCTGACGCGTACCAGCTTCTCCGCCTGTCTCCTGGAAATGGGCGACCGCGCTGCCGGCGAAGCCAATCTGCGTCTGGCGTTGCGCGGCCGGCCGCAAATGATCGGCCGCACCACGTCCGCGCTGGCCATGGCATCGCATGGCCGCTTCTTCTTCCGTCCCAGCGCAGTTGCGAAATTTCTGAGCTAAGCAAGGCTCGGGCAAATCGTGTCGCGAGACTGTGGGTGTATGATTCACAAGCGGCGCAACGCACTCGGTGTCGTCCCTGCGAAAGCAGGGACCCATAACCACAGCTAGTCATTGTTGTGCGATCGTGGAATGACGAGTCCCGTTCACAATTCGGGCCGCGGAGTATGGGTCCCTGCTTGCGCAGGGACGACGAATGGAGGGAGCCGCCCCGAACGCGGCCACGCCCGCCCGCTCTAGGTCCGAAACTGGCGGCGATAGAGTCCGGGCTCGCGGGCCATCCTGTTGGACAGTTCCTGTGCGCGCGACGTTTCATCCGGCGTCATCGCCGCGGTCTGCGCGACCCAGTTTTCGCGCTTCACCGGGAAGCATTGCGCAACCGGCGTGCCCTTGGGCAAGGTGCCGCTGAAATTGGTGTCGTGCCAGCGCGCCGGGAAATGAATCCAGCTGTCGTGAAACTGATCGCAATCGACCATGCCGGTCAGTGTGGTGAACGGCAGGTCGAACCGATTGACCGGATGGGTGAAGAACAGCGAGTAGCCCGCCGGCGCCTCGATGGTCCACAGATTGACGAACTTGATGAGGAAGCGGTCCTGTTCGAACAGCGGCGAGCCGATCACCTGGCTTTCGTCGTGGAATCCGACCGGCGAGCGCGGGAATTCGAGCACGCCCCCGGACGGAAGGTCGTTGTCCCATGTGATCTCGCCATTCTCGATCTTGAGATCGCAGACCAGCGGCATCAGGAAGCCCGATGTCATCGCATCGACGAATGGCGGGCAGCGCTTGACGGTATCCTCCTCGCGGTTGCTCATCGCATTGAAGGCCTGCGTCGGCATCGCCTTGAGCCATCCGGGAAGGCCCAATGACGCAGGCACTGGCGCTGGAATCTTACCCTCGAGCTCCGCTGGGCAGCGGAATTTGATGGCTAACGCTTCGTTGTTGTTGGACACGGTTTGGCCCTTGGTTCGTTCAGTGTCGGCAGCGCCCTTGCGCCAGTCGATGCTGATCTAGCACGCGATGAGGGGGCGGAGAAAGCAGCCGCATCTCGCGCAGCGCGAGCCGCGGTGTAGATCTATAAGTAGTTGTTATCATGACGGATAAGGTACGCCCTCAATTCTCCGTGCGGCGCGCATGCCGATCCCGTTTTGACGCGTCTTTTCGTTCGCCGGTGTGCAAGACTTTGCCGATAGGCATTGGCTTTCGATGCCTGTCCGGCGCATCATGGCTGGTGTCGCCGACGACGAGATCTGCAGCAGGTAACGGAGGGACAGATGGCCGAATCGAAGGTTGAGACCGCCAACACTGCAGGCGCCGCGCCACCCTCCGGCGACAGCGGCGGCGTCAGCGAGCTCGCGATCGCGACCGTCCGCACCGTGCCGATCGAGCAGGCGCAGTCCCGCACCGAGCACGATCTGCTCGGCGAGGACGATGTGCCGGCCAATGCGCTGTGGGGCATCCACACCAAGCGCGCGGTGGTGAACTTTCCGATCACCGGCGTGCCGGTCGGCCATTTCCCGGAATTCGTCCGCGCGCTGGCGCTGGTGAAGCAAGCGGCCGCCCGCGCCAACAAGCGGCTGGGTTATCTCGCGCCGGAAAAGGCCGATGCGATCGACAAGGCCTGCACCCAGATCGCGACCGACAAGGTCTATGCCGAGTCCTTCGTCGTCGACGCGATCCAGGGCGGCGCCGGGACCTCGACCAACATGAACGCCAACGAGGTGATCGCCAATGTCGCGCTGGGGCTGATGGGCAAGAAGCCCGGCGACTATCACGCGCTGCATCCGAACGACGACGTCAACATGGCGCAGTCGACCAACGACGCCTATCCGACAGCGCTGCGGCTCGCGGTGATCTTTGCCACCCAGCCGCTGGTGCGGGCGCTCGATGACCTCGCCTATGCCTTCAAGGGCAAGGCGGTGGAGTTCGCCGATGTCCTGAAGATGGGCCGCACCCAGCTGCAGGATGCGGTGCCGATGACACTCGGCCAGGAGTTCGACGCCTTCCACGCTACCGTGAAGGAGGACGTCGCGCGGCTGAACGAGATCTCCAGCCTGTTCCGCGAGGTCAATCTCGGCGCCACCGCGATCGGGACCGGCATCAATGCGGATCCACGCTATGCGGCGCTTGCGGTCGAGGAGCTGTCGCGGCTGTCGGGCCAGCCCATGGTGCTGGCTTCGAACCTGATCGAGGCAACCTCCGACCTCGGCGCCTTCGTGCTGTTCTCCGGCGTGCTGAAGCGCGTCGCAGTGAAGGTGTCGAAGATCTGCAACGACCTCCGCCTGCTGTCGTCGGGGCCGCGCACCGGCATCGGCGAGATCAGGCTGCCCGCGGTGCAGGCCGGCTCGTCGATCATGCCCGGCAAGGTCAACCCTGTGATTCCGGAGGTGGTCAACCAGGTCGCCTTCCTCGTGATCGGGCACGATCTCACGGTGACGATGTGCGCCGAGGGCGGCCAGCTCCAGCTCAATGCCTTCGAGCCGACCATCGGCTATTGCGTGTTGAGCTCGCTGCGCATGCTGACGGCGGCGATCGATACGCTGACCAAGCGCTGCGTCGACGGCATCGAAGCCGATCGCGAGCGTTGCCGCAGCCTGGTGCAGGGCTCGATCGGCCTGATCACGGCGCTGGCGCCGGCGCTTGGCTATGAGGCCTCATCGCGCGTGGCGCGCCGCGCGCTGAGGGAGAACCGCTCGGTCGCCGACATCGTGCTGGAGGAAAAGCTCCTGACCGAGGATCAGCTCAACCAGCTGCTCGAGCTCGAAGCCATGATCCGCCCGGCGCGCCGTCAGCCCGTGCCGAAGTTGAAGGACAGTTGAGAGCAGGCGTTACGGATCCCGCGCGACGAACATCCATTTTGACCTTTGCAGGACGGACCTGCCGGCCGCATGCCGACGCGTCCGTGATGGCGCTTTGTGAAGCCGATCACACGTCCATGGGAGATGTATGATACGATGAAGCAACTTTAGATAATTGATGTACCGCGCTCGCGGCACAGGGATTGCGAGGTTTGCCATGGCCACGCCGAACCTGCCGACGCCAGATTTTGCCTTCGATCCCGATCAGCCCGGCGCCTGCATTGCCGGCGTGCGGCCTTATCGCAACGGATCGTACCGGCTCGATGCCGAAACCATCTCGCAGAGCTTCATCGTGCATAATTACGGCCATGGCGGCGCCGGCATCACGCTGAGTTTTGGCTGCGCCGCGAAGGTCCGCGACATCGTCAGGGATCATCTGGCCGCAAGCCGTGGGGTCACCGAAGCCGCCGTGCTCGGCGCCGGCGTGATGGGTCTGACCGCCGCGACATTGCTGCTCGATCTCGGGCTCAAGGTCACGGTCTATTCCGATCGCGCGCCGCTCGAGACCACCTCCGCGAAGGCCGGCGGCCAGTGGGCCGTCTCGGTGGTGGAATTCGCCGGCAAGGAGCGCGAGCTCACCGACATCATCAAGAGCGCCTATCGTGCTTTCAAGGATCGGATCGGGCAGGGGTTCGGCGTGTTCGAGCGGCCGAACTACACCGCGACGCGTGCGCACAATCTCGACATCGTGCTGCAACTCGCGCCCGGCCTGATCCCGCCGCGGCAGCCGCTGCAGCGCTTGCCGTTCGCGCACCACACCAAGCCCGGCTTCGTCTACCAGACCCTGCTGATTGAGCCGCCGGTCCTGCTCGCCAGGCTGAAGGCCGATCTCGACCAGCGCGGCGTCAGCTTCGTGTCGAAGCGGTTCGTCAACCGTTCCGATATCCTGGCCAGCGTGCCGCAGCCGATCATCGTCAACTGCACCGGGCTCGGATCGATGACGCTGTGGAGCGACACCAAAATGATGCCGATCAAGGGACAGCTTGCGCTGCTGCGGCCGCAGCCGGCGCTGCAATATCTCTACGGCCAGAACGGCTACCTGTTCCCGCGCAGCGACCACGTCGTGATCGGCGGCACCTTCGAGCCCGGCGTCAACAACGAGACCCCGGACAAGGCGGTATGCCAGGGCCTCGTCGATCACATCGCCTCGCTGTTCGGCAAGGCACCGGCGAGGCCGCTGCCCGACATCCATATCCACAACCCCGTCCACGCGCCGATCGTCAACCCGGCAATTCCCGAGGTCTGAGGGTTCGCCATGGAACATCCGCTTCGCGTCGACGAGTTCTTGCCTTCCGATGCGCCGGTTGCCGCCGCCGACGCCGAGATCGCCGCGCCGCCGGCGGAGGGCGTGGCACCGCTGCCGCCATTGCCGAACCTGCCGGTGACCGACGTTGAGTTCCTGCGGCCGCAGGACGCGCACTATGCGGATTACCTGCCTGCCGCGAGCAAGCGCAAGCAATTGGCGCCGGCGCTGCGGGCGGTCTGCAAGACCGAGCACGCGGTTGCCGTGATGGTCGACTGGGTGCGCAGCAACGGATTGAGCTTCGCCGTTCGCTGCGGCGGGCATTCCTATGAAGGCCTGTCGCAATCGTCCGGGGTTGCGATCGACGTGCGCGGATTGAAGCAGATTGTGGTCGACAAGGCCTCGAACCTCGTCACGGCAGGCTCCGGCGTATCGCTCTACGAGCTCTATTCCGCGTTGGCCGCCCAGGGCCTCGCACTGCAGGCAGGGAGTTGCCCGACCGTCGGCATCTCCGGTCATCTCACCGGCGGTGGCCACGGCCTGCTCGCGCGCTCGCATGGACTGACCTGCGACGGCCTGCTGCAGGCGAATGTCGTCGACGCCCAGGCGCGTGTGCTGCAGGCCAATGCGACATCGGAGCCGGACCTCTGGTGGGCCTGCCGCGGCGGCGGTGGTGGCAGCTTCGGCATCGCGACCGAGTTCAGGATCGAGGTGTTTCCCCTGAAGACGGCGCGGGTGTTCGGTGTCTCCTGGAAACTGTCGCAGGCCCACGCCGCGCAATTGTTCGCCGCCTGGCAGGACTGGGCGCCGAATGCGCCGTCGAACATCACCTCGATCATGAAGGTCGGCCCGGCCGGCCACGGCCTGATCACGATGCGCTGCATTGGCCAGTCGGTCGGCAGCGAGAGCGAGCTGCGCAGCGAACTCCGGCGATTGACGGCGGTGCGGCCGCCGTCATCGGCGCTGTCGGTGCAATCGCTCGCCTTCCTCGATGCGGTCAAGCACTTTGCCGGACCGCTCGCCTACGAGTCGGTGCTGATGAAGGCGAAGTCGGACTACGTGCTGACGCCGCTCGCCTCCGACGGCATCGAAGCCATGATGGCGGCGGTCGCGCCGATCGCGCCGGGCGGCATCGTGCTGCTGTGCGATTCCTATGGCGGTCGGATCGCCGATGTTGCCGCCGACGCCACCGCATTCCCGCGCCGCGCCGGCACGCAGTACTGTATCCAGTACTTCTCGAGCTGGAGCCGATCCGCCGACACCGCGGCGCATCTCGCTGACGTCGCGAGGGTCTATGCGGCGATGCGCCCTTTCATGCCGGGCGCGTCCTACGTCAATTATTGCGATCTCGACCTCGACGGCTATGCGTCAGCCTATTGGGGCAACAACCTCGCCCGGCTGGTCGCGGTGAAGCAGCAATACGATCCCGATGATCTGTTCCACCACGCCCAAAGCGTGCCGCTCAGCGTCCCGACGGCATGAGGAGCAGGCCGAAGCTCAAAGCGTCTTGATGAACTCGATCAGGGCGCGGCGCTCGTCTTCCTTCAACTCCGGCCCGATCACGCCGAGGCGCTTCTCGTTCGAGAATTCGTGCCCGGAATTGCTGTTGCCGCGTTTGCTGGTGTCGAGCACGAAGGCGTTCTTGATATTGTCCTTCCAGACATGGCCGAGATCCTTGGGGTCGTACTCCCGGTTGCCGAGATAGAAGGTCGAGGGACGATCCTTCACCGGCGACAGCAGCGCGTAGATGGAGGGCACCGATCCGTTGTGCAGATAGGGCGGGGTGGCCCAGATGCCGTTGAGCGGCCGGACCTTGTAGGCCAGCGGCGCCTGGATCTCGTTCGGCCGGTAGCCGTTGATGCGCTTGCGATCCTCCGGCGGGGTCTTGTTCTGGTCGTACCAGGTGTCGACGGTCTTCTCGACCAACTCGCCGAGCGCGGGTCCGAAACCACCGTCCTTGATCTTCAGATTGGCGGGCGTCTCGACGGTGCGGCTCGCAAGGCCCTCGGCCTGCGCGCTGTCGGTGCCGATATGGCTGATCGGAATCATCTCGACGTCGAGCAGCGGCTGGCCGGCGTCGTTCTTGATCCAGCGCTTCTTGTCCTTGAACAGCGCAAAGGCTTCGCTCGCGGGCAGCGCCTTGCTGTCGATCGCCGGGCCATGGCAGCCCTGGCAGTGCGTCTTGTAGAGCTCGCCGCCCTTCTTCGCGAGATCCATGTTGATCTGCCCCAGGATATTCTCCGGCCATTTCGGCGACGCCAGGCCGCCAAAGCCCTTGTCCTCGCTGGGCGGCTCGCCGGCGATCATCCGCTCCATCTCGTGCAGCACGTCGATCCGCGCGCTGGATTTGAACAGGCCCCTGGACTCGTCGAGCAGATTGAGCTCGGCGCTGACGCCGAGCGCCTCGCCGGCATTGCGCACCATCGGCTGCATGATCGAGCCGTCATACTGCACCCAGCTGAACCACGGCGCGTTCCAGATCCGCGGGAAATGCACCGGCGCCGAATGCGAGGCATAATTGTTCGGATTGTTCAGATCGATCGAGAACACCTGGTTGCCGATCCGGTTCAGTGCGTCGAGCCGCGCATAGCCTTCCTCGACGCTGTTGGCGGCGACCTTGGTCTCCAGTGCATTGATGTTGGCGTATTGCTTCAGCACGAGATCGAGCTGGCTGCGCAGCGCCATGCGCTCGTCGAGGCTGGCATCCTTGCCGAGGATCTCGTCGGCGAAGCGCGAGAAGCGGCCCGGCCAGAACCGCGTCAACAGCAGCGAGACGCCGACGCTCTTCTGGAATTCGAACAAATTGGTGTTGGCGGGCCCGCCGTCGATCACGATCTCGGTGCCGCGGTAGCTGAAGCTTCCGGTGTGGCAGGCGGAGCAGGTCAGCCCGACCCCGTTCATGTCGGCCTTGCTATGCGGGTTGCGCCAGGGCGCGCCGTTGGCGTCGGCCATCGGGCCACTCGGCGCGAAGCCGATCGGCAGTGCATCGGGGCTACCCGGAATCACAGTGTCGGGAATAAAGCCGAAGCGGCCGAGATAATTGGTCTCGCTGAGCCGCGGTGCCGCTGTGAGTAGTGGCCAGACCGTCGGCTGCTCCAGCGCCATGAACCATTCAAGGGGAATGCCGAAAGTCCGCGTGCCCTGGTCGGCGTGATAGAACCAGCGCAGCCGCTCGGCGCTGACGTTCTGATCCAGCCACACCGTCTTTGCCGGCGGCTGGTAGTCGACGACCTTGACGCGGAAGCCGCTCGCCACCGTCTCGATATCGTCCTTGAGGTAGAGGACGCCGGCGACAATCAGCAGCCCGATGAAGAATATCGTCTTGCGAGGCATGCCCCATTCCCCAATTCGCGGTACTCGCGCGTCATATTGATGAGATATTAAAAATCGCCGAAACAGGTTCGCGTTAAGCGTGTGATGCGCTGGGCGCCATCCTACAGTGGCGGCGCTCGGTCTACCAACGGAAATGTTGCAAAGGAAATGTTGGTTGGCTGTGAGCCAGTTCACTTGCGGCGTGTTCGCCTCGGCGGCATTTGCGCGCATGGCTGCCCGCGGCTAGAAATGACGGAGCAACAATTCTTCGAGATGTCATCTTGAACGCGCCAAGTGCACAACCGCTCACGATCACGGTCTCGGACGACAACTCGGTGTCCGCACTGCTGCTGCGCCCGGCGCAGGCCCGTGGCGCCTATGTGTTCGCGCATGGCGCCGGCGCCGGCATGGCGCATCCGTCGATGGAGACGATTGCGGTCGGCCTCGCCGAGCGCGGCATCGCGACCTTGCGCTATCAGTTTCCCTACATGGAGAAGGGCAGCAAGCGGTCCGATCCGCCCGCCGTCGCGCAGGCGACGGTGCGCGCCGCGGTGGCGGAGGCCGCGCGCCGTTGCGGCGAACTGCCGCTGTTCGCCGGCGGCAAGTCGTTCGGCGGACGCATGACCTCGCAGGCGCAGGCCAAAGCGCCGCTCGCCGGCGTGCGCGGGCTGGTGTTCCTCGGCTTTCCCCTGCATCCCGCCGGCCAGCCGTCGAGCGAGCGGGCCAAACATCTCGCCGAGGTCAAGGTCCCGATGCTGTTCCTGCAGGGCACGCGCGACGCGCTGGCGGAGCTCGACCTGCTCGAGCCCGTCGTGAAGGGGCTGGGTGCGCGCGCCACGTTGCAGTTGGTGCAGGAGGCGGATCACTCCTTCCATGTCCTCAAGCGTTCCGGCCGCAACGACCGCGAGGTGATGGCCGAAGTGCTGGACGCATTCGCGACCTGGGTCGCGAAGCATGTGTAGGTGGGTAGCCCGGATGCAGCGAAGCGAAATCCGGGGCCGGCCTTTCCACCTGTGACACCGTCCCGGATTGCGCTTCGCTGCATCCGGGCTACTAATCTCGACCCATGACCAAAATCCTGATCGTCAATCCCAACACCACCGCGTCGATGACCGCGACCATCGCCGCTGCGGCCCAGGCGGTTGCCGCTGATGGCACCGAGATCGTGGCCGTCACGTCATCGATGGGACCCGCCTCGATCGAGGGCTTCTACGACGAGGCGTTCGCCGTTCCCGGGCTGATCGACGCATTGCTGAAGACGCCGGACGCCGATGCCGGCATCGTCGCCTGCTTCGACGACACTGGGCTCGATGCCGCGCGGTCGGCAGCGCGTTATCCGGTGGTCGGCATCTGCGAGGCGGCGCTGGTTACGGCCGGGCAGATCGCCAAGCGCATCGGCGTCGTCACCACGCTGCCGCGCTCGATCGTGCCGCTCGAGGAGCTGGTCCGCCGCTACGGCTTTGCCGACCGCGCCACGGTCACCGCCTGCGACGTCGCGGTGCTCGATCTGGAGAAACCGGGTTCGGGTGCGAGGGAGAAGCTGGAGGCGGAGATCGCCCGCGCGTTGGAGAAGGGAGCCGACGCCATCGTGCTCGGCTGCGCCGGCATGGCCGATCTCGCCCATGAGCTGTCTGCGCAATTCGGCGTGCCTGTCGTCGACGGCGTGGCCGCCGCGGTGAAACAGGCGGAAGCGCTCGCCGGCCTCAAGCTCACGACTTCGCGCCGCGGCGCCTATGCTTCGCCTGGAGTGAAGAGATAC
This sequence comes from Bradyrhizobium sp. AUGA SZCCT0105, assembly GCF_018129565.1. Classification (NCBI taxonomy): domain Bacteria; kingdom Pseudomonadati; phylum Pseudomonadota; class Alphaproteobacteria; order Hyphomicrobiales; family Nitrobacteraceae; genus Bradyrhizobium; species Bradyrhizobium sp. AUGA SZCCT0105. The sequence continues at coordinate 184,387 of NZ_JAFCMK010000007.1, read as the reverse complement.
ACGGGTCTGCTCGAAGGATTCGCACCAGGTCTCAAGGAATGACGGTGAGGTGGTTATGACGCCGCGCCGCCATAGATCCGGTCGCGCAGGCGGCGCATGCCGGACAGCCAGCGCTCGCGATTGGTGGCCTTGCGCTGCATGTATTCCTGCACCTGGGGATGCGAGAGAATCAGGAAACGTTCCTCGGCCATCGCCTCGATCACCATCCGCGCCACTTCGCCAGGCTGCAACACGCCGTCGACGCGCGCCGCGCTCGGGCCCGGCGTAGTCATCCCCGTCTGCACCGATTGCGGGCAGAGCACGGAGACGCGGATGCCGCGATCACCATACTGGATGGCGAGATGTTCGGCGAGCGCGACCGCCGCGTTCTTGGTCACGCCGTAAGGCATCGAGTTCAGCGAGGCCAGCAGCCCCGCCGCGGACGCCGTATTGAGCAGATAGCCGGAGCCGCGCGCGAGCATGCCGGGCACCAGCGCGCGCGCCGCGAACACATGGCTCATCACATGCACCCGCCAGCTCACGTCCCAGTCGGCATCGGACGCGGCTTCCTGTCCCTTGCGCGACAGCCCGGCATTGGAGAAGAACACGTCGACCGGGCCATACTTGTCCTCGGCCGCCGCGATCAGCGCCTTGACGTCCTCCTCGAGCCCGACATCGGCGGTAACCGCGAGCCCGTCGATATCGCCGGCGACGCTGGCGAGCCGGTCGCGCGAGGTCTTGAGGTCGGCGACCACGACGCCGCGGGCGCCGGCGTCGGCATAGGCCCGCGCCACCGCTTCGCCGATCCCGCTCGCGCCGCCGGTGACGATGCAGACCTTGTCCTTGACTTGCATGGTTCGATATCCCCGCTTGTTAGCGTCGTGGGGCGGATTGTCAGCTCTGACAGAGCCCCTTGTCACGCGCCTTCTGGATCGCGAGCGCGGCCATCAGGTCGAGCATCGGGGTCGGAAGGCCGGCCGCGCGGGCGAACGCCGCCGGTGCGCGCACCAGCACATCGATCTCCATGGCGCGTCCGAGCTCGTAGTCCTGCAGGATCGATGGCTTGTGGTCCGGCGCCGGGCCTGAGCGGGTGACGCGCTTGACCTCGGGAATGTAGTGCGTCGCCACCGCATTGGCCTCGTCGAGCAGGCGCGGGATCACGTCCTGCAGGTCGGAATCGTCGCGGACGCCGCGTGCGGTCAGCCCCGTCAGCAGGCAGAGCACCGACATCGACATGTTGGTCAAAAGCTTCGACCAGATCGTCTCGCGGATCTCGTTGACCGCGGGCGATTCGATCGATGCGTCATTGAGTGCCGCACGCAAATTGGCGATGCGCTCGCTCCGTCGGTCGTCGCATTCGCCGATCAAAAGCCGGTTGCGATCCGGCGACAGGTTCGCCGCCACGCCGGGCGCAACCACTTCATTGGAGGAGAAGATCACGCCGCCGATGATCCGCTCTTTCGGGACGGCGCTGCGCAGGCGCCCGCCGGGATCGAGGAAGCCGAGATCGGGGATGGCGGGATGCTGCGGCGACAGGCCGAGATCGTACCACCAGGGAATGCCGTTCTGCGCGAACACGATTGATGTGTCGTGCTGAAGCAGCGGCGGCAGTCCGGTTGCGAGCGCGCCGATGCCGGTGGCCTTCAGCGTGCTGATGACGACGTCCTGCGGCCCCAGTTCGGCAGGATCGGCCGACGCCTTCACCTTCGCGGTGACGCTGGTGTCGCCGACCTTCAGCGTCAATCCGCGGGATTTGACCGCGTCGAGATGCGGCCCGCGCATCACGCAGGACACATCGTGGCCGGCGCGTGCCAGCCGGACTGCGAAATGGCTGCCGACCGCGCCCGCGCCGAAAATGCAGATACGCATGGGTGGAACAATTCCTTCCAACGTGCCGCATCAGTTTCCACAAGCGCAGGGCATCGCGCAACCCGTCATGCGCGGGGCGCGGTCGCACGCGCTCGAAAGTGATGGATCAAGGCATCACCTCTCGCCATAGTGGCTTGGCAAGAGCAATTCCGAACGAGGGAGAAACGTCATGTCGGCCAGCCCAGTCCTGTGGAGCCTCGATGCGCGCGGGGTCGCGACCGTCACGCTGAACAGGCCCGAGGTCAACAATGCCTATGACGGCGCGCTGATTGCGGGCGTGCTGGCCGCGATCGACGATCTCTCGACCAGACCGGTGCGCGTCGTCGTGCTGAACGGCAACGGCAAGCATTTCCAGGCCGGCGCCGACCTGAAATGGATCAACGGCGTGCGGCCGAAATCATCCGAGGAGAACGAGGCGGCGTCGCGCGCCACCTTCGAGGCGGTGCAGCGCCTCAACACGCTGCCGGTGCCGACCGTGGCGCTGGTGCAGGGCGGTTGCTTCGGCGGCGGCACCGGCGTGATCTCGGCCTGCGATATCGTGATCGCGGCCGACAACGCGCTGTTCTCGATCACCGAGGTGCGTTGGGGCCTGACGGCTGCGATCATCATCCCGCAGCTTTGCGACGCCATCGGCGCGCGCCAGGTGCGCCGCTACGCGCTGACCGGCGAGCGTTTCGGCGCCGAGGATGCCCGCCGCATCGGCCTCGTCCATGAGGTGGTGCCATCAGCCGATCTCGAAAGCGCGGGCGCCAAGGTCGTGGAGCAGCTGCTCGGCAATGCTCCGGATGCGATGGCCGAGACCAAGAAGCTCGCGATGGAGAGCTCGTTCGGCGGCATGGGTGTGGATGATGAGGCCTACAAGCGCCTCGTCCATCTGCACTCGGCCAAGCGGCAGACCGCCGAGGCGGCCGAAGGACTCGCGTCCTTTGCCGAGAAGCGCGCGGGCCGGTGGGGCGGCGGCGGGGCATAGGCCCGGCCGCTCAGCTCAGCAGCCGCGGCAGATGCCACGCATGCTGCGATAGACCTCTTCGTCGTCACGACGCATCTGCTGCAACTGATCGAACGTCTTCGATTCGCTCGACTGGGTGATCGGCGGCGGCTCGGGCTTGCGCTTCGCCGCCAGCTCCTGCTCCTGGCGATGGTAGCAGGCCTCGCGCTCCGCCTTGGCCTCGATGAAGCGGCATGTCTCGACCGCCGCGGCGGGCGTCGCGACAATGATGAGACCAAGCGACACTGACATCAGGAGTTTCAAGCGGGCGATCCTTATCCGTCCTTGTCTCAGGTCGGCGTGCGGCGAGCAAGACCGCGGCCGTGTCAAAGCGATTGCGCCAGCGACTTTTTCAATGTCTTCAGCAGCGCTTGCACCGCGGCGGCATTGATGCGGCGTTCTGGAACGGCGGCCTTCACCCACAGTTCCGGGATCGGAAACTCGGCGAGGATCGGCTGCAGCGCGCCGTCGCGCAGCGCGTCCGCGACGAGATAGTGCGAGAGCAGCGCGATGCCGTTGCCGGCGATCGCGCTTTGCGTCAGCACGCGGCCCTCGTTCGACGAGAGAATCGGGCGCACCTGGACATTGATGCGGCCGCGTGGTCCCTCGAACGGCCATTCCGGTCCGGTCGGCAGGAAACTGAGGCAGCGGTGATCGACCAGGTCGCGCGGATGTTTCGGCGTGCCGTGCTTCTTCAGATACGCTGACGAGGCGCACAACAGCCGCGGCAGCCGGCACAAAGGCTCGTCGACGACGCCACCGAAGGAATGCGGGAAGGCGCCGATCGCGATGTCAAAACCTTCGGTCACCGGATCGACCGGACGGTCGATCATCACGATCTCGAGCTTCACGCTTCTGTTCTGCTTCTGGAAGATCGTGAAGGCATCGGCGAGCCGCGCGACCGTTAGCGAGGTCGGCGCCTTCACGCGCAGATGATCGGTGAGATCGCGCTGCTTCTCGCCCATCCGCGACAGTAGATCGCCGACATCGGCCACCACGCCGCGGGCGCGATGGACATATTGCTGCCCGGCCTCGGTCAACCGCAACTGGCGGGTCGAGCGGTGGAACAGCGCGGTGCCGATCCGCTCCTCGAGCTGGGTGACGCGCTTGGCGACGACCGACGTCGCGACGTTGAGCTTGCGCGCCGCGGCCGAGAAGCCGCCGGCATCGGCGGTGGCGAGGAAGGCTTCGAGGTTGACCAGCGTGTCCATCCGCTCTTTTCTCTTCCCTTGCCTTTCTCGATTCGCGAAAGCTGATTACATAATCTGGTGGATTGTACTGCAATCCGCATCAATTCATAGTTGGCCCAATCAACTTTGTTCAGGGCGGAAATGATGCTGATGAGCACGATCGAAGAACCTGCGCGGCAGGTCCCGGTCTATGGCGAATATGACGTGGTGGTGCTTGGCGGCGGTCCGGCGGGCATCGCGGCAGCCGTCGGCGCGGCGCGCGCCGGACGGCGGACGCTCCTGATCGAGCGCTACGGCTTTCTCGGCGGCATGGGCACCGCGGCGGGCGTGACGAATTTCTGCGGGCTGCACGCCAACATCTTCGGCGAGATGCATCGGGTGGTGCAGGGCATCGCCTCCGACCTCTTGGCGCGGATCGACCGGCTCGGCGGGTTGAACGCGCCGCATCTGATCCTCGGCAAGATCCTTGCGCAGGCCTATGACACCGCGGCCTACAAGATCGCGGCCGACGACCTGCTGGCGCATCACAAGGTCGATATCCTGTTCCACGCACTCGGCGCCGGCGTCGTCATGGACGGCGCGCACATCCGCGCGCTGATGGTGGAGACCAAGGCCGGCCGGCAGGCCGTGCGGGCCGGCATCTTCATCGACTGCTCCGGTGACGGCGACCTCGCGGTGTGGGCCGGCGCGTCCTATGAGGTCGGCGACAACAAGGGCGGCATGCTCTACCCCTCGATGATGTTCCGCCTCAACGGCATCGATCCGGCGAAAGCCGGCGATGCGTGGCGGACCATCCCGGCGCTGATGGCGCAGGCCGAGGCCGCCGGCACGCATAAATTCCCGCGCAAGTCCGCGATCGTGCGTCCGCAGAAATCGCAGATCGAATGGCGGGTGAATTTCACCCAGGTGACGCGAAGCGATGGCGGCGCCATCTCGGGCATCGATCCTGACGACATGACGCGCGGTGAGATCGAGGGCCGCCGTCAGGCGGTCGAGGCGTTCAAGTTCCTGCGCACGGTGCCGGGCTTCGAGAATTCCTACATCGTCGATCTGCCGCCGCAACTCGGCATCCGCGAGACGCGGCGTGTGATCGGCGGCTACATGCTGTCCGGCGAGGATGTGCTGGGCTGCGCCTCGTTCGAGGACTCGATCGGCGTCAATGGCTGGCCGAAGGAATCGCACGTGCCGGGCGACGTGATCTTCGAGTTTCCGCCGATCCCGGAAAGCCGCGGCTACAACGAGTTGCCGTATCGCATGCTGGTGCCTGATGGCGTCGATAATCTGCTGGTCGCCGGCCGTTGCGCCTCGATGACCCATGAAGGGCAATCGGCGGCGCGCGTCTCCGGTGCCTGTTTCGTGATGGGCGAGGCGGCCGGAACCGCGGCCGCGCTGGCACTGTCGGGCAATACGATTCCGCGCGACATTTCCGTCGAAAAGTTGCAACAACAGCTTGGCAAGCAGGGCGCGTTCATCGGTCGCGATCAGGCCGTGCCTGAAGGAATCTAGAGCGTTTTCAAGCGAAGTGGACACCGGTTCGCGTGAAGAAGATGCGTCAAGACAGGAATCTGGAGCCCCGTTCCGATCTCGTCGGAACGGAAAGGGCTCTTGGCGGAGGACGGCAATGAGAGGTTGGGCGCGGCTCGCACTCGCGGGTCTGCTGGTCTGGGCCGCGAGCGGCATCGCGCGGGCCGATGATCTCCTGAAGGCGAAGGTCGGTGTGTTGCGTCTGTCGTCCTCGGCGCCGGTGTTCATCGCACAGGACAAGGGCTACTTCCGCGACGCCGGCCTCGATGTCGAGCTGAAGTTCTTTGACGCGGCGCAGCCGATCGCGGTCGCGACCACGTCGGGCGATGTCGATTTCGGCATCACGGCGTTCACCGCGGGGCTCTACAATCTCGCCGGCAAGGGCACGCTGAAGGTGATCGGCGGCATGAGCCGCGAGAAAGCCGGCTATCCCCTGATCGGCTATTTCGCCAGCAACAATGCCTATGCGGCCGGCCTCAAGACCCCGAAGGATCTCGCCGGCAAGCGCGTGGCGGTGACCCAGGTCGGCTCCAGCTTCCATTATTCGCTCGGCCTGCTCGCCGACAAATACGGCTTCAGGCTGTCCGACGTGAAGGTCGTGCCGCTGCAATCGCTGTCGAACGCGGCCGCCGCGCTGAAGGGCGAAACCGTCGACGCGGCGCTGCTGCCGGTCTCGACCGCGCGGACGCTGATGGATTCCAACGGCGCGAAATTCCTCGGCTGGGTCGGCGACGAGACGCCGTGGCAACTAGGTGCCATCTTCGCTTCGCCGAAGACACTGGGCAACGCAAAGCTGGTGACCAGGCTGCTCACCGCGCTCACCCGCGCCGACCATGAATACCACGACGTGATCCTGACCGCGATCAAGGATGGCGTCGCGCCGATCAACGAGAAAACAAAACCGCTGCTCGAGATCATCGCCAAATACACCAATCTGCCCGTCGAGCAGGTGGTCGGTAACTGCGCCTATGTCGATCCCGACGGCAAGCTCGACGTGAAGAACGTCGACAACCAGATCAAATGGCTGCAAGGGCAGGGTTTTGTGGACAAGGGCTTTGACGCCGGCACGATCATCGCCAAGGATTATGTGAAGGCGGATTGATGGTGGACGACATCGATCACAACTCTCTCCCCGTCATCCTGAGGTGCGAGCGGAGCGAGCCTCGAAGGATGGACGGCCGAGACATCCGGGCCGTCGACCCTTCGAGACGCCGCTGCGCGGCTCCTCAGGGTGACGGATCCGGCAGTGAGGCTGTAACTCCATGGACCTGATCGCCGACCATATCAGCCATCGCTTCGGCGCGCTCGACGTGCTCGACGATGTCTCCTTCACGGTTCGCGCCGGCGAGATCGTTGCGATCGTCGGGCCGTCCGGCTGCGGCAAGAGCACACTGCTGTCGATCCTCGGCGGCCTGCTGCGGCCAGCCGCGGGCGCCGCCGAGCTGCGCGGGACGCCGCCGGCCGGCAGCCTCAATCCGTTGACTTTCGTGTTCCAGGATTTTGCTTTGCTGCCGTGGAATACGGTCGAGGAGAACGTCGCGTTTCCGCTGCTGCACGCGGCCTTGAGCGCCGGCGAGCGCCGTGCCGTGATCGACGACGCGCTGCGCCGTACCGGGTTGTCGGACTTTCGCGCCGCCTATCCGAAGCAGTTGTCCGGCGGCATGCGCCAGCGGGTCGGCATCGCGCGCGCGCTGGCGGTTCGCCCGGCGATCCTGCTGATGGACGAGCCGCTGTCGGCGCTGGATTCGCAGACCCGCGAGCTCCTGATGGAGGATTTCGTCGGCCTGCTCGCCGACGGCGCGATGGGCGCGGTCTATGTCACGCATAATCTCGAGGAAGCGGTGCGGCTTGCCGACCGCGTCGTGGTGCTGTCGCGCCGCCCTGGCCGCATCAGGGAGATCGTGACCATCCCGATGACGCGCGCCGAGCGCGGCGCGGCGGATGCGCGCGCGCCCATGGCCGCCTTGCAGGGCGAATTGTGGTCGCTGATCCGGAAGGAAGCGATCGATGCCGAGCGCGAGGTCCAGCATGCTTGACCGCTCCCCACAGGAGACGAAGGACCAATCGGCGGAAGCGACGCGGCCGGTCGCGTTTCGCGGCGCCGGCTTCACTCCCGGCGGCAGCCGCTATGCCGGCTGGATCGCGCTCGCGCTCGTCATCGCGGTCTGGCAGCTTGCCGGCAGTGCGGGATTGGTCAACCCGCTGTTCCTGCCGGCGCCGTCGGCGATCGCGGTTGCGATCTATAAGCTCGCGATGTCGGGCGCGCTGTGGCAGCATTTGTCGTGGTCGATCATGCGGATCGGCACCGGCTGGATCATCGGCACGGCAGTGGGCGTCATCGTCGGCTTCGCGATCGGGCTGTCGACCATGGCGCGTGGCGTCGGCATCACCTTCATCTCGGCGCTGTTCCCGATTCCGAAGATCGCGCTGCTGCCGCTGCTCATCCTGTGGCTCGGGATCGGCGAGGAGCCGAAGATCGCGACCATTGCGCTCGGGGTGTTCTTCTCGACCGCGATCTCGGTCTATAGCGGCGTCGACGCGGTGCCGCGCAATCTGATCCGGATGGCGCAGAGCTTCAACGTGCCGTTCCGCGCCATCGTGCGCCGCGTGATCTGGCCGGGCGCGCTGCCCTCGATCCTCGCCGGCTTCCGCATCACTTCGTCGGTCGCGCTGTTGCTCGTCGTCAGTGCCGAGATGATCGGCGCGCAATACGGCATCGGCGCTTTCGTGCTGCAGGCCGGCAATCTGATGCAGACCGATCAGCTGCTCGCCGGCGTCGTGATCCTGTCGCTGTTCGGGCTTGTGGTCGGGAAGCTGATCAACCTGCTCGAGGTGAGGCTGCTGCACTGGCGGTGAGGGCCACACTGCCGGCCACACCCAAGGTGTCGTCCCGGGACCCATAACCACAGGGCGTGGTTGTTGGGAAAAGCTGGGCCCAAGCGCGTTCAACCAATCGAGAGTGGTGGTAATGGGTCCCGGCCTTCGCCGGGACGACGTGGGGTGGGTGCTGCGTGCCTTGCGACGACGGGCCTTATGCGTTGCCGCGATCCTCGCGGAACAAATCCAGCTTCTGCTGCACCGGGCGGTCGGAGAACGAGAACAGCACGGAGTCGGCGTCGGCCTCGTGGGTGACCCAATGCCAGCTCGGCACCACGAACAAATCGCGCGGGCCCCACTCAAATGTCTGGTCGCCGACCCGGGTGCGGCCCTTGCCCTCGATCGCCGCGAACACGGTGGCATCGGTTGACCGATAGCGCGCGGTCTTGAAACCCTTCGGCAGCAGCTGGATGAAGGTGCCGATGGTCGGCATCGCGAAATCGCCGGTCTCGGGATTGGAGAATTTCAGCTTCAGCCCATGGCAGGCGTCCCACTCGTTACTGACCCTGGCCTTCTCTAGCGCCTCGCGGGTGTATTCATATGGATAGTTGAAGATCGGCGAGGTCTTCGAGGTCCGCTTCTGGTCGATCGGCAACAAATTGTGGCCGTAGCGCGCGAAGCTGGCGCCGGCGGGCTTGGAGATCGACTGCTGATCTTCCTTGGCGCCCTCGGCGAACGAGCAATCGAAGAACTGCACCATCGGGATGTCGAGCCCGTCGAGCCAGAACATCGGCTCACTGGTTTCGTTGGAATGGTCGTGCCAGGTCATCGACGGCGTGATGACGAAGTCGCCCGGCGCCATCGCAGTGCGCTCGCCATCGACCGCAGTGAAGGCGCCCTTGCCCTCGAGCACGAAGCGCAGCGCCGACTGGGCATGGCGATGGGCGGGGGCGATGTCGCCCGGCACCACCATCTGCACGCCGGCGAACAGCGAGGTCGTGATCTTGGACTGGCCGCGCAGCCCCGGATTTTCCAGCACCAGCACGCGGCGCTCGGCTTCCTTGGCCGTGATCAATTTGCCGGCCTCGTTCATGTAATCGCGGATCTGGTCGAACTTCCACAGATGCGGGCGGCAGGCGCTCTTCGGCTCCGGCGTGATCAGATCGTTCATCACGTTCCACAGCGCCGAGAGGTTCTGGCCGTCGATCTTCTTGTAGAACGCTTCGCGCTCGGGGGTCTTCTGCACGGCTTCCATGGCAAGCCTCCCATCATCATTCTTGTCGGTTCAATTGATTGACAGTATACTTACAATACGGCTAGCGTCAATGAAGCCGGAGCGTTTTCGAGCGAAGTGGATACCGGTTCGCGTGAAGAAAACGCGTCAAAACTTGAATCTAGAGCTTCGTTCCGATTCCATCGGAACGGAAAAGCTCTAGCCAATGAGGAAATGCAAGGGAGGTTCCGATGAAGCTGCATGGCTATTTCCGGAGCAGCGCGTCCTACCGGGTCCGGATCGCCCTCAATCTGAAGGGGCTGACGTCAGAGCATCTGCCGCATCATTTGCGCAAGGGCGAGCAATGCGCGCCGGCCTATCTCGCGATCAATCCGCAGGGGCTGGTGCCGACCTTGGAGAGCGACGCCGGCGCAATCCTCACCCAGTCGCTTGCGATCATCGAATGGCTCGACGAGACCAATCCCAATCCGCCGCTGCTGCCGAACGACCCATTGCGGCGCGCCAAGGTGCGCGCGTTCGCACAGGCGATCGCCTGCGACACCCACCCGGTGCAGAATCTGAAAGTGCTGGCGCGGCTGCGCCAGCTCGGCCTGCCTGAGGAGCAGGTGACGGGATGGGCGGCCTGGGCCAATCGCGAGGGCCTTTTGGCCTGCGAGACCTTGATCGCGGCGGAGGCCGGGCCATTCTGCTTCGGTGATGCGCCGACGCTGGCCGATCTCTGCCTGGTGCCGCAGCTCGCCAATGCGCGGCGCTTCGGCGTCGACGTCTCGGCCTATCCGCGCCTGCTCAAGGCAGAGGCCGCGGCAAAACAAGTCAAGGCGTTCGCCGACGCCGCCCCGGACAAGCAGCCCGATGCCGAGTAGCAAGCCAACACCCGTCACGATGGACGCGGTCTACACCGCGCCCGGCTATCTGTTCCGGCGCATGCAGCAGATCGCGGTCGCGCTGTTCATCGAGGAGTGCAAGGCGTTCGACCTGACGCCGGTGCAATACGCCGCGCTGGTCACGATCTCGACCCATCCCGGCATCGATGCCACAAGGCTTTCGGCGGTGATCGCGTTCGACCGCTCGACGCTCGGCAATGTGATCGAGCGCCTGCAGGCCAAGGAATACATAGTCCGCAAGCCGGCGTCCGAGGACAAGCGCGTCAAGCTGCTCTACCTCACCAAGGCCGGCGCCGCAGTGCTCAACGACATCATGCCCTCGGTCGACAAGGCGCAGGCGCGGATGCTGCAGCCGCTGAAGCCGGCCGACCGCAAGACGCTGCTGGCGCTCTTGACCCAGCTCGTCGACCTCAACAACGAGGCCTCGCGTGTGCCGCTGCGCGCCGAGGATGCGCTCGAGCATCTCGGGAGGTCAGGCTGATGGCGGAGGGCAAGCCGGTCCTGATCGCGGGCGGCGGCATCGGCGGTCTCGCCGTGGCGCTCGGCCTTGCGCAGAAGGGGATTCGCTCCATCCTGCTGGAGAAAGCTTCAGCACTCGGCGAGATCGGCGCCGGCATCCAGCTTGGGCCGAACGCGTTCCACGCCTTCGACTATCTCGGTGTCGGCGAGGCCGCGCGCAACATGGCGGTCTATATCGACCAGCTCCGGCTGATGGATGCGCTGACCGCCGACGAGATCACGCATATCGACCTCGGCGACAGCTTCCGCGCGCGGTTCGGCAATCCCTATGCCGTGGTGCATCGCGGCGACCTGCATGGCGTGTTCCTGCGCGCCTGCCAGAGCCATGAGCTGATCGAGCTGCGCGTGTCCAGCGAGGTGACAGGCTACGCGCAGGATGGTTCGTCCGTGACCGCAAACCTCGCCAATGGCGAGCGCATCACCGGACGCCTGCTGATCGGCGCCGACGGGTTGTGGTCCAACATCCGCAAGCAGGTGACGGCGGATGGCCCGCCGCGCGTCTCCGGCCACACCACCTATCGTTCCGTGATCCCGACCGAGCAGATGCCCGAGGATCTGCGCTGGAACGCGGCGACGCTGTGGGCCGGTCCGAAATGCCACATCGTGCATTATCCGCTGTCGGGCTGGAAGGTGTTCAACCTCGTCGTCACCTATCACAACGATGCGCCGGAGCCGGTCGCGGGCAAGCCGGTCTCCGAGGACGAGGTGATGAGGGGTTTCACCCACGTCCACGAGCGGGCGCAGAACATCATCCGGCACGGCACCAACTGGAAGCTCTGGGTGCTGTGCGACCGCGACCCCACCGAGCGCTGGATCGACGACCGCGTGGTGTTGCTCGGCGACGCCGCGCATCCGATGCTGCAATATTTCGCGCAGGGCGCCTGCCAGGCGATGGAGGACGCGGTGTGCCTGTCGCACATGCTGGCCAATCACGACGATCATGCGGCCGCGCTGGAAGCCTACCGCGCGCAACGCTTCCCGCGCACCGCGCGCGTGCAACTGATGTCACGCGCAATCGGCGAGCACGTCTACCATCCCGCCGGCGACCACGCCCGCATCCGCAACGCAATCATGAGCGCAAAGTCGCAGACGGAATGGTGCGACGACATCGCGTGGCTGTATGGCGGGACCGGGCTGGGCGGCTAGCTGCTCGATGTGAGATGCGCAACATGCGGCACATTCTCCGTCGTCGTCCCGGACAAGCGAAGCGCGATCCGGGACCCATAACCACCGATAGCTGTTGTTATGACTAGCTGTGGCCCCAGCCTGCTCGCCACAAGCATTTGTGGTTATGGGTCCCGGCTCTCGCCGGGACGACACCGAATTTGCGGTGGCCGCGTCCATCGACCCGCCCCTCACATCCGCATCACCGCCTGGCGATCGATCTTGCCGGTGCCGGTCTTCGGCAGCTCGTCGATGAATTTTACCTCGCGCGGATATTTGTACGGCAACAGCTTTGCCTTGACATAGTCCTGCAGCCGCCGCGTCGCTTCATTGGCGTCGAAGCCGGCCTTGTTCATCACCACCACGGCCCGCAGCGTCATGCGGCGGTCCGGCAGCTCAGCGGCGTAGACGGCGCACTCGCGGACATCGGGGTGATCGGCAAGACACAGCTCGACCTCCAGCGGATAGACCCACTGGCCGGAAATCTTGACCAGATCGTCGGCGCGGCCGCGGAAGAAATGAAAACCGTCGCTGTCGCGCACAAAACGGTCGCCGGTGTAGATCCAGCCGTCCTCGCGCACGGTCTCGGCGGTCTTGTCCGGTCGGTTCCAGTACAGTGGCGTCGCGGAATCGCCGCGCACCCACAAAATGCCTTCCTCATTGTCGCCGACCTCGCGGCCGTCGCTGTCGCGCAGCATGATCTCGTAGCCGGGCACGCGCAGGCCGGCGGCGCCGAGCTTCTTCTGCTCCGCGCGGTTGCTGAGATAGACGTGCAGCACCTCGGTCGAGCCGAGCCCTTCGATGATCTCGAGCCCGGTGAGCCGCTTCCAGCCGTTGAACACGTCGGCCGACAGCACCTCGGCGGCCGAGACCGCCATCCGCAGCGAGGAGAAATCGGCCTGCTCGGCGCCTTCGGTTTTGGTCAGGGTGATGTAGAGCGTCGGCAGGCCGAAGAACACGGTCGGCCGGTACTGCGCAATCGCGGCGAAGATCGCGGCCGGCTTCGGCTGGCCCGGCAACAGCAGCGTCGCGGCGCCGACCGAGAAGGGAAACGTGATCGAATTGCCGAAGCCGTAAGCGAAGAAGATCTTCGGCACCGAGAAGCAGATGTCGCCGGGCGAAAGCTTCAGCACGCTGCGGGCAAAGGCCAGCTCGCTATAGGCCATATCGTGCTGCAGATGCACGATGCCCTTGGGACGGCCGGTCGAGCCCGACGAATACATCCAGAACGCCATCTCGTTGCGGTGGGTGTCGGCCGCGTCAAGCTCGGTCGGAAACGCTTGCAGCCAGTCGCCGGCGTTGCGCGCCTCCGCGACGGCATGCCCGGTACCCGTGCCATTGACCACGACCAGCGTGCGCAGCGACGTGTCCTTGCAGGCCTCGGCGTCGAAGCGCGAACAGAACTCCGCATCGGTGACGGCGACCTGCGCGCCGGCATCGGACAGATAGAATTGCAACAGCTCCGGCGTCGTCAGCGTGTTGATCAGCAATGGCACGAAACCGGCGCGCACCGCGCCGAAGAACGCTGCCGGATAGGCTGGCGTGTCGTCGAGGAACAGCAGCACGCGGTCGCCGCGCTTTAGCCCAAGCGACTGGAAGGCGTGGCCCCAGCGCGCCGCCTCGGTGCACAGTTCGCGATAGGTCCGCGTGCCGGCGGGACCGGTCAGCGCCAGGCGGTCGGCATTGCCGTTGCCGAGATTGTCGAACAGGATGCGGCTCGCATTGTAGCGCTCGGGAAGCGCAAAGCCGATCTCGCGCGCACCGGGATTGTCCTGCGGAACCAGGTCGGCGATCCCAGTCATGAGCGTCCCTTTGCGGCCTCAAAACGGGCCATGAAGGCGGGCGACATCGCGCGCAACCGCGCATCGTCGATCCGGCCGGAGCGGGTGATGTAGCTGTAGGCGAAATCCATCAGGCCGCGCTTCATGTGCGCGGGGAAATGCTCGTACCAGTCGGCGCTGGTCCGCGCTGCGGTAACGAGCTTCTTCACGATCGGCTTGCGCTCGGCCTCGTAGCGGGCAAGCGCAGCGGCGATGCTGCTTTCGGTCTCCAGCGCCTTGGTCAGCGCGATCGCATCCTCGATCGCAAGCCGGGTGCCCGAGCCGATCGAGAAATGCGCCGAATGCAGCGCGTCGCCGATCAGCACCATGTTGCCGTGCGACCAGCGCTCGTTCCAGATCCACGGGAAATTGCGCCACACCGATTTGTTCGAGATCAGTCTGTGACCGTCCAAGGTCGCGGCGAATACGTCTTCGCAGATCGCCTGCGATTCCTCGATCGTCTTGTCGGCGAAGCCGTAGGCCGCCCAGGTCGCCGCGTCGCATTCGACCAGGAAGGTGCTCATGTCCTTTGCATAGCGATAATGATGGGCGTTGAAGTTGCCGCGCTCGGTCGCCACGAACGTTTGCGACAGTGTCGCGAAGGGTTTGCTGGTGCCGTACCAGGCGAATTTGTTGGTCGAATGCGAGACCGACGCGCCGAATGCGGCCTCAAAATCGCGGCGGACCATCGAGTTCAACCCGTCGGCGGCGACGATCAGGTCGTAACCCCTGAGTTGGTCGACCGATTGCACCACGGTGTCGAAGCGCGGCGTGACGCCAGTGCTGCGCACGCGCTCCTGCAGGATCGTCAGCAGCGCCAGCCGGCCGATCGAGGAGAACCCGACGCCGTCGATCTCGACGCTCTCGCCGCGCAGATTGAGCCTGATGTTCTTCCAGCTCTCCATCCGCGGCGCGATGGCGTCGACCGTCTCGGGGTCGTCGGCGCGCAGGAACTCCAGCGCCTGTTCGGAGAACACCACGCCGAAGCCCCAGGTGGCGCCGGCGGCGTTCTGCTCGAACAGATCGATCTCGGCGTCAGGATGACGCTTCTTCCAGAGATAGGCGAAATAGAGCCCGCCGGGCCCTCCGCCAATCACGGCGATCCGCAACGTCTGCCTCCCAGATTGACAGTGTACTTACTATTTGGGTCCAGACTAATCGCCCTCTGGCGGGAACGCCAGAGGGAAAATGCACGCGGCGACCAGAAGCGTGGCCGCGAACGGCTCAGTAGCAGCGGCGGACCTTGACCCCGCCGACCCACACCCAGCGGCAGCCGGCGACCACGGGCTTGCGGACGACCACCGCGCCGCGCGTGCTCGCGCATCCGGCACGATAGGGGCCGCGTCCGCACACCACGGCGTTGGCATCGGAGGACTCGAAGGTCATGGTCGCGGCAAAGGACAGCAGGGCCGCAGCGATCAGCAATAATGAGCGCATGATATTCCCTCTCCCGGAGTGAGGTTGGTTGGCCTGTTTGTGACAACAAGGTGCTGCGGCTCCGTGCCCGGCAAATCACCGCGCAACTATCGTCTCACCGCCTGCGCGGCTATTTCTTTTCCGCTGCCGCCAGCACTTTCTTGCAGGCGGGCGTCAGCTTGTCGCTCTCCTTGGCAAGACAGGCGATGATGCGTCCGCCGCCGGGCGTCACGCTTTTGCAGAACTTCTGATAGTCGCCCATGCAGGCGTCGCGTTGCGCCGATGTCAGCTCCTGGGCGTAGACGGCGGTTGAGCCGCAAAGCAGAACGGCGGTCAGGACAAGACGCAGCATCGATCGCTCCCTTTTCCGATCAGTCGCATGACAACAGGGTTACCGCGCCGCGAACGGCGCCAGCACCTCGCGGCACGCCGGCGACAGTGAGCCGGCATTGGTCGCCAGGCATTGCACGATCCGCCCGCCGCCCGGCTGGACGCCGCCGCAGATCGAGCGGACGTCGGCGCCGCAGGCCGAACGCAGCACGAAAATCTCTTCGCGCGGCCGCAGCGGCCGCAACGCGATCACCGCCGGTGCAGCCGCCGGAGCTGCCGTTGTCGCGGCACCCGCGGCCGGCGCGGCGCCACCGCCGCCGGCGGCCGCCACGGCCTTCTCGCAGGCCGGCGAAAGCTTCTCCTTGTTCTTCTCGAGGCACTGCAGCGCCGGCGCACCGCCGGTCGGCACGCCCGCGCAGACCTTGGGATAATCGGAGCGGCATGCGCTGCGGATCGCGGAGATCTGCGCGCTGCTTGGCTTTCCTGCGGCGGCCTTCGGTGCCGCCGTCTCCGCGGGCTTGGCCGCCGTCGCCGCCGGAGCCGCGTCGGTCTTGGCTGCTGCGGGCGCAGCGCTTGGAGCTTCCACGGCCTTCACGGCGCTGGCGCAGCCAGGGCCGAGGCTTGCCATGTTCTTCTGCAGGCATTGCAGTGACGCTTCGCCGCCGGGCGGAACGCTGGAGCAGTGTGCGATGTAATCGTTGCGGCATTGCGACTTGATGGCGTCGCGCTGCGCCTGGGTCGGCGCCTGCGACAAGGCCGGTGCGGTGCTCATCAGTGCCGCAAGCGCGAGCCATGCGGAGAGCCTCGTTGCACGTGTCAACGCGTTGATCATTTGAATAAATCCTCTCGTCGCGCCGGAAGCCTCCGGCTCAACTGAACTGAGTCTCAAAAAGTTTTGCTCTAACAACCTTCGCGAGCGACATCATTTTCGCTTTCGAGTTCCGCTGCAAGCGGATTGTTGCTATGGAATACGTCGGCTGAATTTTTTGCTCGCTTCTATATCTTTGAATTAAGACATTTGAATTGAGGCTCGGAAATGAGGCATGCGCGCGCGTCGGCACATTTCAGTCAGAGCGATTTTGTGCGGCTGCGAAATGCGCCGCTTGTGCGCATCGCCTTCGTCGTAGCAGCCCTGGTCAGTTTAAGTGCCTGCGAGCAAAACAGTTTTGTTGCGCCGCCGCCGCCCAAGGTCGAAGTCGCGCCGCCGGTGCAACGCGCCATCACGCGCTACCTGGACGCCACCGGAAACACCGCGCCGATCAAGACCGTCGATCTGGTCGCGCGCGTGCAGGGTTTTCTGCAGTCGATCAACTATCAGGACGGCTCGCCGGTGAAACAGGGGACCACCCTGTTCACGATCGAGCCCGAGACCTACAAGCTGAAGCTGGAGCAGGCGCAGGCCGCGGAGGTCGGCGCACAAGCAACGCTGAAGCAGGCCGAGTCCGATTTCAAGCGGCAGCAGGATCTGGTGCAGCGCCAGGCGGTCTCGCAGGCGACGCTGGAAAACTCGACCTCGACGCGGGACAACGCGCAGGCCAACCTGCAGCAGGCCCAGGTCAACACCAAGATCGCCGCGGTCAATTACGGCTACACCAATGTGGCCGCCCCGTTCGACGGCATCGTCAGCAACCATCTCGTGTCGGTCGGCGAGCTGGTCGGCGTGGCCTCGCCCACCCAGCTTGCCACCATCGTGCAGCTCGACCCGATCTATGTGAATTTCAACGTCAGTGAGCAGGACGTGCAGCGGGTGCGTGACGAAGCGCGTCGCCTCGGCATGACGGTCAACGATATCAGGCAGTTGCCGGTCGAGGTCGGCCTGCAGACCGAGACCGGTTATCCGCACAAGGGCAAGCTCGATTACGTCGCACCAACCGTCAATCAGTCGACCGGAACGCTTCCCGTTCGTGGCTTAATACCCAATCCGGATCGCGTGCTGCTGCCGGGATTCTATGTCCGCGTTCGCGTGCCCTTCACCAAGCAGGAGAACGCGCTGCTGGTGCCGGACGTTGCGATCGGCAGCGACCAGGCCGGCCGCTACGTGCTGGTGGTCAATGCCGACAATGTGGTCGAGCAGCGCAAGGTGACGATCGGTCCGCTCGACGAAGGGCTGCGCGTCATCGAGAGCGGGCTGAAAGCCGATGACCGCGTCGTGACCGCCGGATTATTGCGCGCGATCCCCGGGCAGAAGGTCGATCCGCAGATGCAGAAGGGCGACGCGACGCCGGCACCGGCCAAGTGAGGGGCGCGCCATGATCTCGAAATTCTTCATCGAGCGGCCGGTCCTTTCCAACGTCATCGCGATCCTGATGATCCTGATCGGCGGCGTCGCGCTGTTCAATCTTGCGGTCGCGCAATATCCCGATGTGGTGCCGCCGACGGTCCAGGTGACGACGCGCTATCCCGGCGCGTCGGCAAAAACCGTGATCGACACCGTGGCGCTGCCGATCGAGCAGCAGGTCAACGGCGTCGAGGACATGCTTTACATGCAGTCCTACAGCGGCGCCGACGGCACCTACACGCTGACGGTGACCTTCAAGATCGGCACCGACCTCAACTTCGCGCAGGTGCTGGTGCAGAACCGCGTCTCCTCGGCATTGTCGCAACTGCCGACCGCGGTGCAGAACCAGGGCGTCACGGTGCAGAAGCGGTCGACCTCAATCCTGCTGTTCGTGACGCTGACCTCGCCGAACAAGACCTACGACAGCCTGTTCCTGTCGAACTATGCCACCATCAACATTCGCGACGAGCTGTCGCGCCTGCCAGGCGTCGGCAACGTCACGGTGTTCGGCGCCGGGCAGTATTCGATGCGGGTGTGGCTCGATCCGAACAAGCTGCAGGCGCGCGGGCTGATGCCGCAGGACGTCATCCAGGCGATCCAGCAGCAGAGCCAGCAGGTCACCGCGGGTCAGGTCGGCGCGCCGCCCGCGCCGCAGGGGCAGGCGTTCCAGTACACACTGAACGTCAACGGCCGGCTCGACGATGCGAGCCAGTTCGAGAACATCATCGTCAAGACCGGCAATGTCGGCGACGTCACCCGCGTCCGCGATCTCGGCTCGGTCGAGCTCGGCGCGCAGACCTACAGCCAGGTGTTCTCGCTCAACCAGAAGCCGGCCACCGGCATCGGCGTGTTCCTGTCGCCGGGCGCCAACGCGCTGCAGGTCGAGAAGGAAGTGCAGAAGAAGGTGGCGCAGCTCGCCAAACAGTTCCCGCAGGACATCAAGTACGACACGCCGTTCGACACCACCAAATTCGTCCAGGCCTCGATCGACGAGGTCTACCGGACGCTGATCGAGGCCGGCCTGCTGGTGCTGGTGGTGATCCTGGTGTTCCTGCAGGACTGGCGGGCGATGCTGGTGCCTGCGACTACGGTGCCGGTCACCATCATCGGCGCGTTCGCGGCGATGGCCGCGCTCGGCTTCACCATCAACCTCTCGACGCTGTTTGCGATCGTGCTGGCGATCGGCATCGTGGTCGACGACGCCATCGTGGTGGTCGAAGGTGCCGCGCACAATATCGAGCGCGGCATGTCCGGGCACGATGCCGCGATCAAGGCGATGGACGAATTGTTCGCGCCGATCGTCGGCATCACGCTGGTGCTGATCTCGGTGTTCCTGCCGGCGGCCTTCCTGCCGGGGCTGACCGGCCGGATGTACGCGCAATTCGCCCTAGTGATCGCGGCGACCGCGCTGCTCAGCGCCGTCAATGCCGCGACCTTGAAGCCGACGCAATGTGCGCTTTGGCTGCGCCCGCCGGTACCACTGGCGCAGCGCAATGTCTTCTACCGTGGCTTCAACGCGGTCTATGACCGGGTGGAGCGGGGCTACACCCGGATGATCGGCGGCATTGCCGGCCACGCCAAGACCTCGGTCCTCGTCGCGCTGATCCTGATCGGAATTGCCGGCTACGGGCTGTCGCGGGTGCCGACCGGCTTCATTCCGATCGAGGACCAGGGCTACGTGCTGGCCGCGGTGCAGCTGCCCGACGGCGCCGCGATCGATCGCACCCAGCGGGCGCTCGATCAGGTCACCGAGATCGCTCGCAAGACACCGGGTGTCGAGCAGGTGGTCGCCATCGCAGGCATCTCCGCGCTCGACAACTCGTCGAGCCTCGCCAATGCCGGCGTCGCCTATGTCATCCTGAAGGATTGGGGCTCGCGCGGCCCCGGCGAGGATCTGCGCTCGCTGGTCTACGGGCTCAACGACAAGCTTGCGGTGATCCCGGAGGCGCGGATCCTGGTGATCCCGCCGCCGCCGATCCAGGGCATCGGCAATGCCGCCGGCTTTGCCATGCAGGTGCAGCTCCGTGACGGCAACGCCGATTACGGCAAGCTGCAGGCGGTGACCGGCGCCGTCGTCGGCAATGCGCAGACCCAAAGCGCGCTGCAGCGGGTGCAGTCGTCGTTCCGCTCGATGGTGCCGCAGTTCGACGTCCAGGTCGACCGCGTCAAGACCGAGACGCTGCACGTCACCACCGACCAGATCTTCTCGACACTGTCGACCTATCTCGGCGCGAGCTACGTCAACCAGTTCACCAAGTTCGGCCGCACCTTCCAGGTCTACACCCAGGCCGATGCGCAATACCGCCTGACGCTGCGCGACATCGAGAACATGATGGTGCGCAACAGCAATGGCGACATGGTCCCGCTCGGCACCGTGGCGAAGATCACCCCGTCGGTCGGGCCGTCGCTGATCAGTCTCTATAACCTCTATCCGTCCGCGACCATCATCGGCCTGCCGTCGCAGGGCTACAGCTCCGGCCAGTCGATGGCGCTGATGGAGGAGATCGCCGCCAAGACGCTGCCGCCCGGGACCGGCTATGAGTGGACGGCGATGTCGTACCAGGAGAAGGAGGTCGGCAGCCAGATCTACTATGTATTCGCGCTGGCGCTGCTGCTGGTCTATCTCGTGCTCGCCGGACAATATGAGAGCTGGTACGCGCCGATCTCGGTGATCCTGGCGGTGCCGCTGTCGCTGCTCGGGCCCATGCTGGTGCTGACGTCGCTTCGGATCGAGAACAATCTCTACACCCAGATCGGCACCATCCTGCTGATCGCGCTGTCGGCCAAGAACGCGATCCTGATCGTCGAGGTCGCGCTCGAGCATCACATCCGCGACGGCAAGCCGGTGCTGGAATCGGCGATCGACGCGGCCCGCGCCCGGTTCCGGCCGATCCTGATGACGTCGTTCGCCTTCATCCTCGGCGTGCTGCCGCTGGTGCTCGCGACCGGCGCCGGCGCCAGCGCCCGCAAGTCGATCGGCATCACGGTGTTCTCCGGCATGATCGCCTCGACCTGCCTCGCGGTGCTGTTCGTGCCGGCATTCTTCGTCGTGGTGCAGAATTTCGAGAACTGGCGCAAGGCAAAGAAAGGCAAGGCGGCCACGCCGCAAGCCGCACCGCAGGCGTCGGGGACCGTGCATTAGGGCCGCGCGCACCAAACCCATCCCCGTCACCCTGAGGAGGCCGCGAAGCGGCCGTCTCGAAGGGTCGACGGCCATCAGCCGGCCGTGCATCCTTCGAGACGCGCTTCGCGCTCCTCAGGATGACGGGTTTGAGAGCGCTTCCCGCTACACCCTCACCATGCGCTTGCCGCGGTTCTCGCCGGCCAAGAGCCCGATCAGCGCTTGCGGCGTGTTCTCGATGCCGTCGATGACGTCTTCCTGGACCTTGAGCTTGCCCGAGGAGACCCAGGATTGCAGGTCGGCGAGCGCGGCATCGCGCTGGTCCATGTAGTCCATCACGATGAAGCCCTGCATGACCAGCCGCTTCACCACGATCAAGCCGGGCACGCCGCGCGGGCCGTGCGCGGAGGGCACGCCGTCATATTGCGAGATCGCGCCGCAACAGGCGATCCGGCCGCGATTGTTCATCTGCGCCAAACAAGCTTCGAGGATGTCGCCGCCGACATTGTCGAAATAGACGTCGATGCCCTTGGGCGCCGCTGCGCGCAGCGCCTTGTAGGTGGCGCCGTCCTTGTAATCGACCGCGGCGTCGAAGCCGAGCTCCGAGGTCAGCCAGTGGCACTTGTCCTTGCCGCCGGCGATGCCGACCACGTGGCAGCCCTTGATCTTGGCGATCTGGCCGACGATCGAGCCGACCGAGCCTGCGGCCGCCGACACCACCACGGTCTCGCCCTCCTTGGGCTTGCCGACATGGAGCAGGCCGAAATAGGCGGTCAGGCCGGCAATGCCATAGACGCTGAGCAGATGCGTCATCGGCTCGAGCTTCGGCATCCTGGCTAGGTGCTTGGCGGGCACGGCGGCATAGTCCTGCCAGCCGGTGTCGCCGAACACGATATCGCCCGGCTTCAAGCCGGGGTCATTCGACGCCACCACTTCGGCGATGCCGCCGCCGGCCATCACGGTGTTGGCTTCCACCGCGGCGCGGTAAGTGGCGCCGTGCATCCAGGCGCGGTTGGCGGCGTCGAGCGAGATGTAGCGCGTCCGCACCAGCGCCTCGCCGTCCTTCGGCGCGGGGACCGTGCCCTTGGTCAGGCGAAAATGCTCGGGGCCAAGCTTGCCGGTCGGCTTCTCAACAAGCAGGATCTGGCGATTGACGGTGTCGTTCATTGGCGGTGTCTCCCCTCTTGGCTTCCCTTGGCGTTGGTCGTTTCGCATGCAGTTTGACTGCACTGTGCGCAGCTCATTGCACAGATTGTGCGCTGCATGAACGCTAGTCCGCGCGCTGGCATTCCACAACGGGAACATATCGGCAAAGTCCCGCTCGGCGCGAAGCGTGTTGCGTAGCTGCGTAAATCTGCCACACTTGCCCTTCGCCGGGAACTTACGGGGGTAAGAGAATGTCGAACAGGTTTACGCAATACATCCTGCTTGCGATGGTCCTTGGCATCGCAATGGGGACGATCGTCTTCAACTACTTTCCTGACAGCCGTGCCGAGATCGCAGCCGACGTCAACCTGATCGCAATGCTGTTCCTGCGCCTGATCAAGATGATCATCGCGCCACTCGTGTTTGCAACCCTCGTCGGCGGCATCGCCCATATGGGAAGCGGCGCCAAGCTCGGGCGCATCTTCGCCAAGACCATGGGCTGGTTCGTTTCCGCCTCGTTCGTTTCGCTGCTGCTCGGCCTCGTGATGGTCAACCTGTTGCAGCCCGGCGCCAATTTCCCCGGCACGCTGCCCGACAAGGCCCAGTCCACCGGCCTGCCGGTCTCGGCCTTCTCGATCGAGAAGTTCCTGACCCATCTGATCCCGACCTCGATCGCGGATGCGATGGCGCAGAACGAGATCCTGCAGATCGTGGTGTTCGCGGTGTTCTTCGCGGTGGCGCTCGGCGCCATGCCTGAGCGCGCCAAGTCGATCATGAGCCTGATCGACGATCTCGCCCACATCATGCTCAAGGTCACGAGCTATGTGATGCTGTTTGCACCGATCGCGGTGTGGGCCGCGATCATGGCGACCGTTTCCAAGAACGGTCTCGGCGTGCTCTGGAAGCTGATCGTCTTCATGGGCGGTTTCTATCTGTCGCTGCTGATCCTGTGGGCCATCCTGGTCGCGGTCGGCTTCGTCGTGATCGGGCCGCGTTACAGCCATCTGCTGCGGCTGATCCGCGAGCCGCTGATGATCGCGTTCTCGACCGCCTCCTCGGAGGCGGCCTATCCGAAGACGCTGGAAGGGCTGAACAGGTTCGGCGCCTCCTCGCGGATCTCGGCCTTCGTGCTGCCGCTCGGTTATTCCTTCAACCTCGACGGCACGATGATGTACTGCACCTTCGCGAGCATCTTCATTGCGCAGACCTACCACATCGAGATGTCGCTCGGCACGCAGTTCGCGATGCTGGCGACGTTGATGATCACCTCGAAGGGCGTGGCCGGCGTGCCGCGCGCTTCGCTGGTGGTGATCGCCTCGACGCTGTCGCAGTTCGGCATCCCCGAGGCCGGGCTGCTGATGATCATGGGCATCGACACCTTCCTCGACATGGGCCGCAGCGCCACCAATGTGATCGGCAACTCGCTGGCCACCTCCGTGGTCGCGAAGTGGGAGGGCGAGCTGAAGGCCGAGCACGAGCTCGGGCCCGACGACGCGGTGCCGCAGGATGCGGTGCCCGGCGCCGTGATGGCCGGTCATTGACGGGAGGGATGCATGCATCGCGCCCGCTGGAGGCCGAAACGGGCTGAGGCGCCTCTACTGTCGACATGCCTGCTGTCAGCATGTCTGCTGGCGGCAAGCCTGCTGATCGGACCGGTGTCCGCACAGCCGGTGGGCGAGGGGCTCAGCCCCACGCTCGCCAACATCAAGGCCACGCACGCGGTGCGGATCGGCTATCGCGAAAGCTCGCCGCCGTTCTCGTTCCTCGATCACTCCAACCGGCCGATCGGCTACAGCCTCGAGCTGTGCGATGCGATCGTCGACGAGATCGCAGCCGAGGTCGACGACGCCAACCTCAAGGTCGACTACGTCAAGGTCACCTCCGACGACCGCATTCCGGCGGTCGTCGACAAGAAGATCGATCTCGAATGCGGATCGACCACGGCGAATGCCGAGCGCGGCAAGCAGGTCGCATTCTCGCCGCTGATGTTCGTGGCCGGCACCAAGCTGATGGTGCCGAAGGCCTCCGGCGTCAACCAGGCCGCCGACTTGAAGGGCAAGACGGTGGTGGTGACCAAGGGCACCACCAACGAGCAGGCGTTGCATAATGTCGACGCCAAGCAACAGCTCGGCCTCAACATCGTGACCGCCGGCGACCATGAGCAGTCCTACCAGATGCTGGTGGACGGCAAGGCGGATGCGTTCGCGACCGACGACATCCTGCTCTACGGCCTGATCGCGCGGCACAAGTCGCAGGACAAGTTCCGCGTCACCGGCGACTATCTGTCCTACGATCCCTACGGCATTATGTACCGCAAGGGCGAGCCGCAGATGAAGGACGTGGTCGAGCGCGCCTTCCGCAAGCTCGCCTCGAACCGTGACATCATCCCGCTCTACAACAAGTGGTTCGTCGCCCGCCTGCCGACCGGCGAGAAGCTCAACGTCGCGCTCTCACCGCAGCTCGAAGACGCCTTCAAGGCGCTCGACGATTCTGCGGGCGGAGCGAACTAGCCTCGAAGTCCGGCCTCTCTCCTTGCGGGAGAGGCCGGATTGCGTTGCAGACGCAATCCGGGTGAGGGCAACCGAACCGTTCCCGAACGGTCCCGACGAACCGCAACCTCGTTTATCGCCAATAGCGATGCGACAAATCCAGGCACTGCCGGACCCAGAATCCGTTCACATGGATCAACTGGCATGTGCTCGGCGGCGGCTCCTTGATGATCGGATATCCGTGGATGTCGATATTCGTCGGGGCGGTGACGCCGCGCCAGAACACGGCGTTAGCGGCCGGAGGATTGAAGGCGGCGACGAACGCCATGATTGCAAGGAAGCTCAAAAGAAGTTTGCGCATAATCTGTATCCGGATCGATTAATGCGCATCAGCGTACTCCCTTGAGCGGGATGAGCAAGCCGCTGAATGGATCAAAATGGCGGCGAGAATTTTGCGGCAAGCTGTACTGCCGCATGCGCGTAGCCGCCGTGGACCGCCATAGAAGCGAGGGCAACGATGCCGACCGCCGCCAGAACAACCATGACCTGGAAGATCGCGCGTCCAAGGATCGCTACCATCAAAACTCCATTGATCCGGCGGGGATCTTGGTTCGAGTTTCCGCGCCGCGATCTCTGGAGCATCATCGGCAGGCGAGATTCCGCTGTTGAAGTCTGCGAACTCGTCGCTTCACCAGCTGGAGCGTTTTCGAGCGAAGTGGATACCGGTTCGCGTGAAGAAAACGCGTCAGAACAAGAGTCTAGAGCCCCGTTCCGATTCAATCGGAACGGGATAGGCTCTAGTGTCGCTCCGCGACAAGCCGATCGACCTGCTGCTTGAGCTCTGCTTCCATCTCGGAAACGATATCGTGCGGCAGGCGAGCGCCAAAGGGATCGCCAAGCGAACCGGTCGTCTCTCGCTCCATCGCCTGATACCGCATGTCATTGGCATCCGGGACCGGGTCTTCGACCCGTCGTCGAGAGGATAGATAGCTGGGCGCGCCAGCCGCCGCGTCGGCTTTGTAGGGTTCAGAAAAATCCTGATCCGACCGTACAGCATTCTTCATCAGCTTTGCCTCCTGGCACGACGTCCTGTCCCCAGGCCCGAACCATCCGGCTCGTCTCTCATCAATGACGCGCCAGCCTCGAATGTTGTTCCGCTCGGAACTTGCAAACGTCCGCCGGAACCCGCCGGTTATCGGAGTCCGGAACCAGAACTTTATGCGTCCCCAGTCATTGAACACTGGGGTTGACCGTTTGGAGGTTGCCATGGGCTACGCGAGGTCAATTCACCAAACCGCTATTGTGGTCGAAGACGACACGATCCAGCGCGACATGATTGCGCTGTTGTTGAAGGAAGGGCATTTCGACGTCATCCAATGCGAAGACGGCGAGACGGCTGCGCTCGCCATCAAGATGCGTCACCCGTCACTGCTGGTCACCGACGTCAAGCTCACGGGCAGAATGAACGGCATCGAACTCGCACAATGGGCGCTGGATTGCGATCCGGGCGTGCGCGTGCTCGTGATCTCGGGCCTGGCGCCGCCCAGCGATCTGCCTGACGGCGTCAAATTTTTTGCCAAACCGGTTTATCCATCCACTCTGCTGCGCGAGCTGGCGTCGTAAGCCCTGGCCGATCGAGACATAGATCCATGCAAGACGATCCCGAAATCGATTGGCACCGCGAGCAGATCACGAGGAATCGTGAACTGCTCGCGGAGTTGCAATCCGGAAATACGGCAGGCGCTGGCGTGTTTCCGGAGACGCAAGCCGAGATCGACCGTCTCACCGCACAGGTCGAGCAATCGGAACTGATCGTCGCTGCCTATGAGAAAGAGCACCCGCGAGAATGATCGGAGGCTCAAGGCGAGCGCGTCGCACGTCGCTTACGCGAACACGGCGTCCAGCGCAGTGTGATACGCCGCCTCGACCAGCGCCGGATGGCGGCGGCCCAGTGCCTCCATCTTCACGCCCGAATTCACTTCCAGCACCTGCCACGCGCCATCAACGTGCACGACGTCGATGGAGGCGAACCGGATGCCGACTGCCTGCGCAGCCTTGATCGCGAGCGCGACGCAAGCGTCGCGTGTCGCAACATCGGTGAGCAGCACCGGCTCGGCGCCGGCATCGAGATTGTGCCGCCAGTTGAGCAGAAGCCGTTCGCCGGCCGGCGGAACGGCGTCGAGCGCGGCGGCATCGAAATCCGCGGAGAGGGCCTTCAGCTGTTCGGCCGGCGCGGTCGCCTGCGCCAGCGCGCGCAGCGAGCGGACGCCGTCGCCAACCACCGACGGCCGTGTCTTGCGGTAGACGATCAGCGCGCGATCATCGAGCAGCACCACGCGAACCTCGTCCTTGATCTCGACGTAAGGCGAGATCGCAAGGCTCGGATGCGCGGCGAGGATGCGGGCGACCGCGGTCTCCAGCTGCGTTCGTGTCGTCACGCGGAAGACGAGCTCGCCGGAGGTCCCCTCGTTGGGCTTGACGACGAGGCCGCGCGGATGCTGGTCGAGCAGAAGCAACATCGTATCCAGCGAGTCCGATCCGGGGATGTGCTTGCTGAGTTTGCTGCCGAGAAACAGGCTGTGCGGAATGGCTGATATGCCGGCCGATGCCAGCACTTCGGCGCAGGCCGATTTGTCGTTGGCGACCTGATGCGCGACCGCGCTGTTCAGCCCGATGTCATAGCCGATCGCAAGCCGCCGCGCGTCGCCCTTGGTCATGATGACCAGCCAGCCGCCGGACCGCACCTCGACGGCAATGGAGTGCGCCAAACAATATTTTTTGATGGTTTCCAGGAAGATTCGCTGGCTGATCAGGACCACGAGATCATTTTCCCTTCGACCTACGGTTTTCGTAGCAATTAATTGCCAGATCGGCGCCGATCTCAGCAAGTAAATTACCTGCAGCACCACGCGTTAACGATGTCGTGGCTGAACCTCTGCGCGAAATCGAACGACTGCCATTCTGAGATCGCAATTGCACGCCAGTTGATCTTGACTATCTCATGCATTGGCGCAATGGAAACGCGAGATCTTCAATGATTTCGGCCACTTCAGCGCCGTCGCGAGCAGTCTAGAAATCAAACCATTCTAAATCTGATCAGTCGAGAAAACGAAAACCCATGAGCGCGTTCTATCGAGAGAAAGTTCTTTCTGTCCAGCACTGGACCGATACGCTTTTCAGCTTCCGAGCCACCCGCGATTCCGGTTTCCGCTTCCAGAATGGCCAGTTTGCCATGATCGGCCTTGAGGTCGATGGCCGGCCGCTGCTGCGCGCCTATTCGATGGCGAGCGCCAATCACGAGGAGGAGCTCGAGTTCTTCTCGATCAAGGTGCAGGACGGCCCGCTCACCTCCAAGCTGCAGAAGATCCGCGAGGGCGACACCATCCTGGTCGGCCGTAAGGCGACCGGCACGCTGATCACCGACAATTTGATCCCCGGCAAGCGGCTGATGCTGCTGTCGACCGGCACCGGCCTTGCGCCGTTCGCGAGCCTGATCAAGGACCCCGAGGTCTACGATCGCTACGATCAGATCCTGCTGGTCCATGGCTGCCGCCAGGTCTCCGAGCTCGCCTATGGCGAGGAGCTGGTCGCCAAGCTGCGCGACGACGAGCTGTTCGGGCCGCTGCTGTCGGAGAAGCTCTCCTACTATCCGACGGTGACGCGCGAGCCGTTCCGCAATCGCGGTCGCATCACCGACCTGATCACCTCGAACCTGCTGTTCACCGACCTGCATCAGGGCCCGCTCGACATCGAGACCGACCGCATCATGATGTGCGGCAGCCCGGCGATGCTGGACGAGCTGAAGCAGCTGTTCGAGACCCGCGGCTTCAAGGAAGGCAGCGGCAACACCCCCGGTCACTTCGTGATCGAGAAGGCGTTCGTCGAGCGCTAGTTGTCGTCCCGGCCAAGCGAAGCGCGAGCCGGGACCCATAACCACCGTTGCTGATTGGACAAAGGCTGGGGCCCCATCGGGCTCCAGCCTTTTTCATTTGTGGTTATGGGTCCTGGCTCCTGTGCGCAATTCCGCACTAGGCCGGGACGACGATGGTGTTTGTGGCGCCGTCCAATCCCCCACTGCTATAACGCCCACCAACGCCGCGCAGCGGTTTCCCGAACGCGGCGATAAGGGAGCAGCACCTTGTCCATCACCGATCCGGATGCGCCGAAGACCGCCTTTGTGTTCGCCGGCGGCGGCAGCTTTGGCGCGGTCCAGGTCGGCATGCTGCAGGCGCTGGCCGCGCATGGCGTCGCCGCCGACATGGTGGTCGGCTCCAGCGTCGGCGCCTTGAATGGTGCGTTCTATGCCGGCGACCCGACGGTCTCGGGCGTGGCGCGGCTGGCCGAGATCTGGCGCGGCCTGAACCGGCAGGACGTGTTTCCGGTGAGCTGGCGGACGCTGGTGGGCTTCCTGTGGCGGCGCGACTTCCTGATCTCGCATGACGGCGTCCGCAAGTTGATCGACGATTACATCCCGTTCCGCAATCTCGAGGACGCGCGGCTCCCGATCCACATCGTCACGACGGACATCATCAGCGGCGACAGCGTGGTGCTGTCGGAGGGCTCGGCGGCCGAAGCGATCGTCGCATCGACCGCGATCCCCGGCGCATTCACGCCGGTACATTACCGCGATCACTACCTCGCCGACGGCGCGATCTCCAGCAACACGCCGGTCCGCGTCGCCGTGAAGCAGGGGGCCAAGCGCCTGATCGTGCTGCCGACCGGGCATGCCTGTGCCAACCAGGCGCCGCCGGTCGGCGCGCTCGCCAATGCGCTGCATGCGCTGACGCTGCTGATCGCGCGGCAGCTCGTCAACGAGCTCGAGAATATCGGTCCCGACGTCGAGTATTTCGTGGTGCCGCCGCTGTGCCCGCTGGTCGGCTCGCCCTACGATTTCTCCCGGACCTCCGATCACATCGCCCGTGCCCTCGACACCACCAACGCGTGGCTCGCCAGCGACGGCCTGAAGGCGGGGCATATCCCCCACGAAATGCGGCCGCACGTCCATTGATGCCGGACAGGGCTCTCTTCCCTGTGAGGCTACATCCTCGTCCACAACTGTCATCGCCCGGCCTGTGCGCAATTGCGCACATGGACCGGGCGATCCAGTACGCCGCGGCTCCTCGATTCAAGCACGGACGTCTCTGGAATACTGGATCACCCGCATGCGCGGGTGATGACACTGCCAGAGGCGTCTGCACGATTTCGGAATAATGGAATAATGCCGGTGAGTTGCCCGACGTGTCAAGTTGCCCGGTCGAACGCCGGCAGCCGCCGGCTACTGTGCATGGGGTTGTTTTCGATATTTTGACAGGGCGCCCCTCGCTCCACTGCGTTGCACTGCAAAAGGCGATTTCGTTTCAATTTGACTGGTGCCGTACCCGCCCATCCGGGCGGTTGTCACATCTGTGACTGCTCGGCCGTATAACCGTAGTGCACTTGTTCCGCGAGTTGGATTAGCTTACGGCCGACGGGGTATTCAAGGCAGACCGGAGGGATTTGATGGATACGATGCTGCTTCCGTTCTCGCCGCGCTTCATCGTGCTGACGATCTGCGCCGTCGTCACCGCGCTCCTGCTGCTGGTCGGGATTTTCGACCACAAGGTCTTCAAGATCGTTGTGGTCCCGCTGGCGATCTTCGGCGCGCTGACATTGCTCGGCATCCGCGACCTGACGCAGAAGAACCATGCGGTGCTGCGCAACTACCCGATTTCGGCGCATGTCCGCTTCCTGCTCGAGGAAATCCGCCCGGAGATGCGGCAATATTTCTTCGAGAGCGAGAAGGACGGCATGCCGTTCTCCCGCGACACCCGCGCGGTGGTCTATCAGCGCGCCAAGATGGTGCTCGACAAGCGGCCGTTCGGCACCCAGGAGGACGTCTATCGCGAGGGCTACGAGTGGATGCACCACTCGGTGGCGCCGAAGCCGCATGCCGACCAGAAATTCCGCATCACCGTCGGCGGCCCCGACTGCACCAAGCCGTATTCGGCCTCGGTCTTCAACATCTCGGCGATGAGCTTCGGCGCGCTCAGCCCGAACGCGGTGCGGGCGCTGAATGCCGGCGCCAAGAAGGGCGGCTTCGCCCACGACACCGGCGAGGGCGGCGTCAGCCCCTATCACCGCGAGATGGGCGGCGACATCATCTGGGAGGTCGGCTCCGGCTATTTCGGCTGCCGCAACCGCGACGGCACCTTCAATCCGGAGCTGTTCGCAAGCGTCGCCGGCGACGACCAGATCAAGATGGTCGAGCTCAAGATCAGCCAGGGCGCCAAGCCCGGCCATGGCGGCGTGCTGCCGGCCGCGAAGGTCTCCGAGGAGATTTCCAAGATCCGGGGCGTGCCGATGGGCGAGGACTGCATCTCGCCGGCCTATCACAAGGCGTTCTCGACGCCGCTGCAGATGATGGAATTCGTGGCGCAGATGCGCAAACTGTCAGGCGGCAAGCCGGCCGGCTTCAAGATGTGCATCGGCCATCCCTGGGAGTTCCTGGCGATCTGCAAGGCGATGAAGGAGAGCGGGCTCTATCCCGACTTCATTGTGGTCGACGGCAATGAAGGCGGCACCGGAGCCGCGCCGCTCGAGTTCATGGACCATCTGGGCATGCCGATGCGCGAGGGCGTCAGTTTCGTCCACAACGCGCTGATCGGCATCGGCGCGCGCGACCGCATCAAGATCGGCGCCTCCGGCAAGATCGCGACCGCTTTCGACCTGGCGCGCGCAATGGCGATCGGGGCCGACTGGTGCAATTCGGCGCGCGGCTTCATGTTCGCGCTCGGCTGCATCCAGTCCCTGAGCTGCCACACCGATCGCTGCCCGACCGGCGTCACCTCGCAGGACCCGATCCGCAACCGCGCGCTCTACGTGCCGGACAAGATCGAGCGCGTGTACAACTACCACCACTCGACCCTGCACGCGCTGACCGAGCTGCTCGCGGCCGCCGGCCTCGAGCACACCAAGGATCTGCGCCCGATCCACTTCTCGCAGCGGAGCTCGACCACCGACGTCCGCACCTTCGCGCAGCTCTATCCGGCGCTGCGCCCGGGCGAACTGCTCGAAGGCACCCAGGATCCCCGCTTCCGCGAAGCCTGGGCAATGGCGCGCGCGGACTCGTTCCAGCCGGCGGGGTAGGGACGAAAACGTCGCGCCCGTAGCCCGGATGGAGCGTAGCGAAA
Organism: Bradyrhizobium sp. AUGA SZCCT0105; assembly: GCF_018129565.1. Classification (NCBI taxonomy): domain Bacteria; kingdom Pseudomonadati; phylum Pseudomonadota; class Alphaproteobacteria; order Hyphomicrobiales; family Nitrobacteraceae; genus Bradyrhizobium; species Bradyrhizobium sp. AUGA SZCCT0105. Next base: position 152,450 of record NZ_JAFCMK010000007.1, on the reverse strand, counting down.
TCCGGGGCCGCTCTCTCTGCGGATCGACCGATCCCGGATTACGCTTCGCTCCATCCGGGCTACACTCACGATATACCGCCAGGCACGCCGAACCATTTGGTCAGCGCCTCGGCGAGGCGCAACTGACTCCGGTCTCCGACCCACGCCACGTAGCCGTCGGGCCGGACCAGCACCGCGCCGGGTGCCGGAACCGTTCCGAGGGCGGGAAGCTCCCACGCGCCGGCGTAATCGGCGTCGACCAGCTGAACCCGATCTCCCCATCCCGCGATGTCGAGGCTGCCGGGCTCGCCAAAGTTGAGCAGCGCCGGCCGCGCCTGGTGCAGCAGCGCGAAGACCCGCAGCGGGCCGTTGGTCGTCACCAGATCGAGATCGGGCATGCGGCGTCCGAGCAGCGGATGGCCATCGCCGAGATCGTAGTGCAGGTCCAGGCCGGACATCATCGCGGCGAATTTTCGGCGCGGCTCGTCCATGCGCAGCAGTTCGGAGACGATCTCGTGCAGCGCCTTGCTGCGCGGGTCGGTCCGGCTGAGCGCGACATGCGCCATGGTGTTGCGCAGCACGCGTGCCGCGACCGGATGCCGTTCGGCCTGATAGCTGTCGAGCAGGCCGTCCGGCGATGTCAGCTTGACCACCTGGGCGAGCTTCCAACCCAGGTTCACCGCGTCCTGCACGCCGATATTGAGGCCCTGACCGCCCATCGGCGGATGCACATGGGCGGCATCGCCGGCCAGCAGCACGCGCTGCTTGCGATAGGTCACGGCCTGCCGGGTCATGTCGGTGAAGCGTGATATCCAGACCGGGCTATGGATGCCGAAATCGGTGCCGTACACGGCGACCAGCCTCTCGCTGACGTCACCCAGGGTCGGCTCCCTGTCGGTGCCGAGTTGCCGCTCGGTCAGCACGAGCCGCACCCGTTCACCGTCTTCCACCTTGCCGATGGCATAGATGCCGGCGTCGTCGTGGCGAAAGCCCCATTCCGGCTCGTCCGATATCTCGGCCTCGGCGATCAGCCAGCTCCTGGTCGGATCCCATCCGGCGAATTCGATGCCGGCCGCCTTGCGGACGATGCTGCGGCCGCCGTCGCAGCCGACCAGATACCGTGCGCGGAGCAACTGGCCATCCGACAGCGCGACATCGACGCCATCATCGTCCTGCGTGAAGCCGGTCACGTCGCGCCCGCGATCGATCGGCACCGCCAGTTGTTCGGCCCATTCGCCGAGCACGCGCTCGATATGGTTCTGCCGCAGCCCCAGCGTGAAATTGCGCCGGGTCGGGAAGTCCCTGATCTCAAGCGGAACCAGATGGGAGTGGAACAGCACCGCCGGATGGCGCGTCCCCAGCGCGACGAAGCGGTCGCCGATGCCGCGCTGATCGAGCACCTCGATGGTGCGCGCGTGCAGACCGCCTGCCCGCGCGCCGATCAGGTCCGGATTCTCGCGCCGCTCGACAATCGCAACGTCAACGCCGGCCAGCGCCAACTCGCAAGCCAGCATCAGCCCGGTCGGTCCTCCGCCGGCAATCACCACAGCATGTTCCCGCATCGCGCACTCCTCCGTTCGATTGGGCGCGCGTTCTACGGGATGACCCCGGGCTTGCGGCAAGCCCGGGGGGTCTACATATATTTGAGTGGGGAGAGGGCTTTTGTTGCCCGAACCAATTCAGCCGTCATTGCGAGGAGCGAAGCGACGAAGCAATCCATGCTTCTGCGTGCCCGGAGCTATGGATTGCTTCGCGGCGCTCGCAATGACGGTGAGGCTTCGTAGCCTGGATGCAGTGAAGCGAAATCCGGGGGCCGGTCTATCGACGAGAGAGCAGATCCCGGATTGCGCTGCGCTGCATCCGGGCTACGTGATCGCTCAAAACTCGCCGTGGATGCGGCCGGAGAAGATGTGAACCGGGCCGCGATCGGCGTTGTAGGCGGGGTTGGTGATGAACTGATAGTCCGCGGTCAGCGTCAGGCTCTTGTTCACCTGGTAGGCATAGTAGGTCTCGAAGATCCGCTCCAGACTGTAGTTGAGCGCGCCGTCGCCGATCAAAAGACCCAGGCCGCCGGCGGCGAGGTAGTCGCGATGCGCCGATGACAGCCCGTTGACCGCGCCGCCGATGCCGATCGTGTCGTTCGCCCGGCCCCAATAGCTACCCTTGACCGACACGCCGCCGGAGACGCTGCGGTCGACGTCGGTGAACGACAGGATCTCGTTCCGGCCGTCGTTCCAGCTCAGGCGGCCGAACAGGCCGACATCGGTTGCGATCTGCTGCTCGCCGTTCAGGTAGAAGCCGTATTTGGTGTTGTCCTTGCGGATACCGGCCATCACGTCGTTGATGTCGAGCCCGGGGTTGGCGTCCTCGATCGCGAGCGCCTGGCGATAATTGCCGGTGTTGCCGCGATTGCCGAACACGCCGACGCGCAGCTTGCCGGGTTGATCGAAGATCGAGTAGCGGCCTTCGAATTCCACCACCGCGCCGCCATTGTTGGCGTTGGAGATCAGCACGTCGCTGTTCGGTGCATTGGGCACCTGGAACACGCCGGCGCGCACCGCCCAATCCTTGCGGTTGAGCTCGACCACGGCGCCGCGGGTGTACCCTGGCAGATCGGCCGGGAAGTCGTAGGCGGCGGAGGCCCACATCGCCCAGTTCATGAAGTCGGCGCGTGGGTCCTTGGCGTAGGAATTGCCGTCGAAGAAATCGCCCACCGCAAAGCGGCCGACGATGATCGTGAGGCGGTCGATGTCGCGCTTGCCCGCGATCTGGTTGGGGCCGTCGGGGACGTCTTCCTGCTCGCCGCCGAAGCCGAAGGTCTGCTTGAAGTAGTAGCGCTGCGGCCGGATCTTCGGGAACGCGGCGCCGGCCTTCTGCGCCTCGCCGTTCGAGAAACCGGCCAGGCCGAGCGTGCCGTTGAGGCCGAAGCCCTGCGCCGTCTCCGGATTGAAATAGAACTCGCCGCCTTCCCAGAGCCGCACGCCGAGAAACGCCGTCGTGGTCCAGGTCTGTTGCATTTGCCCCGGGCCCGGAAGGCTGTTGGTGCCGGTATAGGGCGCGCGGAACGACGGATAGCCCTGACCGAGCAGCGTCGTCTGTCCGTGCACGCTCCAGTCGCTGGACTCAGGCAGCGCGGTCCGGGTCGGCGTCGTCGACCAGGGCGAATCGCCGAGCTGGTAGTTCAGGCCGAACTTCAGGAGGTGAATGCGCGGGTCGACGCTGACGCCGGGCATGCCGAAATCGTTGAGACCGAGCGTGCGGCGCGACAGGTCGATGTAGTCGTATTCGACCTTGGCCGTCCAATTGCCGCTCACCGCGAATTCGGCACCGGCGCCGACGGTCCAGCCGGTCTGGTACTGGCCGGGCTGCGAGATCACATTGCCACCGGCATCATTGACCCTGACCTCGGTGTGTCCCCAGGCGAAGCCGCCGGTCACATAGGGCATCCAGGTGCCGAAGCTGTAACCGGCGCGGCCGCGCAGCGTGCCGACATAGTCGATCGACGAATTGAAGGGCCCCGGCACGCGCCGCGGCTGGTCGGTCGGGCCGGTGAAGGTCGCATCCGCCTCGATGCCGAGCACGAAGCGGTTGGCGAATTCCTTGTTGTATCCGGCCTGGAAGCCGCCGATCCCGCCGGTGATCGTGGGCGGGAAGAACACGCCCTGTTCCAGGATCGGATTGGTGCCCGGACCCAGCGTGCCGTCGCCATAGCCGACATGGCCGCCGACATAGAAGCCGGTCCAGCTGTAGACCGCCCTGGCGGCGGGGGACTTGACGGGCAGGTCGGCCGCAGACGCCGGCGTGCCGAATGCTGCCGCACCGAGCGCTGCGCCGGCGGCGATCCGAACCCGGAAGAGACGGACGCAGGTCATGACGCGGCTTTCCGCGAACGGTTGGCGGTTTTGCCCGGCATTGCAGATTTGGCGGCCACTTGCCACCCGAGATTTGAATTCATCGCCCGCCGTCCCCGGTCCGATCCGTGTCGTCCCATCCAACGCCAGATCAGCACCTAGCATCCTCAGCGACTTGTTGCAAGTAATTCGCAATAGCAACTGAGACGCGACGGATACCTCTCCGATTTGCACGCCACTATGACAGTCGCGTAACACCCCGAGGCCGTGGGCCTCATCCGCTGCGATCGCCCGCACATCTGTGGCAAATCGGTCGAGAACCGACCGTTCAATCGAGGCCACCATTGTCTTCGTCCCTTGTCTTGATGAATGCCGGCTGTGAGGTGCTGCCCAGCACGACCCTCGCGCCGGCCCGTTCGACGCATCGCGCCATCGACAGCGCCGTCCGCAGGTCGGCGCCTGAAATCACACGCCGCCGATAGAGCGCGGTGGCGCCGCGCAGGATGGCGCTTGCCAGCCTGAACAACACGATCGCGCCCCATCGTCGGCCGCGGCCGAGTCTCGTCACGCCCCCACCGTGGCGAGCTGGACGATCCGCAGCAGCACGAGCCCGGCGGCGACGACCAGATAGCCGCGCAGCACCAGCATCCAGATCCGGCTCAGCGGGCTGAGCCGTGCCGGCGGCAGCCGGTCGAGCGGCGGCATCCGCCAGGTGTCGCGGTCGAACAGCGGCGGCTTGTGCGTGAAACGGGAGGACGCGCGACCGTGCGACAGCATCTCGTACAGCTTGACCGCCGCGGTGACTGCGAGCGCAAGCAGGCTGCCGCCGACCAGGATGCCGATGATCCATTGCTCGCTGAGATCCGGGAACAGCACCGCGGCGGTCAGGATCACCGACAGCATCACGAGGCCCGCCACCACCGCGCCGGTGAACAGGTTCAGCCTGACAGAGTTGACCCACGGCCCGAGGATGTGGCGGTCGTTGCACAGCAAGAGCAGGAACACGGTCGCGCTCGGCAGCAGCACGCCGGCCAGCGTCTGCACCGCGTTGGTGAGCAGTCCGAGCGGCGTGCCCGGCGTCAGCACCAGCACGGCGGCGAGCACGATCAGCCCGCAATAGACGCCGTAGAAGCCCTTCGCATCCCACGGCTTGCGGTGCAGCGAGTGCTTGACCGCGAACACGTCACCGATCGCATAGGCAGTCGAGAGGGAGACCGCGGCCGCGCCGATGATGCAGGCATCCAGCAGTGCGAGGGCAAACAGCACCGCCGGCAGCCGGCCGGCATATTTCTCGAGTCCGACCGCGGTCCCCAGCGCGTCGGTGTAATTGCCGAATTCGGGCTTTCCGGCGAACACTTCGGCGCAGAACGAGATCATCGCCACGGCGCCGACCACGACCAGCACGATGCCGATGCACAGATCCGTCCGCTCATAGCGGATGAAGCGCGGGGTGATCCGCTTGTCGACGATGTAGCTCTGCTGGAAGAACAATTGCCACGGCGCCACCGTGGTGCCGACGATGGCGACGATCAAAAGCATCACCTCGCTGAGCTTGGCGTCTTGCGGCATCTTCGGCACGAAGAAATCAGCTGCGATCTGCCCGATCGGCGGATGCACCATCAGGATGACGGGCACCAGCAGCAGGCTGCCTGCGACCAGCACGATGCCGAAGCGTTCGAAACGGCGGAAGTCCCCGGTCGAGACCGCCAGCATCACGATAACAGCCGAGGCCAGCACGCCCCAGAACTGCGAGACGCCGAGAAAACGAAGCGCGAATGTGATGCCGATGAACTCGGTGACGATGGTCAGCGCGTTCAGCACCAGCAGGTCGATGACGCTGAAGGCGCCCCAGAACTTGCCGAAGCGCTCGAAGATCAGCCGCGCATGGCCGACGCCGGTCACGGCGCCAAGCCGTACCACCATCTCCTGGTTGACGTAGAGCACGGGAATCAAAAGCAGCAGCGTCCACAGCAGCGTGGTGCCGTAATTCTGACCGGCCTGGGTATAGGTGCCGAATGCGCCGGCATCGTTGTCGCCGACCATCACGATCAGGCCGGGGCCGACGATCGCCAGCAGGGTCTTCAACCGGGCCAGCAAGGTCGCGCGCGGCGCGGTGTCGTCCCGCGCGATGCTGCCGAGCGCGCCGCGGATGTCGCCGGCATGCGCGGTGTCGAGAATGGCGGTTTGGGTGGACTTGGTTTCGGTCATATCGCGTCTCCTCGCCGCCCTTCGGGCACGGCAAGGGACGCGGACCGTCAGGCGCGCACGTCTCCGCTACCGTGAGCAGCGGCATTTCCGGATGTGATGCAGGTCGAGGGTCCCGCTGCCGCGCCGCAATGGCGCGCAACGGGACGACTAGGTCCTTCGTCCATATTGGCCTCCTAAGCGCACAGCCGCGGCTTTGCCGCGGCGTGACGCGCAGTTGTCGCGCGCGGGCCAAGATGCCGGCCCGCGCGCCGCTGATGATCGAAATCACCGCTGGTGTCGTCGACGGTCCACCGGCATTCCAGTTGGCCGTCGATCAGGATCCAATGACAGGCCGGGGTTGGACGCCGGCGATCCGGCGGGCGGCGAAAACCCGGCAGGTTGTCATTGGAATAGGTGGCCGCCCGCGGCGGGATCTGCCGCGGCTCAAACGGCCGGAATTTTGCGAGCTTTTCGAACATCGCTCACCTCCACTTCCGCTGTCTCGCGGCAGGCCGGTGAGGAGCAGGCGGTTACGTGAGGCGTGACCACCCATCCACGCAGGCGAAATCTGCGCGATCAGTCTTGCTGTGTTGCGGCGTCAATAGTCCCGTCAGCGGTCTACTGTCGCCTGAGTTGCTACTGCCCATGTGCCTTCTGTGTTGGCTCGTGGTCGGGTTGATGTCCGGGGTCAGACCCCGGTGCGGAACGCATGTTCCGACGATCGGGCACTACGCCTGCCACAATGGCCTGTCAAGCCGATTCTGCTATCCTCCGGGGAGGATCATGATTATCCTCCAGGGAGGATAGGAGAACCGCATGCCAGACGACCATCCGCACGCAGCGATTGCCCGGCGCCTGAAGCGCGCCAACGGCCATCTCGAGACCATCGTCGAGATGATCGAACAGGGCCGGCCCTGTGCGCAGATCGCCCAGCAATTGCAGGCGGTGGAGAGTGCGATCGAGAGCGCCAAGAAGGCGCTGATCCACGATCACATCGGCCACAGCCTGGAGGAGACGCTAAAGGTATCGGGCCCGAAGGGCCGCAACGTGCTGCGCGACTTCCGACTGATCGCAAAATATCTGTGATCGCCGCCTTCAAGAATCGACCCGCCCGGGGGGATCACCGGACGGGTCGTGTGCGACACGGGGTGGATGAGGACCCGCGCCGAACGCAGGATCCGCAGCCTTCAAAAAATCCCGTCGATCAGTAGCAGGAGCGCACGCGGCCGATGTAGTTGCCGTAGGCGTCGAACTGGCGGACCCAGGCGCAGCGCCGATAGCCGCCGTCGTAATAGCCGTCACTGGCCGCGATCGCGCTGCCGACGATGGCGGCGCCGACGAGGCCCGCGCCGACGCCCCAGCCCCAGCCATACGGCTTGGCGTTGGCCTGCGACGTCGTGGACGCGATGGTGCCGGTCACGGCGAGCGTAGTGAGGGCGAGGGCGGCAAACTTGGTCTTGATCGACATGGGATACTCCATCCTGTTTGAGCGCGGCGCCGGTATGGTCCGCATGCCCGTTGGACGGAGGCTTTTCGGTTCCGGTTCGAAGGCCGTGCCGGAAATATGGTTTCGTGGATTGTTTCGTCGCCTCCGCCAGGACGAAGGAATTCCCGGTCAGTCGCCCCGAAATACGCCCGGATCGAACCTGTCGACGTCGGCCAGCAGCTCGCAGAACGCACGCGCGCCGTGCTCGAGCAGCTGCTCGCCCTTCGCGGCCGAGGCCTTGGTCGCATCGCCGATCGCGCCGCTCGGATTGAGGTCCTGCGCCTGCCAGGCGAACGGCGCTGGCCGCTGGGTCGACAGCAAGCGATGGTCCTTCTCGATCTGTACGCTCGCCGGCTTGAAGTCCGCGATCGCATCCTTGCGCACATGTTGCGGATACTTCGCCAGCATGATCGAGGTCTCGACCGCGCCGCCATGGATGCCGTGGCGCAATTCGTCGGCATCGAACAGCCCGTCCGGCGTGCCGAAGCGCGACCAGCTCGTGGTCACCACCAGCATCTTGTGTTGCGCGTGCAGGTCCTGCGCCACGAGCTGCATCGCGGCGGAATTGCCGCCATGGCTCGTCACCATCACGAGCTTCCTGACGCCGGCGCGCGCCACGCTCTCGCCGAGCGCCATCCAGCTGTTCAGCGCCACCTTGGTCGGGAGGGTCAGCGTGCCCGGAAAATCGATGTGCTCGGTGGAGATGCCGACCGGCTGCAGGGGCAGGAACGTCGCCGGTATGGCCGCCGGCAGCAGCTCCCGAACCCGTGCCAGATACGCCTCACCGATCATGACGTCGGTTCCGAGCGGCAGATGCGGCCCGTGCTGCTCGGTCGCGGCCAGCGGCAGCACCGCGATCCAGCGCGCGGCCGCACCCTTGGCGAGGTCGGGCCAGTGGATGGCGGTCCAGTCACGGGGCGGAAGCTGAGAAGTCATCAAAGCCGGTCGTTTCAATACAAGCGTTTCATGGGATGGATTTGCAGGCTAGTTTGTTTAACATCGGTGAGGCGTTCGCGTCTCCGGGCGCGGTCCACCTCTTCCCGCCTTCCATCATGGGCCATAATGATCGACGGAGTCCAACCATGATCCCGGCCTTTTTGCCGCGAGCGTTAACCACGGCCCTTCTGGCCGCCACCCTCGGCGTTTCCGCGGGCCTCCTCCCGGCGCGGGCGCAGACTCTGGACAAGGTCTCGTTCGGCACCAACTGGGTCGCCGAGGGCGAGCATGGCGGGTTCTTCCAGGCGCTCGCCGACGGCACCTACAAGAAATACGGCCTCGACGTGTCAATCGTGCCCGGCGGTCCCAACGAGAACAACCGCATGCTCTTGATCGCGGGCAAGCTCGACTTCTTCATGAGCGCGAACTCGCTGCAGACCTTCGACGCCGTCACCAACAACGTGCCGCTGGTCGCCGTCGCGGCGATGTTCCAGAAGGACCCGCAGGTCTTCCTGACCCATCCTGAGGTCAAGGTCAGCAAGATCGAGGACCTGAAGCCGCTGACGCTTTTGATCTCGAAGGAAGGCATCACCAGCTACTTCCAGTGGCTGAAATCCGAATACGGCTTCGACGAGAACAAGGTGAAGCCCTACACCTTCAACCCGCAGCCCTTCATCGTGAACAAGCAGACCGCGATGCAGGGATATGTCACCTCGGAGCCCTTTGCGGTGGAGAAGACCGCCGGCTTCAAGCCGAACGTGCTCCTGCTCGCAGACTACGGCTTCAACTCCTATTCGACCCTGATCGAGACCCGCCGCGACCTCGTCGACAAGAAGCCGGATCTGGTGCAGCGCTTCGTCGATGCTTCCGTTGTCGGCTGGTACACTTACGTCTACGGCGACAACTCGGCCGGCAATGCGATGATCAAGAAGCTCAATCCCGAAATGAACGACGAGCTGCTGGCCTATTGCGTCGCCAAGATGCGCGAACACGGCATCGTGGATTCCGGTGACTCCATCAAGAACGGCATCGGCGCCATGACTGACGAGCGGATGGCGAGCTTCTTCGACAAGATGGTGCGCGCCGGTGTGGTCAAGAGCACCATCGACTATCGCCAGGGCTACACGCTGCGCTTCGTCAACAAGGCGGTCGGCGTCGAGCTCAGGCCGAAGAACTGACGGGGTGCGGACGCGCGATGGCGGAGCCTGCGTTGTCTGGACCTGATGCCGGATGGGCGGTGCGCCTGCGCGGCGTCACCAAGACCTATGACAGCGGGGTGATGGCGCTCGGGCCGCTGGACCTCGACGTGAGACGCGGCGAGTTCGTCTCGCTGCTCGGGCCCTCCGGTTGCGGCAAGTCCACCGCGCTGCGCCTCATTGCGGGGCTTGCCACCCCAAGCGCCGGCACGGTCGAGCTCTCGCATCAAGGCGCCGAGCAGCGCGGCAGCCACAGAGTAGGCTTCGTGTTTCAGGAGCCGACGCTGATGCCGTGGGCCAATGTGCGCGACAATGTCCGCCTGCCGCTGAAGCTCGCCCGCGCGCCGGCGACTGACGCCGATGCGCGCATCGATGCGGCGCTCGATCAGGTCGGGCTGGCGGAGTTCGCGACCGCCTATCCGCGCGAATTGTCCGGCGGCATGAAGATGCGGGTGTCGCTGGCGCGCGCGCTGGTCACCGATCCCGATATCCTGCTGATGGACGAGCCGTTCGCGGCGCTCGACGAGATCACGCGCTTTCGCCTCAACAACGACCTGCTGTCGCTGTGGCGCAATTTGCACAAGACCGTCATTTTCGTGACGCACTCGGTGTTCGAGTCGGCCTATCTCTCGCAGCGCGTGATCGTGATGACGGCGCGCCCGGGCCGGATCGGCGCCGAGTTTCGCATCACCTCGCCCGAGCCGCGCGGCGAGGAGTTCCGCACCTCGGCCGAATATGCCGCGTTCTGCCGCGAGATCTCGGCCGCGCTGGCGCCGTCTTATGCAGGGCAGGCGGGCGCATGAAGTCTCCGCAGGATCTCGTCCGCTTTCTGCTTCCGCTTGCGGTGTTCGCCGCGGGCCTTGTGCTCTGGGAAGCGATCGTCCGCGGCTATGGCATCCAGCCCTATGTGCTGCCGAGCCCGCTATTGGTGCTGAAGACGCTGGTTGCGGACTGGCCGGTGCTGTCGCAATCGCTCGGCGTCACATTGCTGACCACGCTCGAAGGCTTCGCCGCCGCCGCGATCGGCGGCGTCGTGCTGGCGCTGCTGTTCAACCAGTCGAAATGGCTTGAATATTCCCTGTTCCCTTACGCGGTGGTGCTGCAGGTCACGCCTGTGATCGCGATCGCGCCGCTGCTCCTGATCTATCTGCAGCAGCAGACCGCCGTGATCGTCTGCGCGTGGATCGTGGCGTTCTTTCCGGTGCTGTCGAACACCACGCTCGGCCTCAACTCGGTCGATCGCAACCTCGCCGGATTGTTTCAACTTTATGGCGCATCACGGCTGCAGACGCTGCTGTTGCTGAAGCTGCCCGCGGCGCTGCCCTATATCCTCGGCGGCCTGCGCATTGCCGGCGGTCTGTCGCTGATCGGCGCTGTGGTCGCGGAGATCGCGGCGGGCAGCGCCGGCGCCGGCTCGGGCCTTGCCTTCCGGATCGCTGAATCGGGCTACCGGCTGAATATTCCCCGCATGTTCGCAGCACTTCTGCTGCTATCGCTGGCCGGGATTGTCATCTATGGGGTGCTGGCGTTAGTTTCGCACCTTCTGTTGCGGCGTTGGCATGAAAGCGCGTTAGGAAAGGACAATTGATGGCCCCGATTTCTTCCGAAAAGATCGATCTCCTGATCTATGGACCGATCCGGCCAATCCTCGAAAACGGCTTCTCCGATCAATACGTGCTGCACCGGGCCGAGAGCCGCGGCGACCTCGAGCGCCTGACTCCCGACACCATGGCCAAGATCCGCGGCATCGCCGTCACCTATCACACGATGGCGACCGACAAGACCGCGATGGCGATGTTTCCGAAGCTCGAGATCGTCGGCAGCTTCGGCGTCGGCTACGACCACGTCGATTCCGCCTATGCGCGGGATCACAATATCGTGGTCACCAATACGCCCGACGTGCTGACCGAGGAGGTCGCCGACGTCGCGATGGGCCTGTTGATCGCGACGCTGCGCGAATTCGTCAAGGCCGACCGCTATGTACGTTCCGGCCTGTGGCAGACCCAGAACTATCCGCTCAGCGTTGGCTCCTTGCGCGACCGCAAGATCGGCATCGTCGGCATGGGCCGGATCGGCCAGGCGATCGGGCGCAGGCTCGAGGCCTCGCGCGTGCCGGTGTCCTATCACTCGCGCAATCCGTCCAAGGACGTCGCCTACAAGCACTATCCCGATCTGATCGAGATGGCGAAGGCGGTCGATACCCTGATCGTCATCGTGCCGGGCGGCGCCTCGACGGCGAAGATGATCAACGCCGACGTCCTGAAGGCGCTCGGCCCGCGCGGCGTGCTGATCAATGTCGCGCGCGGCTCGGTGGTCGACGAGCCGGCGCTGGTCGCGGCGCTGAAATCCGGCACCATCCTGGCCGCCGGTCTCGACGTGTTCGCAGCCGAGCCGAACGTGCCGGACGAATTGAAGGCGATGCAGAACGTCGTGCTGCTGCCGCATATCGGCTCGGCCTCGGTGGTGACGCGCAATGCGATGGACCAGCTCGTGGTCGACAACATCACGAACTGGTTCGCCGGCAAGCCGCCGCTGACGCCGGTTGCGGAAACGCCGGTGAAGGGCCGCTGATGTCATTGTCCCGCTTCAGCGTCGTGCTGCTTATGCTGCTGGCCGCGTGCGGTCCGGCCGCCGCGCAGGACGCCTCGACGTTGAAGAAGGACATGATCGGGCAGTGGGAGCTCGCCACCACCGAGCGCAGCAAGACCTGCGTCGTGACGCTGAAGAGCGATGCGACGCCGCAAGGTTTCAAGCTCGAGCTCGAGCCGGCCTGCGCCGCCGCGCTGCCTTTCACCAAGGACATCACGGGCTGGAGCATCAAGGGCCTCGGCGACATCGTGCGGCTGCAGAATGCGGCCGGCGACGCCGTGATCGATTTCACCGAGGTCGAGACCGGCATCTTCGAGGGCATGCGCACCAATGAGGGCGTCTACATCCTGCAAAACCTCGCCGCTGCCCGCGCGCTCGCCAAGTCGATGGACCAGATGATCGGCGACTGGTCGATGGTCCGCGGCAACGGCCAGGCGATCTGCGCCCTGGTGCTGACCAACACCGACGCCGGCAACGACAATTTCCAGCTGTTCCTGAAAGGCAAATGCGATCCCGCGGTCGCAGCCTTCAACCCGACGCTGTGGCGGCTCGACCACGGCCAGATGATCCTGATGTCGCCCAAGGGCGAGACCTGGCAGTTCGAGGCCGACGACAACGCCCAGTGGCGCCGCGTCCCCGACAGCGCCGACCCGCTGATCATGCTGCGGGAGCAATAGGCGGCGCTGGCACAAACTCGGTGTCGTCCCTGCGAAAGCAGGGACCCATAGCCACGATGCCAGTTGGTTTTGCGCGGCTGTGGCGACCGCTCGCCTCAACAACTCAACCCTGTGGTTATGGGTCCCTGCTCCCGTGCGCAATTGCGCACTAGGCAGGGACGACGATGGGGGGCGATCTGCTTCTCGATGACACCCCCAAAATAATTCCCTGGCCCCTGTCGATCCGACGGCTGCCGGATCGTCGTTCCCCATAGCGAGCCGATTTCACCGCGATAATCCCGTGGCTTGCCGCAAACAGGAGCAGTTCATGCGCTTTATGTCGATCGTCACCTCTCCCCAGCCGCCCGCACAGCCGACCACGGCGCTGCTGGAGGCCATGCACAAGCTCGCCGACCGCGAGATCAAGGCCGGCCGCATGGTCGATACCGGCGGGCTGATGCCGCTCGCGACCGGCGCGCAGGTCCGCATTGTCGACGGCCATCTCAGCGTCGTCGACGGTCCGTTCGTCGAGGCCAAGGAAGTGATCGGCGGCTACGCGATCTTCGAGCTGGGCAGCAAGGAAGAGGCGGTGGCGCTCGCAGTCGAGTTCATGCAGCTCCACAAGGATCACATGCCCGGCTGGCAAGGCACCTGCGAGGTCCGCGCCTTCGCGGGCTTTGCCGGACAGTGTCCCGAGTGAGCCGAAGGAGGACAGGCGATGCGCTTCATGTATGTCCTGGTGGCGGAGAAGCCGATGCTGCCGAATCCACCATTGAGGGAGGCGATCGGCAAGCTCGCCGAACGCGAGATCGCGGCCGGCCGCATGCTCGATACCGGCGCGCTGTTGCCGCGCACGGCGGGCGCGGAGGTGAAGATCAAGGACCGCAAGCTCACCGTCACCGACGGTCCTTTCATGGAGGCCAAGGAGGTGGTCGGCGGCTACGCCGTGTTCGAGCTGAAGGACAAGGAGGAGGCCGTGGCGCGCGCCGTCGAGTTCATGCAGCTTCATCTCGACCATATGCCGGATTGGGAACTGTCATGCGAGGTTCGCCCCTTCATGGACTGCTGACGGCCGCCTCGGTCGCATACCGGTGGCCGGCGTGACGGAGGACGAGGTCAAGCGCACCATCCTCGGTGTGTGGCGCATCGAGCAGCCGCGGCTGATCACCAGCCTGTCGCGGATGCTGCGCGACGTGCCGCTCGCCGAGGATCTGACCCAGGAAGCGCTGATCGCGGCGCTCGAGCACTGGCCGCTCGGTGGCGTGCCGGAGAAGCCGGGTGCCTGGCTGATGGCGACCGCCAAGCGGCGTGCGCTCGATCATATCAGGCGCAACCGCATGCTGACCGAGAAGCACGGCATGCTTGCGCATGATCTGGTGCGGGAGCAGGAGACCATGCCCGATTTCGATTCCGCGCTCGACGACGATATCGGCGACGAATTGCTGCGGCTGATCTTCACCGCCTGCCATCCGCTGCTGTCGCGCGAGGCCCGCGCCGCGCTGGCGCTTCGGATGATCTGCGGTCTCACCACCGAGGAGATCGCGCGCGCCTTCCTGCAGGCGGAGGCGACCATCGCCCAGCGCATCGTGCGCGCCAAGCGCACGCTGTCGGAATCCGGTCTGGCCTACGAGACGCCGCGCGGCGCGGCGCTGTCGGAGCGGCTCGCCTCCGTGCTCGAGGTCGCCTACCTGATCTTCAACGAGGGCTATACCGCGGCAAGCGGCGCCGAATGGCTGCGGCCGCAGCTCTGCAACGAGGCGCTGCGCATCGGCCGTGTGCTGAGCTCGATCGCGCCGCACGAGCCGGAGGCGCACGGCCTGCTGGCGCTGATGGAATTCAACGCCTCGCGGATGGCGGCGCGCACCGACGCGGCCGGCGAGCCGATCCTGTTGATGGACCAGAACCGCGCGCTGTGGGATCGCCTGCAGATCCGCCGCGGGCAACTGGCGCTTGCGCGTGCCCGCGAGCTCGGCGGCGCCGGCGGCTTCTACGCGCTGCAGGCCGCGATCGCCGCCTGCCACGCCGAGGCCGATACGCCTGGCGCGACGGACTGGCGCCGCATCGCCGCGCTGTACGGCGATCTCGCCGCGCTGCTGGATTCGCCTGTCATCGCGCTCAACCGCGCGGTCGCGGTCGGCATGGCCGAAGGGCCGCTGGCCGCGCTTGCGATCGTCGACGGCCTCGCCGACGAACCGGCGCTGAAATCCTATCATCTGCTGCCGAGCGTGCGCGGCGATCTGCTGCACCGGTTGAGCCGCTTCGCGGAGGCGCACGCCGCGTTCGAGGCCGCTGCCGCATTGGCCGGCAACGCACGCGAGCGCGAGTTCCTCAAGCGGCGCGCCGCGGTCGCGGCACGCGCCGCGCAGGATCACGACGGCCGTTGAATGGCTTCGCGATTTCGACGCAAAGCGCCGGCATGTTAGCCGAATCGCAGTGCGTCAGGGAACCGCGACCATGACGAAACCATCCGTGCTGGCGATCGGGCTCGACCCCACCTTCGTCGATCTGTCCGTCATGCCCCAATTCACGCCCGAGCTCGTGCGCAGCTACATCGACGCGCAGATCGAGGGCCTGCGGACGCTTGGCTACGATGTCGAAAGCTGTCTCATCGACCTCGGCGATACGGCCGAAGCGGTGACGGCGGCGGCCCTCAACGCGCGCCGCTACGATTGCGTGGTGATCGGTGCCGGGTTGCGCGAGCCGCCGGAGCGGCTGTTGCTGTTCGAGACGATCCTCAATCTGGTGCACCGGCTCGCGCCTGGTGCCGCCATCTGCTTCAACACCAACCCAGCCGACACCACTGCTGCCGTGCAGCGCTGGGTCAAGCCTTAGCGCGCGGCGCGCGCAGCCTTGCCGCGCAGCCCCCACAACAGCAGGATCGCTGCTGCGATGATCGCAAGACCGATCGAGACGAATCCAGTGGTCACCAGCGCCTCCTGCCACGGCGCGGCGCCACGCCCGGCCGCAGTCACCGGCGACAGCGCGCCGGTTCCGAGAACGGCGGCGAGCGTCGCCACGGCCCAGTTGCCGTACGTCCCGCACAGCAGCGCCCAGTAGGCTACGGCGCTCGCGCGCGGCGGCAGCCTGACCTCGCTCCAGATCGCGCCGACCGCGAGCAGGAATGTGCCGTTCATCACGCCTTCGAGATGCGCCGCGAGCGCCATCCGCACATTGACGAAGTGCTGCTCGAGAAGGCCGGTCAACAGCCCGATCAGGAACAGGGTCATGCCGTGAAAAAGCAGCCGCCGCCGATCATCCATTCTCGTCCCCTCAAATCACTGGTGTGAATAACGGCCGACCATAGCAGAATGCGCCAAGACGCCCGCGCGCGAATGGCGCCTGCCGCGCCGGCTGCCGGCCGAAGCATGGGCTGGCCGCACGCCCGGACTGGACCTGAGCCGGCACGGGCCGGGGCCGCCCGTCTGCAAAAGCCCGGCGGTTGTTGCCGGCGGCAACCTATGACACCATCCCGATTCCGGTTTGTTTTTTGACTTTGGAAGCCTATGCCGCGCCGCAAATTTGCCTGGGAGAAGCTCACGGATGCGCAGTTGCTCGAGCAACGCCTCAGCAGTCTGAGGGTTGCGGTCGATGGCACCTGGCTCGCGGATTGTGTCAGCACGCTCTACGAAGAGCTCGAAGAGCGGGGGATACGGCTGCGGCCGCACGCATGGATCTCGAGCGAATGGTTTAGCCCGGCCGATGTGCCCGGCATCGCCATTCCGTTCTATCTCGCCCATCCGCGCCTGATGAAGCTCGAGAAGAAGATGATGCTCGACGTCGAGGGCGCCTCGTGGTCCGAGTGCATGGCCATTCTCCGCCACGAGGCGGGGCACGCCATCCAGCACGGCTACCAGCTGCAGCGCCGCCGGCGCTGGCAGCAGCTGTTCGGTCCATCGTCGCAACACTATCCGCGCTACTACCGGCCCAATCCGGCCAGCCGCAATTATGTCCAGCATCTCAGGCTCTGGTACGCGCAGAGCCATCCGGACGAGGATTTCGCCGAGACCTTCGCGGTGTGGCTGCGGCCGCGCTCGAACTGGCGGACGCGCTATGCCGGCTGGCCGGCGCTGAAGAAGCTCGAATATGTCGACGAGCTGATGGGCGAGATCGCCGGCGAGCGGCCGCTGCTGACGACGCGCGAGCGGGTCGATCCGCTGCATACGCTGAAGCAGACGCTCGGCGAGCACTACAAGAAGAAGCAGGCGTTCTACGCCTTCACGCCGCCGAAGACCTACGACCGCGATCTGTCCAAGCTGTTCTCTGCCGATCCGCGGCATCACCGGCATCCGCCGGCTGCGTCCTTCATCAGGCGGCACCGCGCCCAGATCAGGCAGCTGGTCGCGCGGTGGACGGGCGAGAACCAGTTGACGCTCGATGCCGTGCTCGACGACATGATCTTGCGCTGCCGCGAGCTCAATCTGCGTGCCGTCGGCCCCGAGCAGAAGCTGGTGACCAATTTCACCATCCTGCTGACAGCCAAGACCATGCACGCGCTGTTCGGCCCGTCGCGCCGCAAATGGATCGCGCTATGAAACACTTTCGCATTCTGGTGCTGATGCACCCGGACTGTGTGCCGCCGGACTCCAGCGACGGATACTCGGCGCGGGAAATCAACGAGTGGAAAACCGAATACGACGTGGTGAGTACCCTGCGCGCGGCCGGCCATGAGGTGCGTCCGCTCGGCGTGCAGGAGGAAATCAAGCCGGTGCGCGACGAGATCGAGGGCTTCAAGCCGCACGTGGTGTTCACGCTGCTGGAGGAGTTTCACTACGACGTCGTGTATGACCAGCACATCGCGAGCTATCTCGAGCTGATGAAGATCCCCTATACCGGGTGCAATCCGCGCGGCCTGATCCTGGCGCGCGGCAAGGATCTGTCCAAGACGCTGGTGCATCACCGCCGCATCCCGGTGCCGGCCTTCGCCGTGTTCCCGATGCGCCGCAAGGTCAAGCGGCCGCCGCGGCTAGCGCTGCCGCTGATCGTCAAGAGCCTGAGCAGCGATGGATCGCTCGGTATCTCGCAGGCGTCGATCGTCGATACCGACGAGAAGCTCGCGGAGCGCGTCGCCTTCATCCATGAGCGGATCGGAACGGCCGCGATCGCCGAGCAGTTCATCGAGGGACGCGAGCTCTATGTCGGCGTGATCGGCAACAACAGGCTGCGGGTCCTGCCGGTTTGGGAATTGAAGTTCGGCAGCATGGGCGGCCCCGCCGCGCGCCAGATCGCCACCGAGAAGGTCAAGCACGATACCAGCTACCAGGAGCGCATCGGAATTGCGGACGGGCCGGCGGAGGACCTTACGCCGGAACTATCAGCGCATATTCAACGGCTGGCGAAGCGGATCTACCGGACCTTGGGGCTCGACGGCTACGCGCGCATCGACTTCCGCCTGTCCACCAACGGCGTTCCGTATTTCATTGAAGCCAATCCCAATCCCGAAATCGCCAAGAGCCAGGAGTTCGCGACAGCCGCCGGGCATGACGGACTGGACTATCCGGTTCTGTTGAATCGCATTGTGGCACTCGGGATCAGCCGCGCCAAGGCCGGCGTATCCCTGGGCTGAAACGAAGCGGTTAGAGGCTGCGCTGCAGCGCGTGGCGTCGCGCGTCCCTGGGGATGAACATCGCAAACGTTTCCCTAACGCGCGCCGCCGGCGTCGCGGCGGCAGTGGCTGTGGGAGCGGGTGCCGCCTCCGGACGAAACGCATCCGGTTCCGGCCAGCGCCGTGCAATCACGTCGCTCACGGCAGTCGCCCTGAGCAAGCCGTCGCTGCGGCAGGCATCGTAGACGTACAAAACGGCAAGAAAAATCGATACGACAACAAGGATCGTCTTGAAAATCGGCATTGTGATTGCGCCTTCTTGATTGAGGCGAACAATGCCCGGTCACGGTGAACCGCGCGTTTAGCGCGCCGGCCGACCGGCCGATACGGTTCCCAACTCATGAACGGGCTTGCGTAAACGGCTCGCTTACCAACGCCTTCAAGGTTGCGGCAACCAGCTTTCCTCACCGGCGGGAAAGAAGTCTCTGGCATCAAGAGACCAACAAGAAGACTGAGGAGGCACCATGTTCGTCGCCATTCGAGTCATGATCCTGATCGCCAGTGCGTACGCCGGCTCGGCCGTCGCGGAGATGCAGTTCGCGCCGCTGCCGAGCCTTGCGGCGTCGTCCGCGCCGTAGCACCGGCAACCGACGCAGTGCCCCGGCGCTTTACGCCGGATTGGGTGTTGCCGCGGCAACCCCGATTGCGCGGGCGGCGTTTTCCGTCATCCGGGTCGCCGTTAGCCGGAGGAAATACAGCGACAACCCCGGATTGCGTTCGCACAGCTTCCGCAGTGCGCCGTCGCTGATCCACAGCAAATCCACATCGGTTGCTGCCATGGCCGTCTGCGTGCGGCGCCGTTCGAGGGAGAACAGTCCGATCTCCCCGAACAATTCGCCTGCCGAGACCCCACGATCGATCTCGGGAAACCTGACGTCGCCCGATACGACCATGTAGAGCAGGTCGGCGTCGTCGCCTTTCCTGAAAATCGTTTCTCCAGCCCTGACGTGCTTCGCGTGCATGAACGGTTGCAGCCAGTTCGGAGAAAGGTCCGTCGCGGCAGCGCGCCTGGCCTTGCGAAGCAGCCGAACCATCTGGAACAGCAACACCACGTTCAGCGGCAGCAGAATGATGTGCAGGATGAGCACCGGGTAGATCCGGTCGCCCAATCCATAGCTGATGAATGCCAGATTGCTGAATATCGCGACGGTGCGCAGGCTCAACATCGTGCTCATGCAGAACGTCAGCAACACAAGAGCTGACGCCAGGTAACCCAAGCCATCGATCAGCGTCATGACAGCGCCTCGTCGGAAATGAATTGCAAGAAATGCGCTCTGAAAACGACTGGAAACATATACGAGTGCGCTTATTCTCTTGGGCAGAAATGAGGCCGAGCCGCCATGCATCTCAAACGACTGGCCGTATCGATCCTGAGCGGAGTGCTGCTCGCAGCCTCGGCCTGGTCAGGCGCAGCCCGTGCGGAGGGCGCCGCCGATCCGGCGTGGCCGACCCGGCAGTGGCAGAGTTCGACGCCGGAAGAGCAGGGGATGGATTCCGCCGCGCTGGCGCGGCTCGTCAACTTTGGCGCGGCTCACAGTTTCGATAGCCTCCTGATTGCGCGTCATGGCCGGATCGTGCTCGACGCTTACTATGCGCCGTACACGCCGGAGATCCCGCATCTCTTCAATTCCGTCACCAAGGCGGTGACCGGCACGCTGGTCGCGATGCTGCTCAGGGACAATTTGCTCGACAGCCTCGACCATCGCATGGTGGATTTCTTCGGCGACCGCACCATCGCCAATCTCGATGACCGCAAGCGGGCAATCACGATCCAGACCATGCTCGACATGACCTCGGGGATGGCCTGGACGGAGGGCGTCGAGGGCGGCAGGCCGGAGTCGCTAATCGAATGGGGGCGCAGCCCCGATGCGATCCAGTTCATCCTGGACCGTCCGATGGCGAAGGCGCCGGGCGAGGCGTTCTACTACAACACCGGCAATCCGCAGCTGCTGGCCGCGATCATCAACAAGCTCACCGGCGTGCGCGCGCGGGATTATGCGGTGACGAAACTGTTTCGTCCGCTCGGGATCGCCGCGCCCTACTGGCACAGCATCGGGCCGGGGCTGACGCAAGGCGGCGGCGGGCTGCTGCTCGCGCCGCGCGACGCCGCCAAGATCGGGCTGCTGTATCTGCATGACGGCGAATGGGAGGGGCAGCGGCTGCTGCCGTCCGGCTGGGTCGATCGCATCAAGCACGCGACGACAGAGATGCACGCTTCGTTCGATCGGTCCCTGCGCTATGCCAATTTCTTCTGGGTGATGCCGAAGCAGCAGGCCTTCATGGCGGTCGGCGACCGCTGCCAGCTGATCATGATCCTTCCCGCGCTCGACATCGTCACGGTCGTGACCGCGCGCGACTACTGCTCATTCGGCAGGATGGCCGACGACATTTCCGGCGCCGTCAAGTCCGACACGGCGCTGCCGGTGAACTCCGCCGGCGGCAATCAGCTTGCCGCGGCGCTGCGCGATGGCGCGACGGAAAAGCCGTCGGCGGTTGGTGCGGTGCCCGAGACTGCGGCCGCCATCTCGGGCAAGACCTGGCGCTTCCCGCCCAACGGCCTCAATCTGCGGGCGCTGACGCTGCATCTGACCGATCCGTCCGCGCACTACGAGCTGGAAACGGCGACGCCGGATGCGGCGAGGCCGGTAGTCAAATTGGCGGGACCGATCGGGCTCGACGGCACCTATCGTCTCGGCCAGCCAACGCCGCTCGGCGTGATGGCGCTGAAAGGGACGTGGCAGACCGCTGAGACGTTTGCGATCGACCTGCGTCTGGTCGGCGGTGATACCGACCGCAGATGGCTGCTCACGTTCGACGGCGGCAAGGCCAGGCTCAGCGGCAAGGATAGCTTCGGCCACGAAGTGCAGGTCGATGCGGAGGCGCAGGGCGCGCAATAACGATTCGCTATTTTGAGGCAACGCGCACGGTGCAATGACGGTGATGTGTGCACGCACCCGGCTTTCCCTGCGCCCTCTGTTCAAGAGAGAGGGCGGAATGAGATGCAAAACTCGGACGAAACGCGCCGCGAGAATGCGGACGCATGGTCCGCAGGCGGTCCAACAAACGCGATGTCGTCCCGGCGAAGGCCGGGACCCATAACCACCGAAGATGATTGTTGCGCGACGCTGGGGCCACAGCCCTCTTCAACAACACGACCCTGTGGTTATGGGTCCTGGCCTTCGCCAGGACGACAGTCGTGTGTGGTACCCGCACTGTCATCGCCCGGCCTCGACCGGGCGATCCAGTACGCCCCGGCTTCTCGGCTCAAGCCCTGGCGTCTCTGGAATACTGGATCACCCCGCATGCGCGGGTGATGACACCGAGTAGCTGTTTGACAGGTGAATCGGAATCGCCCCGTCGTTCCCGCACGGTGGCCTCGCCGTCGTGACCGGAGCAGGGCGCATCACGACTGACGCACGCCAACGCGCACGCCGGCCATTGTCAGATGGCCGCGCGGGTCAGCAATGCTGCGGAGATTGTGCGCCCTCGCGTCGAGGCGCGGCAGCGCGCCTAGTGGTCTGTCTTCGGTGTCTTGGCTGCGAAGTCGAGGCCGAGCCGAAGGGCGCGTTCCTGGCGCTCTTCCGTCAGGAACTGCAGCTCCCGTTCCAGCGACCGCGCCACCTCGTCCTGCGTTTCCTTGGAGTGGCGGCGGGAGCCGCCTTGCGGTTTGGCCGATTGGGCAGTCACGGGAGAATCCCTGTCATCGCAGTGTCACAGGCCCTGATGCCACGGCCGGAGTCCGGCGGACAATCAAAAAGAATTCAGCGGGGTCCCTTTGGAATGTTTGTTGTGCATCTGACTCAAATTTAAGCAGGAAATTCTCCCGGCCTTGTCGCGAACGCCGAAGCCGTAGACCCGCGGTCTCATCAATTCGGATGAGACGGCCCGGTTCCCACGAAATCATTTCTGGATTCGCACGAAGACGTCCCGAAACCGACAAGGTCTAACCTTAGTAGCGTTGTGAAGGACGGGTGTCTGGTGAGACGCTGACGATTGAGGTCGTGAGATTCTCGACCGAGGTTGTAAGGTTCGTCGGTGCACCTGAGACGTTGGGGATGATCTCGGAAATGAACAAGCCGAATGCTGTGCCATATGTCTGGGCGGCCGCGCTGATCGCGGTCGTGGTCTGGGGCGTGGGCGGCACCCCGCAGATGGCACATACCTCTGCCAGCAGCACGCATCTGGCCCGGGCGCGCTAGCGCGATTTCAAGCGAAGCGGCTTCCGGCTCGCGTCAAGGCAACGCGTCTCCACAAAAGCCTAAAGCTTCGGCCGCAGCGAGCGCTGCATGTCCATCGTGTAGGTGTAGCGCCCTTCCGGGTGCGTGGTGATGGTGACCTCGAACAGTTCCTCGCGCAGGCCGAAGTAGCGGCGTACCACGGTGAGCGCCGGCGATCCGGTCTTGACGCCGAGTGCCTTGGCGATCGGCGCCGGCATGCCCCGCACGAAGATTTCCATCTGCGCGCGCTCGGTGACCTGGCCATACATCTTGGCGATCTGCTCATGCACCGGAGTGCGGCCGTGGTCGGGCCGCGTCACGACATCGGCGAACCGGCGCAGCACGTAGATCTCGGTCCAGCCGAGCGGTGCTGCGAACTGGTCGGAGCGGCGCACGGCCTCGATCAGGAACCAGCTCTTGCCGGGCTCGCATTTCAGGAGCGCAGCCAGCTTGCGGTCGGCGACGATGTCGCTGCTGCCAACCACGTCGCGGTAGGTCTCGTTGGAATAGCGCAGCCACTCGCCGAGCGACTTGACGCTGTGGGTGAACAGCACCGGCGGCTCGGAGGCGATCACCACCGAACCGAGGCCGGCGCGGCGCACGATCAGGCCCTGGTCGATCAGGATGCGCAGCGCCTCGCGCACGGTCTGGCGGCTTGCCTGATAGCTCGCCATCAACTCGGTTTCGGTCGGCAGCAGATTGCCGACCGCGTAGGTGCCGAGACGGATGTCCTTCTGCAGCCCGGTGGCGATGTCGCGGTAGCGGGACGATCTCGCCCTCTCCGGTTGTTCAGACATGGCGGATCACTGGTATGCCGTATGGCAGGCAACCGGATGTCCAGACTGCATCGACTGCAACGCGGCCTCGAACGCGGCGAGCGTAGCCAGCACATCTGCTTCGGGCGCCGGGAACGGCAGCTTGCGTTCGACCGCGTCGGCAAAGGCGGCAAGTTCCGCGGTGAGCGTGTTGACCGCCGGATAGCGCGTCGTCGCAGGCGCCTCGCCGGATTTCCGTAGCACCATCGTCCCCTCGTCGAGCACCTCTGCGGATCCCTTCGTCCCGAACACATGCACGCGCCAATAGAACGGTGTTGCGCGGACCGTAGCAAGGGTTGCACTCACGCCATTCACAAATTCAATCGCTAAAGTTGCAGTGTCGAGCGGCGGCGGTCCGGGCTCGCGTTCACTCAACCGGGCATAAACCTGTCGGGCAGGACCAAGGAGGCTGACGAAGCCGTCGAGCACATGCAGCCCGGCGCCGGTCAGCCCGCCGCCCGGCGACTCCGCGGGCGACAGCCGCCAGCCCTGCGTGATGCCTTGCGAGTTCTCGTTGCTGTTGTGGCCCTCGACATGCAGGATCGTGCCGAGCTCGCCGCTGGCGACAATCGCGCGCAGCGCCTGCATCGACGGCCAGAACCGGCGGTTATGTCCGACCGCGAGCAGCACGCCGGCGTTGTGGCAGGCCGCGAACATCTCGGCCGCATCGCGACGTTTGAGCGCCAGCGGCTTCTCGCAAAACACCTGCTTACCGGCCGCGGCGGCCGCGATCACCTGGCTCCTGTGCAGCGAATGCGGTGTTGCCAGCAGCACGGCATCGATGTCGGGCTCGGCCAGCACGGCCTCGAGGCTGGCCGCGGGGGACAGACCGTGCGCTGCGCAAAAGCTCGCGGCGGCGCTCATGTCGGGTTCCACCGCGCGGACGATCCGCAGCCGCGGCTCGCCCTGCGCAGCCTCGACCAGTGCGCGGCCCCATCGTCCGAGGCCCGCGATCGCACAGTTGATCATGTGTGTTTCCTGTCCTGATCGCGTCCGGCTCGGATCGCCTCGATGACCGCGGCGCTGTCGCTGTCCGGGCCTTGAAGCGCGATCGCCTTGCGCAGCAGCTCGGCCTGTATCGAGGTCAGCGGCAGAGGCAGGCCGTGCCGGCCGGCTTCCTTCAGGATCAGTTCGGCGTCCTTCAGGGTCTGTGCGATATGCGATTGCGGCGCGAAATCCCGCGCCAGCATCTTCGGTCCCTTGCTGTCCATCACGGCGGAATATGCCGCCGATTGCCGTGCCGTCGCAAGGAACGTCGCGCCGTCGAGGCCGAGGCTCTCGGCAAAGGCGATGCCTTCGGCGAGCGCGGCGCGGTTGTTCTGCAGGATCAGGTTGATGGCGAGCTTGGTGCGGCTGGCATTGCCGATCGCGCCGACATTGATCCGTTGCGGGCAGAGGATGTCGAGCGTCGCCGCGGCGGCTGCGATCACGTCGCGATCGCCGGCGACCAGCGCGGTGGCCGTCCCCGCGCGGACCTCGGCGCTGGTGCCGGAGATCGGCGCTTCGATGAAGGAGAGGCGCGAGCGCGCGGCGAATTCGGCAATCGTCGTGATCTCGCCCGGCGCGCAGGTCGTGGCGCAGATCACGAGCGGCGGCGGCTCGGCGTTCGCAAGGTCCGGCAGCAAGCCCGTGACCTGGGTCGCGTCGTACACCGCAATGACGATGGTCCGGCACCGCGCTGCCACATCGGCGGCGAAGGCCGCGAACTCGGCGCCGCTGGCCCGCAACCCATCCGTCTTCGCGGCATCGATGTCGAAGCCGATTACGCCTAAGCCGACATCGATCAGCCGCGCGGAAAGCGCCGATCCCATCAGGCCCAGGCCAATCATGCCGACAGGTGTCTCGCGAGCCATGATGCAATGCCGCTTCGCGCTATTGCGGCTGGATGCCGGCCGCCTTCACCTCGGCCGACCAGCGCACGACCTCGCTCTTGACGAAGGCGCCGAACTCGGCCGGCGCCAGCGGCGCCACCATCACGCCGACATCGGCGAGCTTCTTCCTGGTCTCCGGCATCGCGAGGTACTTTGCGCACTCGGCGTAGATCTTGTTGACCACCGGTTCCGGCGTCCCGGCGGGCGCGAACAGCCCGTACCAGATGGTGGCCTCGAAGCCCGGCATCGCTTCGGAGAGCGCGGGCAGGCCGGGCGTCAGCTCGTTGCGGGTCGCCGATGTCACGGCGATGCCGCGCAAGGTGCCGCCCTGCATCTGCGGGATCGCGACCGAGAAGTCGCCGAAGGTCAGGTCGATGACCCCCGCCATCACGTCGGTCATCGCTTGCGGCACGCCGCGGTAGGACGCCGCGATCAGCGACAGGCCGCCGCGCGACTGCAGCTGCGCGATCGAGATCTGCGATGCGCCGGAGCCGTAGCCGGCAGTCAGATTGGCGGTGGCCTTGGCGTAGCTGAGGAACTGCGGCAGGTCCTTGGCCGCGAGCTTGGGGTTGACCAAAAGCACCATCGCCGTGGTGGTGGTGCGGATCACCGGCGCGAAATCCTTCACCGGGTCGTAGGGCAGGCTCTTGAGCGTCGCGACGTTGCTCGCATGGGTGGTGTTGGTGCCCATCAACAGCGTGTAGCCGTCGGGCGCGCTGCGAGCGACTTCCTGGGCGCCGATGCTGCCGAGCGCGCCGGCGCGGTTCTCGATCAGCACGGTCTGGCCGAACGCGTCCTGCAGATGCTGGCCGACCAGCCGCGCGACGTTGTCGGGCCCGGCGCCGGCCGGGAAAGGCACGATGATCTTGATTGGCCGTAGCGGGAAATCGTCCGCCGCGAAAGCCGGCAGGGCCGGAAGCACAGCGAGCAGGACGACGAGTAGCCCCAGCCGTAACTTCATCCCGGTCCCCTCCGCCTCTGCTTTTGGCAAATTTATACGGACAAATAGCTCGGAAAGGCAAGCATCAAGCCTATCCGAATATTGAGGTGCGGCATATTTATCCGTATAAATAGCCCATACAGGGGAGCCAGACGACGATGGTGGACACCAGCGATCTCCATGCCCGCGGACTGCGCCGGCGCCAGAAGATGTTCGGCGAGGTCGATGTCGCCAAGCGGATGGCGGCCGCCGGCGATTTTGGCACGCCGCTGCAAAACATCATCAATGCTTACGTCTATGGCGACGTCTGGGAGCGCAGCGGGCTGTCCGACCAGATCCGCAGCCTCGTGATGCTCGGCATCACCGCGGCGAGCAGCAAGCCGACCGAGTTCCGCGTCCATGCCAAGGGCGCGCTGGCCAATGGCTGCACCGCCGCGCAGGTGCAGGACGTGCTGCTGCTGGTCGCGATGTATTGCGGCATTCCGGCCGCGATCGAGACCAGCAAGATCGCAGCCGAGGTGTTCGGCGAGGCGCCGGCGGAGGGGTAGGGCGCGGGCCTGCGCCGTGATAGGGACGTTGCCGACTGCGAACGGCAACAGGATTTGCCCATGTCCGCCTTCCCGACCTCGACCACCGTGCTCGATTCCGTGCTGTTTCGCGATGCCTTCGGCACAAGCGCGATGCGTGAGGTGTTTTCCGACCTGCGGCTGCTCCAGCGCTATGCCGAGGTCGAAGTTGCGCTCGCCAAGGCCGAAGCGCGCTGCGGCGTGATCCCTGCGGAAGCGGCCGAGGAGATCGCAAGGCGCACCGATGTCGCCGCGTTCGATTTCGATCTGCTGCGGCAGGAAACCGATGTGGTCGGCTATCCGATCCTGCCGCTGGTGCATCAGATGGCGAAGCAGTGCGGCGAAGCCGGCCGCTATGTCCATTGGGGCGCCACCACGCAGGACATCATGGACACCGCTGTGGTGCTGCAACTGCGCGATGGCCTGACAATCATCGAGGACGACATCGCCGCGCTGCGCGGCATCCTCGCCGATCTTTCGAAGAAATACCGCGACACGCCGATGGCCGGCCGCACCCATCTGCAGCAGGCGCTGCCGGTGACCTTCGGCTACAAGACCGCGATCTGGCTCGCCGCCTTCGATCGCCACGCCGCGCGGCTGGCGGAGCTGAAGCCGCGCGTGCTGGTCGGCCAGTTCGCCGGCGCCGCCGGCACGCTGGCCTCGCTGGGCGACATGGGCTTCGAGGTCCAGCAGGCGCTGTGCGAGGAACTCGGCCTCGGCGTGCCTATCTCCACCTGGCATGTCGCGCGCGACGGTCTGGCGGAAGCGGTGAACTTCCTCGCGCTGGTGACGGGAACGCTCGGCAAGATCGCACTCGACGTCATGATCATGGCGTCGACCGAGTTCGGCGAAGTCTACGAACCCTTCGTGAAGGGACGCGGCGCCTCCTCGACCATGCCGCAGAAGCGCAACCCGATCTCGTCGGAGCTGATGCTTGCCGCTTCCAAGGCGGTGCGCCAGCATGCAGGGTTGATGCTGGACGCGATGGTGCAGGATTTCGAACGCGCCACCGGCCCGTGGCACGCCGAATGGATGGCGATCCCGGAGAGTTTCGTACTGACCGCCGGCGCCCTGCACCAGGCCAGGTTCGCGCTTGGCGGCCTGATCGTCGACGAGAAGCGGATGGCCGGCAATCTCGACATCAGCCGCGGGCTGATCGTCGCTGAAGCCGTGATGATGGGCCTCGCGCCCGCGATCGGCCGGCAGGAGGCGCATGATGTGGTCTACGACGCCTGCCGTGTCGCCAACGACAGGGGCCTGACGCTGGCCGAGGCGCTGGCAGCGGATGATCGCGTCGCGAGCCGGATCGACCGGGCGACGATCGACCGCCTCACCGCGCCGAAAAACTATCTCGGCCTCGCGCCCGAGATGGTCGACCGGGTGCTGGCGTCTGTGAAGCGGTAAAATTCGCGGCAATTGCTCGCCGTCGCGTGATCGGGTGCGGCGGGCGGGAACCTTGCGAATGCGGATCGAATTGGACTACGAATCCTTTAAAGCCCTCAAACGACATGGCCGGACACTTCATGACTGCACACCAACGCAACCTTTCCGCCTCGATCGATCCTGTCAAACTCGATCGGCTCGCCGAAGTCGCGATCAAGGTCGGCCTGCAACTGCAGCCGGGGCAGGATCTGCTGCTGACGGCGCCTGCGGCGGCAATGCCGCTGGTGCGGCGGGTCGTTGAGCATGCCTACAAGGCCGGCGCGGGTCTCGTGACCCCGTTCTTCTCGGACGAAGAGCTCACGCTGGCGCGCTACCGCTACGCCAACGATGCGAGCTTCGATCGTGCCGCGAGCTGGCTCTACGAGGGCATGGCGAAGGCGTTCGGCGCCAACACGGCGCGGCTTGCGATCGTCGGCGACAATCCGATGCTGCTGTCGGGCGAAGACCCGACCAAGGTGGCACGCGCCAGCAAGGCGAATTCGATCGCCTACCAGCCGGCGCTGCAGAAGATCGTCAATTTCGACACCAACTGGAACATCATCGCCTATCCGAGCACGTCCTGGGCGAAGCAGGTATTCCCCGATGATGCCGAGGACGTCGCGGTGGCGAAACTCGCGGACGCGATCTTCTCCGCGTCCCGGGTCGATCAGGACGGCGCCGTCGCCAACTGGGAACAGCACAATGCCAGGCTGCGCGAGCGTACCGAATGGCTGAACGGCCAGCGCTTCCACGCGCTGAAATATTCCGGTCCCGGCATGGACCTCACCATCGGCCTTGCCGATGGTCATGAATGGGAAGGCGGCGCGTCGACCGCCAAGAACGGCATTGTCTGCAATGCCAACATTCCGACCGAAGAGGTGTTTACGACGCCGCACTGCCGCCGCGTCAGCGGCCACGTCGTCAGCTCCAAGCCGCTGTCCTATCAGGGCACGCTGATCGACAACATTTCGGTCAAGTTCGAGGACGGCCGCATCGTCGAGGCCAAGGCCTCGCGCGGCGAGGAAGTGTTGAACAAGGTGCTCGACACCGACGAGGGCGCACGCCGCCTCGGCGAGGTCGCGCTGGTGCCGCATTCCTCGCCGATCTCGAAGAGCGGGCTGTTGTTCTTCAACACGCTGTTCGACGAGAATGCCGCCTCGCACATCGCGCTCGGCCAGTGCTACTCGAAATGCTTCGTTAACGGCGACAAGCTGACGCCGCAGCAGATCGCCGAGCAGGGCGGTAACAAGAGCCTGATCCATATCGACTGGATGATCGGCTCCGCCCACACCGACATCGACGGCATCCACGCCGACGGCCGCAGCGTGCCGGTGTTCCGCAAGGGCGAGTGGGCGTAGCAGCCGCTAACCACTCAGTCCCGTCATCCTGAGGTGCGAACGAAGTGAGCCTCGAAGGATGCACGGCCCGGATATCGCGGTGCGGAGAGACCTCGGCCGTTCGCCCTTCGAGGCTCGCTTCGCTCACACCTCAGGGTGACGGGGAAAAATTAGTGTGCTCGAACCATTACAAAAGGCCGGCTAGTGGAATCGCAGCTCACGCGCGGCGAGCAATTCGCCTCGCGGTGCGCTGAAGCGGCAGGTCTCGTGCTGGGGCCGGAAGCCGAGCCGGCGGTAGATCTTCAGCGCGGGTGCGTTGCGGCTCGAGACGTTGAGCCAGCAGGGATGTTCGACCGACACGTCGTGTGCGGCCAGCACGCGATAGACCAGCAGCTGGCCGAGCCCGCGTCCCTGCCGTGCCGGGTCGACGGCGACCGACTCGATCCACATCGAGTTCCGCTCCGGCTCGGTCAGGCAGAAGCCCGACATCTGGCCATCTTCCGACGCGATCCAGACTTCGCTCTCGGTCAGGACCTGCGCCATCTCCTCCGGCGAATACCGGCGGAACGCGGAGTCCGAGGCATAGGCGGCGTTGTGGAGGCGCGCCACCTCGCCGGCGCAGGCGGTGACGT
Organism: Bradyrhizobium sp. AUGA SZCCT0105; assembly: GCF_018129565.1. Lineage (NCBI taxonomy): Bacteria > Pseudomonadati > Pseudomonadota > Alphaproteobacteria > Hyphomicrobiales > Nitrobacteraceae > Bradyrhizobium > Bradyrhizobium sp. AUGA SZCCT0105. Next base: position 122,168 of record NZ_JAFCMK010000007.1, on the reverse strand, counting down.
CGCTGACCTGTTCGATGGTGGCGCGGGCCGCCGCGAGCGTGCGCGCCGGCTGCAACGGCTCGACGCATTTCATCCCGATTTCGGACTCGACATGAACAAAGCCGAAAGCGGCCACGAACGCCATTCCCGCCGGCCAATCGCTGCTCACCAGCGTCTGGACGGTGAGATCGGGATCGGTGTCGATCGCAAGCACGTCGTCGAACAGCGCGAGGCCAATCCGCCGGCGCCGGACCTCAGGCGCGACGACGATCTTGAGGAACCGGGAATGATGCGCGCCCTGATCGCGCAACGATGACTCAGCGAGGCCAAGGAGTCGGCCGTTCCGCTCGGCAATGCGGAAGTCGCGGCCGCCACGGTTCTGCGGCAGTTTCAGGAACTGATCCCACTGCGGCAGCGTGACAGGGCCCAGCCGCGGTTCCACCGCAGCCGCCTTTGCGTAGAGTTCGACCACCGCTTCTGCATCAGCCTCACGAAGCGGCCGGATGGTGATGCTGTCATCCATGAGTCGCAAGTTTACCCGATATCGAGCCGATAGACATCCTTTGCCGTCTGCAAGAACAACGCCGTCTTCTCGGCTTCGCTATATTGTGATGCAAGTCGTTTAAAGGTGTTGAAGATCACCTGATAGCTGCACTGTCCCTTATCAGGTGGGAAGTTGCTTTCGAACATGCAACGGCTCGGGCCGAACGCCTCGATGCAGGTCTCCACATAGGGCCGCCAGGCGGCGGCGAGTTCCTCCGACGACGGCGGCCTGGGGCGGAGGTGGAAGTCGTAGCCGAGCAGGCACATCGCCAGCCCGCCGAGCTTGACCACGACGTTCGGGCATTTGGCGATCTCCTGGATCGACGCCTTCCAGACCGGAAAGGTCTCCTCGCGCTTGCCGGCGAAACGGCCGGTGCCGACCGGACCGCCGCAATGGTCGAGCACGATCCGGGTGTCGGGAAAGGCGCGGGCGAGGTCGGTCAGCTGGCCGATCTGCGGGTGGAACAGCCAGGCATCGAAGCTGAGGCCGAGCGGCGCCAGGCAGGCGAACCCCCTACGAAAGGTGGAATCGAGCAAAATCCCCTTCGGCCGGTTCGCATACATGTGGGCGACGTTGGGGTCCTCGTCCCAGGCCGAGGAGTGGCGAATGCCGCGGAACCGGCCGTTGCCGGCTGATATCTCCGCCTCCAGCACCGCTTTGGCCTGGTCGCCGATCAGAAGGTTAACGTGGCTGACGATGCCGGCGCAGATCGCCGCCTTGCCATAGCCGCCGCTCGCCGCCATCGCCGCGACGCCGTTGGCGAACTCGACCTCGCCGACCGGCCGGAACGCCTCCGGCCCGTCGGCGCGATACATCGACCGGCAGTCGACATAGACGGTCGCCACGATGTTGTGGCCCGAGGCGATGTCGTCGCGCATCTCCTCGATCAGATAGCGCAAGCCCCCGCGGTCCCAGAGATGATGGTGCGGATCGACGATCGGCCTGTTGGGATCGATGATCTCCTCGGTGTATTGGGCGAGCCAGTCTTCGCGCGGATTGGCATAGAGCCCGCTCGCAGAGGCGGGCAGAGTGCTGGCCATGGATGATACTCCCTGTTCTTGCTCTTGTCGGCCGCCGATCCGGTGTCGGCTGCAGGGAGGATAACGAGCCGCGCGCGAACAGGTCAAATGCGCAGGCGTGGCGCCTCGTGCCCCGTCACCATCCACGCCACGCCGGCGCCAGCGAACTGGACGAGGCTTCCGGCGATCATCGTGAGCAGCAGGCCGTGGCTGCCGCCGCCGGTTGCCGCGTAGCACGCGCCGAGCACCGCAACCCCGATCGTCGCGCCGCTGATCCGGGCCACGTTGATCAGCGCCGCAGCCGTACCGGCCCGCGCGGCGGCGACGTCGCCGACCGCCATCGCCGAGAGCGGCCCGGCCGCGAGGCCGAGCCCGAGGCCGGTGATGGCCAGTCCGAACTCGGCCAGGGCGATGTCCGGTCGCAGGCCACCAAGGCCAATCATCAGGAGGCCGACACCCATCAGCGTCACGCCGCCCGAGGTGGCCGCGCGCAGCCCGAGCTTTTCCGACAGCATGCCGGAGAACGGTGAGACCATCACGAAGACCAGCGACATCGGCAGCAGCGCGGCGGCGCTTGCCGCGGCATCGAGCCGTCCGCTCGACTGCCACGCCAGCGGCAGCACGAAGACCATGCCGTACCCGCCGAATGTCATGCCCGTGGTGGCGATCATGGCGGCGCGGAACCGGCGTGCGCTGAGGATATCCGGCGACAGCAGCGCCTCCGAGCCCTTTCTCCTTTCGACCGCGATCAACAGGGTCGCTGAAAGCGCAGCAACGAGCAGCGCGGCGGTCATCGCGCCCGGCGCCGATTGTGCGCCGATGGCGGCATAGGTCAGGCTTCCAAGCGCCAATGCACCGCAGAGCTGGGCCGGAATGTCGACCGCGCGCCGCTGCGGGTTCACCGATTCCGGGATCGTCGACCCAGCCATCAGTACGACGAGCAGGCCGAACGGCACGATCACCAGGAAGATGCTGCGCCAGCCCAACCATGGGATCAGCAGCCCGCCAAGGCTCGGTCCCAGTGCCATGGCGACGCCGTTGCAGGCGGCCCAGATACCAAGCGCACGGGCGCGCTCCTCCGGCCGGTCCCAGACCACCCGGATGATCGCAAGCGAGCCGGAATCATCAGCGCGCCGCCGGCGCCGGTGAGGGCGCGACCGCCGATCAGCACCAGCGCGGACGGCGCGGCCGCGCACAGCAGCGACGCGAAAGTGAAGATCAGAGCGCCGCAGATCAGGATTCGGCGCCGGCCATATCTGTCCGCGAGCATTCCGCCGGTCAGCAGCGAGACCGCGTAGACCAGATTGTAGCTGTCGACGATCCATTGCAGCTCATCGACACCCGCACCGAAATGATTACCGATCGCGCGCGCGCCGAGATTGACGATGAACGTATCGATATGCGCGATCGTGACGGCGAGGCACAGCGTCAGCAGCGTCAGCCGCTGCGATGCGCGCATGGCAAAGGGTTTACGCCGAAGCATATCGTCCATCGCGGATACTGCTATTCGATGTCGGGTTGGGCGTTCAGGCCCTGGTGGCGGACCGCTTGGCGCGGGCGCGCTGCTGTGGCGAGACCTTGGGCCGCGTGCCTGCCGCGACCCACTCGTCGTAGAACTCGATCTTGGCGTCGACCAGCGCGAGCGCTTCGGTCCATTTGGCGATCATGGCCCGGACGCGGAGCTGGTGCTCGGCGAGCAGCGCGCGGCGCTTGCGCAAGGTCGCGCTGCCCTGCTTCACGAGCGTGGTATAGTCGCGAAGCTGCTTGATCGACATCCCGGTCAAGCGCAGCCGCTCCATCAGATCGAGCCAGCCGATGTGATAGTCGTTGTAGACGCGGCGGCGGCCGCGGTCTCTGACGACGCCGGGCATCAGGCCCTGCGCTTCATACCAGCGGATGGTATGCACGCTTCGGCCGGAGCGCCGCGCGATGTCGCCGATGTAGAGTGCGTTCGGCGTCGCCTGCAAATTGGGTGTCCGGGCGTCCATCACAGATAGACCGCCTTCATCGCGCCGGCCGGATAGCGCTCACCTGCCGCGGCGCCGGCCGGGATGGCTGCTGAGATCCGTGCCAGCTCGTCCGGCGAAAGCACCACGTCGAGGGCGTCGATGTTCTCGTCCAGCCGGCTACGCTGCTTGGTGCCGGGAATCGGCACGACGTCCTGTCCCTGCGCCAGCAGCCAGGCGAGCACGAGCTGAGCCGGTGTGCAATTCTTCTCGCGTGCGATCGTCACGATGCCGCTGACGAGATCGCGGTTGCGGGCAAAATTATCGCCGGCGAAGCGCGGATGGTCGCCGCGGCGATCGCCCGCGATGTCGGCCTGCGACTGGATCTGGCCGGTCAGGAAGCCGCGGCCGAGCGGCGAATAGGCGACGAAGGCGATGCCGAGCGCCCGCGTCGTCTGCAGGGTCTCCTCGGCCTCGCTGCGGTACAGCAGGGAATATTCGGTCTGCACCGCGGCCAGTCTGTGCACCTTGTGCGCGCGGCGAATGGTTTCAGGGCGCGCCTCGCACAGGCCGAGATGGCGAACCTTGCCTTGCTCGACGAGGCGCGCCATCGCGCCGACCGTATCCTCGATCGGAACGTTCGGATCGATGCGGTGCTGGTAGTAGAGATCGATAGTTTCGATGTTGAGCCGCTTCAGGCTCGCCTCGCAGGCTCCTTGGACATAAGCGGGCCGTCCGTCCACGCCCTGTCCGGTCGCGGTCTTCACCTGACCGAATTTGGTCGCGATCACGACCCTGTCGCGCAGGCCCTTCAGCGCGCGGCCCAGCAATTCCTCGTTGTGGCCCCAGCCATAGAGATCGGCGCTGTCGAGGAAGTCGATGCCGCGGTCGATGGCGTAGCGGATGAAGTCGGGCGTCGCCGTATCGTCGTTGGCGCCGTAGACGCCGGACAGCGACATGCAGCCGAGCCCGACGGCGGAAACCTGCGGGCCGTCATTGCCGAGTCTGCGGTGCGGGAGCTTGCTTGAAGGTGTCATGCGATTGGTCCTCGTGGCCGGGTGTTGCCGGACAATCCCGAGTGAACAAGCTAGAGTATACTCTAGGTCAAGCGCGAAAGTGCCGGCGCACGAAATCGTGTCAGGGGCAGTCGGGCGCCTTACACGCCGTCGAGGATGATCACCGTTGGGGTCGCCGGCAGCGTGTCGCGCGAAATCCGCAAGGTGCGCTCACCGCCGCGGCGGTCGATCTCGAATTGCTGGCCGATCAGGCGCATGAACTCGTCGAGCGGGGTGGCGAACCGGTGCATCGGCAGCACGACGGCGGCGCGCAACCGCTTGGTGATCTCGGAGATGCCGTCGAGCGACATCGTATAGGTGCCGTCGATCGGCACCATCACGATGTCGAGCCGGCCGATCGCCGCGAAATGGCTGTCGTCGAGCTTGACGTGGAGGTGGCCGAGATGGCCGATGCAGAGGCCGGCGACCTCGAAGATGAAGATCGAGTTGCCGTCCTTGATCATCTCGCCGCCGGAGTCCTCGCCCCAATAGCGGCGGATGTCGGTGGTGACGTTGCGGATATAGACGTCGCCGATCCGCATCCCGTAATGCGCGGCCTGGCCCTTCTCGCCCCAGCCATGCAGCACGTGCGGAATCCCGGGGTCGGGAAACAGCGTATAATGCGTCGCGTGGGCCCGGTTCATGGTGGCGATGTCGGGCAGCCGCCCGGTCTGATAGACGCCGTTGTAATCGGTCGCGATCCTGATGCCGCCGGGCGTGTCGATGTAATAGGTCGAATGGCCGGCATAGGTGATCGCGACCTCGTCGGCTTTGGCCGCGATGCGCCGGTAGTTCACCGGGACGGCGCGGGGCGGCGCATTGGCCATCGCCAGGCACTCGCTGCGCTGGGCATCCTGCGCCAGGGTGTGGCTGGTGAACGTTCCCAGCAAGACGAGCGCGGCGAGCAATCTCAGCATGACCTGTTCCGCCTTCGGCGATATCCGCCGGCATCAGATTATCGCGCAATTGGCGTGCCGTCATGATGAGGCGGGCGCATCGCTCCATGGCGTAGGCTGCAATACGATCCGGGCGATTATTTCATTGGCAGGCGCTATCATGCCGCGCAGATCAGCGATCAGGGAGTTCTGCGTGACTGACAATAGCTCCGCGCCGCGCGCATCATCCACCAAACGGCTCGAGCCATTGCGCCATGTCGACGCAGGCGTGCTCGACATCGCCTATTATGAGGCTGGCCCGGCCGATGGTCCCGCCGTCATGCTGATGCACGGCTTTCCCTACGACATCCATTCCTATGTGGACGTCGCTCCGCTGCTGGCGGCGCAGGGCTGCCGGGTCATCGTGCCCTATCTGCGTGGCTACGGCCCGACGGCGTTCCGCGACAAGGCGACGCCGCGCTCGGGCGAGCAGGCGGCGGTCGGGGCCGACCTGATCGCGCTGATGGATGCGCTCGGCATCAAGCGCGCGGTGGTCGCCGGCTATGACTGGGGCGGCCGCGCCGCCTCGATCGGTGCGGCGCTGTGGCCGGGGCGCTGCATCGGGCTCGTCTGCACCAACGGCTACATGATCCAGGACATCGCGCATGCGATGGTGCCGGCGCGCCCGGAGCGCGAGGTGCCGCTGTGGTATCAGTACTACTTCCAGCTCGAGCGCGGTCGCGCCGGGCTTGCCGCCAACCGGCGCGGCATCGCCAGGATATTGTGGTCGCAATGGTCGCCGAGCTGGGTATTGGACGATGCGTGCTTCGAGCGGACCGCGGTCGCATTCGACAATCCCGATTATGTCGACGTCGTGATCCACAGCTACCGGCATCGCTACGGCGTTGTCGCCGGGGATCCGCAATATGCGGATTTGCAGCGGCGGCTGGACGCGCTGCCGGTCATTACGGTCCCCACCATCACGCTCGACGGTGCCGATGACGGGGTGACGCCTGCGCGCGACGGCAGCGCCAGCGCGGCAAGATACGCCGCCCGCCGGGCGCATCGCGTGATCCCGGGCGCCGGACACAATCTGCCGCAGGAAGCGCCGGAGGCGTTCGCCGCGGCGGTGATGGAGCTGGTGAAGGGTTAACGTGGTTCCTACCCACGCCGCGGGCTGATCTTCCAGGCGATGGCGAGTGTCAGCAGCGTCAGAATGCCGCTGACGAGCGCGGCCGTCGGGATCGTCAGGGCCAGCGCTGCGGTTGCGGCCCAGCCGATCGAGGAGAAGGCTTCCGCGAAGGTGGCGATGCGGGAGGAGGTCTGGCGCCGGCGGAACTGGCTGCGCTTGGCCTGCGCGCGGAACCAGAGCTGGACCGCGGCGGCGGATGCGGTCGCGATGACGATCGCGATCGCCGTCACCACGGCCTGCCCCGGCGAGGCGAACGCCAGCGCGGCCACCAGCGGCGCGAAAACCGCGGCGATCGCAAGCAGGACGACCTCGACCTTGGCGCGGATCACACGCGACGGCGGCAGCGGCGCCGTCGCCACCAGATCGGGCGCGTCTTCGCCCGAGATGGTCAGCCACGCCAGTCCGCCGGCGAGCTGGCCTGCGGCCATCACGATGACAGGCGTGATCAGCACGATCGCGGTCGACGTACCGGAGAAACTTCGCCACAGCATCAGCGCCGGCGGCACCAAATAGAGCATCTGCATCAGGCTCTGCGACAGCAGCCACGGATCGCGGCGCAGCAGCAGGACTTCCTTGCGCCGCAGCGCCTGCTGCCGCGAGCCGGTCCGGAACGCGCGGGCCCGTCCCTGCGTGACCGCAGCCGGATTGGCGGCAACGCGCGCGACGGTGTCGGCAAACCGCGGCGCGAACACCGCCATCACGACGCCGAGCAGCACGAGCGCGGTGGCGAGCAGCAGCATCATGATGTCGACATCGCCGAGCGACGCGCGGGCCGGCCACCAGACGAGGCTGTCGGGGGCCGGGGCAATGCGTGCCGCGGTCTCCGAGGTCAGAAAGGCAAAGCGCGACAGCGTGCCGTAGGACAGCACGGCGACGACCTGCAACGCGATGACGAAGCCGGCGCCGATGACGGCGGAGACGATCTGTGCCACCAGCCGCGTCCGGCCCGGTCCGATCAGGCGAAACAGTAACGCGGTGACGGCGATCGCCGCGGCCGCCGCCGACAGCCCGATCGCAAGGACGACGCCGAAGCCGGCAAGCCAGCGTGCACCGCCGAGATACACCAGTACGTCGATGAACGGCGTCGACAGCAAGAGCGCCATGCTGCTCACGGTCAGCGCGATCGCGGCGATCCGGATCGAGAAGATGTTGGTGAGTTTTGCCGGCGACGACATGATCAGATCGAGATCGGCGCGGGCGTAGAACACCCGTGTCACCGACTCGATCGCCTGCGAGAGCATCAGCGCCCAGGACAGGAAGATCGTCGCGGTCAGTACGATCAGCGAGGACGGATCGAGCGGAAACCGCAGGTCGACATAGCGGGCGACCACGGCATAGGCCGGCAGATGCAGGATCGCCGCGAAGATCAGCAGGCCGATCACGGCGCGATTGCGCCGGCGCCGGCCGCCGGTCATCATCGCCAGCCATTCGCGCCACGCCAGGCGGAATTCGTGGCGGGCGAACCAGGTGAGATGGGCGGTCGAGCTCACGCGGCGGCCGCCTCGGTATCGACCAGCGCGATGAACATGTCCTCGAGGGTGGTGTCGTTGCGGCCGTTCTGCTCGCGCAGCTCGGCCAGCGTGCCCTCGGCGATCAGCCTGCCGGCCGCGATCACGCCGATCCGGTCGGCCATGCGCTCGGCGACCTCGAGAATGTGGGTGGTCATGATCACGGTGCAGCCGGCGCGGACGCGCTCCTGCAACAGCCCCTTGACGTGACGCGCCGACAGCGCATCGAGGCCGGTCAGCGGCTCATCGAGAATGATCAGGCGGGGATCGTGCACCAGCGCACCGGCGAGCGCCACCTTCTGGCGCATGCCCTTGGAGAAGCCTTCGCAGCGCGCGTTGAGATGGGGCTCGAGCCCGAGCGACCCCAGGAGATCGCGCGCCGACTTCTCCGACGTGCGGGGATCGATGCCCCACAGGCCGGCGACGAATTCGAGATATTCGAGCGGCGTCAGCTTGTCGTAGATCATCGGCTCGTCGGACACCCAGGCCATGATCTGCTTGGCTGAGACCGGGTCGGCCAGTGCATCGATGCCGAGGATCGACACCGAGCCGGCATCGGGCCGCAATAGCCCCGCCACCATGCGCAACGTCGTGGTCTTGCCGGCGCCGTTCGGCCCGAGCAGCGCATAGAATTCACCGACACGGACGGTGAGATCGAGCGCGTCGACCGCCGGGCGGTCAAAACGCTTGGTTAACCCTCGCACGGCGAGTGCGGACAGTTCCGAAGTCATGGTGCGTTGGCGATCCGGGAGTTCGCTCGTCGGTTGCGCAAGCTTGGACAAAAACCGTTTCGGTGCAGTGAATCGCACGGGGCAAATCGAACGCGATATCCGTATTAGTCCGTGCTGCGGCATATCTCCGCAAATGTGATGATACAGCCGGATCAGCGGTTTGTTGACAGGGATCGGGCCTTTTGGCTCAATCCGAGCGGACATAGGCAGCTTTCAGCGCTTCCGACACAAGGGCGTGAAGGCGGGATGCAACGAGCGATCGGGAAGAATCGCCGGGCATCGGGGAGGGAACGATGCTGGACTTTGTTCAGCAGCTCGTCAGCGGCATCGCGCTCGGCTGCGTTTACGGCCTGATCGCGCTCGGCTTCGTGCTGGTCTACAAGGCAACCGAGGTCGTCAATTTCGCGCAAGGCGATTTGATGATGCTGGGCGGCTTTTTCGCCTTCACCTTCATCGGCATGCTCGGACTGAATTACTGGGTCGGCTTCGCCGGCGCGGTGATCTGCATGGCGCTGTTCGGCATGCTGGCCGAGCGGGTCGTGGTGCGGCCGATCCTCGGCTATCCGCAGTTCTCCATCATCATGGCGACGATCGGGCTCGGCTATTTCCTGCGCTCGGTCTCCGGCATGATCTGGGGCACCGACGACTTCAAGATCGAAACGCCGTTCAGCCAGGGCGTCCTGAGGATCGGCAGCCTGGTGCTCGCGTATGACAAATTGTCGGTGATCGCGGCGACCATCATCCTGTGCGCGCTGCTGTATCTGTTCTTCAACCGCACCACGCTCGGCACCGCGATGCGCGCCAGCTCCGAGAATATGCTGGCTGCCTATTACATGGGCATCCCGGTCAAGCGTGTGGTCTCGATCGTCTGGGCGATCTCGGCGGCGGTGGCGACCTGCGCTGGCGTGCTGCTGGCGCCGATCACCTTCATCCATTCCAATGTCGGCCTGGTGTTGGGGCTGAAGGCGTTTCCGGCCGCCGTGCTCGGCGGTTTCGGCTCGATCCCGGGTGCCGTGGTCGGCGGCGTGCTGATCGGCGTGATCGAGAGCATGGCCGGTTTCTATCTGCCGCAGGGATGGAAGGACGTCGCGCCCTACATCGTGCTGCTCGCGGTGCTGCTGCTCAAGCCCGAGGGCCTGTTCGGCCTTCACGTCCGCAAGAAGGTTTGAGGAGTAACGCATGCGGTTTCTCTTCAAGACCGACTACGAAGACGACATCAGGCTGTTCCCGCATTCGGGCTATATCTATTCCTACGGCCTGCTGCTGGCGGTGCTGCTGATCGCGCCCTACGTGCTCTCAAGCTATCTGATGAGCCAGCTCGTCTTCGTCTGCATCTATGCGACCGTCGGCGTCGGACTATTGATCCTGACCGGCTTCACCGGACAGGCCTCGCTCGGCCATGCCGCGTTTCTGGCGATCGGTGCCTACACCGCGGCCTATCTGCAGCAATTCAGCGTGCCGTTTCCGGTCTATTTCCTCGCCGCGGGGCTGTTGACCGGCGTGGTCGGCGCGCTGGTCGGATTTCCGGCGCTGCGGCTGCAGGGCATCTATCTCGTGATCGCGACGATCTCGTTTGCCTTCATCGTCGAGGAAATCCTGGCGCGCTGGGAAAGCGTGACCCACGGCAATGAGGGCATGCGGGTCAAGACCATTCAGCTGCTTGGCACCACGGTGTCGCGCGACGGCCCGACCTTCTACTATCTGTGTCTCGCGGTGCTGGTGCTGACCATCGTCGGCACGCTCAACCTGCTGCGCTCGCCGACCGGGCGCGCCTTTGTCGCGATCCGCGACAGCGAGACCGCGGCGCGCAGCATGGGCATCAACGTCGCGCTCTACAAGGTGAAGTCGTTCGCGATCTCGGCGGCCATCACCGGCTTTGCCGGCGTGCTGTTCGCCCACAAGCTGTCCTTCATCTCGCCCGAGATGTTCACTTTGCAGCTCTCGATCGAGTTTATCATCGTGATCCTGATCGGCGGCACCTTCAGCCTGCACGGCGCGGTGCTGGGCGCGATCTTCCTGGTCATGATCGATCCGTTCCTGACCTATCTGAAGGACGACATGCCCGGCGTGATCAGCGGCGTCGCTGCCACGCTCGGCGCCGGCGCGGAACGCGTGGGCCACATCCAGGATGCGGTCGCGGCGTTTGCCTCGGCCAACGGGCTGAAGGGCGCGATCTACGGCATCATCATCGTGGTGTTCGTGTTGTTCGAGCCACTCGGACTCTATGGCCGCTGGCTCAAGATCAAGCTCTTCTTCCAGCTGTTCCCGCTGTACAAGCGCGCGACCTTCAAGCGGCAGAAGATCTACGTGAAATCGGAGCGGAACCGATGAGCTATTTCCGCGCCGAGAACCTGTCCCTGCATTTCGGCGGCCTCAAGGCCGTCGATGCGGTCAGCTTCGCGGTCGAGAAGGGCGAGATCCTCTCGATCATCGGGCCCAATGGCGCCGGCAAGAGCTCGATCTTCAACCTGATCTCGCGGATCTATCCGCCGACCTCGGGCAAGATCTTCTTCGAGGATCAGGACATCACCCAGCAGCCGGCCTACGACATCGCGAAGCTCGGCATCGCGCGGACCTTCCAGAACATCGAGCTGTTCGAGAATGCCACTGTGCTGAGCAACCTCCTGGTCGGCCGGCATCGCCATTCCACCACCCAGCTGTGGCAGGAGCTCTTGTTCCTGCCGAGCGTCCGCGCCGGCGAGAAGGCGCATCGCCGCCGGGTCGAGCAGGTGATCGAATTCCTCGATCTCGAGCCTTATCGCGACAAGCTGATCTCGGGACTGCCTTATGGCGTGCGCAAGGTGATCGAGCTGGCGCGCGCGCTGTGCTCGGAGCCGAAGCTGATCCTGCTCGACGAGCCGTCGTCCGGCCTCAACGTCGAGGAGACCGGCGACATGTCGTTCTGGATCCGCGACATGAAGAGCGAGCTCGGCATCACGGTCTTGATGGTCGAGCACGACATGACGCTGGTCAACCGGGTCTCCGACCGTGTCATCGCGCTGAACTACGGCCGCGTGCTGGCGATGGGGTCGCCGTCCGAGGTGCAGCACCATCCCGATGTCGTCGCAGCATATCTCGGCGCATGAGGATGATGCCATGAGCGCAGCAGACATCATCCTGAAACTCTCCAACATCGAGAGCTATTACGGGCCGATCATGGCGATCCGCGGCATCAGCCTCGAGGTGCCGCGCGGCCGGATCGTGACGCTGCTCGGTGCCAACGGCGCCGGCAAGACCACGGTGCTGAAGACGATCTCCGGCATCCTCGATCCGCAGAAAGGGTCGATCGAATTCCTGGGCAAGCCGATCCAGCGCATGGAGGCCGACCGGATTGTGCGGCTCGGCCTCAGCCACGTGCCGGAGGGACGCGAGGTGTTTCCGTTCCTGTCGGTGCGCGAGAACCTGATGATGGGCGCCTATCTGCGCAAGGACCGCGACGGTGTGGCGCAGGACCTCGAACGCGTCTACGGCTATTTTCCACGGCTGAAGGAGCGGCTCGGCCAGCCGGCCGGACAGCTTTCGGGCGGCGAGCAGCAGATGCTTGCGATCGGGCGGGCGCTGATGAACCGGCCGACGCTGCTGCTGCTGGACGAGCCGTCGCTCGGGCTGTCGCCGATCCTGGTGAAGGAGATCTTCACCATCATCCGCCGCGTCAATGAGGAGCAGGGCATGTCGATCCTGCTGGTCGAGCAGAATGCCAAGATCGCGCTGGAGACGGCGCATTACGGCTATGTGCTGGAGATCGGCCGCGTCGTCATGAACGACACCTGTGAAAGGCTGTTGAATTCGCCCGATATCCAGGAGTTTTACCTCGGCGCCAAGGAAGCGGGCGCGCGGGGCGAGCGGCGCTGGAAAAAGAAGAAGACGTGGCGCTGAGAAGGTCGGCGTTGGCGAAGGTTGGCGTCGACTAAAGTTGGCCGAGGAAGGTTTGGCGCTGAGAGCCAGTTGGAGCTAGATTTCAGGCCTGCTTCGCGAACAAGACCGGCATTCGAGCCGGCGGGTGAGGCAAGCGGCAGAGGAGGGAGCGCGCATGGCAGGACCAGCGGTGCTGACGGTTGCCGACACGATCGCGAGGAGCTTTCTGCTCGCGGTGCAAACGCGTGGCGACAGGCCCGCGATCCGCGAGAAGAAGTTCGGCATCTGGCAGCCGACCAGCTGGCGCGAATGGCTGCAGATATCCAGGGACATCGCCTTCGGCCTGCATGCGACCGGCTTCCGCCCCGGCGATGTTGCCTCGATCATCGCCAACGCGGTGCCGGAATGGGTCTATGCCGACATGGGCATCCTGTGCGCCGGCGGTGTGTCCTCCGGCATCTATCCGACCGATTCGGCGGCGCAGGTCGAATACCTGGTCAATGATTCCCAGACGCGGGTGATGTTCGTTGAGGACGAGGAGCAGCTCGACAAGGTGCTGACCTGCCGGTCGCGCTGTCCGACGCTGGAAAAGATCGTCGTGTTCGACATGGAGGGCCTCTCCGGCTTCTCCGATCCGATGGTGCTGTCGCTCGCCGAATTCACCGCGCTCGGCCGCAATCATGCGCAGGGCAATGATGCCTTGTGGGATGAAATGACCGGCAGCCGCACCGCCTCCGATCTTGCGATCCTGGTCTATACGTCGGGCACCACAGGTCCACCGAAGGGGGCGATGCACTCCAACCGCAGCGTGACGCACCAGATGCGCCACGCCAATGATCTCTATCCCTCGACCGACAGCGAGGAGCGGCTGGTGTTCCTGCCGCTCTGCCATGTCGCCGAGCGGGTCGGCGGCTACTACATCTCGCTGGCGCTGGGTTCGGTGATGAATTTCGCCGAGAGCCCGGAGACGGTGCCGGACAATCTGCGCGAGGTGCAACCGACTGCATTCCTCGCGGTGCCCAGGATCTGGGAGAAGTTCTACTCCGGGATTACCATCGCGCTGAAGGACGCGACCCCGTTCCAGAACTGGATGTATGCCCGCGCGCTTGCGATCGGTAACCGGATGACCGAGTGCCGGCTGCAGGGCGAGACGCCGCCGCTGTCGCTGCGGCTCGCCAACCGCGCCGCCTACTGGCTGGTGTTCCGCAACATCCGCCGCATGCTCGGGCTCGACCGCTGCCGGATCGCGTTGACGGGCGCGGCGCCGATCTCGCCGGATCTGATCCGCTGGTATCTCGCGCTCGGCATCGACATGCGCGAGGTCTACGGCCAGACTGAGAATTGCGGTGTCGCGACCATGATGCCGGCGGACCGCATCAAGCTCGGCTCGGTCGGCAAGGCCGCGCCCTGGGGCGAGGTCATGATTTGCCCGAAGGGCGAGATCCTGATCAAGGGCGACTTCCTGTTCATGGGCTATCTCAACCAGCCGGAGAAGACCGCCGAGACGATCGACGCCAAAGGCTGGCTGCACACCGGCGATGTCGGCGCGATCGACAATGAAGGCTATGTGAAGATCACCGACCGGATGAAGGACATCATCATCACCTCCGGCGGCAAGAACATCACCCCGTCCGAGATCGAGAACCAGCTGAAATTCTCGCCCTACGTCTCCGATGCGGTCGTGATCGGCGACAAGCGGCCGTATCTCACCTGCCTGATCATGATCGATCAGGAGAATGTCGAGAAATACGCCCAGGACCAGGACATCCCCTTCACCAACTACGCGAGCCTGTGCCGTGCCCGCGAGATCCAGGACCTGATCCAGCGCGAGGTCGAGGCGGTCAACGCCAAGTTCGCGCGCGTCGAGACCATCAAGAGATTCTACCTGATCGAGCGCCAGCTCACGCCCGAGGACGAGGAACTGACGCCGACCATGAAGCTGAAGCGCAATTTCGTGAACAAGCGCTACGCGGCCGAGATCGACGCCATGTATGGCGCGCGGGCGGTGGCATAGCCAACGACGAGGAAATTGGCGAAGGAGCGAGCAGGCCCGACCCTTCGCTCAACATGGGCCATGTAAGGAGGAGACTGCAATGTCGAAATCGCTGAAGGCGCTGGGCCTTGCGGTGAGCGCGCTGGCGCTGACCTGTCTGCCGGCCGCAGCCCAGACCAAGGTCACCAATGAAGGCATCTCGCCGACCGAGATCGTGATCGGAACGCATCAGGATTTGTCCGGCCCGATCAAGGTCTGGGGCGTTCCGGTGTCCAACGGCATGAAGATGGCGGTTGAGGAAATCAACGCCAGCGGCGGCATCAACGGCCGCAAGATCAAGATGATCCTGGAGGACAACGGCTACGACCCGAAGAAGGCCGTGCTGGCCTCGCAAAAGATGGTCGAGCGCGACAAGGTCTTCGCGATGATCGGCCCGATGGGCTCGCCGACCGTGCTCGCCGCGCAGGACATCCTGTTCGATGCCGGCGTGCTGCAGCTGTTCCCGCTGACCGCCGCCGAATTCACCTTCAAGTTCGATCCCGCCAAGCCGCAGGAGCGGCTGAAGTTCAACAACCTGCTGCCCTATGTCGAGAGCACGCGCGCCGCGATCCAATACATGATGGAGTGGAAGAACTTCAAGAAGCCCTGCATCATGCACCAGGACGACGAGTACGGTAAGAACGTGCTCGACGGCTTCACCCAGCAGCTCGGCGCGATGAAGGTGCAGCCGGCCTCGGTCACGAGCTACAAGCGCGGCGCTTCCGACTTCTCGGCGCAGGTCGCCAAGATGAAGTCCGACGGCTGCGACCTCGTCGTGCTCGGCACCGTGATCCGCGAGACCATCGGCGCGATGAACGAGGCGAAGAAGCTCGGCTGGGACGTCACTTTCCTCGGCGCCACGCCGACCAACGTGCTCGAAGTGCCGGCGCTCGGCAAGGAAGCCGTCGAAGGCCTCTACGCAGCGTCGGGCTTCGAGATTCCCTACGAGGACACGGCCAAGGGCAAGGTGAAGGACTGGCTGGTCAACTACAAGAAGATGTTCAACAGCGAGGCCAACACGCAGGCGATCATCGGCTACAACGCGGTGATGACCTTCGCGTTCTACGCGCAGAAGGCGGGCAAGGATCTCACCGGCCAGAAGATGCTCGACGCGCTGGAGTCAGGCGACAAGTTCCTCGACATCTTCAGCTCGCCGCCGACCAAGTTCTCCAAGACCGATCATCTCGCCAACACCATCACCCAGGTGCAGCAGGTCAAGGGCGGTCGCTGGGTGCTGGTGAAGGACAATTTGATGTTCTGAGGGTAGGCGCTCCTCTCGATTCAGTCGTCATTGCGAGGAGCGAAGCGACAAAGCAATCCACCTTTCCGCGGAAGGATGGATTGCTTCGCTTCGCTCGCAATGACGGAAACTATGTCTGGCGATCTCTCAGTTCACCGCCGCCGTCGGCCGCCACGCGGCCTCGATGACGAGCGGCGCATCGACATAACGGCTGACACCGTTGTGGTCGATCACGAAGGTCGGCCGAAAGCGCCTGATGTCGGCATCCTCGATCATCGCCATGCGGCGGTTGTCGAGCGTCAGCCAGTGGCCGTCGAGCCGCGCCGCGACCACGGCATGATCCTCGCCACCGAGCAGGTCATGCATGACGACGATGCGCAAATCTTCCGGCGCGACGCCGGCCTTGCCGAGCGCCACGAATTTCGCGATCGCATAGTCTTCGCAATCGCCGCTTCCTCGAGCAAACGTGGTGAGCGGCGTGGCCCAGACGTCGGGCTCGCCATAAGTCGCGAGATCGCTGCCCGGGCGGATCGCCAGATTGATCGCGCGGTTGATCTCGCCGAGACGGGCGCGGCCGGTGCGCGCGCGTCCGGCATCGACGATCGCCAGGAATCGCAACGCCTCCGGCGACGCACACCCCGCGCGGTCGCTCTCGCAGGCTGCGAGCTGCACCAATTCGTCGGCAAGCTGGCGCTGCACGCCGAGCCATTTGTCGCGCAGGCCGCCGTCGGCAAGCAGGCTGGTCGACAGGCCGAACGGCTCGGTCGACTTTCTGAGCAGTGTCGCCGGGCCGGGCGAAAGCACCGAGGCGGCATTGAGCTCGGCAATTGGCCCGGCCAAGGCCAAGCCGAAGCCCAGCATGATGGCGCGCAGCGCAAACGAGCGAAGCGAGTTACCCATGTGACACCCCCTGTCCGCTCATCGACGGGTGGATACTGCACCGCGCACGCGACCGGATCGTTTCATGCCGACAGCATGGCAACGATCCCTTCGAATCGACTTAAGATGTGGGGAAACCGGGCAGGAGGCTAAAGGGCGTCTGCTCCGGGTCCCGAAAACTTTACTGGTTTGTGAAACGAACCGGCGAACCTTTTTCCACCGCAAAACGCCTCATCCTTGCCTTCTGGTTAACCCGGCCGGTCCGCGCACGGGATAGCTTCGATTTGTAAGCCAGGTCACAGCTTTAGCCGGAAAATTGGGGTCAAATGCCCTCTCGGGGCTCCGGGGAAATAAAGGCAAGTAGAGAAATGCCAGTCAATACCACGAATACGTGGCGCAGTACCCATCTTGGCTCGAATCCCATCTCATGGTACCGTCAGATCAGTCTGAACTACACGACTCATGACAGCGTGAGCCAAGTCACACCCAGTCAAACCGCGCGATCAGAGCACCTTGCGAAAGCACAGGATGGTTTCGCGAAGCTTTATCCGATGATATGCAGGCGTAATCATCTGGATATTCTACCAATATTAACCTTCGTGCGGTGATCCGCAGTGAACTTTGTCGAGAAATTCGACGGCTATTTGCCGAACACGGACGCTTATGCCCGTGGATCAGTGCATGTCGACAGCGTTTCCACGCACGCTCCGCCCGGCGCGATCACCGTCGACGACGGGCAATTGCTGTTCACCGGCGACTTCAAGCGGGCCGGGCTCGATCTCGTCATCTCGAAGGACGACCGGGAACTCGTCCTGCACGACTACTTCAAGGGCGAGAAACACGCGGCCCTGGCATCGCCTGAAGGCGCGCATCTCACCGGCGACCTCGTCAAGGCGCTCACCGGCCACACCCAATATGCCCAGGCCGGCGGCGCGGTGGAACCGGCGAAGGTCATCGGCCATGTCACCAAGCTGGCGGGCAACGCCACCGCAATCCGTAACGGCGTCTCGATCGTCCTGAACCAGGGCGACAACGTCAACAAGGGTGACGTGGTTCAGTCCGGCAGCGACTCGACGCTCGGCATCACCTTCATCGACGGCACCGTGTTCGGTCTCGGGCCGAACGCCAAGATGGTGCTGAACGAGATGATCTACGACCCGAACGGGTCGAGCAATTCGTCGTTGATGAGCCTCGTCTCGGGCACCATCTCGTTCGTTGCCGGCGCGACTGCCAAGCATGGCGACATGAAGGTCGATACGCCGGTCGCGACCATGGGCATCCGCGGCACCGCGGTGCTGGTCGAGATCGATTTCGACGTCCAGGGCACGGGTGGTGTGCCGCCGGCCAAATTTCAGGTGCTGGTCGAGCCCGACGGCGCCACCGGCTCCTACATCCTGTTCGACAAGACGACGCTCAATCCGATCGCAACCGTCGATCAGGCCGGCACCCAGACCATCGTCAACGGCCAGGGCAGCGTCAGCTTCGTCTCGTCGGCGCAACTGTCGACCGATGCGCAGAAGCTGATCTCCGACGTCTTCGCGCTGAAGTTCACCGACAATTCGAATCCCAACACCAAGCTCACGACGAACTTCACGGACAGCGTCGTCCCGGTCACGATCGGCCTGAAGCTCGCGACCGGCGACGCCTTCGTGCCGATCAACTTTCTGCTGGGGTTGACCAACAATTCCGGATCGCAGGCCGCTGCCCCCAAGTCCGACCACATCGCCGGGGCGCCGCATGTCGTGACACAGAATGCGGCGTTCAGCGAACAGGCCGGGCAGACCCATAGCGGACTGCCCGACACGGTGAGCGGCCAGATCACGTGGGTGGATGTCAACCTCGGCGACAAGCCGACTGCAACGATCAACTTCAGCTCGTTCAGCTACCACGACGCCAGCGGCAACGACGTCACCTCGTCGCTGACGGCGGCGGAACAGGCGGCCATCGCGGCCGTCGAGGTCCCGGTGCTGCTCGACCCCAATCCGCTGAACAACAACATCGGCTCGGCGACCTGGACCTACAGCCTTGCCGACGGCGCCTTCGACTTCCTCGCCGCCGGCGAAACGCTGACGCTCACCTATATGGTGCGTGTCGATAACAACTACGCGCTGAGCAACGAGACCGCGTTCAAGACCATCACCATCACGATCACCGGCACCAACGACACGCCGGTCGTGACGTCCTCGGCACAGGTCGGTTCGATCACCGAACTGCCATGGACGACGAATTCCGCCGTGCACGATACGGCGCATGGCACGGTGACGTTTACCGATGCGGATTTGACCGACACGCACACGGTCGCCATCACCGGCGTCGCGGCGACCGGCTTCACTGGCGGAATTCCCAACCCGGCCACCATGCTGAGCTGGCTGTCGCTGGGCGCACTGACCGATTCGACCGACGGCATGACGGGATCGCGCTCCTGGACGTTCTCGGCCGCCGACAAGAGTTTCGATTATCTCGCCGCCGGCGAGACGCTGACGCTGATCTACACGGTCCAGATCGACGACCATCATGGTGGCGTCGTCACGGTCCCGATCACGATCACGATCGTCGGCACCGACGACAGGCCGGTGATCACCTCGCCGACCCAGGCAGCCGCCATCACCGAGGCCGAGGGCGTAACCGGTTCGGCGAATTCCGATACCGCGTCCGGCACCGTGACCTTCACCGATGCCGATCTCAGCGACACCCACAGCATCACCGTGGCCAGTGTCACCGAAACGGGCGTGACCACCGGGCTCCCCGATCAGGCGACGATCCTGAGCTGGCTCTCGCTCGGCACGCTGAAGGACACGACCGGCGGCGTGGCCGGATCCAATGCCTGGACGTTCTCGGCCGCCGACAAGAATTTCGACTATCTGGCGGCCGGCGAGAAGCTGACGCTGACCTACCTGATCCAGGTCGACGACCACCATGGCGGCGTCGTCACCCAGCCGGTCACGATCACCATCACCGGCATTAATGACACCCCGACATTCACGTCGGAGCCGTCGACCACCTCGGTGCCCGAGGCGATCGGCGAGACCGGCTCGACCAAGCCGGACGTGGCTCAAGGCGTGGTGGCGTTTGCCGACGTCGATCTCAGCGACACCCATACCGTGTCCATCACCGGTGTCGCGGAATCCGGCACGACCAGCGGCCTGCCGGAGGACCAGTCCACGGTGCTGAACTGGCTCTCGCTGGGGGCGCTGACGGATTCGACCGGCCGTGTGAACGGATCGCAGGCCTGGACCTTCTCGGCCGCGGACCAGAATTTCGACTATCTCGCCGCCGGCGAGACGCTGACGCTGACCTACACAGTCAAGATCGACGACCATCATGGCGGCGTGATCAGCCAACCGGTGACGATCACGATCGTCGGCAGCAATGACGCACCCACCGTCACGTCGGCGCCGCAGACCGCCACCATTCCCGAGCAGCCCGACACGACGGGTTCATCCAAGCCGGACGTCGCATCGGGCGTGGTGGGATTTGCCGATGTCGATCTCAGCGATAATCACACCGTATCCATCACCGGCGTGATCGAATCCGGGGCGACCGCGGGCCTGCCCGAGGACCAGTCCACGATCCTGAACTGGCTTTCGCTGGGGACGCTGACGGATTCGACCGGTCATGTGAACGGATCACAGGCCTGGACCTTCTCGGCCGCGGACCAGAATTTCGACTATCTCGCCGCAGGCGAGACGCTGACGCTGACCTACACGATCCAGATCGACGACCATCATGGCGGCGTCATCACCCAGCCCGTGACGATCACGATCAACGGCGCCAACGACGCACCCACGCTCGCCGACGTCAATGCCGGCACGCTCACCGACACCGCTGCTAACGACACGTTCAGCCCGCTCACCGGCGCGCTGCACGGCCATGACGTCGACGACGGCGAGACGGCGACGCTGACCTATGCCGCCCTCAATTCGGACCACGTCGCGGTCAACTCCTCGATCGCGGGCCTCTACGGCTCGCTTACGGTCAACGCCGACGGCACCTACAGCTATGTTCCCGACGCCGCCGCGATCAACGCGCTGGCCAAGGGCACCTATGCCGACACGTTCACCGTCGAGACCATCGATGCCCATGGCGCGACCGGGACTGCGACGCTGACGGTCGATGTCGTCGGCGCCAACGACGCGCCGGTGATCCATGCTGACAACATCAGCATCACCGATAATCCCAACGGGACCGAAACGATCTCCGGCTTGACGGTCACGGATGTCGATGCCGGCGCCAACGAGAACCTCACCCTGGCGGCCGCGACCAACCCCGGATCGGGCAGCAGCGTCGCGCCGCCACCGTTGGTCGGCCATCTCCCGGATATCAACACCGCGCTCGGGTCGCCCGGCCTTGTCTACAATCCGGGCCAGACCCCGCCGGCGACCGACAAGATCGCGCTCTCCGTGACCGACGGCCACGGCGCGAGCGATACGGTCAACCTGATCTTCAACGTCCAGCAAAATCCGCCCCAGCCGGTGACGCTGACGGGCACCAGCGACAAGGACGTGTTCTTCGGATCGGGCTATCAGGACAAGTTCGTGTTTGCGCCGAACTTCAATCACGACACGATCCTGAACTTTACGCCGGGCCAGGACCAGATCGACCTGTCCACGGTCGTCTCGACAAGCACCTTCAGCAGCTGGTTCGATCAGCATGCGACGACGTCGCCGACGAATTCGGCGGATACGCTGATCACGGTCGACAGTGCAGACACGATCACGTTGCACAATGTCTCGAAGGCGAGTTTGCATCAGAGCGATTTCATCATTCATTATACCTGATGGGCGTCGGCCTCCTGAAAAAGGCCGGCTGGATCCTGCATTGCGCAACGTCTGCTCGATTGGAACAACTCTCCGCGCGTGATATCCAGACGGTATGAGACGGCTGAAGGCGATACGAAGGTGGTTCGGACGGCGCTTCGGCTATGCGCGGCTGGCCTGCGTGGCGCTGTTGATCGGCATTGCCGCGCTGCGGATCGCGGATCCGGCTCCGATTCAGGAGCTTCGCGTCAGGACGTTCGACACATTCCAGGTGATCGAACCCCGCCAGAAGACCGCGCGGCCCGTCACCATCGTCGATATCGACGAAAAGAGCCTCGCCGATCCCCGGCTCGGGCAATGGCCGTGGCCGCGGACGCGGCTCGCCGACATCGTCATCAATCTCACCCGGCTCGGCGCCGTGGTGATCGCGTTCGACGCGGTGTTCTCCGAGCCCGACCGTCTCAACCCCGATATCGCGGCCGATACGTTCAGCAGCCTCGACGAGGAGATGCGCGCCAGGCTACGGCAGCTGCCGAGCAACGACAGCATCTTGGCCGACGCCATCAAGAACTCGCGTGTGGTGCTCGGCGAGTCCGGCGGCCCCAACGTGCGCGCCGACCTCAACGAAAAGCTGCCGGTCACCGGGCTTGCGATGCTCGGCGAGGAGCCGCAGAGCTTCATGTTCCAGTTTCCGGGATTGTTGCGCAACGTTCCGGTGCTCGAGGAGGCCGCGGCCGGGCGAGGCCTGTTCACGATCAGGCCGGAACGCGACGGCATCGTCAGGCGGGTGCCGATGATGATGGTCGCGCAGGGCATCACCATGCCGTCGCTGACCTTCGAAATGCTGCGGGTGGCGGGCGGTTCGGGCACCATCCTGATCAAGGCCGACAAGGCCGGCATCAAGAGCCTCGGTATCAAGGGCTTTGCGATCCCGACCGACCTCTATGGCCAGCTCTGGATCCATTACGCACGCCGTGACCCCTCGATCTACGTCTCGGCCGTCGACGTGCTGGACGGGCGGGTGCCGCCCGACCGGATCGCCGGCAAGCTAATCCTGATCGGCACCTCCTCGGTCGGGCTCAACGACATCAAGACCACGCCGGTGACACCGGCGATGCCCGGGGTCGAGGTTCACGCCCAGGTGCTGGAGAGCGCGCTGACCGGCGACGTGGTTTCGCAACCGAACTACGGCATCGGCATCGAGTTCTTCGCCGCGCTGATCATGGGGCTGCTGGTCATCGCCTTCGCGCCGAAGTTCGGTCCGATCACGCTGGTCGTCGTTGGCGGGATGTTCGCCTCGGTGCTGACCGGCACGTCCTGGTATTTCTATTCCCAGCATCGGCTCCTGATCGATTTCACCTATCCGCTGATGTCGACCACGGCGATCTACCTCACGCTGATCTTCTCCGCCTTCGTGCGCGAACAGCAGCAGCGCCGGCAGATCAGGTCGCAATTCGTGCAGTACATGTCGCCCGCGCTGGTCGAGCAGCTGGCGCAGTCGCCGGAGCGGCTCGTGCTCGGCGGCGAAGAGCGCGAGATGACCATCATGTTCTCGGACATGCGCGGCTTCACCTCGATCTCGGAAACCTACAAGCGCGATCCGCAAGGCCTCACGGCGCTGATGAACCGTTTCCTCACGCCGCTCACCAACGCGATCCTCGCCCGCAAAGGCTATATCGACAAATATATGGGCGACGCCATCATGGCATTCTGGAATGCGCCGCTCGACGACAAGCAGCACCAGCTCAACGCCTGCGACGCCGCGCTTGACATGCTGGAGCACGTCGGCGACCTCAACCGCAAGCGCGAACAGGAAGCGCAGGACGGTGGCCACGTCTATGTGCCGCTCAACATCGGCGTCGGCCTCAACACCGGCACCTGCGTGGTCGGCAATATGGGGTCTGATCTCAAGTTCAATTATTCGGTGCTCGGCGACAGCGTCAATCTGGCGGCGCGGCTGGAGGGGCAGTCCAAGGAATACGGCTTCCCGATCATCGTGGGATCGAAGACCGCGCTCGCGGTGAAGGAGAAGTTCGCGATCCTCGAACTCGACTTCATCATGGTGAAGGGCAAGAAGGAGCCCGAGGTGATCTATGCGATCGCCGGCCGCGAGGACGTGGCCGGTTCTGGCCGCTTCCAGCGGCTGCGCAACCTGACCATCGAGATGCTCGCCTGCTACCGCGGCCGCGACTGGGACGGCGCGCTCGCCGCGATCGAGCGTGGCCGCAAGACCGACGAGGCGCAGACGCTGCAATATCTCTACCGCCTCTATGAGGCGCGCATCCGCGCCTTCCAGAACGAGCCCCCGCCGGACGATTGGGACGGCGCCTTTGCGTTGACGACGAAATAGGCGCCGCAAACGCAGTGTCGTCCCGGCTGACGACGAAATGGGCGCCACAAATCCGGTGTCGTCCCGGCGAAGGCCGGGACTCATATGCCGTGGCCGGCGTAGTGGGCAAGCGGCCAGACGGCTTTCTAACAACACCCATTCGTTGTTATGGGTCCCGGCCTTCGCCGGGACGACGAGAGACCTACTCCAGACCGATCTGCGTCAGATCCTGGAACCAGTGCTGCGCCTGCACGAAGGTTTTCACCTTCGGCGACAGCGCGTGCGGATTGGTGTCGTGCACCACCCACACCAGCGCAGCATCGTCGACGATCAGCGCGTGCGCCTGCGCCAGCAGCGCATCCTGTTTCGCGCTGTCGAAGGTCTGTTTGGCCTCGTCGATCAGCGCGTCGACCTTCGGATTCTTGTAGCCGCCCCAGTTAACGCCTGTCGGCGCCACCTGGCCGGAATGGAAGAACCGCACGATGGCGTAGAGCGGATCCGAGGTGACATAGGCGATGTTGTTGGCGGTGATGCCGGCGTTCATCTCGTCGGCCGCGCCCTTGCGCCAGTGCGAATAGAGTGTCTCGAGCTCGACGACCTTGAAGTCAATATCGATGCCGATCTCCTTGAAACTCTGCTGCAGGAATTCGTTCATCGGCAGCGACAGCATCTGCCCGGTGCCACCCTGGGCGATGATGAAGGTGGTCTTCAGCGGCTTGTCCTTTGAATAGCCGGCTTCCTCCACCAGCTTTTTGGCGGCCGCGAGGTCGTATTTCAGTTCGAAGCTCGGCTTGCCGAACCACGGGCTCGACGGGTCGACCTGGCCCTTGGCCGGCTTGGCCAGGCCGTTCATCAGGCCAACCACCGCATCGCGGTCGATCGCGAGGTTGAGTGCCTTGCGCAGGCGGATGTCGGTCCAGGGCGAACCCGGCAGCACGCTCAAGTGATAATTCCAGACATGCGGCGTCACGTTGTCGACGATCCTCATGCCGGCGGCCTTCAGCTGCGGCACGGCGTCGGGCGCCGGTGTTTCGATCAGGTCGACCTGGCCGGCCAGCAGCGCGTTGGTGCGGGTCAGCGCCTCCGGCATCGGGATCAGGATCATCTTGTCGACCTTCGCCAGCCGCTTCTTGTCCCAATAGTCCGGGTTCTTGGTCAGCTCGGCGAGCTCGCGCGGCAC
Source organism: Bradyrhizobium sp. AUGA SZCCT0105 (assembly GCF_018129565.1). Taxonomy (NCBI): domain Bacteria; kingdom Pseudomonadati; phylum Pseudomonadota; class Alphaproteobacteria; order Hyphomicrobiales; family Nitrobacteraceae; genus Bradyrhizobium; species Bradyrhizobium sp. AUGA SZCCT0105. Next base: position 97,047 of record NZ_JAFCMK010000007.1, on the reverse strand, counting down.
CAGCTTGGTCAGCTTGAACGGGCCGGTGCCGGAGGGCTGGCTGGCGAACTTGTCCCAGTCCTTGCCGAGCTTCTCATATTGCGCGGGGCTCGAGACCAGGAACCAGAGCATCTGGTAGGGGAAGAAAGAGTCGACCGTCTTGGTGGTGATCTCGATGGTCTGGTCGTCGATCTTGGCGTAGCTCGCGACCGAGGGCAGTCGGGTCTTGACCTGCGCGCTCTGCCGCTTGTCGAATTGCGGTGCCTTGTCGTTCAGCACCTTGTCGAGATTCCAGATCACCGCGTCGGCGTTGAAGTCGCTGCCGTCGTGGAATTTCACGCCCTTGCGCAGGGTGAAGCGCCACTTGGTCTTGTCGTTGTCATCGACCTTCCATTCGGTCGCAAGCCCGGGCACCAGTTTTCCCGGCCGGTCGGCCACGTCCATCTCCCAGGCCACCAGCGGATCGTAGATCGTGTAGGCCGTGAACTGATAGGCGCCGGCGCCGCGATCGGGCTGGCCGGTCGTCAGCGGAATGTCGGCCATCGAAATGCCGTAGCGCACAATGGACTCTGCTCGCGCCGAGGTGGCCGGCCAGCCCGCGGTCAGGGCGAGCGCCATTGCCGCCGTCAGGATCGAATTGCGCGCGCGCATATGAAGGCTCCGTTGGTGGGAAGTCGGGGCCAAATCCTGCAAGCATGATGCCAGAATAGGCATCTTCGCACGGTTGGGGCGCGAGGTGGGAAGAAATGACGCGCCCAGCGGTTATTTGCTGAAGAACTATTCCCCTTGGCACAGGCATTGCATACGCTTGCCCAAGAAATAATCACTAAAACGTCACCAGACTTCGAAGGGGTTGCTCAGATGCGTAACAGGAAGACCAATGCGACGGCGATCATGCTGGCGCTTGCGATCGCCAACTGTGTGCCGGCGATCGCCAGCGCCGAGACCGTGCTGCGCATTGGCATGACGGCTGCCGATATTCCGCGCACGCTCGGGCAGCCCGACCAGGGTTTTGAGGGCAACCGTTTCACCGGGCTCACGATGTACGACGCGCTGACGATGTGGGACCTGTCGTCGTCGGACAAGGCGAGCGCGATGATCCCGGGCCTCGCCACCGAGTGGAAGGTTGACGATGCCGACAAGACCAAGTGGGTCTTCAAGCTGCGTCCCGGCGTCAGCTTTCACGACGGCTCACCGTTCAATGCTGACGCCGTGGTCTGGAACGTCGACAAGGTGCTGAAGCAGGACGCGCCGCAATACGATGCGAGCCAGGTCGGCGTTACCGCCTCGCGCATGCCGACCTTGGTCTCCGCGCGCAAGATCGACGACATGACGGTGGAGCTGACCACCAAGGAGCCGGACAGCTTCCTGCCGATCAACCTCACCAATCTGTTCATGGCGAGCCCGGCCAAGTGGCAACAATTCTACGACAAGGCCGAAGGTGCCGACGCCAAGGCGAAGTCGCAGGCCGCATGGGCCGCGTTCGCCAAGGACGCTTCGGGCACCGGCCCCTGGAAGATGTCGAGCTTCACCCCGCGCGAGCGGCTTGAGCTCGTGAAGAACGAGAACTACTGGGACAAGGCCCGCGTGCCGAAGACCGACAAGATGGTGCTGTTGCCGATGCCCGAGGCCAACGCGCGCACTGCGGCGCTGCTGTCGGGGCAGGTGAACTGGATCGAGGCGCCGGCGCCCGACGCGCTGCCCGAAATCAAGCAGCGTGGCTTCAATCTCTATTCCAATGAGGAGCCGCATGTCTGGCCGTGGCAGTTCTCCCGCGTCGAGGGCTCGCCGTGGAATGACATCCGCGTCCGCAAGGCCGCCAATCTCTGTGTTGATCGCGAAGGGCTGCGTGACGGCCTGCTCGCGGGGCTGATGGTGCCGGCCACCGGCACGTTCGAGCCCGGCCATCCCTGGCGCGGCAACCCGACCTTCCAGATCAAATACGACAAGCCGGCCGCGCAGAAGCTGATGCAGGAGGCCGGCTTCGGTCCGAACAAGAAGCTGACGGTCAAGATCCAGACCTCGGCGTCGGGTTCGGGCCAGATGCTGCCGCTGCCGATGAACGAGTATCTGCAACAGGCTCTGGCCGAGTGCTACTTCGATGTGCAGCTCGACGTCATTGAGTGGAATACGCTGTTCACCAACTGGCGGCGCGGCGCCAAGGATCCGTCGGCCAACGGATCGAACGCGACCAACGTCACCTATGCGGCGATGGATCCGTTCTTCGCGCTGGTGCGCTTCCTGCAATCGGGCATGGCGCCGCCGGTCTCGAACAATTGGGGTTTCATCAACAATCCGAAGTTCGACGAACTGGTGAAGAAGGCCCGCCAGACCTTCGAACCGGCGGCGCGCGACGCTGCGCTCGCCGAACTGCACGCCGCCTCGGTCGATGATGCGGCGTTCCTGTACGTCGCTCACGACGTTGCGCCGCGTGCGATGAGCCCGAAGGTCAAGGGCTTTGTGCAGCCGAAGAGCTGGTTCGTCGACTTCTCGCCGGTCTCGGTTGTGCCGTGAGATAACCCGCGGCGCTCTTGGGTACCCTCTCCCCTTGTGGGAGAGGGTGGCTTCGCGAGAGCAAAGCCGAGTGAGGGGTTGTCTCCGCGGGCACTCCTCGCTGAAATGAAATGACTGTATCCGCGGATAGAACCCCTCATCCGGCGCGCTCTGCGCGCCACCTTCTCCCACAAGGGGAGAAGGAAGAAAGAACCCAACGTGCTCGCCTATACGTCCAGACGGATCGTCTACGTCATTCCGATCGTGCTCAGCGTTGCGCTGGTGTGCTTCCTCTTGGTGCACATCACGCCCGGCGATCCGCTGGTCGCGGTGCTGCCGGCTGACGCCTCGCAGGAGCTCGCCGCGCAATTGCGCAGCGCTTACGGCTTCGATCGCCCGCTACCGGTGCAGTTTGGCCTGTGGCTGTGGCGCGCGATCCATGGCGATCTCGGCAATTCGATCGCCACGGGACGGCCGGTGCTGTCGGAAGTGATGCGCGCGGTCGGCAACACCGTGATGCTGGCGATTGCGGCCGCGATGATCGGCTTCACGCTCGGCCTGCTGTTCGGGCTGATCGCCGGCTATTTCCGCGACACCTGGGTCGACAAGGTCGCGACGTCAGTTGCCATCGCCGGCGTCTCGCTGCCGCATTACTGGCTCGGCATGGTGCTGGTCATCATCTTCTCGGTGCAGCTCAACTGGCTGCCCGCGGTCGGCGCAGGTCCCGGCGGCTCCGGCGCCTGGGCATGGGACTGGGAGCATCTGCGCTATCTGGTGCTGCCCGCGATCACCACCTCGGTGATCCCGATGGGTATCGTCACCCGCACGGTGCGCGCGCTGACCGGCGATATCCTGAGCCAGGATTTTGTCGAGGCGCTGCGCGCCAAGGGCCTGCGCGAGACCGGGGTGTTCCGCCACGTCATCAAGAACGCGGCGCCGACCGCGCTTGCGGTGATGGGTCTGCAACTCGGCTACATGCTCGGCGGCTCGATCCTGATCGAGACCGTGTTCTCCTGGCCGGGCTCGGGGCTCCTGCTGAACTCGGCGATCTTCCAGCGCGATCTTCCGCTGCTGCAGGGCACGATCCTGGTGCTGGCGCTGTTCTTCGTGCTGCTCAATCTCCTGGTCGATATCGCGCAGGCCGCGATCGATCCGCGCATCAAGCGGAGCTAGCCATGAGTGCGATGTCAGATACTGCATTGCAGGCCGCCCCCGTGACCAAGGCACGCGGCTACTGGGCGACGGTTGGGCGCCGCATCAGGCGCGACAAGGTCAGCATGGCCTGCGCCACCATCCTGGTGCTGATTTTCGCCTCCGCGCTGCTGGCGCCATGGCTGCATCTCGCCGATCCCTATCAGGGCTCGATGATCCGCCGTCTCCGCCATATCGGCACGCCGGGCTATCCGCTCGGCACCGACGAACTCGGCCGCGACATGCTGGCGCGGCTGATCTATGGCGGACGGCTGTCGCTGGTGATCGGCATTCTGCCGGTGATCCTCGCCTTCATGATCGGCACCTCGCTCGGCCTCGTCGCCGGTTACGTCGGCGGCAAGCTCAACACCGCGATCATGCGCACCGTCGACGTGTTCTACGCATTTCCGTCGGTGCTGCTGGCGATCGCGATCTCGGGAGCGCTCGGCGCCGGCATCACCAATTCGATCGTATCGCTGACCATCGTGTTCGTGCCGCAGATCACCCGCGTGGCCGAAAGCGTCACCACCGGTGTCCGCAACATGGATTTCGTCGAGGCGGCGCGCGCGTCTGGCGCCGGTCCTTTCACCATCATGCGCGTGCACATGCTCGGCAATGTGCTCGGCCCGATCTTCGTCTACGCCACCGGCCTGATCTCGGTGTCGATGATCCTCGCGGCCGGTCTCTCCTTCCTCGGGCTCGGCACCAAGCCGCCGGAGCCGGAATGGGGCTTGATGCTGAACACGCTGCGTACCGCGATCTATGTCAATCCATGGGTCGCGGCGCTGCCGGGTGCGATGATCTTCGCGGTCTCGATCTGCTTCAATCTGCTCAGCGACGGCATGCGCAGCGCCATGGACATCAGGAACTAAGGCATGAGCGAGGCAAATATCCCCGTCGATATGCTGGAGCCGGTCGCCGATATCGGCGGCGCCGCGCAGCCGCTGCTGCAGGTCAAGGGGTTGACCAAGCACTTCCCGGTGCGCGGCGGGCTGTTCAGCCCGCGCAAGACCGTGCGTGCCGTCGACGACGTCAATTTCGCGGTCATGAACGGTGAGACCGTCGGCATCGTCGGCGAATCCGGCTGCGGCAAGTCGACCACCGCGCGGCTGCTGATGCACCTGATGGCGCGCGATGCCGGCGACATCATCTTTGACGGCCGGCAGGTCGGCCCGGCGCTCTCGCTGCGCGATTTGCGGCGCGGCGTGCAGATGGTGTTCCAGGACAGCTACGCCTCGCTCAACCCGCGCCTCACCATCGAGGAGTCGATCGCCTTCGGACCCAAAGTCCACGGCATGGCCGACGACACGGCGCGGACGCTGGCGCGCGAGCTGCTCGGCAAGGTGGGCCTGCGGCCAGAGATCTTCGCCAACCGCTATCCGCACGAAGTGTCCGGCGGCCAGCGCCAGCGCGTCAACATCGCCCGCGCGCTAGCGCTGTCGCCGCGGCTCGTGATTCTCGACGAGGCGGTTTCTGCGCTCGACAAATCGGTCGAGGCGCAGGTGCTCAATCTGCTCGCCGACTTGAAGCGCGAATTCGGCCTGACTTATCTGTTCATCAGCCACGATCTCAACGTGGTCCGCTACATCTCCGATCGCGTGCTTGTGATGTATCTCGGCGAAGTCGTCGAGCTCGGCCCGGTCGACGCGGTCTGGGACGCGCCGGCGCATCCCTATACCCGCGCGTTGCTGGCGGCGATGCCGTCATCCGATCCCGACAGGCGCACCGAGGTGCCCCCGATCTCGGGCGATCCGCCCAATCCGATCGATCCGCCGGCCGGCTGCCGGTTTCACACCCGTTGTCCGTTTGCGGAGCCGCTCTGCGCAAACGACACGCCAAAACTCAGCGATCTCGATACAATGGGCCATCAAGCGGCGTGCTACATGGCCATTCCTGGCTCGGGGCACAGCCGCGCGCCGGCAAAAGCAAAAGGAGAAAACGCGGCATGACCAGACCAACTCCCAAAGACGTCAAGGTGATCGCGCACGTCGCCGACGTGCCTGCCGATGACGATGTCGCCACCCGCATCGCCAACTCGATCGGCCCCGCATTCGACGGCTTCGCACCGATCTCGGGCACGCTGCCGTTCGATCTCGAACCCGCGAGCTTCCTGCTGGCACAGAAGGTGTCGAAATGAGCACCGAGCCAGCCCTGATGACGCTGACCGCGGTCGCCAAGGCGATTGCCGACAGGAAAGTCTCCTCGCATGAGGTGACGCGCGCCGTGCTGCATCGCGTTGCGGAATGGCAGCCGCGCCTCAACGCCTATATGGCGATCGAATCCGAACAGGCGCTTGCCGCCGCCACCGAGGCCGATGCCGCGCTCGCCAAGGGCAACAGCCGCGGCCCACTGCACGGCGTGCCGCTGGCGCACAAGGACATGTATTACGAGGCCGGCAAGGTCGTGACCTGCGGCTCGCTGATCCGCCGTGACTTCGTGCCGAAGACGACCGCGACGGCATTGCAGCGGCTGAAGGATGCCGGGCAGGTCCGGCTCGGCTCGCTGCAGATGGTCGAGTTCGCCTATGGGCCGACCGGCCACAACGTGCATTACGGCGCGGTGCGCAATCCCTGGAACGTCGAGCACATCACCGGTGGTTCGTCGTCGGGCTCGGGCTCGGCGGTCGCCGCGCGGCTCACCTTTGCCGCGCTCGGCTCCGACACCGGCGGCTCGGTCCGCATGCCCGCGCATTTCTGCGGCGTCACTGGCCTCAAGACGACGGTCGGCCGCGTCAGCCGCGCCGGCGCGATGCCGCTGTCGCAGTCGCTCGATACCGTCGGCCCGCTGGCGCAGACCGCGGAGGACTGCGCGCTGCTGCTCGGCCTGATGGCCGGCGCCGACCCCGAGGATCTGACGGCGTCGACGCAGCCGGTGCCGGACTATCTGGCGGCGACAAGGCAGTCGCTGAAAGGTCTCAAGATCGGCGTCCCGACGGCGTTCTATGTCGACGACCTCGATGGCGAGGTGGCGCGCATCCTCGATGAGACGGTGGCCACCTTGAAGAAGGAAGGCGCCGAGATCGTCAAGGTCGAGCTGCCCGATCAGCGCCAGCTCAGCGCCTCGTCGCAACTGGTGCTCGCGGCCGAGGCCGCGGCCTACCACAAGCGCTGGATGATCGAGCGGCCGCGGGATTACGGCGCGCAGGTCCTGATGCGGCTGCAGAATGGTCTCACCATTCCCGCGGTCACCTACCTTGAGGCGATGCGCTGGCGCGGCCCCGCACTCGCCGCGCACAATGCGGCGGTCAGCGGTGTCGATGCGGTGATCGCGCCGTCGGCCCCGGTGCCGGCCCCGACGATCGCCGAGAGCGACGTCGGCAATAGCCCGGGCGCGGAAGCGGTGATCCAGCGGCTGACGCGGTTCACCCGCCCGGTCAACTATCTCGGCCTGCCGTCGCTCTCGATCCCCTCGGGCTTCACCAAGGCGGGCCTGCCGGTCGGCATGCAGCTGATCGGCCGCTCCTTCGAGGAAGCGGTGTTGGTCCGGATCGGCGCCGCCTTCCAGCGCGCGACCGACTTCCACGCCAGGGTGCCCAAGCTCGCATGACCAATCTCGTCGAGATCAACAACCTCAGCATCCGCTTCACCGGAGATCGCACGGTCCATGCCGTGAACGACCTCAGCCTACAGCTCGGCGAGGGCGAGGTGTTGGGGCTGCTCGGCGAGTCCGGCTCGGGCAAGAGCGTGACGCTGCGCGCGCTGATGCGGCTGTTGCCGAAGAAGCGCACGCAGATCACCGGCAGCGTCAGTGTGCTCGGCCGGGACGTGCTGGCGATGGATGACGAGGCGCTGTCCGCATTCCGCGGACAGACCGTCTCGATGATCTTCCAGGAGCCGGCGCTGGCGCTCGACCCGGTCTACACCATCGGCCGCCAGATCGCGGAAACGGTGATGCGTCACGAGGGCAAGAGCGAGCGCGACGCCACGGCGCGCGCGCTCGAAATGCTCGAAGTGGTGCGGATCCCCTCCGCGAAACGACGGCTGGACTCCTATCCGCACGAGATGTCGGGCGGCATGCGCCAGCGTGCGATGATCGCGCTGGCGCTGGCCTGCAAGCCGAAGATCCTGCTGGCGGACGAGCCGACCACCGCGCTCGATGCCACCGTGCAGATTCAGATCCTGCTGCTGCTGCGCGAGCTGCAGCGCGAGTTCGGGATGTCGGTCATCTTCGTCACTCACGACATCGGCGTTGCCATCGAGATCTGCGACCGGGTCGCGGTGATGTATGCCGGCCAGATCGTGGAGCAGGGCGCCTTGCGCGATATCGTGCGCACGCCGGTTCATCCCTATGCGAAGGGCCTGCTGGCCTCGACCATTCACGGCGCGATGCGCGGTCAGCGGCTCGAGACCATTCCGGGCACGCCGCCCTCGCTCGATCACGCGCCGGCCAGTTGCTCGTTTGCGCCGCGCTGCAAGTTCGCCGAGCCGCGCTGCAGTGAACAATTGCCGCTCAGCGTGCAAACCGCGCCCGGGCATCTGGCGCGCTGCGTTCTCGCAGAACCGGCAGTCGCCGCGGTTTAGCTTGCCCGCTCCACTGCGTCGGCGATCCAGCGCCGCACCGCCGCGATCCGCCGGTCTCGTGCCTGCTCGGTGCGGGAGATCAGGTAGATCGTCTCGTGATGCGCGGCCTCGAACGCAAACGGCGCCACCAGCCGCTTGCCGAAGCCCGGCCGGGCCTTGATCAGGGGCGCCATAGCGAGCGCCACGCCGAGCCCGTGTTCGGCGGCCTCCAGCATCGCCGGCACGCTGTCGAGCCACAGATGCCCGCGCGGGGCGAGATGCGGCAGCCCGGCCTCCTTCAGCCAGGCCGGCCACGCCCGCGGTTGCGTCGTGACATGGATCAGCACCTCGCGCGACAAGTCCGCGGGGCTCCGAAGCCCCGCCTTGACCATCGCCGGCGTGCAGACCGGCAATCCCTTGACCTGGACCAGCGGTTCGACCTTCAGCCCGGCGGCATGTTCCCGCCCGTAGCGGATCGCGACATCGACGCGCGAGCCGTTGAAGTCGGCATATTGGTGCGTGGCCTCGATCCGCAGCGTCAGTTGTGGATGGCGCTGCTTGAACTCTGGCAGCGCCGGCAGCAGCACGGCGCTGGTGAAGAACGGCAGTGAGCTGATCCACAGCTCACCGCTGGTCTCGCCGCGTTGCCGCAGCATGTCGCGGCTCGCCTCCTGCAGCGTCGCCAGCGCGGCCGACACCTTTGCAAGATAGCGCTCGCCGTCCGCGGTCAGCCGCACTGAGCGCGCGCCGCGGACGAACAGCTTGGTGCCGAACTGCTGCTCCAGTCCGCGGATCTGATGGCTGATCGCCGACGGGCTCAGCGACAGGTCGCGCGCGGCGCGGCGGAAGCTGAGCTGGGTTGCCGCGCGCTCGAAGGCGAGCAGCGCCGGCAGCGGTGGGATGGCCCGTGGATCCGGGGCATCCCATGGATGAATCCTGTTCACCTGAAGTGATGAATGGCCTTTTGTCATGGTCGCTATTCTTGGATCAGATTGCTCCCACGCTCAATCCTGCTCACCTCAGGAGATATCATCCGCCTTGGCCATCTTCGAACCTCTCGCCACGCCGCATCACTGGAAGCCCGCCGCGCTGGCGGCGGGGCCGTTCGCTGGCCTCCAGGGCGGAGCGGTCGCAAGCCTCTTGACCGCCGAGGTCGAGGCGATGGCAGGTCCGCGCAACTGGGGCACCGCGATATCGGCGTCAGCCTGGTTCCTGCGGCCGACGCCGATGGCGGAATTGCGCACGCAAGTCGCCGTCGTGACCGAGGGCGGCCGGGTCAGCGTCGTCGACAACACGCTGTGGCCGGCCGGCGAGGAGCAGCCCTGTGCGACGGTGCGCGTGACGCTGTCGCGCGAACGTGCGGTCGAGGTCCCCGGTTTTCACGGCAGCGCAGCCGACCCGGTGGATCCCACGGTCTTTCCGTTGCGCAGCCCGCACGCCGTCCACGGCCGCAGCTGGTTCATGGACGCGATGGAAGCCCGTGCCGGCGGCGACGTCGCCTGGTTTCGTATGCATCATAGCGTGATCGCGGATGCCGGCCCGCTGGCGCGCGTGCTCGGTCCGGCCGACTGGACCCACGGCATCGCGCGCCCAGTGCAGAACGTGGTGGCCGACCCCAATCCGAACCTCGCGGTGCAGCTGTTCAGGCCGCCACGGGGCGCGTGGATCGGTATTCGCGCCGAGGCCCGCTGGCGCCCGGAGGCCGGGCTTGGCGTCGGCAGCGGGGTATTGCTCGATGTGGATGGCGAGATCGGCCGGGTCTCAATGTCGGTCATTCTCGTGCCCTTTCCAGGAAGCGCACCTGCCTCAAGCCCGGGTTCCGCGGCGGGCTAACGCTAATTATTCCTTCAACTGTCTGTGGCATCACAAAAATAGGCCGCGAACCATGCTTTGGTCGGCGCGACTTGAATTGGACGGTGGTCGCAAACGTCTATACAACGTGGTGATCACGTAGCCCTTTTGATTTGCAGAGATCGGTTTTTATGGCAGTCGCGCCCGCTGTCCGGCGTTCCGAACTGGCTGAGGCGCTGCGCGCATGCCGCAGTGCCTTTATCGGCGTCGGCCTCATCAGCTGCATGATCAACCTGCTCTATCTGACAGGTTCGATGTTCATGCTGCAGGTCTACGACCGCGTGCTGCCGAGCCGCAGCGTTCCGACCCTGGTCGGCCTCGTCGTCATCGCCGCGGTCCTCTACATGGCCCAGGGCATGCTCGATCTGTTGCGCGGACGAATCCTCGGCCGCGTCGGCACCTCGCTCGACGAAGCGCTCAATGCGCGGGTGTTCGACACCATCGTGCGGCTGCCGCTGATGGCCGGCAATCGCAGCGAGGGCCTGCAGCCGCTGCGCGACCTCGACAATGTGCGATCCTTCCTCGGCAGCATGGGTCCCGGCGCGTTCTTCGACCTGCCCTGGCTGCCGTTCTACATGCTGATCTGCTTCGCGTTCCATTGGCTGCTCGGCGTCACGGCGCTGGTCGGCGCTGTCATCCTGGTGACGCTGACGCTGATCACCGAATACATGTCGCGCACGCCGGCCAGGGAAGCGATGTCGCTCGCGGCGCGACGCAACGATCTCGCCGCCTCCAGTCGCCGCAACGCCGAAGTGCTCGTAGCGATGGGCATGGCCGGGCGGATGAACAAGCGCTGGAACGAAGCCAACGAGGAGTATCTCTCCGGCAACCAGCGTGCGAGCGACGTGAGCGGCGGGCTCGGTGCGGTCGCCAAGGTGCTGCGCATGATGCTGCAGTCGGCCGTGCTCGCGGTCGGTGCCTATCTCGTGATCCACCAGGAGGCCACAGGCGGCATCATCATCGCCGGCTCGATCCTGAGCGCGCGGGCGCTGGCGCCGGTCGATCTCGCGATCGCGCATTGGAAGAGCTTCGTCGCCGCGCGGCAGAGCTGGCAGCGCCTCAACCGCCTGCTGCAGCAGATTCCGGCGCGGCCGGAGCAGACGCTGCTGCAGGCGCCGCAGAAGAAGCTCTCGGTCGAGGCGGTGACCATGGTTGCGCCGGGCGACCAGCGCCCGATCGTGCAGGATGTCACCTTCGCCGTCGAAGCCGGCAGCGGCGTCGGCGTGATCGGCCCGAGCGGGTCCGGCAAGTCGTCCCTGATCCGGGCGCTGGTCGGCGTCTGGGTGCCGGCGCGCGGCAAGGTACGGCTCGACGGCGCCGCGCTGGATCAGTGGTCATCGGACCAGCTCGGCCGCCATGTCGGCTATTTGCCGCAGGACGTTGAACTGTTCGCCGGCACGGTCGCGCAGAATATCTGCCGGTTCGATCCCGACGCCAAGTCCGACGGCATCATCGCGGCGGCCAAGGAGGCCGGCGTGCATGAGATGATCATCAAGATGCGCGAGGGCTACGACACCCAGGTCGGCGAGCAGGGCACTGCGCTTTCCGCCGGCCAGGCGCAGCGCGTCGCGCTGGCGCGCGCGCTCTACGGAAATCCGTTCCTGATCGTGCTCGACGAGCCGAACTCCAATCTCGACAGCGAAGGCGACGAGGCGCTGACCCGCGCCGTGCGTGGCGCCCGCGAGCGCGGCGCCGTCGTCATCGTGGTCGCACACCGGCCGATCGGCATCGAGGGCGTCGACCAGCTGCTGGTGCTCAAGGACGGCCGCATGCAGACCTTCGGGCCGAAGGAGACCGTGCTCGCGCAGGTGCTGCAGCGCGTCGCGCCGCCGGCGCCCACACCGATCAAGATCGTCGCCGACGCGGGGGCGACCAAGTCATGAGCGATCGCATGACCGATCAGCCGCGCAACGCACATGCTTCGATCAGAAAGCACCTCGTGGTCGGCCTCGTCGTGGTCCTGGTTCTGGGCGTCGGCGTCGGCGGCTGGGCCGCGACGGTGCCGATCTCGGGCGCGCTGATCGCGCCGGGCTCGGTGGTGGTCGATACCAACGTCAAGAAGGTGCAGCATCCGACCGGCGGCGTCGTGGGTGAAATCCTGGCGCGCGACGGCGACACGGTCAAGGCGGGCGACGTCGTCGTGCGTCTCGACGAGACCGTCGTGAAGGCGAGCCTTGCGATCGTGGTCAAGACGCTGAACGGTCTCTATGCGCGTGCGGCCCGGCTCCAGGCCGAGCAGCAGGGCCTCGACAAGATTGCGTATCCGCCGCAGCTCACCGAGCAGGCGCGGGATCCCGACGTCCGCGATATCATGGCGAACGAAACCAAGCTGTTCGAGGTCCGGGTCAACGGCCGCGCCGGCCAGAAGGCGCAGCTGCGCGAACGCGTCACCCAGCTCAACGAGGAAATCGCCGGCCTGCAGGCGCAGGAAACCTCCAAGGACAAGGAGATCGCACTGGTGCAGCAGGAGCTGGTCGGCGTCCGCCAGCTGTATGAGCAGCATCTGGTGCAGCTCACCCGCCTCACCACGCTGGAGCGCGACGCGGCGCGGCTCTCCGGCGAGCGCGCGCAGTACATTGCGTCGCGCGCCCAGGCCAAGGGCAAGATCACCGAGACCGAGCTGCAGATCATCCAGGTCGACAAGGACATGCTCTCGGAGGTCTCCAAGGACCTGCGCGAGGCCAACGACAAGATCGGCGAGTTCGTCGAGCGCAAGGTGACCGCCGAAGACCAGCTCCGCCGCATCGATATCCGCGCCCCGCAGGACGGCGTGGTGCTGCAATCGACCGTCCACACGGTCGGCGGCGTCGTTACCGCGGGCGATGCCATCATGATGATCGTGCCCAGGGCCGATGACCTATCGGTCGAGGCCAAGGTCAATCCACAGGACATCGACAAGCTCCAGGTCGGACAGAAGACCGTGCTGCGGCTCTCCGCCTTCAACCAGCGCACCACGCCGGAGCTGAACGGCGTCGTCACCCGCGTCTCCGCCGACGTCAACACCGACCAGCGCACCGGGCAGAGCTACTACACGATCCGCGTCTCGATGCCGCCGGAAGAAGTCGCGCGCCTCGGCAGCGAGGTGAAGATCATCCCCGGCATGCCGGTGGAAGCCTTCGTCCAGACCGGCGACCGCACCATGATGTCGTACCTGATGAAGCCGCTGAGCGACCAGTTCATGCGCTCGTTCCGCGAGAAGTGAGTTTTTTCTAGGCCACTCATCTTTGCCCCGTCATCCTGAGGAGCGCGAAGCGCGTCTCGAAGGATCGACGGCCCGGCTGGTTGCCGTGCATCCTTCGAGGCTCGCCGAAGAGGCTCGCGCCTCAGGATGACGGGGTGAGATTGAGTTGTAGCCCGGACGAAGCCAACGGGTCGCGCGAACGCGCGCCCGATGACAGGCTCCGCGAAATCCGGGGACGGTTACGCGGCAGATACAGTTGCCCCGGATTGCGCTTCGCTCCATCCGGGCTACGGTCCCTTAACCCAGAGCGGGCTCTTTCCCCATGTCGTCCCTGCGAAAGCAGGGACCCATAACCACCGCAGATCATTGCGGCGCAACGCTGTGGCCGCAGCGTTCTTGAACGATGGCATCGTGGTTATGGGTCCCTGGGGTCGCGCTGCGCTTGCCCGGGACGACGGCGGAAAACTATTGCGCCAGATTCTTCAGCAGCAGCTCCAGCGCCGCCTTCGCGAACGCCTGCATGTTGGCCTGTCGGTCGCCGCTGGCAGTCTCCAGCGTGATCACCTGTTGCCGGGGACCTGCGACCGCCATGCAGCTGTGGCCGGCGGCATCGCCGTAGCGGTTGCCGGTCGGGCCGGCGGCGCCGGTTTCGGACAATCCCCAATCGGTCGAAAGGCGTTCGCGGATCTGGCGTGCCAGCAGTTGCGCGTAGGGTTCCGACGACGAGCGGAGGCCGCGCATGGCGTCGTCGGGAATGTCCATCAGCGCGCGCCGCGCATCGCGGGTGTAGATCACGCCGCCGCCGAGGAAATAGGCCGACGCGCCGGGCACGGCGAGCAGCGACGCCGAGATCAGCCCGCCGGTGGACGATTCCGCGACCGCAATCGTCTGCTTGTTCGCGATCAGCTTCGCAGCGACCTGTTCGGCGATGGATATGAGTGCGTTCATCGGCGCTCTTTCTCGTTGCTTGCCATGAAAATCCCGTGGGGCGTTCTGCCTTCCTAGCACACCACACCGGCCCCTGCCGAGTTGCGGACCGCAGCCTGGCCTGATTGAATATCGGACAAGAACCAAGCGGCGCCCGACAAGTTGTTGTGAGAGCGTGCGCCGGAGGAAACACCATGACGTTGCCGATCGCGGGTGGCGTGGATTGCGATCTGCATCCCGCCGTGCCTCACCTCACCAGCCTGCTGCCGTACATGAACGACTACTGGCGCGACCAGGTGACGACGCGCGGCATGACTGACCTGATCTCGCAATCCTATCCGACCAATTCGCCGATCGCCTCGCGGCCGGACTGGCGTCCCGCCCAAGGCAAGCCGGGTTCGAGCCTTGCCGACATGCAGCGCCAGGCGCTCGACCGGTTCGGCACCGCCACCGGCATCTGCAATCCGCTCTATGGCGTGCAGATGGTGTTCTCCGAGGACATGGCCGATGCCTTCTGCCGCGCGCTGAACGACTGGCTGGTCAGGGAATGGCTCGACAAGGACGATCGTCTGCGCGGCTCGATCGTGATCCCCGTACAGAGCATCGAGAAGGCGGTCGCCGAAATCGAGCGCTGTGCGCAGGACAAGCGCTTCGTGCAGGTGCTGATGCTCGTGATGGGCGACATGCCACTCGGCAAACGTCATTATTGGCCGATCTACGCCGCGGCCGAACGGCTCGGCCTGCCGATCGGCATCCATGCCGGCAGCGCCTATCACAACCCGCCGACCTCGGTCGGCTGGGGTTCCTACCACATCGAGGATTATGTCGCGCAGGCGCAGGCGTTCCAGACCCAGCTCACCAGCCTGATCGTCGAGGGCGTGTTCGCGCGCCATCCGAACCTGAAAATGGTGATGCTGGAGTCCGGCTTCACCTGGCTGCCGCCGTTCTTGTGGCGGCTGCATAAGTTCTGGCGCGGCGTGCGCATGGAGACGCCGTGGGTCGACCGCGCACCGCTGGAGATTGTGCGTAGCAACATCCGTTTCTCGCTGCAGCCGGTCGATGCGCCGCCGGACGGCGACACCCTGAACCGGCTGTTCGACCATATGCAGTCGGACGAATTGATCCTATTCTCGACCGACTACCCGCATTGGCAGTTCGACGGTGACGAAGTGCTGCCGAAGGGGCTGTCGCAGGATCTGGTCCGCAAGATCATGATCGACAATCCGCACGCGACCTATCCGCGCTTGCAGGTGAAGGAGACGACGCCATGAACATCCAGATTCGGGAACGTCCCGACGCGGCTGCGTCAGCTGGCATCAAGACCGCGATCGCCGATTGCGACATCCATCCCGCACGCGCGACCAAGGACGAGCTGCATCCTTATCTGGCCAAGCGCTGGCACAGCCATCTCGAAACCTTCGGCGTCCATCCCTATCAGGGCATGATGGAGGGCCCGCCCTATCCGAAGGCGCAGCCCAATGCCTCGCGCCGCGATGCCTATCCGCCGGAAGGCGGCCCGCAGGGCTCGTCGCTGTCCTTCATGCAGAAGCAGCATCTTGATCCCAACAATGTCGCGCTCGGCGTGCTCAACCCGCTCAACACCGGGCAGGGCATCCGCAACCAGGATCTCGCGGCCGCGATCTGCTCTGCGATCAACGACTGGCAGATCGAGAAATGGACAGCTAAGGACTCGCGCCTGAAGGGCTCGGTCGTCGTCGCCAATGAGGACGGCGTGTCGGCCGCGGCCGAAATCCGCAGGCGCGCAGGCGATACGAATTTCGTCCAGGTGCTGCTGCTGAGCCGCAATGTCGAGCCGCTCGGCCAGCGCCGTTACTGGCCGATCTATGAGGCGGCGCAGGAGGCCGGTCTTCCGATCGGCGTGCACGCCTTCGGCTTCGGCGGCAACCCGATCACCGCGTCGGGCTGGCCGAGCTATTACATCGAGGAGATGGTCGGGCATTCGCAATGCCAGCAGACCGCGCTGGCGAGCCTCGTGCTCGAGGGCGTGTTCGAGCGTTTCCCGAAACTGAAGATGGTGATGGTCGAGGCCGGGTTCGGTTGGGCGCCGTCGTTGGCGTGGCGGCTCGACAAGGTGTTTGCGCGGCTGCACGCCGAGGTGCCGCATCTGAAGCGCAAGCCGTCGGAGTATATCCGCGATCACATCTGGTGGACGACGCAGCCGATGGAGGATCCGGAGAGCCGCGACCATCTGTTCCAGACCATCGAGTGGATCGGCTGGGACAAGCTGCTGTTTGCGACCGATTACCCGCACTGGGACTATGACGAGCCGTCGCGTGTGCTGCCGGCCGGCGTCAGCGACGCCAATCGCCAGGCATTCTATCTCGACAATGCGAAGCAGCTTTACGGTATCTCATAGATGGCCCGTCATGTGATCGCCCCGGTGGACGAGCTGCCGCCGGGGTCGCGAAAGTTCCTCGAGATCGACGGGCGGCCGATCGCCGTCTTCAACGTCAAGGGCGAGTTCTTCGGCTTGCTGAACCGCTGCCCGCATCAGGGCGCGGCGTTGTGCGAGGGTCCGCTGATCGGGCTTGCGTCGTCGTCTGACCCCGGCGAGATCGAATACACCAAGCTCGGTGAGATCCTGCGCTGTCCCTGGCACGGCTGGGAGTTCGATATCCGCACCGGCCAGTCCTATTGCGACCCGCGCCGCTTCCGCGTGCGCGCCTATCCTGTGAGCGTCGAGCCGGGCACCAATGTGGTGAAGGGGCCGTATGTCGCCGAGACCATCAAGGTCGCGGTGGAAAGCGACTACGTCGTAGTGGATCTCTGACCACCCGTCATTCCGGGGCGCCGCGAAGCGGCGAGCCCGGAATCCATTCCACCGCTTGTTCGGTGGCCCGATGGATTCCGGGTTCGCTTCGCGCCCCGGAATGACAGTGGTCGGAGCTTACTCCGCCTTCCCCTGCGCCATCATCTGCCGTTCCCGCGCGTAGCGCACCATCGCAACGAAGCGGTAGATGCCGTGCACGAACTTTCCGTAGGGCATGGTGATGAACAGCGCGAACACCACGCCGAGATGCAGCGCCAGCAGCGGACCCATCGCGGCGCTCTCGCGCCACAACAGCAAGGCAAGGCCGGTGACGCTGGTCAGGAACAGCATCAGGATGAACGCGGTGTCCATGCCCATCTGCTGCTCGTCGACCAGCACGCGGTCGCGTTTCCATTTTTCTGACAAGAGCCCGATCGGGCCGACCACGAGGCCGATGCCGCCGAGTGTACCGAGCACCACCGGCAGGTCCCACCACGCATAGGGCGCTTCGCGCGCCAGCAGATAGTGGTACAGCGTGCCGACGCAGGTCGCGGCGAAGCACAGCACGAAGCCGTAGAAGGTGAAGTGGTGATACAGCTTGCGGCGGTCGGTCGGGTGGTCGTCCTCGTTGAAGCAGCCGACACCGCCGCCGTCGAGATAGCGCAGCTCGCCGGCGTCGCGGACCGCCTGCAACAGCGACTTCGCGTCCGTTTTCATGCCGACGGGCTCGCCGATCGCGCGCCAGAATGCGCGCACGCCCATCACCAGCGCGAGGATCGCATAGAGCAGGGCGGCGCCGAACAGCAGCGCCATCGCATTATGCGGCATCAGCTTGTAGAACACGCCGGGGCCGGTGTGGATGCCATAAAGCACGCCGCGGTCGTTGATCGCGGCGAAGCCGAAGATGAACGCGGCGACGCTGAGTGCGGCGATCAGGCTGATGACGAGGCCGTTGCGCGCAAACGCGCCGGCAAATGCGCGCGGCCAGGCATAGGCGGCGTAGGACTCGGCGCGCGCCACCGCCAGCGTCTTCGGGACATTGACGTTGAATTCGTGCGGTGGCGAGAACTGGCAGTCGGTGTAGCAGGCGCCGCAGGCATGGCAGAGATTGGCGAGATAGTTGAGGTCGCCGTCGGAGAAGGCGCGGCGCATCTCCATCGCGGGAAACACCGCGCACAGGCCCTCGCAATAGCGGCAGGAATTGCACACCGTCATCAGACGGTCGGCTTCCTGCAAGATCCTCGTCCCGTGCATCTCGCCAGCCTTGTCCTCAGTTCCGCGCATTCTTCGCCGCTTCCTGCCCGGCGACGCGGCCGAACACGCTGCCGATGGTCATGCCGATGCCGGCGGCGTAGCCCTTGCCGAGCACGTTGCCGGCCATGATCTCGCCGGCGGCGAACATGTTGGCCGACGGCTTGCCGTCCTTCATCAGCATCCGCGACTGCTTGTTCACGCGGGTGCCGAGATAGGTGAAGGTGATGCCGGGCCGCACCGGATAG
Source organism: Bradyrhizobium sp. AUGA SZCCT0105 (assembly GCF_018129565.1). NCBI lineage: Bacteria > Pseudomonadati > Pseudomonadota > Alphaproteobacteria > Hyphomicrobiales > Nitrobacteraceae > Bradyrhizobium > Bradyrhizobium sp. AUGA SZCCT0105. Next base: position 78,657 of record NZ_JAFCMK010000007.1, on the reverse strand, counting down.
GCGAGATAGGGCGGCGTCTCGATCTTGCGCGCCCAATGCGTCTTCGCCGGCGTGATGCCTTCGGTACGGCAGTCGTCGAGGATGGTATGATCGAACGTGCCGGGCTGCACCGCGGCGTTGAAGTCGGTGATGGTCTTTTCCAGCGCTGCCGCATCGAGCTCGAGCTTGCCGGCGAGCTCGGCGATCGTTGCGCCCGCGATCGGCGGAAACAGCGTCGGCATGAAGCTCGTCACGACGGTCGAGTCGAAGATGATGTAGGCGATCTGGTCCGGCTGGGCTGCGACCAGACGGCCCCAGATCGCATAGCGCTTCGGCCAGATGTCCTCGCCCTCGTCGTAGAACCGCTCGGCGTGCTTGTTGACGACGATGCCGAACACGACCGAGTCGTGGCGGGTGATGATGCCGCCGTCGAATTTCGGCGCACGCGCATCGATCGCCACCGCATGGCATTGCGTGGGATCGCCGATCTCCTGCACGCCCTTGGCGAGCAGCATCTTCAGGATCGCGCCGCGATTATAGGGTGTGCCGCGGATCAGGAAATTGTCGGCGGCCTCGCCCCAATATTGTTTCAGCCATTCGATATTGGCCTCGAAGCCGCCGGCCGCCGCGACCAGCGTCGAGGCGCGCACCTCGGTCCTGCCGCCGACCGGCTGCTTCAGCTGCGCCGACAGGAACATGCCGTTCTCGATCACGAGATCGATCACCTCGGCATCGTAAAGGACGTCGACGCCGAGCTCCTCGGCGGTGCGATAGAGCGCGTTCAGCATCGCGCGGCCGCCGCCGAGGAAGAACGAGTTGGTGCGGCCGAGGCTGAGCGTACCGCCGAGCGAGGGCTGCCAGCGTACGCCCTGTTCGACGATCCAGTTCAGGATGTCCTTGGACTCGCGGATCATGAAGCGGGCCAGTTCCTCGTCGGTCTGGCCGCCGGTCACCAGCAGCAAATCCTTCCAGAACTCCTCCTCGGTGTAGGGACCGGTGAGGATCTCGGTCGCCGCGTCATGGGCGCAGCGCATGTTGCGGGTGTGGCGGGTGTTGCCGCCGCGGTAGAATTTCGGGGCGCCCTCCAGCACCAGCACGGAGGCGCCGGCGCGCCGTGCACTGATTGCGGCGCAGAGGGCGGCGTTGCCGCCGCCGATCACCAGCACGTCGAACCTGCGCGTCAGATCAGCCATGCGCTCTTGTTATCGTTGTTGGCATGGAAAGCAACATGTCGGGGCAGGCGATCGGCCTGCCCCGAATGCATATGCCAATTACGCCGCAACCGTCTCGCGCTGCTCGATGGTCTGGCCGCCACGGTAGACGATCAGCGCGGCGATGATGCCGAGAACAGCGCCGAACATCAGCCAGTAGGCCGGCGAGGCCTTGTCCTGCCCGGTCATGGCGATCAGCTTGGTCGCGACGAAGGGAGTCGACGTGCCGAATATGCCCGCCGCCAACGCGAACGCGATCGAGAAGCAGGTGGTGCGGACATGCGCCGGCACGATCTCGACCAGGCATCCCAGCATCGTGCCGCTGTAGACGCCGAAGTAGAACGAGAACATCATCTGCACGGCCAGCAGTTTTCCTAGCGTGGGCTCATGTGCGAGCCACGACAGTGCCGGGTAGGCGGTCACGAATGACAGGCTCGCGATCGCGATCAGCACCGGCTTGCGGCCGATCCGGTCCGACAGCGCGCCGCCGACCGGATTCCAGATGAAATTCGTCACCGCAACGAGCAGGGTCACCAGCAGCGTCCCGGAGGCCGAAAGGTGCAGCTCCTTGCCGAAGCCGGGCGCATACACGGTGATGAAATAGAACGTCGTGGTGGTCAGAACCGCGATCATCATGCCCAGGATCACGATGCGCCAGTTCTCCAGCGCCGAGGCGAACACTTCGCTTGGCGTCGGATGCTTCTTCATGGCCAGGAAGGCCGGCGTTTCCTCGAGCGAACGCCGCAGCATGAAGATCACGGGAATGATGAGGCATCCAATGAAGAACGGGATGCGCCATTTGGCGACGCCGCCGCCGATCGCATCCAGGAAGGTGTCGCCCGGGATCACTTCTCTCAAGAAGAAGCCGATCACGGCTGCGACGAAGATCGCGACCTGCTGGCTGGAGGATTGAAACGAGGTGTAGAAGCCGCGGTTGCCGGGTGTTGCGATCTCGGAAAGATAAACGGAGACACCGCCCAGTTCGACGCCGGCGGAGAAGCCCTGGATCAGCCGGCCAATCAGCACGATGATCGTTGCGGCAATGCCGATCGATGCATAGGACGGGCAGAACGCAATCACCACCGTGCCAAGCGCCATCAGCGCGAGCGTCACGATCAGGCCCTGGCGGCGGCCGATGCGATCGATATAGGAGCCGAGCACGACCGCGCCCACGGGACGCATCAGCGCGCCGAGCCAGAACACGCCATACGCATTGAGCAGCGCCGCGGTCTCATTCTGGGCGGGGAAGAATGCTTTCGCGATGTCCTGCGCATAGAAGCCGAACAGGAAGAAGTCGAATTGCTCGAGGAAATTGCCGCTGGTCGCGCGCAGGATGGCGCCGAGACGCGACTTGATCTGCGGGACTTGCGATGAACTCGACTGCGACATAACGCCCTTTCCTCCCCGTGACAAAACGGCCGGCGCAAATTGTGTCGCCGGCCAAGGCAGTTAACTGCCATATGCGGCAATTTGGCACGGCTGTCCGGCGCGACCAACCCGAAATCGCGCCGCCGCTATGGGAAAAAAGCCGTAGGTGGAATTTGATGAGAGCGTTTTCGAGCGAAGTGGGCACCGGTTCGCGTGAAGAAAACGCGTCAGAACAATAATCTCGTGCGGCGTGCGCCGCATCAAGGCGCTGTATGCGCCGCGGCGAGCCAGGATCGGAATGCAGAGAGCTTTGGGGAATCGGCGCGTCCCTGCGGCGTGACCAGATAGAAGCCGGCATCGGCGGGCAGCGCGATCTTGAAGGGAACCACGAGGCGGCCCTTGGCGATGTCGTCCTGCACATAGGAGGTGCGGCCCATCGCAATGCCGATGCCGTCGATCGCGGCCTGGATCGTCACGAACAGCAGGTCGAAGGTGACGCCCGGCTGCTTGGAAATGTCGGTCGGCAGTCCCGCCGCGGTCAGCCACAGCCGCCAGTCGTCGCTGTTGGCATTGCTGGTGTGCAGCAGCACATGGTCCCTGAGGTCTTCGGGGCATTTGAGCGGCTTGGTTCCATCCAGCAGCGACGGGCTGCATACCGGAAACAGCTCGTCCGCCATCAGCCAGTCCGCGCGCAGGCCCGCCCATTGGCCCCGGCCGTAGCGGATCGCCGCGTCCACCTTGTCGCGCTGGAAGTCGACCAGACTGGTCGAGGTGGTGATGCGGACATCGATGCCGGAATGCGCCTCCTGGAACGCCGACAGTCGCGGCAGCAGCCATTTGGCGGCGAGCGATGCCAGCGTCGAGACGGTCAGCACATGATCGTCGTCCCGGCGCAGCAGGCGGTCGGTCGCGAGCCTGAGGTCATTGAAGGCCGCGCGGACGCCGGGAAGGTATTCGGCGGCCTCCGGCGTCAGGCTCAGTGAGCGGTTCTGGCGGACGAACAGACGAACGCCGAGCTCTTCCTCGAGGCGCCGGATCTGATGGCTGATCGCGGTCTGCGTCACGTTCAATTCGGACGCTGCGACCGTGAAGCTCATATGCCGCGCGGCGGCCTCGAACGCCCTCAGGCCGTTCAACGAAGGCAGGCGGCTGGTCATGTCAGATGGTCTCCAAATGCATGATTTTAATTCATGCGAAGCGGTACAAAGTGTCGTTTGTGAACAGGCCGAATAGCTCCGATATTACCGCCAACAGGTTACCGATAGGAGCCGCAGATGTCCATTTTCACCCATGAATCGATGACAAATCATCATACGCTTGGGTTGCTGAACCAGGTCGGCGAGACCCTGCACGTCTGGTGGGATCGCTACGAGCGCCGCCGCGAGCTGTCGCAGTGGACCGAGCGCGACCTGCACGACATCGGCATGTCCCGCAGCGACATCGTTTTCGAGACCGACAAGCCGTTCTGGCGGGCCTGAGAAGGACGCCATCGCCGGCGCCGCCTCGATCGAGGGGTGTCGGCTAATTCTTCACCCGAGGAGCGTGTCATGACTGCGCTGCATCTCGACGATCTCAAGCAATACTCTGACGTGCTGCGCGCCAAGAACGGCAGCGAGATCAAGGTGCGCTTCGTCGAGCCGCGCGATCGTGAAGAGCTGCAGAATTACATCCGCTCGCTCTCCGCCGGGTCCCGTTACAACCGCTTCCTGGGTGCACTGAGCGAGCTGCCGAAGATGGAGCTCGAGCGCTTTATTCACGTCGGCGAGGCTGACCGGTTCACGGTGGTCGCGACGATGGTGGTCGATGGTTTTGAGACCATCGTCGGCGAAGCCCGTTACGCCTTCCATGCCGATACGTCGAGCGTCGAGTTCGGCCTGTCGATCGATGACCGGTGGCAGGGCCACGGCATTGGCAAGGCGCTGCTGAAGAATCTCGAATGCCGCGCGGCGTCTTTCGGAGCCGAGCGCATCTTCGGCGACACGCTGCGGTCCAACGCCACGATGATCGGTGTCGCCCGCAAGTCCGGCTATGCCTTCACTGCAAGCCCCGGCGATTGGAAGCTGGTGCGCTTTGCGAAAGAGATCTACGTCGAACCACAAGACATTCCCTGTGCCAGCTGGCGGCTTGCCGCTACTTCCCGCTCGGCCACGATGTCCTCGCTTGCGGTTTGACTGACTAGGCGGCGTGGACAAATTTGAGCCAGTATCTGGCCGTGGCGATGTTGACCATGCCGAGGAAGGTTTCGGGGAGCTGGTCGTAGCGGGTAGCAATGGCGCGATTGACTTTGAGATGGCCGAACATGCGCTCAATGCGGTTGCGCTGTTTGTAGAGGGTGCGGTTGTGCTCGATTTTCACGCGTCGGTTGGACCGTCCCGGAATTACGGCCTCGATGTTGCGAGCGGCAAGGTCAGAACGGATCGCATCGGCATCGTAGCCCTTGTCTGCGAGCAGTGCGTCTGGCACGCGTTCGGGCAAATCGATCAACGCATCATACGCCTTGCAATCTGCTGACTCACCGCCTGTCAGATGGAAGGCGAGCGGTCGTCCGAGGGCATCAGCCAGGCAGTGAAGCTTACTGGTGAACCCGCCCCGCGAGCGGCCAAGAGCGCGTCGATGAGCCCCCCTTTTCCGCCCGCTGCCGAGACGTGGGCGCGAACCGTGGTGCTGTCGATGCTGTAGTGACCGCTGTCTGCCATGATCTCGGCCAGCGTCACTGCCACCGTTTCCCAGATGCCGGCTTCGCTCCAACGTCGGAACCGCCGATAGATCGTGTTCCAGTTGCCGTATTTGGACGGCACGTCGCGCCACGGAGCGCCGCAGCGAAGTCGCCACAGTATCCCATTAATGATCGAGCGGTTCTCTTCAGGAGGTCGGCCTCGACCTCGGTTCGACGCTTCGATCGGGAGCAAGCCTTTCAAAACACGCCATTCCGCTTCGCTCAGGTCGCCTCTGCTCAAGTCTGCCTCCAAAAAGCAGTCTTGAATCAATGCTTTTGGCTCAAGTCAATCAGGTCCGATTGCCACCATTGCTGTGTCGTGCCAGAAAACTCTTCATGAAAAATATCCAGATCGTCGACGGCGCTGCAAACGCCACTTACAGCGTGTATCAGGCAACAGAGGAAGAGTTCGTTGCCATCTTCCCGGACGGACGAGACATGGAACTGGTCGAAGACTTAATCGAACGGCTTGGCGACGAGGTCGCAGGTTCCGTGCTGAAACCGCTTTGGAATCGCCCGATCCTGAAGCGTGATGCGCTCGGAATCCATGGGACGCTATTCTACGACAATGAACATCGACGGGACCATATCCCGCCGTCGAAGCGCGAAATTGATTGGGATGATCGCTCGGTCAATCAAGCCCAGCGAGACCTATTCGCCAGACATCGCTAATTTGTCCACGCCGCCTAGGCCCGGTTCTGGCCCCTCCAGAACCGGGCCCTTTTCTTTTTTGCTTGCTCGGAACCTGTAGCCCGGATGAAGCGCAGCGAAATCCGGGGCAGCCCTTACCGCGGCGAGACTTGTCCCGGATTGCGCTGCGCTCCATCCGGGCTACATTTCTTCAACCAGAGTTGCCGGGTTACCTCCCCTTGAAAAGGGGAGGTCGCTTTGCTCGTCAGAGCAAAGCGGGTGGGGATCTGCTCTCTCCACGAGCAATGGTGCGTGTGGCTGGACCCCCCATCCCGACCTTCCCCCTTTCAGGGGGAAGGAGAAGACGCGCCTAATTACCCCGGAACACCGGCTTGCGCTTCTCGATGAAGGCCTGCACCGCCTCCTTGTGATCCGCCGTCGCGGTGAGGCGGATCAGCCGCTCGGCCTCGTGGTCGCGCGCGGTGGCGAAGTCGAATTGCAGCGCCTCGTCGAGATTGTCCTTCATGTAGCGCAGCGCCAGGGTCGGGCCTTCGGCCATCGACTTCGCCAGCGCGAACGCCTCGTCCTGCAGCGTCTCGTCCGGCACCACGCGGTTGACGAGACCGATCTGCTCGCATCTGGTGGCATCGACCTTCTCGGACGTGAACATCAGCTCGCGGGCGCGCGAGGTGCCGACCAGGCGCGTCAGCAGCCAGGCCATGCCGTAGTCGCCGCTCAGCGCCACGCGCAGATAACCGGTCGAGATGAAGGCGGATTGCGCCGCGATCCGGATGTCGCAGGCCATCGCGATCGCAAGGCCGGCGCCGACCGCCGGGCCGGGCAGCGCGGCAATGGTCGGCTTGCGTACCGAGGCGAGCGCGCCGGTCAGCAGGCGCTGGCGCTCCTGCAGGTCGGCGACCTTGTCCTCATAGGACATTTCGAGCTTCTTTGGATCGCGATTGGCGCCCATGCCCTTGACGTTGCCGCCGGCGCAGAACGCCTTGCCGGCGCCGGTGATGAGCAGCACGCCGACCTCGGGGTTCTCGCCGCAGGTCCGGATCATCGTGCGCAGCGCCGGCGTCAGCGTGTCCGACAGCGAGTTGCGGGCGTCCGGGCGGTTCAACGTGATGACGGCGACGCGGTCGCGGATCACGCAGAGCAGTTCGTCGGTGCCGGTCTCGATCTTGATTTCAGCGGTCATGATTCCTTCCCCTGTTTCCTTCGTCATTGCGAGCGCAGCGAAGCAATCCATGCTGCCACGCGTGGAGAAATGGATTGCTTCGTCGCTTCGCTCCTCGCAATGACGGACGGCGCTCAAGCCAGCCTACGCCGCTTGCATGATCTCCGTCATCTCAAAACTTCTCAACCCAGGGCCGCAATTCCAGCTCCCAGGTCCAGGCGCTGCGCGGCTGCTGCAGCACGTTCCAGTAGCTCAACGCGATCGCGTCGGGATCGAGCATCGAATCCGGGCGGTCGGCGGGCTCGGCGCGCGCGGAGCTGCGGATGCCGCCGTCGATCACGAAATGCGCGACATGGATGCCCTGCGGCGACAATTCGCGCGCCATGCTCTGCGCCAGCCCGCGCAATGCGAACTTGCCCATCGCGAACGGCGCCGATTGCGCATAGCCCTTGACGCTGGCGGAGGCGCCGGTGAACAGGATCGCGCCCTTCTTGCTGGGCAGCATGCGCTTCGCCGCCTCCTGCGCCACCAGAAAGCCGCCGAACGCCGAGATCGCGATCGCCTGCTCGACCTCGGAGGGGACGAGTTCAACGAAGGGCCCGCGCGAGCGGCCGGAGGCGTTATAGACCACGAGATCAGGTGTTCCGATCTCGCGCTCGACCAAACCGAACAGACGCTCGACGTCTTCGGCCTTGGTGGCGTCGCAGGCATAGGCGCGCGCGCCGGTCTCCGTGCAGAGCGCGCCGAGCTTCTCGATGCTGCGCGCGCCCAGCGCGACGCGAATTCCCTCCCGCGAAAATAGCCGCGTCAACGAGGCGCTGAGGCCCTCGCCGGCGCCGACGATCAGGGCGATCTTGTACTTCGGAATATCCATTGGGCTTTCCTTTGCTCGGCCGGAGGAGGATAGTCGTGCCCAAACAAATGAGCACCGCAGCCGGGAATTCAATGCAGCCGCACAAGCAGGATCTGAAAACGTCGTCCGCCAGCCAGCCGGGCCTTTTGGCGCCCGACACGACGGGAATGAATTTCTACCGGGCCGATCCCGCGCTGACCGATCTTCTGAAACTGCATCTGCCCGAGGCGTTGTTCCGCCACATCGCGCCGCATCTCGACCGGCTCGGCGGATTGGCCGGCGGCTATCTCGACGAATGCGCGCGGCTTGCCGACCGGCATACGCCGGTGCTGCACCAGCGCGACAAGTTCGGCCGCGACGTGCAGCACATCGAATATCATCCCGCCTATCGCGAGATCGAGAAGGCCGCGTTCGGCGAGTTCGGCATTCACGCGCTGTCGATCCGCAAGGGCATCATGGGCTGGCCCGACAAATATCCCGTGGTGGCCAAGCACGCCTTCACCTTCCTGTTCAACCAGACCGAATTCGGCATGGGCTGCCCGATCAACGTCACCGATGGTTGCGCAAAACTGCTGGCGAATTTCGGCAGCGAGGCATTGAAGGCGAAATATCTCGACGGCCTGACCCAGACCGACATGAGCAAGCTGACGCAGGGCGGCCAGTTCATGACCGAGAAGGAGGGCGGCTCCGACGTCGGCACGCTGACCACGCGCGCGGTGCAGGAGGGCGACCACTGGCGGCTCTATGGCGAGAAGTGGTTCTGCTCGAACGCCGATGCCAAGGTGGTGATGCTGCTGGCGCGCCCCGAGGGCGCGGGGCCGGGCACCAAAGGCGTCGGCCTGTTCCTGATGCCGCGTTTCCTCGATGACGGCTCGCAGAACCACTACCGGATCGTGCGCCTGAAGGACAAGCTCGGCACCCGCTCGATGGCCTCGGGCGAAATCAAGTTCGACGGCGCGATCGCGTATGCCGTCGGCAAGCTTGATCGCGGCTTCGTGCAGATGGCCGAGATGGTGAACTCGTCGCGGTTGTCCAACGGCGTGAAGTCGACCGCGCTGATGCGCCGTGCCTGGCACGACGCGATCACGGTCGCGAAGGGCCGCGTGGTGTTCGGCCAACGGATCATCGACCTGCCGCTGGCGCGGCGCCAGCTGATGAAGATCATGCTGCCGACCGAGCAGGCGCTGTCGATGAGCTTCCTGACCGCCGACGCGCTCGACCGCGCCGAGGCCGGCAGCCAGGACGCCGCGGCGCTGCTCCGCATCCTCACGCCGACCCTGAAATTCCGCGCCACCCGCGATGCCCGCAAGGTCTGCGGCGACGCCATGGAGATGCGCGGCGGCATCGGCTACATCGAGGAATTCGTCACGCCGCGGCTGCTGCGCGATGCGCATCTCGGCTCGATCTGGGAGGGCACCGGCAACATCGTCGCGATCGATACGCTGAAGCGCGCGGTCGGACGCCATGGTGCCGACAACGCGCTCGCCGCCGATCTGCATGCGCGGCTCGATGACAGCCCGAATGTGCCGCAGGCGTGGCGCAACCGGCTGCGTGATCTCAGCGATCGTGCGATCGGATTTGCGCGCGAGATCGCAAGCCGTATCGACAATGAGGGCGATGCGCGGCGCGCCACCAGCCTGCTCTATCATGTCGCGAGTGCGGTGGCGCTGGCATGGGAGGGCGGACGCATTCATCAAATGCGCGGCGACGCGCGCCGGCTGCTGCTGTCGCGGATGGTGATCGACCACCGCGTGATGCCGGGCGATCCGTTCCGGCTTACGGAAAATACCGTTCAGCGCAGGATGACCGAGCACCTACTCGGCGATCGCGCCGTCGGCATGGCCGAGGTTGGCGAATTGCTCGTCGCGGCGTAGTCTGCCGCGCGAGCGCAACGCTTAATCAAAACAGAAACGCCAAGGGAGACCCCGATGAAGGCCGCCGTCCTGCATGAAGTCAATCAGCCGCTGGTGATCGAGGATGTCAGCGTACCCAATCCGGGGCCGCGCGAGGTCTTGATCCGCACCGCGGTCGCGGGTCTCTGCCATTCCGACCTGCATTTCATGGAAGGTCTTTATCCGCATCCGCTGCCGGCGGTGCTCGGCCATGAATCGGCCGGCGTGGTCGAGAAGGTCGGCGCCGACGTCAATTACGTGAAGCCCGGCGATCACGTCGTCACCTGCCTGTCGGTGTTCTGCGGCACCTGCGACAATTGCACGACCGGCCGCACCGTGCTGTGCACCGACACCACGGTGAAGATGCTGCCCGGCGCCTCCAACCGCCTGTCGTGGGGCCGGAAGGAGAAGCTCAACCAGTTCCTCAATCTGTCGTCCTTCGCCGAGCAGATGCTGGTGCACGAGAACGCGATCGTGAAGATCAAGAAGGAGATGCCGCTCGATCTCGCCGCGCTGATCGGCTGCGGCGTCATCACCGGCTATGGCGCCGTGGTGAACACCGCGAAGGTGACTGCCGGCGAGACCGTCGCCGTGATCGGCTGCGGCGGCGTCGGCATGGCCGCGATCAACGGCGCGCAGATCGCCGGTGCCGGCCGCATCATCGCGATCGACACCAATCCGGCGAAGCTGCAACTTGCGACCAAGCTCGGGGCGACCGACATCGTTGATCCCGCGCGCGGCGACGTCGTCCAGCAGGTGCGCGAGCTTACCGGCGGCGGCGTGCATCACTCCTTCGAGGTGCTCGGCCGCAAGGAGACCGCCGAGCAGGCCTTCGCCATGCTGGCGGCGGGCGGCACTGCGACCATCGTCGGCATGATCCCGTTCGGCCAGAAGATCGAGCTGCACGGCTTCGACTTCCTGCGCGAGCGCCGCATTCAAGGCTCGTCGATGGGGTCGAACCACTTCCGCGTCGACATGCCGCGCCTCGTCGACTTCTACATGCGCGGCAAGCTGCATCTCGAGGACTGGATCTCGGCCAAGCTCAAGCTCTCCGAGATCAACGAGGGCTTTGCCAACATGAAGGCCGGCAAGACGCTGCGCAGCGTGATCATGTTCGACAGCTGAGGCGCCATCGTCCCGGCCAAGCGAAGCGCGAGCCGGGACCCATACGCCGCGGCTCCGCTTTGGGCACGAAGGTGGACGACTTTCTTTACTCGCCACAGATGGCGGTGGTTATGGGTCCCGGCCTGCGCCGGGACGACACCTGAATCGTTCACCGTGCGACGTGCGCAGACACCGCGAGCCATTTCCCGTTCTGCCGTGCCCAGCAATCGGTGTAGCGGCCGTGCGCGGGCTCACCGTCCGCGCCGGTGTAGCTGGTCTGGGCGTGGATGATGGCGAAATCGCCGAGGATGCGGATCTTGACGTCCTCGGCCTTCAGTCCCTTGATCTTCACCGGGATCGCCGTCTGCTTCAGGAAGGCGGCGCGATCGACCAGGCTCTTGTCGGGATTGGTGCAGTAGAAGTCCTGCGCCAGGATTTCATCGAAACGCTTGACGTCGCAGTTCTGAACTGAGTCGACGTAATCCTTGTTGAGCTTTGTCAGCTCTTCGAGGTCCTTGCTCATTGGTGTTCTCCCTGTTGTCGTCATTGCGAGGAGCGGAGCGACGAAGCAATCCATCGTTCCGCGTACGTTGCTATATGGATTGCTTCGCTTCGCTCGCAATGACGGCAGCAACCCACCTAATCGTCGAACATCTTCGGCGGCACGAAGCCGCCAAACTCGCGCTCGATCAGCTCTGCGAGCTTCAGCGGCGTGCGGTCTTCCAGCATGGGACCGACGATCTGCACGCCGACCGGCAGTCCGTCGGGCGCAAAGCCGGTCGGGATCGCAGTCGAAGGCAGGCCGGGCAGCGTTGCGATGCCGGGCCAGGCGAGCTGGTCGGTGTAGACGTGCGGTTCACCGTCGATCAGGATTCGCCGCTGCTCCTGGTCCGGCGAATGATCGTGCGGATAGGCCGGCGTCGGCATGATCGGACAGATCACGGCGTCGAACGATTTGAACAGCTCGCGCCATTGCGCGCGCAGCCGCGCGCGGGCGTAGGTTGCCTGCACCCAGTCGCGATGGCTGAGCGCGATGCCGCGCAACCGCTCGGCACCCAGGCTGTTATCGCTGGCCGGCAGCGCCGCCGCAGCTGCGCAGGCGCCGGCATAGACCTCCGGCGGGAAGCTAGCTGCGAGGAACGATAGCAGCATCCGCATATAGAGCCGCGAGGAGGACGCGAAATCGGGCAGCAGCGGGCTCGAACGCGATATCTTCGCGCCGGCCTTGTCGAGATTGCTGGCGAGCTTGTCGATGCTGCCGCGAACTGCCCTGTCGGTCGGCAGCACCGGATCGGTGTCGATGACGAGGATGTGGAAATCCTTCAGGCTCGTGTGGCGCGCCGCGGGCAGCTCGAGACGATAGGCCTTACCGGTATCGAGCGGGTCGGGGCCGGCCATCACATCGAGCAGCAGCGCGAGGTCGGCCGCGCCGCGCGCCATCGGGCCGATCACCGCAAGGTCACGCTCGTAGATCAGCGGCGGCGCCGGCGGCGCGGTGTGGCCGCGAGACGCCAGCAGATCGAAGGTCGGCTTGTGCGCATAGATACCGCAGTGGAATCCCGGCACGCGCAGCGAGCCGCCGATGTCGGAGCCGAGCGACAATGCGCCGTAGCCCGCGGCAAGCGCCGCCGACGATCCGCCGGAGGAGCCGCCCGGCGTGCGGCCGAGGTCGTAGGGGTTGTTGGTGGTGCCGTAGATCTCGTTGTAGCTCTGCCAGTCGGCGAGGGCGACCGGCACGTTGGTCTTGCCGAGGATGACGCCGCCGGCGTCCTTCACCCGCGTGATCGCGAGCGCGTCCTCAGCCGGCACGAAATCCTTTTGCGGCGGGAAGCCCCAGGTGGTCGGCAATCCAGCGACGTTGAAGGACTCCTTCACCGTCATGGGGATGCCGAGCAACGGCTTGTGCTCGCCGCGCGCGATCGCGGCGTCCGCAGCGCGTGCCGCAGCGAGGCCGCGCTCGAAATCGCGCACGCAAACCGCGTTGACCTTGCCGTCGTGGCGCTCGATGCGGCCGATCGCGTCTTCTGCGAGCTCGACGGCGGAGACCTGCTTGTTGTGCAGGGCTTTCGACAGTTCGACGGCGGTCTTGAAACTGTATTGTGATTTGGCCACGGCGTGCTCCCTGATTTTGGTGGCGATCATGCGCAGAATGGAGCGCGCGGGCAAGACCGGCTTGATCGCAATTGCGCTGGCGCGGCGCGTCGACGTCACACATCGCCTAACGCGATCGTGATCATCGGGCTCTGCCGGATGCTGACGCGCGCCTAATAAGGCGTGCTGCGCGCGGACAGATGCGCCATTGGATTGATGAGGCCGCTCGCGCTGGCGCGCTCGCTGCTCTCCTTGGTCCCGGGCACCGGGAAGGCGTATCCGATGATGGTCTTGACGACGAGCCGGTCGGATGCCCGCGTCAGGCCGTAGCCGACGCCGAAGTCGATGTCGACGTCGCCCACCTTGAAGTCGGTCACCGCGAACAATGTGTGCTGCTGCTCGGCGAGCGGGCTGAAGGCGCCGATCTTGCCGAAATCGGCGTAGTATTCGAGGCCGACATACACATCATTGTTGAGCTTGCGCGCCACACGAGCGGCGGGAGCGAAGTCCGCCTCGCCGTATTTGCCGAAACCGACGTCGACAATCGGATTGACGATGAATTCATAGTCCGCGTTGCGCACGCCGATTATCGGCCGGATCTCAAGGCCCCAGCGGGTCTGTGCGAATTTCGGCATCTGGTAGCTCAGCTCGAAATTGATGCCGTAGAACAAATTGCGCTTGTCGGCGTTCGGCGAGACGAACAGCGTGCGTAGCTTGAATGCGTCGGACAGGAATTGCCGGTCCTGCACGGCAAACGGCAGATAGAGCCCGAGCTCCCACCAATCGGTCATGCCATAGGCAAACTCCGGCGTGCCGTTGAGGCTGCCCTTGGAGGGAAAGCCGCCGGGGAAGGGCGGATCCTTCTGCCCGATGCCGACATAGTTGAGATGCTGCTGGATGGTGAACTGGCCGACCGCCGCGATGCCGGCATTGTAGACTTGGATCTCGTCGGTCGCCTGCGCGCGACCGCTGCATCCGAGCGCGCCCAGCATGGTCAATGCTGTGCCGGCCAGAACGCGATGTTTGCGGAGACGGGACATCGGATACCTCGATTCCGCGCTACGCCGCGCCGATCAATATGCCGACCGCGAGCACGATCGCGCCGCCGAGCACGATCTGGAACACCGCCTGCAGGAACGGCGTATCCATGTAGCGCGAGCGGATGAAGGCGATCGCCCACAACTCGAAGAACACCACGATGCCGGCGATCGCAGTCGCGATCCAGAATGCGTTCGGCCAGGCGTCGGGCACCAGATAGGGAATGGTGTGGCCGAGACCTCCGAGCGTCGTCATCAATCCGCAGGTGATGCCCCGCAGCCAGGGCGAGCCGCGGCCGGTCAGCGAGCCGTCGTCGGACAGCGCTTCCGCAAAGCCCATGCTAATGCCGGCGCCGATCGAGGCCGCAAGGCCGACCAGAAAGGTCTGCCAGTTGTGATGCGTGGCGAAGGCGGCGGCGAACAGCGGCGCCAAGGTCGAGACCGAGCCGTCCATCAGTCCGGCGAGGCCCGGCTGCACATATTGCAGCACGAACATTCGCCGCCGCGTGCGGTCTTCCTCCGCGCGCACGTCGGGCTTGAGGATCTCGCCGGTCAGGCGGACGGCGAGCTTCTCGTGGCCCTTCTCCTCCTCGGCGAGATCGCCGAGCAGCCGGCGCACGCCGACATCTTCGGCCCTTTCGGCGGCGCGGGCATAGAAGCGCTCGGCCTCCAGCTCCATGGTCTCGACTTCCTTGCGGATGGTGTCTAGCGGCAGGTTCTTGGTCAGCCAGATCGGGCGCCGGCGCAGAAAGCCTTTGACGTCCTCGCGCCGGATCGGTGGCAGATGCGGGCCGAAGCGCTGCTCGTAGGTTTCGAGCAGACGGTGGCGATGGCCGCGCTCTTCCTCCGCCATCTCCTCGAAGATCTTTGCGGTATCTGGATAGCGTTCGGTGAGGTCCTCGGCGAAGGACATGTAGATGCGGCTGTCCTCCTCCTCGGAGGCAATCGCGACCGCCAGCACCTCGCGCTCGGTCAAATCGGCGAAATTCTTCACGGCAACGCCTTCGTTTCCAATTTAGAATTAGAATAATTCTAATATTTGCTCGTCAGGCCGAGGTCAATCCTGGATGGGTGCGTCTCTGCCCGTTCGTGATCAAGATCAGGGGAACTAGGCTGTGCTACGTCCGTTCGAGTTCCTGCTGTGCACGAGAGGATGCCATGGACACCGTCAAATTCCGCCTGAACGACGCGCGACTGGCGCCGCGGCGGA
The DNA here is from genome assembly GCF_018129565.1 of Bradyrhizobium sp. AUGA SZCCT0105. Taxonomy (NCBI): domain Bacteria; kingdom Pseudomonadati; phylum Pseudomonadota; class Alphaproteobacteria; order Hyphomicrobiales; family Nitrobacteraceae; genus Bradyrhizobium; species Bradyrhizobium sp. AUGA SZCCT0105. The sequence goes on along the minus strand of NZ_JAFCMK010000007.1, from coordinate 63,386 downwards.
CGAAACTCGAGATTCCGGGCTGGGCCGGCAACCGTGAGCCGCGCAGCGATGGTTCGCGCGAGCAGGTCTGGCATTGCGTGCCGTTCTCGGAAGGCGCGCAATACGGGATCGAGCTGTTCTATCCCTATGATTTCGAGCTGCACGTCACCACGAAGGACGGAAGATTACAACTCGACGCCGACTGGGGTGAGCCGCCGGACAGCGGCGTGCAGTGGCCGCCGTTCCGGAATTTCGGCGACGCGTTCTACACCTATCAGATATTGCTCGATCTCAAGGTCGAGAAGGGCATGGCAATCCGTACCGAACCGCATCCGCGCTTCTACACCGATCGCTCCGACACCGTGCCGATCGCCGTTCCGGCGCTCGTGCGCAATTGGTGGCCGATGATGTTCTTCACGGTGTTCAAGGCGCCGGCGGAAGGGCGCACCCACATTTTCCGGCCGAACGAGCCGTTCGCCCAGATCATCGTGATTCCCGAGGAAGCGAACTTTCAACTCGAGCAGATGGGCGAGGAGGAGGCCGCCGAACGCGAATTGCAGGCGCGCCGCATCTACAACAATCGGCCCAAACTGGCCGCCGGAACGGAATGGACGTCGTCATCGGACACGGTGTTCGACGGCACATATCGCCATCTGCACCGCGCCGCAAAGGAGAAGGCGCGCAACGATTGAGCGAGATGCCGCATCATGGTTGACAAAACAACGGGGCCCGCGGGCCCCGTTGTGGTATCGCCGATCGGTCGCCATCGCTCAGTAATCGCGACGGTAGAAGCTGTGATGGTGATGGTGGTGATGATGGTGATGGTGGTAGCGCCGATAGCGCGGCACCACGATGACCGGGCGGTCGTAGTAGTCGCGGCGATAGTAGCCGTGATGATGGTGGTGGTGGTGATGGTGGTGGTAGTACTGTGCAAGCTGCACGTTCTCGCGGACCGGAGCGGGCGCAGCCTCGTCGAGCGCCTGCAGCTTTGCGGAGGCGTTCGAGATCGGCTCCAGCAGGTCCGCGTATGAGTTCGCCTGCAGAACGTCGGCCGGGTTCGGCCCAGGCGCAGCTTCGGCGGCACCGACCGCGCCGAACGCGGCCACCGCTCCCAGAAGTCCAGCGATTTTCCTATCCATCTTTGCTCTCCTCAAAAAGTCGCCGGACCGAGCGCCGGTTTGTAGCAACGCCAATCATTGCCCAATGTTTCGTGAACCGCGCATTAACGCCCTGTGACGGGATCGTGGCGGCAGGCACCCGCATCTGACACGGGACGGATGCCGATTCGCGCAAAGAAAACCTGCCAAAACAAGAATCTAGAGCGACTGATTCGATCAGAACCGAAGTGGCTCTAGCTTGCACGCGCGAGGAACTGAAGCAGCAGCCGGCTCACTTCGTCCGGCTGCTCCTGCTGCACCCAGTGGCCGGCGCCGTCGACCAGATGGCAGCCGATCATTTTGGTACAGGCCCTGGTCTGCATCGCCTCGAACACGCCGGGCCGCTGATAGGTGCCCCAATCCTGCTTGCCCGAGATGAACGCGGACGGCTGGTCGATGCTGCGGCCGCTCCAGGTTTGCAATTCCGAAGTGAACGCGCCTGACGTCCCGCAGCGATACCATTGCAGCCCGCCCTGGAATCCCGTGCGCTGATACTCCGCGCTGTAATAGGCGAGGTCGCGGTCCGGCAGCCATGCGTTGGCGGCGATCGCCTCGTGCGACGGCATCTCCTCGGCCACCGTCGCGGCCATGTCCTTGGCGAGGTCCATCACATAGTAGGTCGGCAGCTTGGCCAGCTCCCCCGCTGACCAGAATTGCAGCGGATACGGCTTGTTGTCTTTCCAGTCCGCGCTCTTGTGATGGTAGTAGGCGCGCAGGAAGTCGTGCACCCCCTGTGGGGCGCGATGCATGTCGGCATTGGCCGGACGCGTCGAATAGTACCATTGGTAGTGCTTGCGCGGACGCGGCAGCGCCGCCAGCTCGCGATGCACGGGGTCCTCGCTCGCGGGGTTCGCGGGCTCACTTGCGGTGTTGAACGGCAGCGACGGCGTTCCTCCGAACGGCGCGCTCATCATGACGACAGCGCGGAACACGTCGGGGCGGATCAGCGCGCACCATGCCGCGACCGACGAGCCGAAATCGTGCCCGATCACGGCATCGACGTGCGTGTAGCCGAACGCTGCGACCAGCCCGAGCGCATCGCGCACCAGATTGGGCAGGCGGAATGATGTGAGGTCGCCGTCATAATCCGCGCTCCAGCCTGTGGTGCGGCCATAGCCGCGCTGGTCCGGCGCGATCACGTGATAGCCGGCCGCGGCGAGCTTCGGCATCACCTTGCGCCAGGAAAACGCCAGCTCCGGAAAGCCGTGCAGCAGCAACAGGCAGGGCCGGCCGGCTGTTTCGAAGCCCGCCTCCAGCACATGCATCCGCAGGCCGTTGATCCCGTCGACATAACGTGAGCGGATGGTGGCGGGGAGCGGGACGTCGGGGAGCGTTTCCATCGTGCAGATCACCTGTTGGGCATCGCCGCAGAACCAGCGCATTTTGCTGTATGCTGGCGGCCATTGATTCACGATAGCAACTTTGGCCACGGGATGCATACCGCATGCGCCACGCGAGGATTGCAGAGCTGCCCGGCTGGATGTCGCGTCTCGGCCTGATGATCGTAGCCGCCGGCCTGGTGCTGATGCCTGCGGTCCGTGCGGCCGACATCAAGGAGCTCACCGAAAAATTGCCGCGCGCCTATATCGGCGAATTCCTGTGGGATGGCGACAACACGGTGCAGAACGTCGTCATCACCTTCGACAAGGTGCAGGCCCTGAACGAGCAGAATGCGGAGGCACGCGGCTGCGGTTCATATGAGGTCGGCCGTCACGTGACCAGGATCGGCGTGCAGATGTTCATCCGGCTGTCCGATCTCGAGGTCGAGATCTTTGAACAATCGCCCGATGGCAATGGAGCGTTCGAGACCGACGGCAGCCATCGCGGCAAGCTGTCGGAAGATTTTCAGCAGATCGACGCGCAATGGACCAGCACGGCATCAGGCAAGCACGGCCAACTGCACCTGCGTGCTGCGGCGTCGGTGGCATGCGGACCGGCGGAGGACTTGTAGTGCTGCATAACGCTAGAAGCGTTGTCCATCCTTCACCCTCCCCTGGAGGGGGAGGGTCGGCTCACAGCGAGCGAAGCGAGATGTGAGGCGGGGTGGGGTGATCTCTCAACACGGCAAGTCACCGATACGAGGGACTTTCACCCCACCTCGGTTCGCATTCCATGCGAACCAATCCTCCCCTCCAGGGGAGGATAAGAGGAATCACGCCTTGGCTGACGCCTTCGGCCAATAGCGGTCACGCAGATGCCGCTTCACCAGCTTGCCCGTCGGGGTGCGCGGCAGCTCTTGCTCGAAATCGATGCTCTTCGGGCATTTGATCGGCGACAGATGCTGGCGGCAGAATGCGATCAGCTCGGCCTCGAGCTCCTTGCCGGCCCTGGTGATGTCGTGCGGCTGCACCACGGCCTTGACCTCTTCGCCCATCTCCTCGTTCGGCACGCCGAACACCGCGACGTCGGAGACCGCGGGATGCGTGATCAGCACGTCCTCGGTCTCCTGCGGATAGATGTTCACGCCGCCGGAGATGATCATGTAGCTCTTGCGGTCGGTGAGATAGAGGAAGCCCTCTTCGTCGAGGTAGCCGACGTCGCCGAGCGTCGACCAGCCCTTGGCGTTGTAGGCCTTCTTCGTCTTCTCGGGATCGTTGTGATAGGTGAACGCGGGCGCGTCGGCGAAATAGACCTGGCCGATCTGCCCGGTCGGCGCCTCCTCGTCGTTCTCGTCCAGAATCTTGACCTTGCCGACCACGGCGCGGCCGACCGTGCCGCGGTGGGTCAGCCATTGCTGCGAGGTCGAGACCGTGACGCCGTTGCCCTCGGAGCCGGCGTAATACTCGATCAGGATCGGTCCCCACCATTCGATCATCTTCGCCTTGACGTCGACCGGGCAGGGCGCCGCGGCGTGGATCGCGCCCTTCAGCGATGAGATCTTGTAGCGGGCGCGTACCTCGTCGGGCAGCTTCAGCATGCGCACGAACATGGTCGGCACCAGCTGCGACTGCGTCACCTTGTGCTTCTCGACCTGCTTCAGAAATTCCTCGGCGTCGAAATGCTCCATGATGACGGAGGTGCCGCCCAGCACCGTTGCCATCATGTTGAAGCGCAGGGGGGCCGCGTGATAGAGCGGCGCCGGCGACAGATAGATGCTGTCGGCATTCATGCCGCACATGTCGGCGGTGAGAATCCGCAGGAACGGGCTCGGCACGTCAATCCGGTTTCCCTCGAACTCCCTCTTGATGCCCTTGGGCCGGCCGGTGGTGCCGGAGGAATACAGCATGTCGTAGCCGGCGACCTCGTCGGCAACCGGCGTGTTCGGCTGCGCGGCGGCCTCCTTGTCGTAGGAGCGGAAGCCAGGGGCCGGCTCGTCCATCATGTAGAACAGCGGCTCGCCCGCCTCGCCCTTGATCAGGCCCTTCACCTTGTCGGCGCATTGCGGTGTGGTGATGAATACCTTGGCTCCGCAGTCTTTGATGATGTAGGCGATCTCCTCTTCGGTCAGGTAGCGGCTGATCGCCGTGTAATAGAGCCCCGAGCGCTGCGCCGCCCAGCAGATCTCCATGAAGGCGAGGCGGTTTTCCATCAGTAGCGCGATGTGGTCACCGGCCTTCAGGCCGAGCGAGCGGAACAGATGCGCGCCCTGGTTCGAGAGCTCGTCGAGCTCGCGATAGGTGATCGCCTTGCCGGACGCCGCCATCCGATAGGCGATCTTGTGCGGATGGTTGCGCGCGTGGATGGACGGATGGGTCATTGTGTTTCCTCGGAGCATCAATAGTGGTCGTCCCGGCCTAGTGCGCAATTGCGCACGGGAGCCGGGACCATAACCACTGATTTTTGTTCTTGGACTGGGTTGTGGCCCCAGCCGGGCCTAACCACAAGCACCTGTGGCTATGGGTCCCGGCTCAAGGCCGGGACGACACTTTTTTCGTGGAGGCCCTTCGGACCTAATCGAACGCTTCTTACAGTCGCTCGACAATCGTCACATTCGCCATGCCGCCGCCTTCGCACATGGTCTGCAGGCCGTAGCGCTTGTTGCGCTGCTTCAGGGCATGCAGCAGCGTCGTCATCAGCTTGGTACCGGAGCCGCCGAGCGGATGGCCGAGCGCGATCGCGCCGCCATTGACGTTGAGCCGGGCCGGATCGGCGCCGGTGGTCTTCAGCCACGCGGTCGGCACCGAGGCGAACGCCTCGTTGACCTCGAACAGGTCGATGTCGTCGATGGTCATGCCGGCCTTCTGCAGCGCGCGCTGGGTTGCCGGCAGCGGCGCTTCCAGCATGATCACGGGGTCGCCGCCCATCATGGTGAGGTGATGGATGCGCGCCATCGGTTTGACGCCGAGCGCCTTCAGGCCCTTCTCGTTGACGACCATCACGCCGGATGCGCCGTCGCAGATCTGGCTGGCGCTCGCCGCGGTCAGCTTGCCGTTCTCGGCGATCAGCTTGACGCCCTTGATGCCGTCGAGGCTGGCGTCGAAGCGGATGCCTTCATCGATATGGTGGGTGTCGGTCGAGCCGTCGGCGCGGGTGATTGTCACCGGCACGATCTCGTCCTTGAAGTGGCCGGCTTGCGTCGCCGCGATCGCGCGCTGATGGCTGTTGTAGGAATATTCGTCGAGTTCGTCCTTCGATAGGCCGTACTTCTCGGCCATCATCTCCGCGCCGGTGAACTGGCTGAACACGATGTTGGGATACTTCGCCTCGATGCCCGGGCTCTTGTAGTGGCCGAAGCCGTTCTTGGCGGGCAGCGAGGAGGCGAGCCCCATCGGCACGCGGGTCATCGATTCCACGCCGGCGGCGATCACGCAGTCCATGGTGCCGCTCATCACGGCCTGCGCCGCGAAGTGCAGCGACTGCTGCGAGGAGCCGCACTGGCGGTCGATCGAGGTCGCGGGCACGCTCTCCGGCAGCTTCGAGGCCATCACCGCGTTGCGCGCGACGTTGTTGGACTGCTCGCCGGCCTGCATCACGCAGCCCATGATCACGTCTTCGACCTGCGCCGGGTCGGCACCTGATCGTTCGACCAGCGCATCGAGCACGGTCGCGGCCAGATCGGCCGGATGCCAACCGGAAAGACGCCCTCCCTTGCGGCCGCCGGCGGTGCGGGCGGCGGCGACGATATATGCCTCGGCCATGTCTGATCTCCCTGGTGTTTCTGGATTGGGCGGTTTCAAAGTTGGGCCGGATTTAAGGGGCGGCTCAGCATTTAGTCAATCAATCAATTAACTCTTGAGTGCAGCCCCGCCATGGGCTTATGTGCGGCCTCGATTTACCGGCGAGCCAAGAAACAGCCGGGGACACAGAGCGGGACCAGAGCGCAGTTGAATACCAGCGTACCGACGAAACTTCCGGCCGGCAAAAATGCCACTGCCGACAAGCTATTGGTCGCAGCCAGCGAGCTGATGATCGAGCGCGCCTCGATCGAGGTTTCGCTGTCCGACATCGCCCAGAAGTCGGGCGTCAACGCCGCGCTGGTGAAATATCATTTCGGCAACAAGGACGGGCTGTTGCTGGCGCTGCTCGCGCGCGACGCCGCCACCGAGATATCGCAACTCGAATATCTCCTGGCACAGCCGATCACGCCGTCCGCGAAACTGCGGCTGCATATCGGCGGCATCATCCGCGCCTATCACCAGTTCCCCTATATGAACCGGCTGATCCATTATCTCCTGCACGAGAGCTCGACTGCCGCCGCGAACGAGGTGTCGAAATTCTTCGTCGCGCCGCTTTTGGATTTTCACCGCCGGCTGCTCGCCGAGGGCATCAAGGCCGGCGAATTCCGCAAGATCGATCCGGTGCTGTTCTACACCAGCCTGATCGGCGCCTGCGATCACCTGTTCTTCGGCCGCCACGCGATGTCGCGCGCAGTCGGTGTCGGTCCGGTCACCGACGAGGTCTGCCGCGAATACATCAGGCACATGGAAGCCTTGATCTTCGGCGGCGTGCTGGAAGCGAAGGAATCGCGGATGGCGAATAGCGAGTAGCGGATTGGGAGAGGTCATCTTTTCCACTCGCCATTCGCTGCTCACCATTCGCCATAACAAGTCTAGAGAAGAAACGCCCAAGGAAAGGTTGTTCCCATGCAGTTGAAAGACGTTGCCGTTCTCATCACCGGCGGTGGCTCCGGCCTCGGTGCCGCCACCGCGCGCGCCATGGCCGCCAAGGGCGCCAGGATCGGCGTGATCGACCAGAACAAGGAAAACGCCGAGAAGGTCGCCGCCGAAGTGAAGGGCGTTGCCCTGCACGCCGACGTCACCGACGAGGAAGCGATCAAGGCGGCGATCGCCAAGGCCGAGGCCGCGCACGGCATCGCGCGCGTGCTGATGAACTGCGCCGGCATCGGCGGCTCGCAGCGCATCGTCGGCAAGGACGGCGTCTATCCGCTGGCGAAGTTCGTCCGCATCATCAACGTCAATTTGATCGGCACCTTCAACGTGCTGCGCCTGTTCGCCGAGCGCCTCGCCACCGAAGCCCCGATCGGCGAGGAGCGCGGCGTCGCGATCAACACCGCGTCGGTCGCGGCCTATGAAGGCCAGATCGGCCAGATCGCCTATTCGGCCTCGAAGGGCGGTGTCGTCGGCCTCACGCTGCCGGCCGCGCGCGACCTCGCCAGCCTGAAGATCCGCGTCAACACCATTGCACCCGGCCTGTTCCTGACGCCGCTGCTGATGGGTCTCAACGAGGAAGCCCGCAAGAGTCTGGGTGCCCAGGTGCCGCATCCGGCCCGCCTCGGCGATGCTTCCGAATACGGCAACCTCGCCGTCCATATCGTCGAGAACCCGATGCTCAACGGCGAAACCATCCGCCTCGACGGCGCCATCCGCATGGCCCCGCGCTAGCGGCGAGTTCCACTGTCGTCCCTGCCTTGCGCGCAATTGCGCGCTGGAGCAGGGACCCATACTCCGCGGCGTCTGTAACAGGCAAACCTGGCAGACGTCGCGCAAAACAACAAAAGCCTGTGGTTATGGGTCCCGGCTCGCGCTTCGCTTGGCCGGGACGACGGTCGGGAGGACCAAGCGCGTGTCTCAGCCGCTGCTGATCGAACATCACGATGGAGTCGATTGGGTCACGCTCAATCGTCCCGAAAGCCTGAACGCGCTCGATCCCGCGCTGATCGATGCGCTCAATACCTATTTCCAGGGCCTGCAGCGCAATCGCGACACCCGCGTCGTGGTGTTGAAGGGCGCTGGCGTGAATTTCTGCGCTGGGCTCGACCTCAAGCACGCGATGGCGCGCCGCGGCGGCCAGGCCGAGCCGCCTGGTGTCACGGAGTCGCTCGACTCGCAGCGCCGCATTGCCGACATCGTGATGCTGATGCGGCGCTGTCCGCAGCCGATCATCGCGCTGGTGCAGGGCGCGGCCGCCGGCGGCGGCTTCGCGCTGGCGCTCGCGGCCGACATCCGCATCGCGGCCAAGAACGCGCGGATGAACTGCGCCTTCATCAAGCTCGGCCTGGGCGGTTGCGACATCGGCACCAGCTACTTCCTGCCGCGCCTCGTCGGCGTGTCGGTCGCCTCCGAATTGATCCTCACCGGGCGCTTCATCCATGCCGACCGCGCGCTTGCGCTTGGCCTGGTGTCCGAGGTGGTCGAGGCGGCCGATCTCGACGTCGCGGCCAATCCTTACGTCGAGGCGATGATGACGGCCTCGCCGACCGGTCTCCGCCTGTCGAAGGAATGCCTCAACATGAGCGTCGATGCCGGCTCGATCGAGGCCGTGATCGCGATGGAGGATCGCAATCAGGTGCTGTGCAGCCGCTCGGAAGATTTCCAGGAAGGCATCAAGGCCTTTCTCGAGAAACGAAAGCCTGTCTATATCAGGCGCTGAGAACAGATCCTCAAAAGGACAAGAATTCCGGGAGACGCAAAATGGATGGAGACGCGGCGATGCTGACGAAGCCTGCCTTTCGCAAGGTGGACTGGCTCGCACGTGACATCGCGGTCGAGCGGCGCGCTGACGGTACCGTCGTGCTGAAGTCGCGGATCCCGTTGCAGGCTTACGAGACCCACATCCCGGCCTATCTCGCCAAATGGGCGGTGCAGGCGCCGGAGCGGATCTGGCTGGCGCAACGCGGCGGCCCCGACCGGCAATGGCGCAAGGTCTCCTACGGTGAAGCCAAGCGCACCGTCGATGCGCTGACACAAGGCCTGCTCGATCTCGGCATTGTCGACGGCCGGCCCGTCGCGATCCTGTCAGGCAATTCGATCGAGCACTCGCTGATGACGCAGGCTGCGATGCAGGCACGGCTGCCGGCCGCGCCAGTGTCGCCGGCCTATTCGCTGATGAGCCAGGATCACCTCAAGCTCAAATATCTCTTCAACCTGATCAAGCCCGCCGTCGTGATGGTGCAGGACGGCCCGACCTTCGAGAAGGCGCTGAAGGCGATCGATCTCACCGGCATCACGGTCATTCACGTCCTGCGTCCCTGCGAGGGGATCAAGAGCACAGCCTTTGCCGAGCTCGCAGCAACGCCGGTGACGGCTGATGTTGGCGCCTCGATCGCGAAGATCACGCCTGATACCGTTGGCAAGCTGCTGTTCACCTCGGGCTCGACCGGCATGCCCAAGGCCGTCATCAACACCCAAGAGATGATGTGCGCCAATGCGGCGATGATGATGCAGGTGCGCCCACGTGAAACGGCCGGCCCGATCCCGACCGTGCTCGACTGGATGCCGTGGAATCACACCATGGGCGGCAATGCCGCGTTCAACCCGGTGCTGGTCGACGGCGGCACGCTCTATATCGACGACGGCCGGCCGATGCCGGGCCAGCTCGAGGAGACCATCCGGAATCTGCGCGAGGTGTCGCCGACCTACTACGCCAATGTGCCGGCCGGCTATGCCGCGCTCGCGGCTGCAATGGAAAAGGACGAGGAGCTGTGCCGGAGCTTCTTCAAGAACCTCTCGATCATGGCCTATGGCGGCGCGCGGCTGCCCGACGATCTCTATGACCGGATGCAGGCGCTGGCCGTGAAGACCACGGGCGAGCGCATCGTGTTCTACACCGGCTGGGGCTCGACCGAGACCGCGCCGACCTCGACCGGCACCTATTGGGACACGGAGCGCGTCGGCCTGATTGGCCTGCCGTTCCCCGGCGTCGAGCTGAAGATGGTGCCGTGCGGCTCGAAATACGAATTGCGGCTGCGCGGCGTCAACGTCACGCCGGGCTATTTCGGCCAGCCGGACCTCACCGCAAAGATGTTCGACGAGGAAGGCTTCTACTGCATCGGCGATGCCGGCGTGTTCGTGGATCCTGCGGACCCGCTGCAGGGCATCATCTTTGCCGGCCGTGTGGTCGAGGACTTCAAGCTGACGACCGGCACCTTCGTCCATGTCGGCTCGCTGCGCACCGATGCGATATCAGCCGCGACCCCGGTCGTACACGATGCATTGGTGGCGGGGCAGGACCGCGAGTTCATCGGCCTGTTGTGCTGGCCCAACCTGCATGCCTGCCGCCAGCTCGTCGGCAATGCGGATGCGAGCTACGAGGACGTGGTCCGGCATCCCGAGGTGGTCGATTGCCTCAGGAAGGGCTTGCAGGCGCACAATGCATCTTGCACCGGCAGCAGCATGCGCATCGCGCGTGCGATGCTGATGGCCGAGCCGCCGTCGATCGACGGCAATGAACTCACCGACAAGGGCTACATCAACCAGCGCGCCGGCCTCGAACGCCGCGCCGCGCTGGTGGAGAAGCTCTATGCCGACAAGCCCGGTGATGAGGTGATCGTGCTGTGATGAAGCTGATGCTCTCTCAACACGTCATTCCGGGGCGCGCGAAGCGCGAACCCGGAATCCATTTTGCAGCGAGTCCGGAGCCCGATGGATTCCGGGCTCGCGACTTCGTCGCGCCCTCAGATGCGCAATTGCGCATCGGGGAATAACGAAGAACAAGTGACCGCAAGAAAAAGGTAGCCGCCATGAATTTCGATTTCTCCGACGAACAGAAGCAGATGCGTGACGAGGCGCGGAAGTACCTCGCCGAGCAGTGCCCGCCCAAGGCTGTGCGCGAGGTGCTCGACGGCAAGGTGCCCTACGACAAGGCGCTGTGGAAGGGCCTCGCCGAGATGGGCTTCCTCGGCGTCGCGATCCCGGAGAAGTTCGGCGGCGCGGGTGCCGGCCATCTCGAGCTCTGCGTGATCGCGGAAGAAATGGGCCGCGCGCTGGCGCCAGTGCCGTTCTCCTCCACCGTGTATCTTGCGGCCGAGGCGATCCTGATCGCAGGCAGTGACGCGCAGAAGCAGAAGTGGCTGCCGAAGATCGCCTCCGGCGATGCCATCGGCACGCTGGCGCTGTTCGAGGGTAAGGGCAACCCGTCGCCGAAGGCGGTCAAGGTCACGGCCAATGGCGGCGTGCTCAATGGCGTCAAGAAGCCGGTTGCTGATGGTGCGATCGCCGATTTCGCCGTGGTGGCCGCGCGCACCGGTTCGAGTGGGCGCGAGTCTGATATTTCCTTGTTCATCGTCGATCTCAAGGCCGGCGGTGTCGCGGTCAAGTCGCTGACCAACATCGATCTGACCCGCGGCCAGGCCGAGATCACCTTCAAGGACGCCAAGGCCGAGCCGCTCGGTGCGGCCGGCGAGGGCTGGAGCGTCATCACCCAGGTGCTGGATCGTGCAGCCGTGTTGATGGCGTTCGAGCAGGTCGGTGGTGCCGACCGCGCGCTCGAAATGGGCCGCGACTATGCGCTCGACCGCATCGCGTTCGGCCGTCCGATCGGCTCGTTCCAGGCGGTCAAGCACATGCTGGCCGACATGTATGTGTCGGCGACGCTGGCGCGCTCGAACTGCTATTACGGCGCCTGGGCGCTCTCGACCAATGCCGGCGAACTGCCGGAAGCGGCCGCTGCCGCGCGCATCAGCGCGACGCAAGCGTTCCAGCACTGCGCCAAGAACAACATCCAGGTCCATGGCGGCATGGGCTTCACCTGGGAGTTCGACTGCCACATGTACTATCGCCGCGCCAATGCGGTGGCACTCGGCCTCGGCAGCCTGTCCTATTGGGAAGACGCGCTGATCGACCGCATGCGCAAGAAGAACGCGGCGTAACCTAGCGCGTCATTCCGGGGCGCGACGAAGTCGCGAACCCGGAATCTCGAGATGAGAAAATAGCCTCTAGATTCCGGGTTCGAAGCTCCGCTTCGCCCCGGAATGACCGAAAGAGAACCGTCATGAATTTCGACGACACCCCGCAGGAGGCCGCATTCCGCGCCGAGGCGAAAGCCTGGATCGCGGCCAATGCGCCGAAGCAATATGAGGACGAGCTGCGCAAGGCCTCGCTCGGCCGCGTGCAGCTCAAGGGCGCCAACATTCTCGAGGTCGCCAAGGCCTGGCAGAAGAAGAAGGCCGATGCCGGCTGGGCCTGCCTGCACTGGCCGAAGGAGTATGGCGGCCGCGGTTCGTCACCGATCGAGCGCGTGATCTGGCAGCAGGAGGAGGGCCCGTTCGGCCGCCTCAGCTCGATGTTCATCATCGGCCACGGCATGTGCGGCCCGACCATGATGGCGTTCGCCGGCGAGGAGCAGAAGCGCAAATATCTGCCGCCGCTGGCCTCCGGCGAAAAGGTCTGGTGCCAGCTGTTCTCCGAACCGGCCGGCGGCTCCGACGTCGCTGGTCTGCGCACCCGCGCCGAGAAGCAGGGCGACGAATGGGTGATCAACGGCCAGAAGATCTGGACCTCGGGCGCGCATTATTCCGACTACGGCATCCTGTTGACTCGCACCGATCCCAATGTCGCGAAGCACAAGGGCCTCACCATGTTCTTCCTGGACATGAAGAGCCCGGGCGTCGAGGTCAGGCCGATCAAGCAGGCGAGCGGCGCCTCCGACTTCAACGAGGTCTATTTCACCGACGTGCGCATTCCGGACTCGCAGCGGCTTGGCAATGTCAATGACGGCTGGAACGTGTCGCTGACGACGCTGATGAACGAGCGCATGTCGATCGGCGCGGGCGTTGCCACCGGCTTCCCCGAGCTGTTCGACTTCTGCAACAGCCTGATGCTGGAGGATGGCCCCGCGATCGAGAACCGCGCGGTGCGCGCGAAGCTCGCGAACTGGGCGGTGAAGGCGAGCGGGCTGAAATACACCAGCATGCGCGCGATCTCCGCGCTCTCCCGTGGTGAACGCCCGGGGCCCGAGAACTCGATCGGCAAGCTGGTCGCCGGCCCGATGATCCAGGACGTCGCAACCTACGCGCTCGACCTGCAAGGCGCCGCCGGTGCGCTCAACGGGCCCGAGGATGCCGAGGTCGCCGGCAAGTTCCAGGCGATGCTGCTGCGCGCGCCGGGTACCCGCGTCGAGGGCGGCACCGACGAGATCATGCGCAACATCATCGCCGAGCGCGTGCTGGGCCTGCCCGGCGACATCCGGGTCGACAAGGACGTTCCCTTCAACAAGATCCCGACCAAGGGTCGAGCATAGAAAATCGTAGGGTGGGTTAGCGCAGCGTAACCCGCCATTTCGCAACAACGTTTCGATGGAATCGGTGGGTTACGCCTTTGGCTAACCCACCCTACGCAAAAAAAGAGGTTCGCCATGAATTTCGATGACACGCCGCAGGAAGCCGAATTCCGCAAGATCGCGCGCCAGTGGATCGCGGCCCATGCTCCGAAGGAGTTCGAGGAGGAGTTGTCAAAATCCTCGCTCGGCCGCATCAGGCTCGCCAAGCACGACATGGTCGAGGTCGGCAAGGCCTGGCAGAAGAAGAAGGCGGAGGGTGGCTGGGCCTGCCTGCACTGGCCGAAGGAATATGGCGGCCGCGGCGCCACCCCGATCGAGCGCGTGATCTGGCAGCAGGAAGAGGGCGTCTACGGCAAGCTGACCCAGCCGTTCCAGATCGGCGAGGGCATGTGTGGCCCGACCGTGATGGCCTGGGGCTCTGAAGACGCCAAGCGCCGCTATCTGCCAAGGCTCGCCTCCGGTGAGGAGATCTGGTGCCAGCTGTTCTCCGAGCCGTCGGCGGGCTCCGACGTCGCCGGCCTGCGCACCCGCGCCGAGAAGAAGGGCGACAACTGGGTCGTCAACGGCCAGAAGATCTGGACCTCCGGCGCGCATTACTCCGACTACGGCCTTCTGATCGCGCGCACCGATCCGAATGTGCCCAAGCACAAGGGCCTCACCATGTTCTTCCTCGACATGAAGAGCCCGGGCGTCGAGGTCAGGCCGATCAAGCAGGCCAACGGCATGCAGGAGTTCAATGAGGTCTATTTCACCGACGTCGTGATTCCGGACAGCCAGCGCCTCGGTGCGGTCGGCGAGGGCTGGAGCGTGTCGCTGACCACGCTGATGAACGAGCGCATGTCGATCGGATCGCGGCTCGCGACCGGTGTCCCTGAAATGTTCGAGTTCTGCTCCAATCTGATGCTGGAGGATGGCCTCGCGATCGACGATCCGGCGGTGCGCTCCAAGCTTGCGAGCTGGGCAGTGAAGGCGAGCGGGCTGAAATACACCAGCTACCGCGCGATCTCGGCGCTGTCGAAGGGCGAGCGTCCGGGCCCAGAGAACTCCATCGGCAAGCTCGTCTCCGGCCTGATGCTGCAGGACATCGCGACCTACGCGATGGACCTCGAGGGCGCCGCGGGCAGCCTCACCGGCACCGATGAGGAGCAGGCCAACGGCCAGTTCCAGCAGATGCTGCTGTCGTCGCCCTCAATGCGTATCGCCGGCGGCACCGACGAGATCCTGCGCAACATCATCGCCGAGCGCGTGCTCGGCCTGCCGGGCGATATCCGCGTCGACAAGGACGTGCCCTACAACAAGATCCCGACCAAGGGGCGTTAGGGGAACGTAGGGTGGGTTAGCGAAGCGTAACCCACCATTGGCTATCAACCACGTGCGATAGAGGCGGTGGGTTACGCCTTTGGCTAACCCACCCTACGCAGACAATGGGACGCGCAATGGACGCTGCAGTGAACCAACAAGAACGCATTGACGTACTTCAAAGCCTGCTCAACGAGCGCTACTCGGTGCGCGCGTTCCAGCCGCGCGAGGTGCCGCGCGACGTCATCGAGCACATCCTCGCCACCGCGCAGCGCACAGCGTCGTGGTGCAACAGCCAGCCCTGGGAAGTCCTGATCGTCTCCGGCGAGGCCAAGGAGCGCTTTCGCAAGGCGATCTATGCCGAGGCTTCGCGCGGCCTCGGCGAGGACTACGACTTCACGCCGCCGCGCGAATATGTCGGGGTCTATCTGGAGCGCCGCCGCGAGAGCGGGTTCCAGCTCTACAACACGCTCGGCATCGCGCGCGGCGACAGGGGGGCCTACGCCAAACAGGCGCTGGAGAACTACAATTTCTTCGGCGCGCCGCACATTGCCGTGATCCACACCAACGAGCCGCTCGGCATCTATGGCGCGATCGACTGCGGCGGCTATGTCTCGAACTTCATGCTCGCCGCCCAGGCGCTCGGGCTCGGCACCATCCCGCAGGCCGCGATCGCGCGCCATTCCGGCCTGATCCGCCGCCATTTCAACCTGGCTGGGGATCGCCGGGTTGTCTGCGGTATCTCGTTCGGCTATGCGGATCATGCGCACAAGGTGAACAGCTACCGCACGTCGCGCGCAACTGTGGCGGATACTGTCACATTTGTGGATGTATAGTTTCCTCAAGGCGGGAAGGTCGGTTCACCCTCCCGCCGAGGACAAGAAGAAACGACAAGAAGAACGACTAGAACAACAATGGCGAATAACGCCTCCCTGACGCCGGCGGAGATCAGCTGGCAACTGCACCGTCTGCCTGCGCTTGAGCGCGACGCGTTCATCGCCGCGCATTACTTGGGACAGCCCGTCGCCTGGCAGACCCGCTTCTTCGATGCGATCGACTGGGGCGCGGGCTCCGTGCTGCAATTCAGCTTCCTGCAACGCGGCTGGCATCGCCATTCCCGGCTCGACAACCCGATCTATGCCTATATCGACATCGAGCAACATCCGGAAACACGCGGCCTGCGCCGCGGCCGGCGGATCGATCTCGAGGGCACGATCAAGGGCGTCGACTTCGTGACCGGGATTACGCTCACGCTCGACCGGTTCGAGATCCTGCCCGTCAACTTTCTCGACCGCTTCGTCATCAGCTCCGACAGCCGCTATTAACATGCGCCCAGCGGCTCAACCCTTGCGTCCCGCCACGGCGCGGCGCGGCGGCGCGTCCGCATAGCGCGCGGCCATCGCGCCCGCCAGCTCCGCCATCTTCTCGCGCAACTCCGCGGGCGCGATCACCTCGGCCTCGGCGCCGAGCCGCAGCAATTCGGAGGCGGCGTGCCACACCGTCTTACCGACCGGCATGGTGGCGATCCGCCAGCCGTCGGTGTCGGCGGCTTCAGCAAGCCGCATCCGCGCCTTCACGTAAGGGTGGGCCAGCGCATCGAACAGTTGCAGCCCCAACGGCGACAGCCGCACCGTGGCCTCGTTCGGATGAAGCTCGGCCTCGAGCCGCGCGATCGAGGCGCGCCAGTAGGTGGCGAGATCGAACTCCGCCGGCCGCGCGAACGGCGTCTCCAGTGCGGTGCAATCCAGCACCCGCGCGACCCGGTAGGTGCGCACATTGCCGTCGACGAGGCCGGCGAGATACCAGCTGCCGCCCTTCAGCACGAGGCCGAGCGGCGCCACGCGCCGCCGCTTCTCGGCCTTCCAGCTCTGGTAGCGGATCTCGATCAGGGTCTCGCGCAGCACCGAGGCTGCAATGGCGCGCAGATGCTTCGGCTCCTCGGTCTCGCCGAACCAACCCGGCGCGTCGAGATGGAAGCGCTGCTGCATGCCCCGCGCGTTGGGGCGAAGATTCTCCGGCAGCGCCGCCATCAGCTTGGTCTGCGCCGCCGACATCGCGACATCGAGGCCGAGTGCGGCGGCGGGGCCGGGCAGGCCGGCCATGAACAGCGCCTCGGCCTCGCCCTGCGACAGCCCGTTGAGCCGCACCCGATAGCCGTCGAGCAGGCGATAGCCGCCCTCGGCGCCGCGGTCGGCATAGACGGGGACGCCGGCGGCCGAGAGCGCATCGATGTCGCGATAGATCGTGCGCACCGAGACCTCGCAGGCTTCGGCCAGCTCGGGTGCGGTGACCTGTCCCCGTGCCTGCAGGGTGGTGAGGATGGAAAACAGCCGGCTCGCGCGCATGGGACGATCATACCTGACACAAGATGTCAGGTATAGGCGCACATAAGGAGGCCACGCCCCTGACGGCGCAAGGAGACCCGCTGATGACCACCGTTGCCCCCACCGACCGCGTCACGCTGTATTACTCGCCGCAGAGCCGCGCCACCGGCACCCGCGTGCTGCTGGAGGAGCTCGGCGCGCCTTATGATTTGCATATCCTCAACATGAAGGCGGCAGAGCAGCGCAAGGACGCCTATCTCGCGATCAATCCGCTCGGCAAGGTGCCGGCGATCCGCCATCGCGATGCGCTGGTGACCGAGCAGGTCGCGATCTTCATCTACCTTGCCGATCTGTTCCCGCAGGCGGGCCTGACGCCCGCGCTGAACGACCCGCGCCGCGGCCCCTATCTGCGGTGGATCGCCTATTACGGCGCCTCGTTCGAGCCGGCGGTGATCGACCATTTCATGAAGCGCGAGCCGGCGCCGATCACGCAGTCGCCCTACGCCGATTACGACACCATGCTGGGCACCCTCGAGGCGCAGCTCGCAAAGGGGCCCTATCTGCTCGGCGAAGAGATCACGGCGGCCGACATCCTTTGGGGCATCGCGTTCAGTTGGACCATGATGTTCGGCATCGTGCCGAAAAGGGACGTCTTCGTCCGCTATTCCGAACGCATCGCCGCGCGCCCGGCTTTCATCCGGATCTCGAAGGCCGACGACGAGATGGCGGCGCAGCATGCAGCCGCCGCCGGAGTGTGATACGGATCGTGCCGATGGCGAAACCCCTGTACAGCACCAACTGCTTCAACACCCTGATCCGCGTCGCCGAGGATTGCCCGGCGCAGCGCGGCGAGGAGCCGCAGCTGCGTGGCGGTCAGCCGACGGTTGCCGTGCTGCAATACCGGATGATCGCCGGAGCGCCCTACAAATACACCTCCGACGACGTGGTGTTCGCGACCTCGTCGGCCGGCCGCGCGCTCGATGCGAAGGCGGCGAAGAAGGCGCGCAGCCTCGCCCGCGAGACGTTCTTCTCGCGCGGCCAGGCCTGCATGCGCGCCTCGCCGCTCGGAAAGCGTTTCGGCTGGGGCGTCCACGCCGACGCCGAAGGCCGCATCGCAATCTACGCCGTCGACAGCAAGCGTTATCAGGCGCTGGCCGGTGATCCGGAGATTGCGCAGACGCGCGCGATGCGGTCGAAGCGGGCGTGACGCTTTTTATCCTCCCCTGGAGGGGGAGGATCGACGCGAATGAAATGAGCGGCGAGGTGGGGTGAAAGTCTCTCCAATCGGGCACTGCCCGCGTTGAGAGATCACCCCACCCCGTCTCACATTCCGCTGCGCTCCATGTGAGCCGACCCTCCCCCTCCAGGGGAGGGTGAAGCATCGGTGCATCCTCCCAGTCCCGTCATCCTGAGGTGCGAGCGCAGCGAGCCTCGAAGGATGAATCGGCCACCAGCCGGGCCGTCGACCCTTCGAGACGGCCGCTTCGCGGCCTCCTCAGGGTGACGGTAGTTAGAGCGCGAAGGGTCAGCTAAAACCTCGGCGCCCGCTTCTCGGCGAACGCTTTGATGCCTTCCTTGATCTCATCGCCGCGCATGCTGTCGCTGTGGCGCTGGTCGGCGGCGGCCTCATCCAGCTCGCCGCGGGCGAATTCGTTGATCGCGCGTTTCATGCCGGCCATCGCCTTCGGAGCATTGCCGGCCAGGATCGTGGCGAGCTTGTCGACCTCCTCGTCGAGCAGGTCGAGCGACACCATGGCGGTGAGGTAGCCGATCCGCAGCATCTCCGGCGCCGTAATCTTCTGCGCGGTCAGGAACAGCATCTTGGCGTTGTCGACGCCGAGCCTCGTGACGTAGCGCCGGATGCCGCTCTTGTAATAGTGCAGACCGAGCCGCGCCGCCGGCATGAACATCTCCGCGGTATCGACGCCGATCCGGAAGTCGCAGGCGAGCGCCAGGTCGGTCGAGCCGCCATAGACGCCGCCATTGAGCCGGCAGATCGTCGGCACGCAGAGATCCTCGATACGGTTGACCACCACCTCGAACGCCGAGCCCGCACTCTGCTGCTCGCTCGCGCTCACCGCGCGCTCGGCCACCGAGTTGAGGTCGTAGCCGGCGGAGAACGCGCGGCCGGTTCCGGTCAGCACCAGCACGCGGATCGCGGGATCGGCCTCGATCCGGTCGAACAGCCTGACCAGCTCGCCGAGATCCTCGGCCTGCAGGCGGTTGAGATGCTTCGGCCGGTTGAGGCGGATCGTGGCGCGTGCGCCCGCGATTTCGAGCACGGGTCCGCTGGCGGTGTCGGCCGCGTCGGCCATCTTGGTCTCCATCATTGGTTCTCACGTTCGCGCCGCTTCGCCTCGGCGTCGATGGTCTCGGCGAGATCGGGATGCCTTGCCATCAACAGGCGGAAATCGACGAGGTCAAGCACCAACAGCCGGGTCACCTTGCTGGTCGAGACGCTGGCGCCCCGCTTGGCGTTGCCGAGCAGCGCCATCTCGCCGAAGAATGCGCCTTCGCCGAGCTTCACCTTGCGTCCGGGCAGGTCGACCTCCACCTCGCCGGCGGCGACGAAATACATGCAGTCGCCATTGGTGTCCTTGCGGATGATCATGGTGCGCGGCGGCAGGTCCATGGTCCGCAGCACCTGAGTGACGTCGGCGATCGCGGCCGGGCCGAGATGCGCGAAGAACGGCACCTTGCTGACGGTCTCCCAGGTTCTCAGAAAATTGTCGCGGCGGGTTTCCGCGGCAAAGCCGGTCGCCAGAATACCGGTCCACAGCCCGAACACGCCGAGGCCCGAGATCATCACCATGGCAGCGACCATGCGGCCGAGCGGGGTGATCGGCACCACGTCGCCATAGCCTGTCGTGGTCAGCGTCACCACCGCCCACCACAGCGCCGCCGGCACGCTGCCGAAGGTCTGCGGCTGGACGTCCCGCTCCAGGAAGTATTCGGCGACGGAGGCCAGGAACACCACCATCAGGAAGATCACCAGCACGCTGAGCAGCGGGCCGGATTCCACCACGAGCACGCGCCGGAGCTGGCGCAGGCCGGGAATGCCTGGCACCACCTTGAGCATCCAGAGCACACCGAGCAGCCATGCGGTTTTCGGCTCGATGCCGCTGAGCAGGGCCAATGGCACCGCCAGCGCACCGACCGCATCGACGACGCCAGCGCTTGACAGCGCGTAGAACCAGAGCTTGTCCTGCCGCCGCATGTGCCGCAGCCGCACCAGCCATTCGAACACGAAATAGGCAAGGCAGGCCCACAGCAGCGCATCGACCCAGTGCGGGACCGTGTCATAGGCCGGCGCGACCGTCAGCAGCGTCATCATGGCGACACCGACCGTGACCGCGACATAGGCCGCCGTGGTCATGTTGCGGCCGGCGGTGGCGGAAACGAAGCGCGTCAAGGCCGGAAGGACGATCGGCTTGGACATCGGAACGGAGCTTGCCTGTCGCTGAACTACTGGAATTGAGGCGCCCCTGCGAATGGCGGAGCCTGTGTCACAACGTGCCTCTCCCGGTTGAGGCCGTCAACGCGCAGGCGGTGGCGGGATGGTCGCGGCGAAAGTCCCAAATGTTGGACGAATGGCCTAACCATGTTGGCCCGTTTTTGCGCCCGCGAATGTGAGAAATCAGACAAATCGTCGCTTTTTCACCGTATATCAGGGATGCTGGTCACCGATGCGACCTCGGCCGGAATGAAGCGACTAATAAGGCGATCTTGTTCACTTCTTGAGAAATTGGTTGGTTTCCGATGGATACCTCACATCTCGCGGAGCACGCCGGCGCCGCCGGCAGTTTCTTCGCATCGATCTTCGTGGTCGCCACGCTGTCGATGCGGACCATGATCCCGTTGCGCGTCTTTGCCATCCTGACCAACATCATCCTGATCGCGACCGCCGTCCCGACCCATAATTACGCGACGCTGATTCTGCATGCCGTGCTGCTGCCGGTGAACACCTATCGTCTGCACCAGATGCTGCAACTGGTCCGCAACGTGAAGAAATCGGTCAACAGCGATCTGTCGATGGACTGGCTGAGGCCATTCACGACGGAGCGCAAATGCACCGCGGGCGAAGTCCTGTTCTACAAGGACGAGAAGGCCGACAGCATGTTCTACATTGTCAGCGGCCGCTTCCGCCTGGTCGAATCCGGCATCGAGCTGCCGGTCGGCGCCCTGGTCGGCGAGTTTGGCATGCTGTCGCCGTCGAACACCCGCACCCAGACGCTGGAGTGCGTCGAAACCGGCATGGTGCTGTCGGTGACCTATGACCAGGTCGAGCAGCTTTACGTTCAGAACCCGGCGTTCGGCTTCTACCTCCTGCGTCTGTTCAGCGCCCGCCTGTTCGAGAATATCTCGACGCTCGAGCAGCGGCTCGCGCAGCACGCCACCCCACAGGTCGCGGAGCCAAAACCTGCATGAGCCCCGCGACGAGTTCTGGAGGCGCCGCAGTGCCGGATGACGACAGTCTGCTGGCTTCGCTTCGTTACCTGTTTGCCGATATCATCGGCGATGAGGACGAGGGGCCGCCGGTGCTGCCCGACGCCTGCCCGGACCACCTCGGGCCCGCGGTCACCGATGCCATCCATCTGTTGATCGCCTATCAGAGCACGAGCTACGCCCAGCTCTACATCGACCGGCTCAAACGCTTCGTCGGCCGCCGCGGCGTTGACGACGCCCTGCTTGCCGAGATCGCGCGGCTGATGGCCGAGCGCATGGCCTATGAGGACGCGATCCGCATCGCGCAGCTCAAGCTCGGCGAAGTCAACGCGGCGGGCGGCCTTGCGGCGCGCTCGGCCGACGACGTCAAGAAACTCCGCCTCGACGAGTTGATCGACGCCCTGCCGGAGATGATCGCCGATCCGGTGCTTGCCGTGCTCGACCGGCTCGGCTGGCGCCGCCGCCGGGTCTCGATCCGTTTCAGCGCCAACACCCGCTTCAGCGTTCGCCGGCTCCGGATCGAGGCCGGCCTGAAGCGCTGGCGGCTGTTCTCGGGGCGCTACGCCAAGGAACGCATCTGGGTCGAGCGCTGGCTGCACATGATCGACCGCAGCCTGACCAAGCAGCCGGGCGCGGCCTCAGCGATTGTGCAGACCGCGACCATGATCCAGGGCTACGGCGATCCCTATCGCCAGGGCATCGCGGACTGGCACGTGATCATCGACGGACTGGTCAAACCGACCTTCGACGGCGTGCTCGCGCTTCCCGATCTTGCCGCCGCCATCACCGAGGCCCGCGCCGCCATCATGCCCGATCCACGGCAGGCCTCGCTCAAGCGCAAGATCGCAGAGATTCGCGCACGGGTGCCGGCGGCGGCGCCGTAAGAGTGCAGACATTCTCGCTTGCAATGACGTGGAGAACGTGGACCGTCACCCTGAGGTGGCCGCTTCTTCAGCGGCCCTCGAAGGGTCGACGGCCTGACTGTGGCCGTGCATCCTTCGAGACGCGCTGCGCGCTCCTCAGGATGACGGAGCTAGAGCTTTGTTACGCGCCGTCCGAGCCGACTCACCGCTTGATATGCGGCCGCTCGTCCTAGCCGGTACGCAGTGTCGTCCTGGCGAAAGCCAGGACCCATTACCCCAAATGCAAATTGTTGCGCGACGTTGGGGCCGCGATCCCGTTCGGCACCGAAAGCGGTGGCAATGGGTCCTGGCTTTCGCCAGGACGACAGCAGTGGATTTGGCGCGACCGCCTCATCCGTTCGCGGTCTTCACCACCACGAGATTGTCATCGACTGCCGGCGGGTGGCGCTTGAGATGGTCGCGGCGCAGCGCGATCTCGTCGCGGACCAGCTCGTAGCCGAGCTTGAAGGTGTCGAGGCCGTCGCCGGAAACGGTGCCGTCGCGCAAGCCGATCACCGCGCCGCGCAGGATCGCCTCGAGCTCGTCCTGCAATTCGTCGAGATGCTCGGCGCAGGTGGTGTGCTCGACGCGCTCGCCGATGTCGAGGATCCGGCCCGCCAGTTCGCTGGCCTTCTCCGGCGCGACGCGGGTGATCTTGGTGTAGATCGCAGCGAAGATCGAGCCGATGATGCTGAGCGCGGCGGCGCCGAGATACATCACGTCGCTGTAGCGATCCATGAACGATTTGGTATCGTCATTGATGTATTCGGCCGCGCCCTGATGGGCGACGATGAAGGCGTCCTTGTCGGTCGCCGCCGGCTCGATCTTGGAGGCGAAGCCGTCGTCGAGCGCGAGCTCGGACTTGTTCTCATAGACGATGCGCGCGAGCTCGGCCGCCGTGGTCGTGGACATCGAGGATTGCGCGACCAGCAGCCATTCCAGCCCAATGCTGTCCACGTCGTCGTCGGGGATCGCCGGCGAGGACGACAGCATGCCGGTCGAGATCGTCTCCTCCGAGATCGCCGGATATTTGCGCGCCAGCGCCTTGGCCTCGTCGATCGCGTTCAAGGTGAAGCCGCCGGCGCGCTTGGCATATTGCTCGTAGGTCTTGTCCTTGATGATCTTCGAGGCATGTTCGATCACGACCACGGCGGCGAAGCCCGAAGCGAACAATTTGTCGAACGGCGTGTTCGGCGGCGCCTGCTGCACCCGCTGCGCCGCATCCGGGCTGTCGGAAATCTCCAGCGCGCTGCGGACGAAATTGACGCTGTTCTCGCCGTCGCCGACGACTGCGATCTTCCTCCTCTTCAGTTCGGTCAGCGACTTGATCTTCTTGCCGCCGGGGCTCAGCACCAGCACCACATCATGCTCGAGGATCGCGATGGCGCGGGCGCGCGGCGGTACCTTGGCATCGGTGCGCAGGATCGCAAGCGTTGCGGCGCGACGATCGAACTGCACCAGCGCCTTGGCGTTGTCGGGGTTCGGCGCGATCTTCAGCCGCAGCCGCGACGAATTGTTTTTCAGCACGGTGGCGAGGCGGGCGGCGAATTTGGCCTCCGGGCCGTTGGCATCGCCGACCGCGAACACCAGCGTTTCCGAATTGCGCAGCCAGACCCGGCCGCCGATCACGGTGATCGCGCTCAAGAACAGCGTCAGCATGGTGAAGATGATGATCTGCGCGCGGTTGCTCTTGGCGACCGGAGGGCGTGGTCGCGGCAGCACTGGCGAAGGCGCGGGGGCTTCGGCACTCATGGCTGATCACCCGACCGGGACGGCCCGTTGCCGCAACGGCGCGGCGCTGCCCGATGAATCCGTAAATGACTATAAAAGAAAGAAAATTTCCTGTGCCGCCGACGATATACCTCCGCGGCGGGAATGCAAACCGGCCACCCGCCGTAACCTTAATCCCGATTGACCTGCGCCGCGATGCCACATGACCATCGCCACTATCGACGTCCGAACCCAGATGTGATTTTCGGGGGACCGCAGGTGCATTCCGCCGCCGGAGATGTCATAAATGACACAAGCTCCGCTTTGCGGAATTGTGCTGACGGCCTGACCCGGATTTCTTGCAATCACATTCATCGAAGTAAAAGGGCGTCAGCTTGTTGTTTCCTTCCATGTCATCGTCGGTGTCGGTTGGTGCCCTGGTGGGATGGATGTTGCTTCTCACCGCAAAGCACATCATCGCTGACTTCATGCTGCAGAACGCCTGGATGGCGATCGGCAAGGATCAGAAGACCGGCTGGGCCATGCCGCTGCTCGCGCATTGCCTGGTCCATCTCGCGGTCGCGCTGGCGCTGATCCTGGTGGTGGCGCCGCGCTTCTGGTACGTCGCCTTCGTGGACTTCGTGATCCACATCATCGTCGATCGCTGCAAGGGCATCTGCGCCTCGCATTTCGGCGTGACGCTGGAGTCCGGCCATCCCTGGTTCTGGACCCTGATCGGGGTCGACCAGGCGCTGCACCACCTCACCGGATTCGCGCTGTCGATCTACATGGCCGCGAACTGAGCGGCGCGCGGACGCCTCCTCCTACATTTCAGACCATGACCGGGCCGCAAGAGCCGCTTCCATTCCGATGGAATCGGAAGGGGGCTCTGGATTCTTGTTTTGACGCGCTCTCCTCACGCGACCGGTATCCACTTCGCTTGGAAACGCTCCAGCGGCGGGCGGATGTGATTCGCGTGCAACGGGCAAGGGCCCCCGGAGGCGACCGGAGGCCGTGGTTAACCTTTCGTTAGAGGATTGCGCGGCATCTTCCCGATCGAGGGGGATTTGCAAATGTTTTCAAGCCGCGACGCGTTCGAGAACGATGCCTGCCCAGTTGCGGACGACCTGCTCGGCCAGATGTACCGCGCCAATCCGAACGGGCTTACGCTGCTGGTTGCCAATGTCGCGCCCGACGTCAGGGCGATGCTCGCGCTGTTCTGCTATCGCCGCAGCCATCTGCACGCACTCGCGGTGGCGATTGCGTCGAGCTGCAGCGAATGGGAACTGGTCAATTCCGGCGGCCGCGTCGGGTCGACGCTGTACGCATTGTCGCGTGAGCCGGCCCGTGTTGCGACCGTATCGCATGGCGGCCGCAAGCCGATCACGCTGTCGACCAAGCCGCTGTCGAGCTTCGCGCCTGTTGTCGATGACGAACTCGACGACGAGGACGTCAGCGAGACGGTGACTGTGACGGCTTAAGCATGATCCGGAAAAGTGGAAACCGGTTTTCCCTCGCGACAAACGCGGAACGCGTTTGCGCGGAGATCATGCGCAAATAAAAGAGCCGTGCTCAATCCGGCTGCGCGCTCGGGATGAGCGGCAGCCCGTGCCGGCGCCGCGCCATCGCGCATTCTGCGTCGCCCGGCAGACAGGTTCGGCACACCTCCGGTCGCACCGCATAGACCTCGCAGCGCGTGGCCTCGCCGACCCGGCCTGACAGCGCCGAGCAGCGGTCACCCTCGCAGCGCATCCCTGATTGTCGCGCGTTGACGAATTGCGCTGGGATCAGATCGAGCTGCGCGTCGTCTTCCACGGTGAAGCGCGGCCAGTTCTCCGAATAGCTGCAGCAGGCGCCGCAGGACTGGCAGGGGCTCGCCTCCGCCGCGTCAATCGCGTTGCCGGTCATCAGGTGTCCCTCGGTGCTTCCCACACCAGGCTGCGCCGCCAGCGTGCCCTGAGCAGGTCGCGCCGCTCCGGGTACTTCTCGTCGTGATAAACAGCGGTGACCACGCGGTCGGTGCGGAAGCTACGGAAATCCTTGCGTAGCTCGCACCAGGCGGCGAGCAACCGCACCGCCTCGTGATAGCCGACCGCGATCGGCCAGACCGTGCGCTCGCTATCGCGGCCATGCTCGTCGCGATAGTTGAGCGTGATCTTCTTGCCTTCGTGGATCTGGCTGCGGGTCCGGACCATGTCGATGCGGTCCGGCTCCCGGTTCCAGGCGGAGCGGGCGCGGCTTGCCGGCTCCAGCACGAACGGCCGTAAGCGGTCCGGCACGGTCTCCGCGATCTTGGCCATCAGGTCCTCGGCCGCGCGCGCCAGCGCCGGATCGGCGTGACCGACCACCCATTGCGCGCCGAGCACGCAGGCCTCGATCTCGTCGGGTGTCAGCATCAAGGGCGGCAGGTCAAAACCCTTCTCCAGGATGTAGCCCATGCCGGCCTCGCCGCGGATCGGCACCCGCTGCTCGATCAGGCTGGCGATGTCGCGATAGATGGTCCGCTTCGATGTCTCGAGTTCGGCTGCGATCGCATCCGCGGTCAAAGGCTTACGGGTGCGGCGGAGCACCTGGATGATCTGAAACAGCCGGTCGGCGCGTCTCATGGCAATTCTCTTGGTCGCTCTCTTGGCGGGTGTCTTGGCAGTGTTTTGGCAGCTGTCTTGACGAGTGTCTTGACGGGTCTCGCAGTGTCTCGGCGCGTCGGCTTTTCGCGCCCCCTGTCACTGCTGCTGACAGCATGTTGGCAGCAGGTGGGGGCTATAGCAGGACAACACCTCAAGTGAAGGGAATTTGTCCATGACGAATCTTGATGAACTCGGTTTCCGGCAGGCGCAGAGCTTCGCGCTGGAACAGCTGGTCACGGTCTACTCCACCTCCGGCGACCTGCGCTGGGCCCTGGTCGCTCTGGTCGCACAGTCGATCAGTGCCGCCTGGTCCTACGGGCGGGCACGGCTGGTCAAGCGCGTTCGCGAGGCGGTTCGCCGCCTCGCGCCCGTCGGCCCGCTCGACACTGAATGCCACTACTGCTGACACCATGCTGGCAGCAGGGGGCAGCTAGCTTCAATTCACGACCACAGGCGATCGGGAGCTTCATATGATTACGCTTTTTGGCTTTGGCACGGGCTTCGGCTTGCCGGAAATCAGCCCCTTCGTGACCAAGACCGAGGTCCAGCTCAAGATGGCCGGGCTTGAGTATCGCAAGGAGAAGGCGACGCCGCCGGCCTCTCCCAAGGGCCAGTTGCCCTTCATCGCCGATGACGGCGAGACGATCGCCGATTCGACCTTCATCCGCGCCCATATCGAGGGCAAATACGGCTTCGATTTCGACGCGCCGCTGAGCTTGCAGGCGCGCGCGCAGGCCTGGGCCTTCGAGCGCATGATCGAGCATCACGTCTACTGGGCGCTGGTCGGCGCGCGCTGGGTCGACGACACCAATTTTGCCAAGGGGCCGGCGCATTTCTTCGACGGCGCGCCCGACCACATGCGCGACAAGATGCGCGAGGACGCCCAGTTCCGCGTCGCCGAGAACTATCTGTTGAGCGGGCTTGGCCGCCACGGACCCGATGAGGACGTCGATCTCGCGCTCCGCTCGCTGTTTGCGCTGTCGGTGCAGCTCGGCGACAAGCCGTACCTGATGGGGAACGCGCCGTGCGGCACCGACGCCACCGCGTTCGGCGCGCTCGCGGGAATCCTGACGCCGTTCTTCGATTCGCCGCTGCGCGAGCGCACCGAGAAATTCGACAATCTCACCGCCTATGTCGGCCGGATGATGCAGCAATATTATCCGGAGTTCGCCTGGGCGCCGCTGCAGCAGCAGGCGGCCTAACCGGCTGGGGCTGGAGCGGGCTCGCCCTTCAACGCGGCGAGCTCCGCCTCGAGCTCGGCGATGCGCTGGTCGCGCGAGGCGAGCGCGCTGGCCACATCGGCCGCATCGAACTTCTGTGGGATGTGCTGCGGGCAGTTGGTGTCCCACGCCGCGACCTTGAACAGGATCACCTGCTCGGGCCGCGCGCGATAGCCCTGCGGCATCAGCGAACGGGTCAGCGCCGGATCGTCTTCAACCACCCGCGCCTCGCCCCAGATCTTCACGCGCTGCCGGTACGCGTAGTTCATCACGAAGATGTAGGCCTTCGGGTTCTCCGAGAGATTGCCCTGGGTGATGAATTGCCGGTTGCCGCTGTAATCGGCGAACGCGATGGTGTGCTTGTCGAGCACCTTGATGAAACCCTTCGGCCCGCCGCGGTGCTGGATGTAAGGCTGGCCGCCGGCCGAGGCGGTGGCGAGATAGAAGCTGTTGGTGTTGGCGAGGAAGGCGGTGAGGTTCTCGTCGACCTCGGTTTGCCAGCCGCCATGGGCCTCGACCTCGGCATAGGTCTCGCGCGAGCCCTTGCGGGTCTGAATTTCCTTCACCGCCGGGGTGAACCCGACATCGCTCGAATAGCTGCGAACCTCTGACATCTCAGCCTCCCGCCCACGGGCGACAAAGCGGCCGTCCTCGGCCCGCTAAGGTGGGTATTTCCGGATCGTAGGCAATCTTGGGAATTGACACTTCACTGTTGCCGATTATGCAATAGTGTCATGGACCGGATCGACGCCATGCAGGCCTTCGTCGCGGTGGCGGACCTCGAGGGGTTTGCCCCCGCCGCCCGCAAGCTCGGCCTGTCTCCGTCAGCCATCACGCGGCTGATCGCGGCGCTGGAGGAGCGGCTCGGTGCGCGGCTGCTGCAGCGGACCACGCGGCAGGTGACGCTGACCGACGCCGGCTCGCGCTATTTGGAGCGGGCGCGGCGGATCCTTGCCGACGTCGAGGAGGCCGAGGACGCGGTAGAGAGCGAGCGCACCCGCCCCGAAGGCCGCTTGGTGATCTCGGCGCCGTTCGGCTTCGGGCGGCTCCATGTCAGCCCGGTCGTGACCGCCTACCTCAAACGCTATCCCGATGTTGGCGTCGACCTGCGGCTGTCGGACCGCCGGATCAACCTCGTCGAGGACGGCGTCGACCTCGCGGTCAGGCTCGGGCACTTGCCGGATTCGACGCTGGTGGCGCGCCATGTCGGCCAGATGCGCCGCATCGTGGTGGCTTCGGCCGGCTATCTCAAGCTTCGCGGCGAGCCGAAGCGGCCGGCGGACCTCACCGCCCATGACACCATCCAGTTCGGCGCGATGACCGCGACGCCGGATTGGCGCTTCGTTGAGGACGGCCAGGAGATCCGCATCACGCCGACGCCACGCTTCACCAGCAACAGCTCGGACGCTGCCATCCAGTACGCCGAGCAGGACGGCGGACTGACTCGGGTGATGGCCTACCAGGCCGCCGAATCGCTGAAGGCGCAGCGGCTCAGGATCGTGCTCGCCGAATTCGAGCAGCCGCCGGTGCCGATCCATGTCGTCTACCCGACATCCCGGCTGTTGTCGGCCAAGGTGCGGACCTTCATCGATCTCGTCACCGAGATCACCGACTGGCAGTTCGGTTAGCGCCAAGCGCCTAGCTGACCGGCGCCTTCTTCGGCACCACGCGGAACGTGCCGCTGGCGCGCGCGATCGTGACGCCGTCGGCCTTGATCAGGCTCTGCGCGAAGCAGATCGTGCTGCCGGTCTTGATCACATCGCTCTCGATTGCGAGCCACTGCCCGACATTGGCGGAGCCGACGAAATCAACCGTGAGCGAGATCGTCACATACGAGGTGGTCCAGCCGGTCGCGTGGCCGCAGCTATAGCCCATCGCATTGTCGGAAAGTGCTGCGATCAGCCCGCCATGGATCAGGCCGCGGCCGTTGGTGTGCGGCCTCGCCAGCCGTAGGCCGATGATGACGGATCGCTCGGTCTTCTTTGCATAAAGCGGCTCCCAGGGCTCGGTGAGCGGGCTCTTGCGGAACAGCGGCTCGAAGCCTTCGGGGACGTCTTGGGGAATGTCGGGGGCGACCTGCGTATCGGTGGTCATCTGAATCTCGTGCATGGCGTTGCGTTGACGCCATTGAACGCGATGTCGATCGCGGTTTCACCGCCTACAAAGTTTTAAACGGGATTTGCGTGGGTGTTTGAAAGCGCGACGCGCCGACTGGTCACGCCGGCAATTCGTAGCCGACTTCGCTCTCGATCTC
Organism: Bradyrhizobium sp. AUGA SZCCT0105; assembly: GCF_018129565.1. Taxonomy (NCBI): domain Bacteria; kingdom Pseudomonadati; phylum Pseudomonadota; class Alphaproteobacteria; order Hyphomicrobiales; family Nitrobacteraceae; genus Bradyrhizobium; species Bradyrhizobium sp. AUGA SZCCT0105. The sequence goes on along the minus strand of NZ_JAFCMK010000007.1, from coordinate 33,072 downwards.
GATCGTCTTCTGCACCGCCGGGCGCGCCATCATCTTCTCGTAATGCGCCGTGAGGTTGGAGAACGTCTCCAGCGGCAGCTTCAGCGAATTGGCGAGCCGCCAGTACAGGCGGAACAGATGGATGTCGGCGATCGAATAGCTGCCGATCGCCCAGCCGTGACCGAGCCGGCGGTCGGCGATGCCCCAGACCGCCTTCGCGTAGTCGAGCCCGCGCGCCCTTGCCGGATGCAGCGTCGAGGCGATGAAGGACATCCACGACAGCGCCTGCGCCTCGGCCTCGATATCGTCGCGCGGCAGCAGCTCAGCTTCGGGGAATCGCCTCGCGAGATAGAACAGGATCGCCGCGACCTCGGTCATCGGGCGGCCGTCGATCAGGAGCGTCGGGACCTTGCCTTCCGGATTGAGCGCGAGATAGTCGGGCGCTTGCATGTCGTTGCGCTTGAACGACATCGGGCGCGCCTCGAAGCCCGTGCCGATCTCGTGCAGGGCGATATGCACTGCCATCGAGCTGGCGCCCGGTGCGAAATAGAGGGTGAGCATGGCGGCTGCTCCTAGCCGGGAACACTCGCGATGCTAGGGCTTTCAGGAGGGACTGCCTAGCGGCGAGCGAAATTCTATCTCCGTCACCCTGAGGTGGCCGCTTCTTCAGCGGCCCTCGAAGGGTCGACGGCCCGGCTGGTGGCCGTGCATCCTTCGAGGCTCGCTCCGCTCGCACCTCAGGATGACGGGACGAAAATTGCAAGCAAAGCAAGCAAAGCCGCTCCCGCTAGAACGGCAGCCCCACATAGTTCTCCGACAGCGAGGTCGACGCCGCCTTCGAACTGACGAGATAGTCGAGCTCGGCGATCTGGATGCGCGCGGCGAATTCGCCCTCGTCGGGGAATTTATGCAGCATCGAGGTCATCCACCACGAGAAGCGCACCGCCTTCCAGACCCGCGCCAGCGCCTTTGCCGAGTAGCCGTCGAGGCCGGCAGAGGATTTCTCGTCGTAATATTCGCGCAGCGCCTGCGACAGATAATGCACGTCGCTGGCCGCAAGGTTCAGCCCCTTGGCGCCGGTCGGCGGCACGATGTGCGAGGCGTCGCCGGCGAGGAACATCCGGCCGAACCGCATCGGTTCGGCGACGAAGCTGCGCAGCGGCGCGATGCTCTTTTCGATCGACGGGCCGGTGATGATTTCGTCGGCGGCCTTCTGGTCGAGCCGCCACTTCAATTCATCCCAGAACCGCTCGTCCGACCATTGATCGACGTGGTCGTCGAGCGGGCACTGCACGTAATAGCGGCTGCGATGGGTCGAGCGCATCGTGCAAAGCGCAAAGCCGCGCGCATGGTTGTTGTAGATCAGCTCCGGCGAGACCGGCGGCGTCTCCGAGAGGATGCCGAGCCAGCCGAACGGATATACCCGCTCGTAGCTGGTGATCGCCGACGCCGGCACGCTGGCGCGGCTGACGCCGTGGAAGCCGTCGCAGCCGGCGATGAAATCGCAGGCGGTCTCGTGGGTGACGCCGTCCTTGACGTAGGTGACGCGCGGATGATCGGTGTCGAAATCGTGCGGTGTGACGTCGGCGGCGGAGTAGACCGAGGTCAGGCCGGCCGCCGTGCGGGCGTTCATCAGGTCGAGCGTGACCTCGGTCTGGCCGTAGATGGTCACGGTCTTGCCGGTCGCCGCATGCATGTCGATGCGGTGCCGCGCCCCACCGAACGCCAGCTCGACGCCGTGATGAACCAGGCCCTCCTGGTGCAGCCGGGCACCCGCGCCGACGCTGTCGAGCAGCGACACGGTGCCTTCCTCGAGCAGGCCGGCGCGGATCCGCCCCAGCACGTAATCCGGGGTCTGCCGCTCGAGAATGACGTTGTCTACGCCGAAAGTATGAAGTAGTTGCCCAAGCAACAGTCCGGCCGGACCTGCGCCTATGATTGCTACTTTTGTCCGCAACACCTGCTCCTCCCGATCGGATAGGTTTTCAGCAGGCGCCCGCGCCGGGGCGGTCGCCATCAACTTGCCAAGGCAACTATATCATATAACAGTTTTGGCAAGGCGGATTTGCGCGGCAAGCGCGTTCGCCGCAGCGCAAGATGCCGGAGGGGCCGGGTGCGACGAGGCGTCGTCCCTGCGGATTTCGTCTTGAATATCCGCGCGAATTAGATAACATGTTAAGTAATGAGACCGGGCACGAAGCCCGTCCTGGAGAGGAGGAGAGGTGATGAGGAAGAGTTTGTTGGCGCTGCTGATGGCAGCCGCCGCCGTCGTGCCGGCCGCAGGTCCTTCGCAGGCGCAGGACAAGACCGTCAATCTCAAAGTGTCGCTCTGGGTGCCGCCGGCGCATCCGCTGGTGCCGGCGACGCAGGCCTGGGCCGCCGATATCGAGAAGGCATCGGGCGGCACCATCAAGGTCACCGTGTTTCCGTCCGAGCAGCTCGGCAAGGCGTTCGACCATTACGACATGGCGCGCGACGGCATCGCCGACGTCACCTATGTCAATCCCGGCTATCAGCCCGGCCGCTTCCCGATCGCGGCCGCGGGCCAGCTCCCGTTCGTGTTCTCGGACGGCAAGAAGGGCACGCTGGCGCTGAACGAGTGGTACCACAAATACGCGCCAACCGAGATGAAGGATACCAAGCTCTGCTTCGCCTTCATCCACGATCCGGGCGCGCTGCACGGCAAGAAGAAGATCCTGCTGCCGAGCGATCTCTCCGGCGTGAAGGTGCGGCCCGCGCAGAGCACCATCGGCGAGATGGTGAAGATGTTCGGCGGCACCAATGTGCAGGCCTCCGCGCCGGAATCGCGCGACGCGATCGAGCGCGGCGTCGCCGACGAGATCACCTTCCCCTGGGGCTCGATCTTCCTGTTCGGCATCGACAAGGTGGTGAAGTACCACATGGATGTGCCGCTCTACACGACGGTGTTCACCTACAACATTAACCTCGCCAAATATAATGCGATGTCGGATGTCCAGAAGAAGGTGATCGACGATCATTGCACGCCGGAATGGGCCTCCAAGGTCACCGATCCCTGGACCGATTTCGAAGCCAATGGCCGCACCAAGATGAAGGCGCTGCAAGGCCACGAGGTCTATCCGCTGACGGCGGATCAACTCGCCGAGTGGAAGAAGGCGGTCAAGCCGCTGCGCGACAGCTGGGCCGAGGCCGTGAAGAAGGCCGGCGGCGATGCGGAGAAGATCGAGGCCGATCTGCAGGCCACGCTGAAGAAGTACGAAGCGGGGATCTGATCCCGTTGCCCCTTCACCTCTCTCCGCTTGCGGGGAGAGGTCGGATCGCATCGTCAGATGCGATCCGGGTGAGGGGGTACAGGTCTCACCGCGTTCACAACTCGTGGAAGCAGTCCCTCACCCCAACCCTCTCCCCGCAAGAGCGGGGCGAGGGAGTTCATCGAAGCAACGCATGACGCAATCTGCCGAAGTTTCCCAGGACGGCGCGATCACCGGTCCACCCGAGCCGGTGCGCAAGAATTTCATGGACCGCTTTATCGATTCGATCGAATGGGTGGCGGCTTTCTTCGTCGGCGTCGTCGCGCTCAACACCTTCACCGCGGTGTTCATGCGCAAGTTCTTCTCGGTGACGATCCCCGACTACTACAATTTCGGCCAGTTCCTGCTCGGCATCCTGATCTTCTGGGGCATCGCGGCGACGAGCTATCGCGGCACCCACATCACCGTGGATCTGGTCTGGGCCAATGCCTCGCCGCGCTATCAGCGCTGGATCGACATCTTCGCGACACTTGTGCTGCTGTTCGTGGTGACGGTGCAGACCTACACGCTGGTCGACAAGGTGATCGACACCAGGAACAGCCACATCGTCACCATGGATCTCGGCGTTCCGGTCTGGCCGTTCTTCCTGGTGTCGTGGCTCGGTGACGTCTCCGCGGTGTTGCTGATCGCGATCCGGACCTACCGCCTGATCTTCCATCCGGAAGATATCCATGATGCCAAGATCAAGACTGCGGAGTAGACGGCCATGAGTCTCGATTTGAGTCCCGAGGCCGTCGCCGTCATCGGCTTCGTCTGCCTGTTCGCGCTGATGCTATTGCGCGTGCCCGTCGGCATGGCGATGGGCCTCGTCGGCATCACGGGCTTTGGCTATCTCACCGGCTTCGCCCCGGCGCTGAAGCTGGTCGGCCAGACCACGATGCGCACGGTGACGGATTATTCCTTCGGCGTGATTCCGATGTTCCTGCTGATGGGCGCCTTCGTGTCGGTTTCGGGCATCAGCCGTGAGCTGTTCCGCGCCGCAAACACTTTTGTCGGCCACTGGAAGGGTGGGCTCGGCATTGCGACCATCGCCGCCTGCGGCGGCTTTGCCGCGATCTCGGGCTCGTCGGTTGCGACCGCCGCGACCTTCTCGGCGGTGGCCTATCCCGAGATGCGCCGCTTCGGCTATCCGCAATCGTTCTCGACCGGCGTGATCGCGGTCGGCGGCACGCTCGGGGCGATGCTGCCGCCATCCACCGTGCTCGCGGTGTACGGCATCATCACCCAGCAGGACATCGGCAAGCTGTTCATCGCGGGCGTGGTGCCGGGCCTGCTCGCGATCGCGATGCACATGATCACGATCGGCATCATCGGCGTGACGCGGCCGGGGTTCCTGCCGGCAGGCAAGAAGGCGTCGTGGCATGAGCGCGCCATGGCTATGCGCGACGTCTGGTCGCCGCTGCTGCTGTTCCTGTTCGTGATCGGCGGCCTCTATGGCGGCTTCTTCGTCCCGACCGAAGCGGGTGCGGTCGGCGCCGTCGGCGCCTTCATCATCGGCATCCTCCGCGGCAAGCTGACCAGGGACGGCATCCTGCAATCGCTGCTGCAGGCGACGCGCACCGCGGCAGCGGTGTTCACGGTGCTGATCGGTGCGCTGTGCTTCGGCTACTTCCTCACCATCACCCAGACGCCGCAGAACGTCACCGAATTCCTCACCGGGCTCGGCATCGGTCCTTACGGTGTGCTGGCGCTGATCCTCCTGATGTATCTGGTGCTCGGCTGCCTGATGGACGCGATGGCGATGGTGATCCTCACCGTGCCGATCGTGTTCCCGGTGGTGACCGCGCTCGGTTTCGACCCGATCTGGTTCGGCATCATCATCGTCATGACGGTGGAGCTCGGACTGATCCATCCGCCGGTCGGCATGAACGTGTTCGTGATCAAGAGCGTGATCAAGGACGTCAACATGTCGACGATCTTCGTCGGCGTGCTGCCGTTCGTGATCACCGATTTGATCCGGCTGGTGATCCTGATCCTGTTCCCGCTGCTCGCGACCTGGCTGCCGCAGCGCATGATAGGCTAAGCATGATCCCGGAAAAGTGGGACCCGGTTTTCCCTGCGACAAACGCAAGCGTTTGCGCGGGGATCATGCCTCAATAAATAGGTTCTCCATGGCTCCCGAGCTTCAGACCAGATACGTCTTCACCATCACCGCCCGGATCGCGGAGGTGACCTCCGCCGGCGACATCGGCACCGGCGTCCGCCGCATCATTCCGATCATCGGCGGCGAGGTGAGGGGCGAGACCGTCAACGGCAAGGTGCTGCCGTTCGGCGCCGACTTCCAGATCATCAGGCCCAGCGAGCTGATCGAGCTGGAGGCAAAATATGCCTTCGAGACCGACGACGGGGCCGTCGTCTATGTCGAGAACAAGGGCATCCGCTTCGGGCCGGTCGATCTGCTTGAGAAGCTCAAGCGCGGCGAACCGGTCGACCCCAAGCTGATCTATTTCCGCACCGTGCCGAAATTCGAAACCGGCGCCGAAAAGTACCGCTGGCTGATGGAGCACATCTTCGTTGCCTCCGCCGCCCGCCACGCCGACCGCGTCGTGATCGACGTGCATCAGGTGTTGTGAGGCTCCGCTCCCATCCTCCCCTGGAGGGGGAGGATCGACGCGCATGAAAATGCGCGGCGAGGTGGGGTGATCTCTCCACACGGGCACTGTCCGGGTGGAGAGAGCGTCACCCCACCCCGCCTCACATTCCGCTTCGCTTCATGTGAGCCGACCCTCCCCCTCCAGGGGAGAGTGAAGTCCTGCGCCGCCACGCCCGTCTTGACTCCTGTGATGATAGTTATAGAATATAACTATTCTGAATAGGAAACAATAACGCCATGGGAAACGCTGCCGACGCGGGTGATGCCTCGCTGCTCAGGATCGAGATGCGAGGGGCGGTGCTGACCGTCGGGCTCAACCGGCCGGCCAAGCGCAATGCGCTCAACGACGGCATCATCCTGGCGCTGCGGGACTGCTTTTCCGCGATTCCCGACGCGGTCGGCGCCGTCGTGATCCATGGGGTCGGCGATCATTTCTCGTCCGGCCTCGATCTCTCCGAACTCACCGAACGCGACGCCACCGAGGGTTTGGTGCATTCCCAGATGTGGCACCGGGTGTTCGACCGCATCCAGTATTGCCGCGTGCCCGTGATCGCCGCGCTGAAGGGCGCGGTGATCGGCGGCGGGCTGGAGCTGGCCTGCGCCGCGCATATCCGGGTCGCCGAGCCGTCGGCGTACTTCGCGCTGCCGGAGGGCCAGCGCGGTATCTTCGTCGGCGGCGGCGGATCGGTGCGGCTGCCGCGCCTGATCGGCGTGCCCAGGATGGCCGACATGATGCTGACCGGCCGGGTCTATTCGGCGACCGAGGGCGCGGCCTACGGCTTCTCGCAATATCTCACCGAGGCCGACGGCGCGCTGCCGAAAGCGCTGGAGCTTGCCGAGCGCGTTGCCGCCAATGCGCCGCTGACCAACTTCGCGGTGTTGCAGGCGCTGCCGATGATCGCCGAGGCCAATCCGCAGACTGGCCTCTTGATGGAATCGCTGATGGCGACGGTAGCGCAGAGCGACAAGGAAGCCAAGAAGCGCATCCGTGCGTTCCTGGATCGCAAGACCGCCAAGGTGAAGCCGACATGAACGCCACGCCGTCTGTGTCCACTGCGAGTGCGCATCCGCTGCGCCCGATCTCGTTCGGCAATCCCGACGTCACCGTCGAGCGCCGCGCCGACGGCACGATCTATCTTCGCCCCAAGCTCAATCTCGCCGACTATCCCGTTCGCCTCACCGATCGCCTGCATCACTGGGCGACGGCCGAGCCGAACCGCGTGTTCATGGCGGAGCGCGCAGCCGGCGGCGGCTGGCGCCAGATCAGCTACGCGCAATTGCTGGTGACAACCCGACGCATCGCGTCCGCGCTGATCGCGCGCGGGCTGTCCGCCGAGCGGCCGATCGTGATCCTGTCGGGCAATTCGATCGATCACGCGCTGATCGCGCTCGGCGCGCTCTATGCCGGCATTCCGTTCTGCCCGGTCTCGCCGGCCTATTCGCTGGTGTCGCGCGACTACGGCAAGCTCGGCTTCGTCATCAAGCTTCTGACGCCGGGCCTGGTCTTCGTCGACGACGCCGACAAGTTTGCCGACGCGCTGCGCGCCAATGTCGGTCCCGATGTCGAGATCGCGGCAAGCCGCGGGACCGTGCCCGGCCGCGAGGTGACGCGGCTCGCCGATCTGATGGCAACGCCGGAAGAGCCGCGGCTCGACGCGACCCACGCCGCCATCGGTCCGGATACGATCGCAAAGTTCCTGCTGACGTCGGGCTCGACCGGCAATCCCAAGGCCGTCATCAACACCCAACGCATGATCTGCGCCAACCAGGTGATGCTGCGCGAGACATTGGCGTTCCTGAAGGACGAGCCGCCGGTGATTGTCGACTGGCTGCCGTGGAATCACACCTTTGGCGGCAACCACAATGTCGGGCTGACGCTCTATAACGGCGGCTCGATGTATCTCGACGAGGGCAAGCCGATGCCCGGCGGCATCGAGGAGACCGTGCGAAACCTGCGCGAGATCTCGCCGACGGTCTATTTCAACGTGCCCAAGGGCTATGAATCGCTGCTGCCCTATCTCCGCGACGATGCCGGCCTGCGGGCAAAGTTCTTCCACCGGCTGCATGCGATGTTCTTCTCGGGCGCCGCACTGTCGCCGTTCATCTGGAACAGCCTCGATGCGCTCGCGGTGCAGGAGAAGGGCTATCGCGTACCGATGCTGACCGGGCTCGGCGCCACCGAGACCTCGCCGTTCTTCATGTCGGTGCGGCCCGATACCAGCCGTTCCGGCCATGTCGGACTTCCGGTGTCGGGCAATGACGCGAAGCTGGTGCCCAACAACGGCAAGCTCGAAGTGCGTGCCAAAGGCCCGAACGTGACGCCGGGTTACTGGCGGCAGCCTGAACTGACCGCCAAGGCGTTCGACGAGGAGGGTTTCTATAAATTCGGCGACGCGCTGAAGCCCGCCAACGCTGGTGATCTCGATGCCGGCTTCGATTTCGATGGCCGCATCGCCGAGGATTTCAAGCTCGCAAGCGGCACCTGGGTCAGCGTCGGGCCCTTAAGGGCGCGCTTCGTCGGCACCTGCGCACCGCTGGTGCGCGATGTCGTGATCGCGGGGCTGAATCGCGACGAGCTGGCGGCGATCGTGATCCTCGATCTCGATGGCTGCCGCCTGATCAATCCACAGCTTGCCTCTGGTGACATCGCGGCTGCGGCCAACGACCCGCTGGTGCGTGCTGCCTTCCGTGAACGTTTCGCGCGGGTCCTTGCGAGCGCCACCGGCTCGTCGAACCGGATTGCGCGGGCGATCCTGCTCGACACACCGCTGTCGATCGATCGCGGCGAGGTCACCGACAAGGGCTCGATCAACCAGCGTGCGGTGCTGGAGCATCGCACTGACATCATCGAAGCGCTCTATGCGCCGGTGCCGCCGGCATCGGTGATCAAACTCGTCTGACCAATTAAGGAGAGAATGCCATGCAGTTGAAGGACCAGGCCGCCATCGTCACCGGCGGCGCATCGGGATTGGGTGCTGCGACCGCGCGCCGTCTGGCTGCGCAGGGCGCCAAGGTCGCGGTCTGCGACCTCAACGCCAAGCTGGCCGAGAGCGTCGCCACCGAGATCGGCGGCATTCCTGTGGTCTGCGACGTGGCCGATGCAGCGGCGGCCGAAGCCGCGGTCGCTGCTGCCGCCAAGGCGCACGGTCCGGCCCGCGTGCTTGTCAACTGTGCCGGCATCGGGGTGGCCAAACGCGTGATCGGCCGCGAGGGGCCGATGGCGCTCGCTGACTTCGACAAGGTGATCAAGATCAATCTGATCGGCTCGTTCAACATGCTGCGGCTTGCGACCGCCGAGATGGCGAAGCTCGAACCGCTCGCGACCGGCGAGCGCGGCGTCGTGATCTCGACGGCTTCGGTCGCGGCCTATGACGGCCAGATCGGGCAGGCGGCCTATTCGGCCTCCAAGGGCGGCATTGTCGCGATGACCTTGCCGATCGCGCGCGAACTCGCGCAATTCGGCATCCGCGTGCTGACCATCGCGCCCGGCCTGTTCATGACCCCCTTGCTGGCCGGCCTGCCGCAGGAGGCCCAGGATTCACTCGCTGCCGCGATCCCGTTCCCGCGCCGGCTGGGGCATGCCGACGAGTTCGCCTCGCTGGCGCTGCACATGATCGACAATCCCTATCTGAACGGCGAAGTGGTGCGGCTCGATGCCGCGCTCCGGATGGCGCCACGCTGAAGCATGATCCGGAAGAGCACAAAACGCCCTTCCGGATCGATCACGCTCAACCGAGGATAGACCATGTTCGTCAACCGGCGCGACGTGCAGATCCAGTGGGGTGATTGCGACCCCGCCAACATCGTCTACTATCCGCGCTACTTCGCGATGTTCGACGACTCGACCTCGATCATGTTCGAAGCGGCCGGTTGCTCGAAGCAGGACCTCGTCCACAAATACGGCCTGGTCGGCATTCCCATGGTCGACACGCGGGCGAAATTCCACATCCCGTCGACCCATGGCGACTGGATTACCATCGAGAGCCGGATCGAGAGCATCAAGCGCTCGAGCTTCGAGGTGGTGCACCGCGTGTTCAAGGGCGAGGCATTGGCGATCGAGGCATTCGAGACCCGGGTGCTGGTCGGCCGCCACCCGGACGATCCCGCCAAGCTGAAATCGGCACCATTTCCGCAGGAGATCATCGACCGCTTCCTGAAGGGCTGACTTGTTCAGGGCTGACTTGCGGCCCCTCATGACCTAAAGAAGGGGCTGAATTGGCCCGCAAAACTGGTTTAAACCCAAAGAACATATCCGCAGGGAGGAATGAATGAGGAAGGCCACTCTCGCCGCAGCAGTGCTCGCAGCTGCTATCGCGCTGCCGGGCGCGTCAGCACTGGCGCAGACCAATGAAATCACCATCGGCATCTCGATCTCGACCACCGGCCCCGCCGCAGCGCTCGGCATTCCTGAGCGCAACGCGCTCGATTTCGTGCCGAAGGAGATCGGCGGCGTACCGCTGAAGCTGATCGTGCTCGACGACGCCGGCGATCCGACGGCAGCGACCACCAACACGCGGCGCTTCGTCACCGAGTCCAAGGCCGACATCATCATGGGCTCCTGCATCACGCCGACGACGATCGCGGTATCGACCGTCGCCAACGAGGCCGGCATCCCGCATCTCGGTCTCGCGCCGTTCCCGATCAATGAGGCCCGCGCAAAGTGGTCGGTCGACCTGCCGCAGTCGATTCCGATCATGGGCAAGGTGCTCTACGAGCACATGAAGGCGCACAACATCAAGACCGTCGGCTATATCGGCTATTCGGATTCCTACGGCGATCTCTGGGTCAACGACTTCAAGGCGCAGGCTGTGCCGATGGGCCTGACCATGACCGATGAGGAGCGCTTCGCGCGTCCGGATACATCGGTCGCGGGCCAGGTGCTGAAGCTCGTCGCCGCCAATCCCGACGCCGTCCTGGTCGGCGCCTCCGGCACCGCCGCGGCGCTGCCGCAGACCGCGCTGCGCGAGCGCGGCTACAAGGGCCTGATCTACCAGACCCACGGTGCCGCCACGATGGACTTCATCCGCATCGCCGGCGCGTCGGCGGAAGGCGTCATCATGTCGGCGGGCCCGGTGATGTCGCCGGAAACCCAAGCCGACAGCGCGCTGACCAAGAAGCCGGGCCTGACGCTGAACGCGGCCTATGAAGCCAAGTACGGCGCCAACAGCCGCAGCCAGTTCGCCGGCCATTCCTTCGACGCCTTCGAGGTGCTGAAGCGCATCATCCCGACGGCGCTGAAAACCGCCAAGCCCGGTACGCCGGAATTCCGCGAGGCGATCCGCCAGGCGTTCATCTCCGAGAAGGAGATCGTGGCGAGCCAAGGCGTCTACAACTGGACCGAAAAGGACCGCTACGGCCTCGATGACCGTTCGCGCATCCTGCTGACGGTCAAGGACGGCAAATACGTCCCGGCGATGTGAGCTGGTCGCGATCTGCGGTAACGAAGAGCCGGTCCCGATGAGGGGCCGGCTTTTCCTTACCCTCCCCTGGAGGGGGAGGGTCGCTTCGCATCGCGTGAGCGATGTGAAGCGGGGTGGGGTGACACTCTATCGTCGTCGGTGGTGCTTCAGCGGCACAGCTCCCGCTTCGCGAGCGCCGTAGAGCTCGACATAAATCCGCTCCAGCACAGCGCCGAGGTCAGCCATGATCTCCGAGTTCCAGAACCGGATGACGCGGAAGCCCTCTTTTTCGAGCCATTGTTGTCGCTCGCGATCGCGCATTGCCGTTTCATCGTCGTTGTGATGCCCGCCGTCGAGTTCGATGATCAGCCGCTTGGCCGGGCAGAAGAAGTCGACGATATAGGAGCCGATCGGAGCTTGCTTTCGGAAATGCGTGCCTTCCGTCGGCAGCTCCTTCAGCGCACGCCATAATACCCGCTCGTGCGGCGTGGCATTCGCGCGCAGCTTCTTCGCAGCCGCTCTTCGGATCGAAGCTGAGACCATTTGTGCGGCTTCACCCCACCCCGATCGCACCCGACGATGCTGCGCATCGCCGCGCGCGCTCGACCCTCCCCCTCCAGGGGAGGGTGAAGTGAAGCGCAAGCTTTGCGCGAATGCAAGCGTGGTCGGACGTGGGTCATCAGAACACGCACCCGCTTTCATCCTCCCCTAGCGGGCGAGGTGGGGTGACGCTCTCTCCGCGCTGGCGCGGCGCGTTCTAGATCGCGCTCTCGCCTTCGAGCTGGAAGCCGAGATAGCTCGCGGCGACGCCCTTGTTGGCGGCGATCTCCTTCGCGGAGCCGCTGAGCACGAGCTCGCCGAGCTCCATCACATAGGCGCGGTCGGCGATCTGCAGCGCGGCCTGGGCGTTCTGCTCGACCAGCAGCACCGAGACGCCGGCTGCGCGGAGCTCGCCGACGATGCGGAAGATGTCGGCGACGATGATCGGGGCGAGGCCGAGGCTCGGCTCGTCCAGCATCAGCAATTTCGGCGCGCCCATCAGCGCGCGGCCCATCGCCAGCATCTGCTGCTCGCCGCCGGACAGCGTGCCGGCGAGCTGCTTGCGCCGCTCCTTGAGCCGCGGAAACAGCGTGTAGACCCGTTCCATCGAGGCCGCCGCGGTTGCCTTCGCGATCCGGAAGGCGCCGAGCTCGAGATTGTCCTCGACATTCATGGTGCCGAACAATTCGCGATGCTCGGGCACCAGGCCGAGGCCCGTTGCGACGCGGTCCTCGATGTCGAGCGGCGCCATGTCGACGCCGGCGAAGGCGGTGCGGCCCCGCAGCGGCAGCACGCCCATGATGGCGTTGAGCAGCGTGGTCTTGCCGGCGCCGTTGGCGCCGATGATGGTGACGATCTCGTTCTCTCCAACGTCGAGCGAGACGCCGCGCACGGCCTCGACCTTGCCGTAGGCGATATGGACGTCGGCAACCGTCAGCAGCGCACTCATGCGGCGGCTCCGAGATAGGCCTTGATCACGTCGGGGTTACGCTTGATCGCGGCCGGCGTGCCCTCGGCGATCTTGGTGCCGAAATCCAGCACCACGATGCGGTCGGCGAGATCCATCACGAACCCCATGTCGTGCTCGACCAGCAGCACCGACATGCCGCCGTCGCGCAATTGCCGGAGCAGCGCGGCCAGCCGCTGCTTCTCCATGTGGCGCAGCCCGGCCGCCGGTTCGTCCAGCAGCAGCAGCATCGGGTCGACGCACAGCGCACGCGCGATCTCGACGATGCGCTGCTGCCCGAGCGACAGCGAACCCGCGAGCTGGTCGATCTGGTCGGACAGGCCGACGCGCGCGATCTGCCGCGCGGCTTCCGCCAGCAGTTTCGCCTCGTCGGTGCGGTCGAGCCGCAGCATGCTGGAGACCGCCCCGGAATTGCCGCGCAGATGCGCGCCGATCGCGACGTTCTCCAGCACGGTCATGTCGGGCACCAGCTTGACGTGCTGAAACGTGCGGGCAACGCCCAGCTTGACTACCTCCTGCGGCGGAGCGTTCGCGACCTCGTTGCCGAGCACGGCGATCTTGCCGCTGGTCGCGCCCAGGACGCCGGTGATCAGGTTGAAGGTCGTGCTCTTGCCGGCGCCGTTCGGGCCGATCAGCGCGACGATCTCGCGGGCGTTGACGTCGAACGAGACGTCGTTCACCGCGAGCACGCCGCCGAACTGCTTGCGCGCCTTGTCGATGTGCAGCAGGACCGGAGACGTTCCCACCGCCCGTTCACGGTGTTCCAGCTTCACCGATGTGTCCGGCGTCTTGCGGGCCGGCTTGAACGGCAGGTGCGACATCAGCCAGGGCCAGACGCCCTGCGGTGCGAGCTGCAACAGCAGTACCAGCATGATGCCGAACACGATGGTCTCGAGCTGGCTCTGGCCGCCGAAGATGTAGGGCAGGTAGCTCTGCAGCACCTCTTTCAGGATCACGACGATGCCGGCGCCGAGCACGCCGCCCCAGACGTAACCGGCACCGCCGACGACTGCGATGAACAGATACTCGATGCCGGCCTGCGCGCCGAACGGGGTCGGGTTGGCGGCGCGCTGGAAATGCGCATAGAGCCAGCCGGACAGGCCGGCCAGCACCGCCGCATAGATGAACACCAGGAGCTTGGCGCGCGGCGTCTGCACGCCGAACGCTTCGGCCGCGATATGGCCGCGCCGCAACGCGCGGATGGCGCGCCCGGTGCGGGAATCCAGCAGGTTCATGGTCAATAGCGCGGAGAGCAGCACCGCGACCCAGATCGCGTAGTAGATCGTGTCCGGGCTCAGCATCTTGAACGAGCCGATCGAGAGCGGCGGGATACCCGAAATGCCGTCGTTGCGGCCGAGGAATTCCAGCTTGCTGAACAGGTAGAACAGGCCGATGCCCCAGGCGATGGTGCCGAGCGGCAGATAGTGGCCTGACAGCCGCACCGTGACGATGCCAAGCAGCACCGCCGCAATGCCGCTGACCACGAGCGAAGCCGGCAGCGTCAGCCACGGTGAGACGCCGTAGGCGGTGGTCAGCACCGCCGTGGTGTAGGCGCCGAAGCCGCAGAATGCGGCCTGTCCGAACGAGGTGAGGCCGCCGACGCCGGTGAGCAGCACCAGCCCCATCGCGACCAGCGCGGCGAGGCCGATATTGTCGAGCAGCACGATCCAGAACGGCGGGATGCCCGGTAGCAGCGGGATCACCGCCATCACGAGCGCGAAGATGATGAGAGGAAGCCGCTGTGTCATCGCGCTCAGTCCTTCTCTTCCTCGACCTGGGGTGCTGCGAGCGAGCGCAGCACCAGGACGGGAAGGATCAGCGTGAACACAATGACTTCCTTGAAATTGCTCGCGTAGAACGATGAGAAGGCCTCGACGATGCCGACCACGATGGCCGCGACAGCGGTCAGGGGATAGCTGACCAGGCCGCCGATGATGGCGGCGATGAAACCCTTCAGGCCGATCAGGAAGCCGGTGTCGTAATAGAGTGTCGTGATCGGCACGATCAGGATGCCGGAAATTGCGCCGATCACGGAGGCGAGCAGGAATGCGATCTGGCCCGACAGCGTGGTGCGGATGCCGACCAGGCGGGCGCCGAGGCGATTGACCGCGGTGGCCCGCAGCGCCTTGCCGGTCTTGGTGTAGCCGAAGAACAGCCACAGCCCGACGATGAAGCCGATCGTCAGGCCGTAGACGGCGAGGCTCTGGCCGGTGAAGCGCAGCGGACCCGCGGTCACCGCGGCGCTCGACAGCGCCGGGGCGCGCAGGCCCTCGGCGCCGAAGAACACCAGGCCGAGCCCTTGCAGCGCCAGGTGGCAGCCGACCGAGGCGATCAGCAGCACCAGCACGGAGGTGTGTGCGATCGGCTGGAAGGCGATGCGATAGAGAAACAGCCCGATCGCCGCCACGATCAGCAGCGCAAGCGCAATGTTGACGGCGATCGGCGTGTTCGGACCAACCAGCGCATAGACGAGGCCGAGCAACGCTGTGGGAAAGACGATATTGAGCGCCACCGAGCGGATCACCAGCCGGGCATGCAGCGCCTTGCGGGCGAAGAATAGATCGAGCGCGAACGCGACGAGGCCCATCGCGACGGCAAGGCGCACGGTGCCGGGCACCTGGCCGGTCGCCAGCATGGCGTAGCTCAACGCGCCGTAGGTGACGAATTCGCCCTGCGGGATCAGGATCACCCGCGTTACTGCGAACACCAGCACCAGGGCCAGCCCGAGCAGTGCGTAGATCGCGCCATTGGTGATGCCGTCCTGCAGCAGGAACAGCATGATCGTTGTGTTCAAGGCCGAGCGCTCCCCCTCAAGCGTCGGACCGCCGCAGCCGGCTGTGCCGGTCGGGTCGGCCGAGATCGGCTGTTGATAGCCGTCGATATTTGATATGGTGCATAACGATTATTAGATATAATCTCAAGGTCCCCGAGCGTCCCGCGGGGTTTTTTGTACCGGGATTGCGAGCCTGGAGCGATGACTGTTTCCAAAACCGCCTCCGATGCCGTCAGATCGTCGCGTGCCCTGCGCAGGGAACCGGTCGATCCTGCCGGGGACGACAGCATGCTGCAACTGGGCGAACTGTCCGGATTGCTCGGCTATTCGTTGAAGCGTGCGCAGCTCAAGGTGTTCGAGGACTTCCTGCGCTGCGTCGCGCCGCTGCAACTGACGCCGGCGCAGTTCTCGGTGCTGCTGCTGCTGGACAAGAATCCGGGCCGCAACCAGACAGAGATTGCCAACACGCTCGGCATCCTCAGGCCGAATTTCGTCGCCATGCTCGACGCGCTGGAGAGCCGCGACCTTTGCGCGCGGATGCGCTCCACCAATGACCGCCGTTCCCACATCCTGGTCCTGACCGACAAGGGCCGTGCCGTGCTGGCGCGCGCCAAGAAGCTGGTCGCCAATAAGCACGAGGCGCGGCTGATCGAGGTGCTCGGCCCGGCCAACCACGCCGCGCTGCTGGAGATGCTGGCGAAGCTCGCGCAGGAGTTTTGAGGCCCTGTCATTCCCCGGTGCGCAATCGCGCACCGGGGAATGACGAAGGTGGATCAATCCACCAGGATCACCCGCACGTCGTTGACGTTGGTCAGCGTCGGGCCGGTCAGCAACAGATCGCCGGTTTGCGCGAAGAAGCCCGTGGCGTCGTTGTTTTCGAGATAGGCCCCGGGATCGAGGCCGATCGATTTCATCTTCGCGAATGTCGCCTGATCGATCACGGCCCCGGCGGGATCAGTGGCGCTGCCGGCACCGCCATCGGCACCATCGGTGTCGGCGGCGAGCGCCGAGATGTCGGGCGTGTCCTTGAGCAGGTCGGCCAGCGCCAGCGCGTATTCCTGGTTGGGGCCGCCGCGGCCGTTGCCGCGCACCGTCACCGTGAGTTCGCCGCCGGAGATGATCGCGACGCGCTTGCCCTCACCGCGGGCTTTCAGTGCGAGCCTGGCGTGCCCGGCCGCGACGTCGCGGGCCTCGCCTTCGAGATCGGCGCCGAGTGCGATCGTCTCGTAGCCGGCGTCCTGCGCGACCTTCACCGCGGCGTCGATCGAGGCCTTGGGCTTTGCCAGCAACTCGAATGTCGCCCGCGCAAAGGCGGGATCGCCCGGCTTGCAGCTCTCGTTCCTGGGATCGTCGAGCGCGCGGCGGACCGCGTCATCGACCGAGAGGTTGTACTTGGCGACCAGCGCGCGGGCATCCGCGAGCGTGGTCGGATCCGGCACCGTCGGCCCCGAGGCGATCGCGGAGGGATCGTCATGCGGCACGTCCGAGATCGCCAGCGTCACGATCTCGGCGGCGTGCTGGCCGGCGCGTGCCAGCCGCCCCCCTTTGATGCGCGACAGATGCTTGCGAACGATGTTCATCTCGCCGATCGGCGCGCCGGAGCGCAGCAGCGCGCGATTGACCTGCTGCTTCTGGGCAAAGCTCACACCCTCGACGGGCGCGATCCAGTTCGCCGAGCCGCCGCCGGTCAACAGCACGAGCAGAAGATCATCAGGCGTGGCTTCCGCCGCCAGCCGCAGCGTATCGTCGGCCGCACGCAGGCCGGCCTCATCGGGCACCGGGTGGCCGGCCTCGACCACCTTGATGCGACGGGTCGGCACGCCATGGCCGTGGCGGGTGGTGGCGATGCCGACCAGTCGCGACGGTTCGAGGCCGAGCGTGTCGAGATAGTGCCGCTCCGCCGCCGCGGCCATGGCGCCGGCGCCCTTGCCGGCGGCGAGGCAGATCACGCGTCCCTTCGGCGTCGGCCGAAGCCGCGATGCCAGCACGACATCGGGATGCGCAGCCGCCACCGCGGCATCGAAGATCGAACGCAGGAAGGGACGACGGTCGGTCATGGCTGTGCTTTCGTTACGCGGTCAGTTTCCGGCGACTTCGCCGCTGATGACGTCGCCGAACAACTGCCAGCGCTCGCCTTTGAACTGCATCAGCTGCAATTGCTCGATCGGCTGGAAGTCGGCAGGACCGGTCGACAGCGTCACGCCGGGCAGCAGGCCGCCCTGCGCAAACTGCTTCAGGCTCGCCGCCTGCTTCATCACATTGGCGCGGGTGAGGTCGTCGCCGCAGCGGCGCAGCACCTCGACCATCGTGGTCGCCATGTTGTAGCCCGTCATCGCCGAGGCATCGACGCGGTTGGTGTCGGGCATGTACTTGGCGAGCAGTTCGTCGAACGCCTTCATGCCGGCGTCGTCCTTCCACTGCGGGTCGCTGGCGTCCTTGGCGTAGGCCGCCGAGATCACGCCCTGCGCATTGTCGAGCCCGGCGGGACGCATCACCGTCGCGGTGGAGGCCGAGACGTTGGAGACGATGGTCACCGGCTTCCAGTTCATCTCACCGAGCTTCTTGATCGCCTGGGCGCCGAATTTCGGCGTGGTGAAGAAGATGATGACGTCGGGGTTGGCGGATTTCAGCCGCACCACATGGGAATCGATGGTGGGCTCGGCAACTTCGTAACTCTCCTTGGCGGCGATCCGCGCCGGATCGCTGGCGAAGCCGTCTTCCAGGCCCTTGAGGTAATCCTTGCCCATGTCGTCGTTCTGGTAGAGCACCGCGACTTTGGCGGCGGGCTTCTCCTTGAGCAGATATTTCGCGTAGATCCGCGACTCGCTCTGGTAGCTCGGCAGCCAGCCCATGGTCCACGGGAACGCTTTCGGATCGTTCCACTTGGTCGCGCCGGTGGCGACGAACAGCTGCGGCACCTTCTTGGCGTTGAGGTATTTCTGGATCGCGGTGTTGGAGGCGGTGCCGAGCGTGCCGAACAGGAACAGCACCTCGTCGCTCTCGACCAGCTTGCGCGCCTGCTCGACCGCCTTCGGCGGCGAATAGGCGTCGTCATAGGAGATGAAATTGATCTTGCGGCCGTTGATGCCGCCATCGTCGTTGACCTTCTTGAACACCGCCGCCATCGCCTTGCCGACCACGCCATAGGCCGACGCCGGACCGCTATAGGGCACGATGTTGCCGATCTTGATCTCGGTATCGGTTGCACCGGTGTCGTATTTCTTCTGCGCCCATGCGGCATTGCAGCTCGCGGCGGCGACGGCGAGGCCGAGCAGGGCGGTTGCGACACGGTGACGGATCGGCTTCGGCATTTCCCGAAAACTCCTTGTTGTTGCCGGCGCGCTGGGGGGCCGGGTTCTCTTCGGTTGTTGCCGGTTTTCCTAGCGCATTGCCGGGCAAAGTGTAAGCAGGCATTGCCCCGGGCCGGTCGCCCCATGATGAATGAAAAGCCCCCTGCGACGGTATCGCAGGGGGCCATTGTCGGTCGATTGTCGGCAGGAAATCAGCCGCCGACGTCGGCGCTGATGACGTCGCCGAACAGTTCCCATTTATCGCCCTTGAACTTCATCAGCTGCAACTGGCTGATCGGGGCGAAATCGTTCGCGGCGGTGTTGATCTTGATGCCGGGCAGCAGCACTTCGGTGCGGAAGTCCTGCAGGCTCGCCGCCTGCTTCATGATGTTCTCGCGGGTGAGGTTGTCGCCGCACTGCTTCAGCACCTGAACCAGGGTCTGGGCCACGCCGTAGCCGACCACGGTGCCGCCGTCGAGCTTGTCGCCCTCGGGGAAGTCCTTGGCCATGAAGGCGTAGAATTCCTTCATGCCGGGATCATTGTCCCATTGCTTGTCGGAAGCGTCCTTCAGGTAGGCGGCGGAGATGATGTCCTGCGCATTCTCGAAGCCGGCCGGTTTGATCACGCTGCCGACCGAGGCCGACACGTTGTTGAGGAAGTGGGTCGGCTTCCAGCCGATCTCGGCGACCTTCTTGATCGCCTGCGCCGCGAATTTCGGCGTCGCGATGTCGATGAAGACGTCGGCGTTGCTGGCCTTCAGCTTGACGATGTTGCTGTCGATGGTCGGCTGGGAAGTCTCGAAGCTCTCCTCGGCGACGATCATGCTGGCGGCCTTCTGGCCGAGACCGTCCTTTAGTCCCTTCAGATAGTCCTTGCCGTAATCGTCGTTCTGGTAGAGCACGGCGATCTTGGCGTTCGGCATGTTCTTCAGGATGTACTTTGCGTAGATCTGGGTCTCGCTCTGGTAGTTGGGCTGCCAGCCCATGGTCCAGGGAAAGTCCTTCGGATCGTTCCACTTGGTGGCGCCGGTGGCGACGAACAGCTGCGGCACCTTCTTGGAATTCATGTATTTCTGGATCGCCGAGTTCGACGGCGTGCCGAGCGAGTTGAAGATCAGCAGTACCTCGTCGCTTTCGACCAGCTTGCGGGCCTGCTCCACGGCTTTCGGCGGCGAGTAGGCGTCATCGTAGGAGATGAAGTTGATCTTGCGGCCGTTGATGCCGCCGGCGTCGTTGATCTTCTTGAAATAGGCGGCCTCGGTGCGGCCGATGATGCCGTAGGCGGAGGCAGGTCCGCTGTAGGGCATGATGTTGCCGATCTTGATCTCGGTATCGCTCGCGCCGGTGTCGTATTTCTTCTGGGCAAGCGCAGCGCTGCTGGATGTCGCGACGAGCGCGAGCGCGGCCCCGAGGACCGCAAGTCTTGTGGTGGCGGACATCTATGTCTCTCTCCCTGTTGTCAGACGAATGCGTCGCGGCCCCCTGCTTCGAGGACTCTCTTGTTATTCGGTGAAAATACCATCTTACCCGGGTCACCTCAATGAAAAGCCCCTGCGACAACGCCGCAGGGGCTCTCGTCTTTAGTCGACAATTCCGGGTTAACCGCCGACGTCGCCGCTCAAAATATCGCCAAAGCGCTCCCAGGTCTGGCCCTTGAAGCGGATCAATTGCAGTTGCGAGAGCGGCGCGAAATCGGTCGCCGAGGTGTTGACCTTGACACCCGGCAACAGGCCGCCGGGTTCGTAATCACGAATGCTGGCCGCCTGCTTCATGACGTTCTCGCGGGTCAGGTCGTCGCCGCACGCCTTGAGCACATGCACCAGGCCCTGCGAGACGATGTAGGCGTACATCACGGAGGCATCGGCGCGGTTCGCTTCCGGATAGTATTTATCGAGGAACTCGTTCCAGGCGATCATTGCCTTGTCGGTCTTCCACTGCGGGTCGGTCGGGTCCTTGAAATATTGCGACGAGATGATGTCCTGGGCGTTCTCGAAGCCCGCTGGCTTGATCACGCTGCCGATCGATCCGGAGACGTTGTTGAGGAAATGCAGCGGATGCCAGTTGAGTTCGGCGTTCTTCTTGATCGCCTGCGCCGCGAATTTCGGAGTCGTGATGTTGAAGAACACGTCGGCGCCGGAGGCCTTGAGCCTGACGATGTGGGAGTCGATGGTCGGCTCCGTCACCTCGTAGCTGTCCTCGGCGACGATCATCGATGCGGCCTTGGCGCCGAGCCCGTCCTTGAACCCCTTCAGATAGTCCTTGCCGTAATCGTCGTTCTGGTAGAGCACCGCGATCTTGGCGTCCGGCTTGTTCTTCAGGATGTACTTTGCGTAGATGATGGACTCGCTCTGGTAGTTGGGCTGCCAGCCCATCGTCCAAGGAAATTCCCTCGGGTCGTTCCACTTGGTGGCGCCGGTGGCGACGAACAGCTGCGGCACCTTCTTCTGGTTCATGTATTTCTGGATCGCCGAGTTCGGCGGCGTGCCGAGCGAATTGAAGATCAGCAGCACCTCGTCGCTCTCGACGAGCTTGCGCGCCTGCTCGACGGTCTTCGGCGGCGTGTAGGCGTCGTCATAGCTGATGAAGGTAACCTTGCGGCCGTTGATGCCACCCTCGGCGTTGATCTTGCGGAAATAGGCCTCCTCGGTCTTGCCGATTACGCCATAGGCGGAAGCCGCCCCGCTGTAGGGCATGATGTTGCCGATCTTGATTTCGCTGTCGGAGGCACCGATGTCGTATTTCTTCTGCGCGACGGAGGGACTCGTGGTCGCTGCGAGCAATGCGAGGGCAGCCGAAAAGGCCCCCAACCGCAAACGGATAGCAGGCATTTTGATCTCCCTTGGATCACGGTGAATGTGTCACGATTTTTGGAGTTGGAGCACTTTGCGGCTCCTTTCGGCATTGAATACCTTTCGTCAGGTGCCAGCAACAGAAAGCCCCCCGCGGCGCTGCCGCGGAGGGCGTCATTTAGTCGAACGCGTTGCGAGGAAAGCCGGTGCCGCGAAATCGCTTCGCAACACACGCGAAGCGTTTGCGTGGAGATCGTGCGCCGTCCTAGTTGCTGAGCCCGCTCGAGATGATGTCGCCGAACAGCTCCCACTTCTCGCCCTTGAAGCGCATCAGCTGCAACTGCTTGATCGGCGCGAAGTCGGTCGCCGAGGTGTTGATGCTGATGCCCGGCAGCAGCGTGCCGGGGACATAGTCCTTCAGACTCGCGGCCTGCTTCATGATGTTGGCGCGGGTGAGATCGTCACCGCACATCTCCAGCACCTGCGCCATGGTCTGTGCGGCGGCGTAACCGTAGGAGGTGGCACCGTCGAGCTTGTTGGCGTCGGGATAATCCTTCTTGAGGAAGGCAAGGAATGTCTCCATGCCCGGATCCTTGTCCCATTGCGGATCGGCGCCGTCCTTGAGATAGGACGCCGACAGGATGCCCTGCGAGTTCTCGAAGCCGGCCGGCTGCATGACGCCGCCGACCGAGGCTGAGACATTGGCGACGAATTGCAAGGGGGTCCACGCGATTTCGGCGGCCTTCTTGATCGCCTGTGCCGCGAATTTCGGTGACGTGATGCTGATGAAGGTATCGGCGCCAGCGGCCTTCAGCTTGACGATATGACTGTCGATCGCAGGCTCCGACGTCTCGTAAGCTTCTTCGGCGACGATCATCGAGGCCTTGTCGCCGAAGGCGTCCTTCAGGCCCTTGAGGTAGTCCTTGCCGAAATCGTCGTTCTGGTAAAGCACGGCAATCTTGGCGTCGGGCTTGTGCTTCATGATGTATTTTGCGTAGACCCGCGCTTCGTCCTGGTAGGACGGCTGCCAGCCCATGGTCCATGGATAGTTCTTGGGGTCGTTCCACTTGGAGGCGCCGGAGGCGATGAACAGCTGCGGCACCTGCTTTTCGTTCATGTATTTCCGGATCGCCGCGTTGCCTGCGGTGCCGACCGAGCCGAACAGCAGCAGCACCTCGTCGTCCTCGACCAGCTTGCGCGCCTGCTCCACCGTCTTGGGCGGCGAGTAGCCGTCGTCATAGGAGATGAACGTGATCTTGCGGCCGTGGATGCCGCCGGCCTGGTTGATCCTCTTGAAGTAGGCCGCCTCGGTCCTGCCGATCACCCCATAGGCCGAGGCGGGGCCGCTGTAGGGCATGATGTTGCCGATCTTGATCTCGGTGTCGCTGGCCCCGGTGTCGTATTTCTTCTGCGCCAGCGCGACATTGCAGCTCGTCAGGATCAGAGCCAATGCGGACAAGAGCGCCGTCAGGGACGGACGTGCGGCAGTCATGGTTTCCCCACCTCGGGTTCTTAATTTGGAGTATTCAATACCATCGGCGCAGGGCGTCAACAAAAAGCCCCCGCGACTGATATCGCGGAGGCTGCTGTTTTATTCCCGCAGTGCAACCTCACTCGGAGGGCACGTCGCCGGAAATGATGTCACCGAACAGTTCCCACTTCTGACCCTTGAAGCGCTGCATCTGCAGCTGGGCGATCGGGGCGAAGTCGGTGGCGGCGGTGTTGATCTTGACGCCGGGCAGCAGGGTGTCCGGCGTAAAGTCCTTCAGGCTCGCCGCCTGCTTCATGACGTTGGCGCGCGTGAGATCATCGCCGCACATTTCCAGCACCTTGGCGAGCGTCTGTGCGGCGCCATAGCCGTAGACATAGCCGCCGTCGGTCTTGTCGGCGCCCGGCATGTACTTGTCGAGAAACTCGGACCACTTCTTCATGCCGGGGTCGTTGTTCCACTGCGAGTCGGCACCATCCTTGGCGTAGGCTGCCGACAGCACGCCCTGCGCGTTGTCGAAGCCGGCCGGCTGCATCACGCTGCCGACCGAGGCCGACACGTTGGTGATGATCTGCAGCGGCTTCCAGCCGAGCTCGGCGGTCTTCTTGATGGTCTGCGCGCCGAACTTCGGCGTGGTGTAGATCAGCAGCACGTCCGGATTGGCGGCCTTGATCTTGACGATGTGGCCGTCGATCGACGGCTCGGACACCTCATAGCTCTCCTCCATGATGATGCTGGAGGCTGCCTTGGCGCCAAAACCGTCCTTGGTGCCCTTGAGGTAGTCTTTGCCGAAATCGTCGTTCTGATAGAGGATCGCGACCTTGGCGTCGGGCTTCTCCTTCATCAGCCACTTGGCGTAGATCTGCGCTTCGCTCTGGTAGCTCGGCTGCCAGCCCATGGTCCACGGGAAGTTCTTCGGATCGTTCCACTTGGTGGCGCCGGTGGCGACGAACAGCTGCGGGATCTTCTTGGAATTCAGGTATTTCTGGATCGCGGTGTTGGACGGCGTGCCGAGCGGGTTGAAGACCAGCAGCACTTCGTCGCTCTCGACCAGCTTGCGCACCTGCTCGACCGCCTTCGGCGGCGAATAGGCGTCGTCATAGCTGACGAAATTGACCTTGCGGCCGTTGATGCCGCCGCGGTCGTTGATCATCTTGAAGTAGGCTTCTTCGGTCTTGCCGATCACGCCGTAGGCGGAGGCCGGTCCCGAATAGGGGATGATGTTGCCGACCTTGATCTCGGTATCGCTTGCGCCGGTGTCGTATTTCTTTTGGGCGAATGCGGCAGTGGACGTCGCGGCAACAGCGACGATCGCCGCGGAAATCGCGGCGATCCGAACGGTAGAAAGCATAATGTCTCCTGGTTTGGTTCTAAAGATTCTTAGTTTTTCTTGAGCTTTGCGGCCAGTTGCTGGGCAACGATCGCAACCTGCCTGGCGCCGTGCGGCACGAGGAAGATGACGAGGAACAGCAACACGCCGAACACCGCGCCGGAGAGGCCCTTCGAGATGCCTTCGGCGATGTTCGGCACGAAGATGATGAAGGCGGAACCTACGATCGAGCCGGGCAGCCAGCCGACGCCGCCGACGACCATGCCGAGGAACAGCGAGATCGCAAGCTGGATAGTGTAGCCGTCGGGCGCCACGAACTGCACCGCGATGGCGCCGAGACCGCCGGCAACGCCGGTGATGCCGGCCGAGACGCCGAACGCCAGCGTCTTGTACAGCGCGACGTCGACGCCCATCGCGGAAGCCGCGATCTCGTTGTCGCGGATCGCCATGAAGGCGCGGCCGGAGCGCGAGCGCAGCAGGTTCACCGAGGCGACGTAGATCGCGATCGAGACCGCCAGGGTGAAGTAGTAGAGCCACATGTCCTGCCCCATCGGCAGCCCAAACGGGGCATCCGGCTTGGTGACGACGAGGCCCTGCACGCCGCCGGTCCAGTGCTCGAAATAGCCGAGCTTGAGGAGCTGCGGCATTGCGGTCGCGAGCGCGAAGGTCGCGAGCGCCAGATAGACGCCGGATAGCCGCAGCGCCGGCTGGCCGAACAGGAAGCCGAAGCCGAAGCAGACGATGCCGGCGACCGGCAGCGTCAGGGCATAGTTCATGCCCGCATGCTCCATCAGGATCGCCGACGTATAGGCGCCGACGGCATAGAACGCGCTCTGGCCGAGCGAGAACTGGCCGCTTCCGCCGGTCAGGATGTTGAGCGCCATCACCGCGAGGGCGTAGATCAGAAGCATCGTCATCTGGAAGATGATGAAGTTCTTCACGAACAGCGGGATCAGGATCAGCGTGGCAAGCACGACGAGCGAGGTGCCGTAGCCCAGCGTCATGGCACGCTTGGGCACAGCCTCGACGGCGGGGGCTTCTGTGACGATTTCTTCAGCGGCGCTCATGATCAAACTCGCTTGACGATGGCGCGGCCGAACAGGCCTGCCGGTTTAACGACCAGGACGACGATGATCAGCGCGAGCGCGATCGGAAGTTTCAGTTCATTGCCGACGCCGGGGATGTAGGTGCCGACGAGGTTCTCGAAGATGCCGACCAGGAAACCGCCCATCACGGCGCCGAACGGCGAGGTCAGGCCGCCGAGCACGGCTGCGGCGAATCCGTAGATCAGCACGCCGAGCATCATGTTCGGCTCGAGGAACACCACCGGCGCGATCATCATGCCGGCGATCGAGCCGATCGCAGACGCCATGCCCCAGCCCAGCGCGATCATCCAGGAGGTATTGATGCCGACCAGCCGGGCCGATTCAGGCAGCGAGGCGGCCGCCCGCATCGCAAGGCCGACCCGGGTGAAGCGGAAGAAGAAGAACAGCAGCGCCAGCATCAGCAGCGTGATGCCGATCATGCCGGCCTGGTGGGTCGAGATCAGCTGGCTGCCGAGGAACGGCGAGGAGCCGAACGGCGTCGGATACTGCTTGATGGTGAAGTCCCAGATCAGGCCGGCGACCGAGTTGATGATCGCATACAGCGCGATGAAACCGGCGACATTGGTCAGGATCGGGGCCTTGGCCAGCGGCTTGAACAGCAACCGTTCGATGACGATGCCGGCGGCAAACGAAAACGCGACGGTGAGCACGAAGGCGCCCCAATATGGCACACCCCATTGCATCAGCTGCCAGGACACGAAGGTCGAGAACATCGCCATTTCGCCCTGGGCAAAATTCAGGTGGTCGATGGCCTGGTAGATCATAACGACCGCGAGCGCCATGCAGGCATAGATCGCGCCCGTGGCGATGCCGGCCAGGACCTGGTTGGCAAAAAGCTCCATTGTGCCAGCTCCTCAGTAGCCGAGATAGGATTTGCGGACGTCTTCGTTGTTCGCGATGTCCTTGGCATTGCCCGACATCACGATCCGTCCGGTTTCGATCACATAGGCCTGGTCGGCGAGCTCGAGCGCGAGCTGCGCGTTCTGCTCGACCACCAGGATGGTCACCTTTTCCTCGCGATTGATCTTGCCGAGGATGCGGAACAGGTCGCGTACGATCAGCGGCGCGAGGCCGAATGACGGCTCGTCGAGCAGCATCAGGCGCGGCCGCAGCATCAGCGCCCGCGCCACCGCGAGCATCTGCTGCTCGCCGCCCGACAGCGTGCCGGCCTGCTGGGTGTAGCGCTGCTTCAGCACCGGGAAATGTTCGTACATCCGGTCGATGTCGGCGCCGATGGCGTTCTTGTCGGAACGGCTGATGGCGCCGAGCTGCAGATTTTCCTCCACCGTCATGTTGGTGAAGGTGCCGCGGCCCTGCGGCACATGGGCGATGCCGAGGCGGACCACGTTCTCGGTGGAACGGGTGCCGATCGGCTTGCCCTCGAACTCGATCGCGCCGGTTGAACGCACCATGTTGCAGATCGCCCGCAGCGTGGTGGTCTTGCCGGCGCCGTTGGCGCCGAGCAGGGTGGTCAGCGAACCCTCGTTGAGCGAGAAGCTGAGGCCGTGCAGGGCCTGGACCTGGCCGTAATAGGCGCGCAGGTCCTTGACGTTGAGCATCGCGGTCATTGGTCCTTGCTCCCCAGATAGGCCTTGATGACGTCGGGGTCGGCCTGGACCTGGGCCGGCGTGCCTTCGGCCAGCTTGCGGCCGAAATTGAGCGCGACGACGTGGTCGGCGATCGACATCACGAGACCCATGTGATGTTCGACCAGCAACACCGTAATTTTACGGTCATCGCGGATTTTGCGGATCAAATCGCCGAGCACATAGACTTCCTCGTGATTGAGGCCGCCGGCCGGCTCGTCGAGCAGCAGGATCTTCGGATCCGCGGCCAGGGCGCGCGCCAGCTCGACGCGCTTCTGGGTGCCGAACGGAAGTCCCGAGACCACGGTGTGGGCGACGTCCTCGAGATCCAGATAACCGAGGATGTCGTGCACCTTCTTGTTCATGTCGTGCTCGCCGCGGCGAACCCAGGCGAGACGCAGCGAGTCGCTGACGATGTCGCTCGAGGTGCGGGCATGTGCGCCGACGCGCACATTGTCGATCACGGACAGATTGGGAAACAGCGCGACGTTCTGGAAGGTGCGGCCGATGCCGATCTCGGCAATCCGGTGCGGCGGCCGCGACAGGATGCTCTTGCCTTCCATCAGGATGTCGCCGGACGATGGCTGGTAGAGCCGCGACAGGCAATTGAACAGCGTCGTCTTGCCGGCGCCGTTCGGTCCGATCAGGCCGAGGATCTGCCCATGGCGCATGTCGAACGACACGCCATTCAGTGCGATGATGCCGCCGAACACGA
The DNA here is from genome assembly GCF_018129565.1 of Bradyrhizobium sp. AUGA SZCCT0105. Lineage (NCBI taxonomy): Bacteria > Pseudomonadati > Pseudomonadota > Alphaproteobacteria > Hyphomicrobiales > Nitrobacteraceae > Bradyrhizobium > Bradyrhizobium sp. AUGA SZCCT0105. The sequence goes on along the minus strand of NZ_JAFCMK010000007.1, from coordinate 5,226 downwards.
CGCTGACGTCGCGAACCGCGAGCAGGGGATCGTTCCCCTGCGCGAGCTGTGCCTGCGTCATCTCGTCTCGCCCGCCATCTCTGAGCGGTGCGAGCGGCCCTGCGATGGATTTCGCCGGACGCGATGGAGGCTATCTGATCCCCTCGGCCAAACGTGCAACTTTCCCTCCTACTCTAGACTTTTTGCTTTGTTCTTTTTTGGATTGCGGCGCTATTCCACCGAGCGCCTGCTCGATGTTCCTTACCATCGCGACAAGGCGAGGTCCAATGTCGTTGAGTAATCTATCTTCCGTGAAGCGGAATGCCGGCGCGCCGCAATTGAAGGCGTAAGGACCGGTTCCGTCGTTCAGTCTCAATGCAACGCCAACCGCGGCGACGTCGTCCTGCCAGTCGCCGGTAGACATGGTGAAGCCGTACTTCGCCACCGTCTCGCCGGAGCGCTCGATGCCGTCGCGCATCTTGGCCCAGCGGCTGCCATAGTGATCCCGCAGCTCGCGTAATAAAGCCGCACGTTCTTCGGGTGGCAATGCCCAAATGTAGGCACGGCCCATCGCGGTGGTCGCGATCGGCACCCGCGAGCCGACGTCGAGCTGCACGCCAAGCGCCAGGCCGTTCCGGCTCTGGCCGAAATAGATCATGCTGTGACGGTCGCGGCCGCCGACCGCGACCGCGCCGCCGGTCGCGCGCATCACTTCTTCTCGATACGGCTCGGACAAATGCCGAACGCCGAGATTGGCGAGCGCGGCATAGCCGAGCGCCATCGCCGACGGCGCGAGCTGATACTTTTCGAATTTCGGTACAGGTGTAAGGTATCCCAGCTTGGTCAGCGTGTAGGTCAGCCGGGAAATGGTTGGCTTAGGTAACTTGGTGCGGGCTGCAATCTCCTGATTGCCGAGCAGCCCGTCATTGGGTTGAAATGCACGCAGGACATCCAGTCCGCGGGAAAGCGCGACGACGAAATTGCGATCGGTCGCTGCTTTCTTGCTGGCGCGCTTCATTCCCTGCCCTTGTCATGCTCGTTGACAAGGCTCGTGCTTCAAAATAACCCTCCGTGTCAAGATGTGGAATTAAATTTCGCAGTGCGAAATTGGTCTAATCTAGCCGCTCGACGCCAGTCGCGCAGCTACTCAACGCAAGTTCAAGAACAAAGCATCCAGGGAGAGTCCCGGTGAGTGAAGTCGTCAAGCTCGAACGTCATGACAACATTGCCGTCGTCACGGTTAACAGTCCGCCTGTAAACGCGCTGAGCGCCGCCGTGCGCGGCGGCATCTTCGATTGCGTCAAGAGCGCGATCGATGACGCGCAGGTCCAGGGCATCGTGCTGACCTGCGCCGGCCGCACCTTCATCGCCGGCGCCGACATCACCGAATTCGGCAAGCCGCCGAAGCCGCCCGGCCTCGCCGAAGTGCTGAGCCTGATGGAGAGCTCGCCGAAGCCGATCGTTGCCGCGATCCACGGCACCGCGCTCGGCGGCGGCCTCGAGGTTGCGCTGGCCTGCCACTATCGCGTCGCCACCAAGGACGCCAAGCTCGGCCTGCCCGAGGTAAAGCTCGGCCTGCTGCCGGGCGCCGGCGGCACCCAGCGTCTGCCGCGTGCGGTCGGTCCCGAGCTCGCGGTCAAGATGATCGTCGGCGGCGATCCGATCGGTGCGGATGCCGCGCTGAAGGCCGGCCTGATCGACGAGATCGTCGAGGGGCCGGCGTCGGGCGGTGAGGCATTTGCGCGCAAGGTGGTCGCCGAGAAGCGTCCGCTGCGCAAGCTGCGCGATGACGACAGCAAGCTCGCCGCGGCTAAGGCCGACCGTTCGATCTTCACCAATGCGGTTGCGGCGCTGACCAAGAAGTCGCGCGGCCTCGAGGCGCCGTTCGCCGCCGCCGACGCCGTCGGCGCCGCGATCGACCTGCCGTTCGATGAGGGCCTGAAGAAGGAGCGCGAGGGCTTCCTCAAGCTGATGAACGGCGAGCAGTCCAAGGCGCAGCGTTACGCCTTCTTCGCCGAGCGTGAAGCCGCCAAGATCTCCGGTGTCCCCGAGGGCACCAAGGGCCGCAACGTGGCGCGCGTCGCCATCCTCGGCGCCGGCACCATGGGCGGCGGCATCGCGATGTCGTTCGCCAATGCCGGCATCCCGGTCACCCTGATCGAGACCGGCGAGGAGCAGCTCAAGCGCGGCATGGGCATCATGCAGAAGAACTACGAGGCGACCGCCGCGCGCGGTGGCATCCCGGCGGACGCGCCCGCCAAGCGCATGGCGCTGATCAACGGCGTCGTCGGCATCGAGAACATCGGCGACGCCGATCTGGTGATCGAGGCGGTGTTCGAGACCATGGCGGTCAAGAAGGAAGTGTTCGGCAAGCTCGATCAGTACGCCAAGCCGGGCGCGGTGCTGGCCTCCAACACCTCCTACCTCAACATCGACGAGATCGCGCAATCGACCAAGCGTCCGCAGGACGTGCTCGGCATGCACTTCTTCTCGCCGGCCAACGTCATGAAACTGTGCGAGATCGTGCGCGCCGACAAGACCGCGCCGGATGCGCTGGTCACCGCCGTCTCGATCGCGCGCAAGATCGCCAAGGTGCCGGCCGTGGTCGGCGTCTGCGACGGCTTCGTCGGCAACCGCATGCTGGCGCAGCGCGGCAAGCAGTCCGAGAAGCTGTTGTTCGAAGGCGCGCTGCCGCAGCAGGTCGACGCGGTTGTCACGAAGTTCGGCATGCCGATGGGCCCGTTCGCGATGGGCGATCTCGCCGGTCTCGATATCGGCTGGCGCTCGCGCAAGGACCGCGGCATCAAGTCGGAGATCGCGGACGCGCTCTGCGAAGCCGGCCGCTTCGGCCAGAAGACCGGCAAGGGCTACTACAAGTACGAGCAGGGCTCGCGCGCGGCGTTGCCCGATCCGGAGGTCGAGAAGCTGATCGACGAGACGCTGGCGCGGCTCGGCCGCAAGAAGCGCGTCGTCAGCGACGACGAGATCCTCGAGCGCATGATGTACCCGATGATCAACGAAGGCGCGAAGATCCTCGCCGAGGGCATCGCGGCGCGTCCGTCTGACATCGACGTGGTCTGGCTCTATGGCTATGGCTGGCCGATCTATCGCGGCGGCCCGATGTTCTGGGCCGACACCGTGGGCCTCAAGCACATCGCCGATCGCCTGGCCTTCTATGCCAAGGAGACCAACGATCCCTCGCTCGAACCGGCGCCGCTGCTCAAGAAGCTCGCCGACGAAGGCAAGACCTTCGCCTCGCTCGCCGCCGCGTCGAAGGCGGCGTGATCGGCCGAAGGCCTGATCACATGTCGTTCCGGGCATCGCGAAAGCGATGACCCCGGAACCCGTCGCGCCTCGGCGCGTGTGGATTGATGGATTCCGGGCCTGGCCCTTCGGGCCATCCCGGAATGACGACTTCATAGAGTCCCTGCGAAGGCATCCATGACCTATCCCGGCGAACAATATTATCCCAAGGGCGTGCAGTGGAGCGACGAGATCACGCGCGGCACGCTGCCGGACCTGCTCTCGAATGCCGCCGCCGAGTTCGGCGCGCGTCCGGTGCTCGAATTCCGCGACCAGCAGATCAGCTACGGCGAACTCGAGGCGCTGGTCGAGACCGCAGCGGCCGCCTTCATGCGCGCCGGTTACGGCAAAGGCACCTCGGTCGCGCTGTTTCTCGGCAACTCGCCCGACCATCCGATCAACTTCTTCGGCGCGCTGAAGGCCGGAGCACGCGTCGTGCATCTGTCGCCGCTCGACGGCGAGATCGCACTGTCGCACAAGCTCTCCGATTCAGGCGCACGGGTGCTGGTCACCAGCAACCTGTCGGCGCTGTTGCCGACCGCGCTGAAATTTCTCGCCAAGGGTCTGCTCGACCGTCTGATCGTCTGCGAGGATGACAATTGGGGCAAGGTTGGTACGCCGCAGACCGCGTTGCCCGATAATCCCGCGATCATCACGCACCGGCAGTTCATCGACGGCGCAGTCAAGCCGTCGCAATGGCCCGCCGTCGACGTCGAGGACGTCGCGCTGCTGCAATATACCGGCGGCACCACGGGCCTGCCCAAGGGTGCGATGCTCAGCCACGGCAATCTCACCGCGGCCGTGTCGATCTATGATGTCTGGGGCAAGCCAGGGCGGCTCGAACGCAATGCGATCGAGCGCGTCATCTGCGTGCTGCCGCTGTTTCATATCTACGCGCTGACCGTCGTGCTGCTGTCGGTAATCCGGCGCGGCCATCTGATCTCGCTGCATCAGCGCTTCGACGTCGAAGCCGTGATGCGCGACATCGAGGTCAAGCGCGCGACGGTGTTTCCCGGCGTACCGACGATGTGGATCGCGATCGCCTCGCTGCCGGACCTCGACAAGCGCGATCTGTCCTCGCTGGTGGTCGCCGGCTCCGGCGGCGCGCCGTTGCCGGTGGAGGTCGCAAAGATCTTCGAGCGCCGCGTCGGCATGAAGCTGAAGAGCGGCTGGGGCATGACCGAGACCTGCTCGCCCGGCACCGGCCATCCCAAGGAGGGGCCGGAGAAGCCGGGCTCGATCGGGCTGATGCTGCCCGGCATCGAGATGGACGTGGTGTCGCTGGAGGATCCCACCAAGCTGATGCCGGTCGGCGAGGTCGGCGAAATCCGCATCCGCGGCCCGAACGTGACCAAAGGCTACTGGAACAGGCCGGCGGAGACCGCCGAGGCCTTCGTCGGCGACCGCTTCCTGACCGGCGACATCGGCTACGTGGATGCCGACGGCTATTTCTATCTGGTCGACCGCAAGAAGGACATGATCATCTCCGGCGGCTTCAACGTCTATCCGCAGATGATCGAGCAGGCGATCTATACGCATCCTGCCGTGCAGGAAGTGATCGTGATCGGTATCCCTGACGACTATCGCGGCGAGGCGGCAAAGGCCTTCATCAAGCTGCGCGACGGCGAGAAAGTGTTCTCGATCGACGAGCTGCGCGCGTTCCTCACCGGCAAGGTCGGCAAGCACGAACTGCCGGCCGCCGTCGAGTTCGTCGACGAACTGCCGCGCACCCCGGTCGGCAAGCTGTCGCGGCACGAGTTGCGCCAGCAGCAGCCCAAGGCATCTCCAACCCAACCGCAACAAACCGCATCAGGATCGCGCTCATGATGGACGATATGGTGCAATGAATCCGTCGTCCCGGCGAAAGCCGGCAACTGTTATGTTGGTTTGGTCTGCAGGTACGGCTTCCGGTCTCGCATCATGGCATTGAGGACCGTGAGCAGC